>JACCWI010000015.1 GCA_013697725.1 Tatlockia sp.
GGAATTTTCCACTCAGTTATTTTATGGCTATGGGAAATTTATCCCAAATGCCAAAATTAATAATTCTAATAGCATAGGATCAATAGCGGTAAATTTTCAATCTGTCGGGCTTCAGATTAAATATAAACTTTAGTTATATGGTCTTTTTAACTTAAAAGAAAATATTGGAGTTTCAATCAACCTTTTTACTCATTGAATTAATATATAAATGATTAATTTAATTTTGTTGTTATTAATCCTTGCCTATAGCTTTTCTCGTTTGAACCATCACATTGAGCGCTTGTTCATAAAGTGCTTCAAGAAGATTACTATGATTACTTTCACAATAACCTTCTAGAAATTGACAGGCATAGCGCAATCTTCTGGCGCCACAATAAAAAGTGCCTTCCCTTTCTCTATCTGCTAACGATTTTATTAGTTTCCAATCATTGTTTTCATGGGCTACAATCAACTCTTCTTCAGCCTTATGCAGATGAATTCGTAAGTCAGAAAATATTTCTGGATAAATTTCGCTGTCACTAAAAAAATCCATTGTCTCCTTTTTATCAATCAGTGGATATTGGCTTAATTGAAATAATTCATCTTCTGTTGTAGGTAAGCCTTTACCTTCATAAAGCCCACTAACAGCTGCATTGTTTTTTTTAATAACATTTCCTTAAAGTCCGTCTAAATAAATTATAGCCTAATCCCTAATGAGATTATTTAATGATGACGAACTATAATGACCCCTGCAATTTAGACCACACTTTTTAAAAAAAATGAGAGATAATAGCCCTCCTGTTGGAGGTTGGAATGGCAAAGAAGAAGTGGTCGGCATCTTCAAAATTTGAAATTGTACTTTTAGCTCTCAAAGGCGAAACGACAATAAATGAGATATGCAAGCGATATGAGGTAGCTCCAGGACAGGTGCATTTGTGGAAGAAACAGTTTCTAGAAAAACGAGCCCAACTATTTTCAACGAACGCTAAAGGGACAAAAGAGATAGAGGCGGAGTTCGAAAGTAAGCAATCTAAGCTTTATGAAAAGATAGGTCAATTAACGGTAGAGCGAGATTTTTTAAAAAAAAGCTGGAACAAATTCCACGAGAACAGCGACAGGGATTAATTGAAGCGGCACCCGGTCTTAGTATAAGGCGGCTGTGTGAATTACTAGGTTTAAATCGTAGTATGCTGTATTCCCAGGAAAAACCGGTTGGAATTGCTGATATTGAATTACTCAATAGAATTCGGGAAATATGGGAAAGATGCCCCTTTTATGGCTATCGGCGAATTACACAGGAGTTAAGAGCAAGACATAAAATTAAGGTTAATCGTAAGCGGGTACAACGATTAATGGCATGGGGCGGAATACAAGCGATACATCCTGGGCCAAATACGAGTAAACGAAACCAGTTACATAAAACGTATCCTTATTTACTAAGGGATCTAGCGATTATACGTTCCAATCAAGCTTGGCAAGTAGATATAACCGAATGCCGAAAGGATTTATGTACTTAGCAGCGTTAATTGATATTATAATAGGGCTGTTTGATGGGGAATAGATGCTGACTCCACTGGTTTTCTGCATTGTACTTTTGCCTATTTTTTTTCTCCCCAGGCTATCTGACTGACCCTAACTAAAAGAAGAGGAAATGAATAAAAAATTTTACATTTTTCTGTTCATGATTATTTTTCATATATCGCACACTGCTACAATTGCTATTGATTTACAAGTGAACGGCATTCAACAGAAGATGAAGAGCCTCGCCAACATAGACAAAATGGCTACCAGAGTTAGTGAGTCTGTGTTGCCGATTCCTTATAATTATTTACTAACTCAACCCCTAATGACAAAAGGGGTAGAAAAATATTATCAAAGAACACCCATTATTCACACGATTTATGCCAAGAAAAATAAGAGTACCAATACCTATTATCGAGCCGTTATGATGCTATTGGATCGTAACAAAGCTAGGAATGATGTGCATCTTGCACAAAAGAAGAAAGATCTAATGGTTGTTGAATTAGCTTTTATTACCATGAACTTTAATGAGTTACCAAAAAAAGTAATATCAGATGTGCTTAATACAAATATTCCTTTGGGTAAATCATTGTTTTCAAATCATGTGAAAACTTTCACCAAAGATTGTAGCTATATTTCAATCAGATGCGATAAAGTAGTGTTTTCGCTAACTCATTGTAAAGTGAATAGTAAATTATATGGACGTACTAACACTATTGTTAGAGCTGACAATAAACGTTGGATTGCACAGGTTGTAGAGATCTTGCCGGGATTTTTAAGATAAATACTATATTTTGTTAGTATTTAACTCGAATTCCTTCAGAACAATGGCAGAAATTATCATTTCGAGAAAATAGTCATAAACATTTCTTTGTTCTCTTTAGAAACTGCAATAACGGGTCCAGGCCTCCATTATTTTTTCAACATTTCCTTCGCGTGAGACAAGTTCCGTCATACATTCTATTCTAGTTTTGCCATTTAATGCTGGACCTAATTGGCTTTGCAAATTATTTTTACATGAAATTAGCCCCATATTTAGAGTGAGATATTGTTAAAGTAACTTGTCATTTTCTGATAATTTTACAATGTTGGTTTTAACACCACAGGAATATTCTTCCAACCCAAGTAATTATCCTTCAAAAGGTCTTGAGTTAGTTCGGGCGAGGTTAGGTTATATTCTGATAAGGCTTTGACAAAAGATCTGTAGAAGTCGTCTACCCATAGAATTGGTTGAATAAAGGGAAATTTTTTTGACGAAATCAACTCTGAGAATGAAGTGTTCCCCGAACCCCTACAGAATCTGCAAGCGCAATGATTATATTTTTATCGTTGTTATTCATTCCACTAAAATTTATTAGGGTTAAAAGCCTTCCTTTTTTCTCGTCTGTTCTTTAGACATAATTATTCTTATGCAATTAATGCTCATCATGACAAATAATTATTTAATTATATCTGAAATCTTAACAATTTCTTAGTCAATAAATAAACAAAAAAAAGTACTAATTGCCTTAAAAATACCTGCTGCCGAAGGATGGGTGTTATTACAGGAATGGGTTAAACCTGTTTAGATATAACTTATACTGAAAAATTTGCCATAATGGGGCACTCAGTGGATCGATAATTATGTTTTGAATCGCTATCTATATTCATTTAAGTTAAAATGATTGAATATTAACTTTATAGTAAAAATAATGCCACTTCCGCATTTACTTTTAGCATTGCTAGTTGTGATAATTTGGGGTATCAATTTTCTTTTTGTGAAATTTGCATTAGAGGAAATTACTCCTTTGTTTCTTTGCGCCGCTCGTTTCATTTTGGCCTCTGTTCCCGCCATCTTCTTTATCAAAATGCCAGCCATACCCTTTAAAACGGTGATTCTTTATGGACTAGTCATGTTTGCCTTGCAGTTCTCTTTTTTATTTTTAGGCATGCATGCTGGTATGACCCCAGGAATGGCATCATTAATTATGCAAACTCAAGTTTTTTTCTCTATGTTTTTTGCGGCCTTAATTCTCGGAGAAAAAACGGGTATTTGGCAAATTTGGGGTGCATTAATTTCTTTTGCTGGTATTGGTTTGGTTGCTATGCATTTTGATGCCACTATCTCTTTCCTCGGCTTTATTTGTATCCTCGCGGCCGCTGCCACTTGGGGTTTAGGTAATCTGATAATCCGAAAAAATAATAAAATCTCAATGATTGCTTTAGTCGTTTGGGGTAGCTTTGTTGCTAGCTTACCTATGTTACTAATTTCTCTACTTATCGAAGGCCCTAAAGCATTAAATACGACTCTCCACCAATTGACTTGGCAGGGCGCTTTTTCAATGGCCTATATTGTTTATGTTTCAACTTGGGTAGGCTATGGTGTATGGAATTGGTTACTTAGTCGCTATGCAGTTGGTACGGTTGTTCCCTTTACCTTATTAGTTCCAGTGGTAGGAATACTAAGCTCGGTATTAATCTTGGGTGAAATTTTTCAGTTTTGGAAGTTAGTAGCCTGTTTATTAGTCATTAGCGGATTATTTATTAATATTTTTGGATCACGACTTTCTGCGAATAAGATTGTTAGAGAGCTATCACAGTAATTGAATTACATAATATTTCCTACCTGCAGAAGCGCAAATAGGAAATTTAGGCTTTAGCGCTTTGTAAGAGGCATTAAAGTTTGCAACAAAGCTTTGAACACTTTTGGAGTGCCGGCAACAATATCACCGTTTTTCATATAGTCTTCACTACCTTGCATATCGCTAATCAAACCACCGGCTTCTTTTACCAGCAAAGTACCTGCGGCAATATCCCAGGGGCGAAGGCCAAATTCCCACAACGCGTCAAGTCGTCCACAGGCTACATAGGCCAAGTCCAAGGCAGCTGAGCCTGTGCGTCTAACGCCGGCACATTTACCAATTAAGGCTTCAAAGGTGGGCAAATAGCGTTGGCCTTGAGCAATATTATGATGAGGAAATCCAGTTCCTATTAAAGACTGAGATAATTGTGTTTGTTTAGACACTCGAATGCGTCGATCATTAAGCTGTGCACCACGACCACGGCTTGCAGAGAAACATTCATGACGAATCGGATCATAGACAACCCCATGCTCAATGCGATTTTTAACGCGATGAGCAATAGAAACTGAAAAACAAGGAAAGCCATGCAAATAATTAGTTGTTCCATCTATAGGGTCGATTATCCAGACTGACTCTGAGTCAACGTTAAAAACGCCGCTTTCCTCAGCAATAATTCCATGATCAGGATAAGCTTTATGAATGGTGTTGATAATAGCTTGTTCAGCTTTAACATCCACTTCAGTAAAATACTCATCCGCAGATTTGGCAGTCACTTTAATCCTATCAACCTGATCCATGTGTCGGATAATAATATCGCCGGCAACACGGGCGGCACTAATCGCAATATTTAATAAGGGATGCATATTTAGGCTCTATTTTAACAAAGGCAGCGAGTTTAACACATTTTTTTTGTACAGAGAGAAGTCATTGCTGATATAGTTGCGAAGATTAAATCATTAGTGTTAATTATTATGAAATTTGATGCAATTCGTATAGTGTTAGTTGAGACCTCCCATCCAGGAAATATTGGTTCAACAGCAAGGGCAATGAAGACAATGGGCTTGTCTAAGCTCTATTTAGTTTCACCCAAATCTTTTCCTGATCAAAAAGCGCGCGAAATGGCAGCTGGTGCCGATGATGTATTGAATCAAGCGGTTTTAACTAACTCCCTGGAGGAGGCACTCCAGGGATGTCAATTAATTCTTGCCACCTCCGCAAGACCCAGAGATCTTTCTTTACCGGGTTTAACACCCTCAGGTTCTGCGCAATTAATTGCTGAGCAAACCGAGGGGATGGAGATAGCTGTCGTGTTTGGTCGGGAACATGCCGGGCTTACCAATGAAGAATTATTACGCTGCCATTATCATGTCAACATCCCCTCTAATCCAGACTTTAGCTCCTTAAATCTAGGGCAAGCTGTACAAATCATTGCCTATGAATTGAGGATGAAATTATTAGCACCGAAGGCAGAAGTTGAACTTCGCATGGACAGGTTAGCTACCGCTGAAGAAGTAGAACAATTTTATAGTCATCTAACCGAAGTGTTGACAGCCATTAAATTTTTGAAACCCACTAATCCGACAAAGCGGTTACAACAGCGTATTCGCCGCTTGTTTAATCGAGCTCGCTTGGAAAATAAAGAACTAACAATTTTGCGGGGCATTTTAAGCCAGGTTCTTTATACACTAAAATCGCTTGATAAAGGAGTTTAGGTGAACTCAAAGCTGCCTATCTACCTGGACTATATGGCAACCACACCGGTTGATCATCGAGTTATAGAAAAAATGCTTAGTCATCTAGGATTAGATGGTTGTTTTGGCAATCCAGCCTCAGTTAGCCATATTTATGGCAAAATGGCTTTAGAAGTTGTAGAAAATGCACGGGCGCAAATAGCCGAGCAAATCCATGCTCAGCCGCAGGAAATAATATTTACCTCTGGAGCTACAGAAGCGAATAATCTTGCTATTCTAGGGGCTGCTCGTTTTTATCAAACTAAAGGGCGACATCTAATTACTCTGCGTACTGAACATAAGGCAGTTCTTGATAGCTTTGAACAATTGCAGAAAGAAGGTTTTAGTCTAACCTACTTAACCCCGCAAGCGGATGGTTTACTGAATTTACAGGATCTAAAAGATGCTTTACGTGAAGATACTATTTTAGTATCTATCATGCAGGTTAATAATGAAATTGGGGTGATACAGGATATTGCTGCGATTGGTGAGCTGCTCAGCAACCAAGGAATAATTTTTCATGTCGATGCAGCACAGTCAGCGGGTAAGCTCGCAATAGATTTGAGTAAATTAGCTGTAGATCTTATGTCAATTTCTGGGCACAAAATTTATGGACCCAAAGGTATTGGCGCTTTATATATTCGGCAGAAACCACGAATACGACTTCAAGCCTTGTCCTTTGGTGGCGGGCATGAGAAAGGTTTGCGTTCCGGTACTTTACCAACTCACCAGATTGTCGGTCTCGCCGAAGCTTTAGTACTCGCAAAAACTTTAGCCCCTCAAGAACAGCAAAGAATCTTGCAGCAACGCCAACGCCTCTGGCAAGGGATCAGGCATCTTCCAGGTATACAATTAAATGGCAATGAAATAAATCGCGTTGCTGGTAATCTTAACTTGTCCTTTGCTGGCATCGACGGCGACTCATTAATGCTAGCCTTTAATGCCTTAGCGCTTTCAACCACTTCTGCCTGTATAGCAGCTAGTCAACAGCCTTCTTATGTATTAAAAGCTTTAGGTCTTAATGATGAGTTGGCTTATAGCTCTATCCGGATATCAATTGGCCGCTTTACTAGTGAAGAAGAAATCAGCGAAACTATTGCCATAATTTGCCAACAGGTTAACCGCTTGCATGAAATATCACCACTATGATGTATAATAAACTGGTAGAAGCCAATTTTTTTAACCCTAGACATGTAGGAGTTGTAGATTTGTTGTCGAGCAATTTAAGTGCTTATTGCAGACGGGGCGAAGCGGGGCGAGGTGATATCTTGGATTTATATCTCCTCTGTAACAAAAAAGGGATAGTAGAGAAAGCTCGTTTTAAAGCCTTTGGGAATCCCTATCTTGTAGCAGCAGCGGAATGGCTCTGTCGGCAACTTGAGGGTTCCTCAATCTATCAACATCCATGTTATGATTTTAAATATTTATTGCAGTTATTAGAAATACCACAAAAACGCTATTTTGTTGCTCTATTTGTGGAAGATAGCTATAGAGAACTTGTAGAACTTATGAAAACAAAGTTAAAAGGAGAGGTTTAATGAGCGAAGTGATGCAGCATACAAATGATCTTAAGTCGGGTATTGTTCTAACTGACAGAGCTATTAATCATGTTACAGCTTATCTTGCTAAGCAGGATGAATGCATAGGGGTTCGATTTTCCGTAAAAAAAACAGGTTGTTCTGGCCTATCTTATGTAGTGGATTATGTTAGCGTGGCAAGTAAGAATGACGTTGTTCAACCATTAACAGATAGTTATCAAGTATTTATTGATAAAGCGAGTTATCCTTATCTTAAAGGTATGCAAATAGATTATGTTAAACAAGGTCTAAATTCCAAGTTTATCTTTGATAATCCTAATCAAACAGGCCAATGTGGCTGTGGCGAAAGTTTTACTGTCAACGAATAAGTCAACTATGCAGCTTATCCTCCGTTAACTCTGTTAAATATGAACCTTTGGGTAATTTATAAGCCTGGTGGTACTTAATTTGCTCAAAAAATAACTTTTTAACCAAAAAATGAATTAATTTGTTTCAATTCGCGCAAAAATGCTTGCTATTTGGCTTAAATTTCCTTAAGCTTCCCTTAATAAATGAATATCAATAAAACAATGTTTACATAGTTTGCGATTTTTGCTACTATTTCGCCCATGATGTTCTTAGAAAGACTGAACGGATTGCTTTTAAGTCATAATTATTTTTAGTTTGTGGAGAAGAAAATGAATGCAGTTATGCAACAGGTAGAACAATACAACGATGCGCTAGCCCAGCAAGTAGTTGGAGCTGTTAAAGGCTATTTAAATGCAATCGGATCAAAAGAAAACAACTTGAATCTTTATCAGTTGATAGTTGAAGAGGTTGAAGCTCCTTTGTTTCGTACAGTAATGGAACTTACTCGTTACAACCAATCAAAAGCAGCTCGTGTTCTTGGTGTTAGCCGTGGAACTTTGCGCACTAAGCTCAAGCGTTATTTTGATGATGAATTCATTGGTACACGTGGATAATTGCCACTGTTCAAAGAATATAATTCTGGTCTTCTATTGGTCACTCTGTTAAGATTAACGTGAAGTCGGTCAGGCAATCGCTCTTTGCTAAAACAAAGGGAGGAAAGTCCGGGCTCCACAGGGCAGGGTGCCAGGTAACTCCTGGGAGGCGTGAGCCTACGGAAAGTGCCACAGAAAATATACCGCTTAGACTTTTAAGTCTAAGTAAGGGTGAAATGGTGCGGTAAGAGCGCACCGCACGATTGGTAACAGTCGTGGCAGGGAAAACCCCACCCGGAGCAAGACCAAATAGGAATCCATTTTACCTTCGGGTAATAATGTACGGCCCGTACAGGATTCGGGTAGGTTGCTTGAGGCATATGGTGACGTATGTCCCAGATGAATGGTTGTCCGCGACAGAACCCGGCTTATCGACCGACTTCTTTTTTTTTGCAATTAGCAAGATTTAAGCCTCTTGATTCTAAATGCAACTCGATTTACTATCAGCGCTTTACAATAACCTACTCTTTGTAAAAAAATGCAGTTCATTCATGAACTTTAAATATTTAACGATTGAGTCTTGCTATGCTGTTATGTCTTGATGTTGGAAATTCCCATATCTATGGGGGTGTATTTGCCAACGAAGAAATTCTCTTGCGATTTCGTCACACCTCAAAGGCTAGTACTTCTGATGAACTGGGTATTTTTCTTAAATCCGTTTTAAGAGAAAATCATTGTTCTCCTGAAGAAATTAAACGAATAGCAATTTGTTCAGTAGTCCCCCAATTAGATTATTCTCTAAGAGCTGCCTGTTTAAAATATTTTTCAGTAGAACCTTTTTCTTTACAGGCTGGGGTAAAAACGGGTTTAAATATTAAATATCGTAATCCAATTGAAGTAGGCGCTGATCGGATAGCTAATTCGATCGCAGCTACCCAAGCCTTCGCTGGCAAAAACATTATTGTTATAGATTTTGGAACTGCAACCACATTTTGTGTGATTACAGCGCAAAAAGCTTATTTAGGTGGGGCAATTTTACCGGGTATACGTTTATCCCTCGATGCGCTTGCCTCTAATACTGCTAAATTACCTTCAGTGGAAATTATTAAAGTTGACCAGGTTGTGGGTCGTTCTACCATAGAGAGTATTCAATCAGGTGTTTTCTATGGAGTTATTGGAGCTTGTCGCGAATTGATTTCGCGAATAAAAGAAGAGGCTTTTGCGCAGGAAGATGCAGTTGTTTTGGCGACAGGTGGTTTTGCCTCTTTATTTGATAAACAAGGGATCTTTGATCATCATCTACCCGATTTAGTTCTGCAAGGTATTCGCATTGCAGCGGAGCTTAATAGTTAATCAGTTGTATTCCAGCTTTAGACGGCTATGAGTAAAATTCTTACACCATGTAAATTATGAAAACAAAAGTGAACTAAATTTATCCTCAGCATCAATTACCGAGCAAATAATTCTGCTCAAAGTGTTGACGCTTAGGAATTTATACACCTATAGTGTATTAAAGTGGTTAAAATAACTAAAAAGTGGAGAAATGTGGGGCGTGACTAGTTCAGATCTTCCTGCATAAACTAAAACATGTTTCGTGGAATCAATGCTCTTACAATAGATGGAAAAGGTCGGCTTACCGTGCCGACGCGCTATCGTGATTCTCTAAGTTCATCTTTAGTTGTAACAATTGATACTGAAGAGACTTGCTTGTTAGTTTATCCTACTCGCCAATGGCAAATTATTGAGGATAAATTACAGACTTTACCCAGTTTTAATGCAGCTGCTCGACGAATACAACGTCTATTAATTGGTCATGCGACTGATGTTGAATTAGATAGTAATGGGCGAATTCTCCTGCCAACGGTGCTTCGTGAATATGCCAACTTAGACAAACGAGTTGTAATGATTGGCCAGGGTAATAAATTTGAGCTCTGGGATGAAAATCTTTGGCAAGCTCAACGAGAGGTTTGGTTAAAGGAAGAGGCATCCGAAGAAGGTGGATTGCCTAATGAAATGAAAACGTTTTCTTTGTAATGGAAATAAAATGATGGGGCATCAATCAGTTTTGCTGCAAGAAGCGATCGAGGGCTTAGCAATTAAAGCCGACGGTACTTATATTGATGGCACCTTTGGACGTGGCGGTCATAGTCGTGCAATTTTACAACAATTATCTGCAGCGGGTCGCTTGTTAGCGATCGATAAAGATCAAGAAGCCATACATTATGCCCATGAGCATTTCGCTAATGAACCGCGTTTTCAAATTTATCAAGGTACTTTCGCAGCCCTTGACGAAATATCTAAAAAAGCGGGCGTATACGGTCAAGTGAATGGCATTTTACTTGATTTAGGGGTGTCTTCTCCGCAATTGGATAATCCTGAACGTGGGTTTAGTTTTATGCAACAAGGGCCTCTGGATATGCGCATGGATTTAGAGCAAGCCATGGATGCAGCTGTTTTTGTAAATAAAGCAAAGGCAGAAGAGATGGCTGTAATTTTTAAACAATATGGTGAAGAGCGTTTCGCAATGCGAATTGCAAGAGCAATTGTTGCTGCCCGCGATATAGAGCCAATCCAGTCTACAGCAGTACTAGCAGAGATTGTTAAAGAAGCGAATCCTAAGTGGGAAAAGCATAAACATCCTGCCACAAGAGTATTTCAAGCAATACGAATTCATGTAAACCAGGAATTAACGGATCTAAGCACCTGTCTTAATGTTGCTCTAACTACTTTGGCGCCAGGTGGCCGCTTGGCAGTTATCAGTTTTCATTCGCTTGAAGACCGCATCGTCAAACAATTTATGCGGGATCAGGAGTATGGAGAGAGACCCCCATTAGGAGTTCCAATTCGTCATTTTGAAATCAAATCTAATTTTAAACGAATTGGTAAGGCAATAAAGGCAAATGAAAATGAGGTTAAAGGTAATGTGAGGTCACGTAGTGCGGTTTTGCGAATAGGAGAAAAAATAGCATGAATGCTGCAGCTAAAGCCATTAACCAAAGCAACTTCTTCACAGGCCAATTATTGGAAATGCGAATTTCAAAACGGCTCTTTTTTCTAATGTTTCTTTTAGTCTCTATTTTAGTGAGTGCTTTAGCTATTGTTTATACTACCAATGAATATCGGATGAATTTTACTGAATTACAACGTTTAGAGCAGCAAACTAATCAATTACAATTACAGTGGGGGCAATTGCTCTTAGAGCAGGCGAGCCTTGCAACACCGGCAAGAGTAGAAGAACTGGCCAAAGAAAAATTGCAAATGAAATTGCCAACTGACAAAGAAATTTTTTTATTACGGACTCAATGAAAACTAAAGGCCATTTGACAAGATTAGTAGTCTTGTCGTTTTTTTTCGTCATGATACTGACTGTTCTTTTATGGAGAATGCTAGCTTTAACAGTCCTGGACCGCCAATTTTTACAAGTACAAGGAAATGCGCGAAGTCTTCGTGTGCTTGAAATTCCCGCTCATCGTGGCATGATAACCGATCGTCTGGGAACTCCATTGGCTGTTTCAACTCCGGTACAAACCGTTTGGGTAAATCCTAAAACGTTTTCCGCTGATAAATCTAAATTAGTAGAGCTTAGCCAATTATTAGAAACTACAGCGAAAACCTTAATAGACACCATTAATCAGGCTAAAAAACGTGAATTTCTCTATTTACATCGCCAATTGCGCCCAGAATTAGCAAAGAAAATTGAAGAACTCAAAATACCAGGAATAAATTTTCAGCAAGAATTTAAGCGCTTTTATCCTGAAGGTGAAACAGTTGCACCTTTAGTTGGATTCACTAATATCGACGATATTGGTATTGAAGGTTTAGAGCTTGCTTATCAGGATTGGTTAATGGGAATCCAAGGTAGAAAGCGAGTTCTTAAAGATAGAATGGGACAGATTATTGAAGAGCTTGATGTCCTGAGAGAGCCGCGGCCTGGACATGATCTGGTTTTAAGCATAGACAGGCACATTCAATATCTAGCTTATCACGAACTGCAAAATACAATGGAAAAATTTGCGGCAAAATCTGGGTCTGTAGTAGTACTTGATGCTAAAACAGGGGAAATTTTGGCAGCGGCTAATGCGCCCTCGTTTAATCCAAATGCGAGAGGTCGTTATACGCGAGATAGCTATCGAAATAGAGCCTTGACTGATACTTTTGAACCGGGTTCAGTGATGAAGGCCTTCACCATTGCCAGCGCTTTAGGTAGTGGTTTATTCAAACCGGAAACTGTTATCGATACACGGCCAAGCCGCATGCTTGTACATGGGCGTATTGTACGTGACCTTCATAGTTATGGTGTTTTAAGTGTAACGGGTGTTTTACAGCATTCCTCCAACGTAGGTGTCGCTAAAATGGTTTTAGCAAGCCCGCCTGAGCAATTGATTGGACTACTACAGCGCTTTGGTTTCGGTCAGAGGACAGAAAGTAATTATCCAGGAGAAAGTGAGGGTTATATTGTTAATGTCAAAGATGCTAACCCTTTTGTACTTAGTACTTTGAGCTTTGGTTATGGAATGTCAGTGACCGCCTTGCAACTCGCAAAGGGTTATCTTGTTTTTGCTAATCAAGGACAGTTAATCCCGGTAAGTTTACTTCATAGCGAGTCAAAGCCGGTAGGAGAGCAGGTTTTGGATAAAAAAACTTCAGATCAAGTATTAGCTATGTTGGAAGCTGTGTTAGGAAATGAAGGAACTGGGCGCTCGGCGCGAGTTCCTGGCTATCGTGTAGCCGGAAAAACAGGTACTTCACAAATCGCTGGTAAAAATGGCTATGAAAAAAATCGCCATATTGCCAGTTTTGTTGGGATTGCACCTGTGTCAGATCCTCGTCTGGTCATTGCTGTTGTTATTCATGAACCCACTAAAAATGGCTATTATGCTGCTTCTGTTGCAGCTCCACTTTTCTCCCAAATAATGTCTGGTGCTTTACGCATCCTTGATGTGCCACCAGATCAAGCAATCGGCTGAGGTTAAAATGAACTTAACTGAACTTCTAAACCCTTGGATTAATTCTGAATTGGTAGATTGTCAGATTTCAGGGTTACATAATGATAGTCGGCATCTAAAACCTGGTTTTTTATTTTTTGCGTATCCAGGAGTTGTTACAGATGGTCGTTTATTTCTTAGTCAGGCATTAAATGCTGGTGCGAAAGCTATTGTTTATGAACCGGAGAATTGGCCTTCTGGTTGTCAATTACCAAATAATATACCTTCCTTTGCCTTACCAGGTCTTAGAACTAAAATTGCAGCAATTGCCAGTCGATTTTATGGCGAGCCTAGCAAGAAACTTGCTGTTACTGGCGTAACAGGTACTAATGGCAAAACAACAATTGCTTACCAACTTGCGCAAGCGCATAACTTGTTAGGGCAGAGTTCAGCCTATATTGGTACGATTGGTGAAGGAGAAGTAAATTCTTTACAAACTTTAGCCAATACAACCCCGGATGCGCTTTGTTTACAAGCATTACTTCATCATTATGAGCAACAGGAAATTAAACAGGTTTGTATGGAGGTTTCCTCTCATGCTTTATGTCAGCATCGAGTCGATTGTATTGATTTTCACCAAGCTATTTTTAGTAATTTAAGCCATGATCATTTAGATTATCATCAAACCATGAAGGCTTATGCTGCAGCAAAAGCTCGTTTATTTGCTAATCCACAGCTTAAGTGGGCTATTGTAAACAAAGATGATAACTATAGTGATTTGATCTGCAAAGCTTCGCAAGCGGCAGAAATGCTTAGTTATGGAATTAAAGAAGGTGCTGCGGTTCGAGCTTTGAATTGGGATCTTAGTCTCGCGGGAACTCAACTGGAATTAGATTCACCCTGGGGGAGACATCAACTATTAATTAATGCTCTAGGGTTCTTTAACATTTATAATGCATTGGCTGTATTTTCGTCTCTTTTAGCCTCAGGCTATTCTGTGAATAAAGTTCTGCCTATAATGGCAGAACTTAAAGCAGCGCCTGGGCGCATGGAGATTATAAGCAAAGAACCCTATGCAATCGTTGATTTTGCACATACTCCCGATGCCTTGGAAAATGTTTTATCCACTCTGGTAAAAGTGAAAAAAGGGCGTCTCTTAGTTGTTTTTGGCTGTGGTGGTGATAGAGACAGAACAAAAAGACCCGTGATGGGAAACATCGCGAGCCAATATGCTGATCTGGCAATTATCACCAGTGATAATCCACGTTCTGAAAATCCCTTGACTATTATTAAAGAAATTGAGGCGGGTATTGGTTCAAAAAAGAATTTTTATAAAATTTCAGATCGCGAAGAGGCCATTTCAAAGGCTCTTAGTCTGGCAGATAAAAACGATATCGTTTTGATTGCTGGAAAAGGCCATGAAAATTATCAACAGATTGGCGCCATTAAACATGAATTTTCTGATCAGGCAGTAATTCGTAAACTAATGAAAGAAAGTATTTAAAGCATTATTGACTTAAAAAGATTTAATCGATTGCTCTGCTGAAATTATGCCACCGCTTAGAATCTCTCGTCTTTGCTTGAGATTACGAAGTTATGAGCGATAACAATTTCAAAAAAATAGGGGGTTAATAAATTTTAATCCTCTACTCCTAAAATTTTTTTAGTCTGTTTCGAACTGGATTGAATTGAATAATTGCAGAAATCATGACGGTTTTGATGAGCAAGACGCAGACTTTTAAAGCTGAGCTCCAGGTTCGTTGCTGATTTTAATAATTGTGTTTCAGTGAAAGGATTATACAAGGACAAAACCAAATCTTGCCATCCTGAACTCAGTGAAACTGAGGGTTCTTTTATCAAGGGAAATTCTCTAGCAGGTGGCTTAAGATTAAGGTGGCGATGGAGGGTTTCGCTTATCATTGCCACTGCGGTGAATTTTGCTTCGACACTATGACCGGCGATATGAGGGGTACAGATTGTTGCCCACTCTACAATTTTTTTATTAATTGATGGTTCATTTGAATAGACATCCGTACAATAAATTAGCTTATTATTTTGATTCAATATTAGATCTTCATTCACGATATCACCCCGCGAGGCGTTAATCATTACCGCGCCAGGTTTAAGCCTGTTTAATAAAATTTTATCGATTAGGTTCCTGCTTGGAAAGGGAGGGTTATCATGTAAACTGGGATGCAAGCAAATTAAATCGCAATCTATTAAATCTTCAATTGGGCTATTTAAAAAATTTATATCGCTTTCAGCCTTAAGTGGATCGTTATAAAGCACGTTCATACCTATGGCCTTTAAACGTTTAGCCACTTTTAGTCCGACTTCACCTAAACCAATTACCCCAGCTTTTACACAGGAAATGTTTTTATAAGTTTGTAAATAGGCAAGGGTAGCAATTACATAATCAGCCACAGCTCTTGCATTTGAGCCTTTTGCATCAATCAACTTAATGGCATTAGCTTTTAAATAATCCTCATCAATATGATCACTACCACTACTTGCTGTGGCTATGAAACGCAAGGTTTGGCTGTGCTGGCCTAATAAGGCCTGATTAACTTTTAATGAAGCTCGGCAAAGCAAAATTTCTTGCCCTGCTAGACGAGAAACTAGTTCAGGAATATTTTGATAGAGGCTAAGTTTGAAGGGCTTGGGGAAAGCATGTAACAGCCCAGGAAGGCTTGCATCAGCAAGAATTTTCATAAACAGCCCTTAACCAATTAAAGATTAAAAAGGGAATAAAGTCCGTTTAAAGACCAGGAAATTGGTGGCTGTATTAGCCAACCTAATACCCCAGTGAACATTAGAAATAAAAGAATAAAAAAACCATAAGGTTCAATCTTCTGAAAATGCATAGCTTGTCGAATGGGTAAAATGCTTGCAACTATTCGGCTACCATCCAGAGGAGGGATAGGAAGTAGATTAAGATAAGCAAGTAAAAGATTGATGATTACGCCAGCTTGCCCCGAAAGCACCATAAATAATGCAAAATATGAGGTTGAAGGATTAAGCATCGTGCCAAGTTTAAGACAAATTACCCATAAAAAAGCCATTATTAAATTTGATACGGGTCCTGCTGCGGTTGCTAAGGCTAAGTCACGTCGTGGTTTGGCAAATTGTGAGGCATTGATTGGAACTGGCTTTGCCCACCCAAAGACAAAATTAAAATGACTTAATAGAAGAATGCTAATCGGGACTATGATCGTTCCAATAAGATCAATATGTTTAATTGGGTTAAAGCTTAAACGGCCAAGCATTTTAGCGGTAGTGTCGCCCAACCGAGAAGCCATCCATGCATGTGCTGCTTCATGAATCGTGATTGCAAATAAAACTGGCAATACCCATACGGCAATTTTTTGGATTGAGGATAATTCAAGCATGAAGGTTAACTAGTTGAGAAAAGATCGGTCATTCTAACGGATTGTGGTGTCTAACCTCAAGTATGCTTGAGCCTCTATAAGTGCCTAAGCCTATTTTGAGGATCACTGTAGTAGAAAGGTTGTAGTCTTCAGATTGCTAGAATTTAATGATTAGGTCTTATATACTTGCCCAGTTTTTAACAGATTATAAAATCGGATTGTAAATCTGCTTTCTAAACAGCTCTCTTTTTAGGCGATGGCATTTTGCGTAAAATTAATATTTACCTTATCTTAATCCTTTTCTCTATGCTGATTTTTATTCCTGGTATTGCCAAATTATCGGTGATTGATAGAGATGAGGCGCATTTTGCCCAAGCTAGTCGCCAGATGTTGCAAACAGGAAATTTTTTTCAAGTTCGCTATCAGGATAAAACTCGTTTTCAAAAGCCTCCGGGAATCAATTGGTTACAAGCAAGCTCTGTTAAATTGTTTAGTACAGCTAATGCCACTGCAATTTGGCCTTATCGCATCCCCTCTTTTCTAGGTGCTTTATTTTCGATCCTGTTAACTTATTTTTTATCCCGTTATTTAGCTGGCGAGCTCGCAGCAAGGCTTGCTGCTGCGTTTTTAGCCACGTCGTTGCTGCTGGTAGTTGAAGCGCATATGGCAGTAATTGATAGCTCGTTACTTTTTTCTGTCTTGCTCATGCAAACCGCTTTATGGATGATTTATAGAGACGGAACAACAAATATAAAGTCGCATTGGTGCTGGGCTTTAGGTTTCTGGTTAGCAATGACCTATGGCCTGGTTTTAAAAGGAGTTACGCCTTTAATTGGCCTGCTATCAATTATTACACTTTCGGCAATTGAAAGACGTATCTCCTGGTTACGAGGTTTACATATTTTAGTGGGTTTAACTTTATTTATTGTGCTTAGTTTGATTTGGATTATCCCGATAAATGAAGCTGAAAATTCTAATTATATACTGCAAATGATTAACAAGGACTTGTTGCCTAAATTGCAAGGAGGGCATGAATCGCATGGTAAACCCCCTTTATTTCATCTACTAATTCTACCAATTACATTTTGGCCAGCATCTTTATTTTTATGGCAGGGCGGTATTTTTGCAATACAGAATCGACACAAAAAATCCGTTAAATTTTTATTAGCATGGATTCTGCCTACCTGGCTTTTTTTTGAAATTATGCCAACCAAGTTACCTCAATATGTGCTTCCTACTTTCCCGGCCTTGGCAATTTTTTGTGGCTTGGCACTTAGTGAACCGATAAAGTTCAAAATGCCAGGTAAAGGTTTGCGAATTTTGCAGATTGTTTGGGGAATTTTATCTATAGGCTTAGCTGCTGCTATAACTAGCTTGCCTTATTTACTAATGCAAGAATGGACCTTTGTAGCGCTTAGCCTTTTTTTGATAATCACTTTATTTACCGTTATAGGTGTTTATTATGCCTGGTATGGAAATTACCATCGAGCGGCTTATACTCTAATTCTGATGGCTTTAATCAGTTATCCACTTATTTTTACAAGCCTCCTGCCGCAGTTAAAACCCCTCTGGATCACTAACAATATCACTGAAGTAATTGATAAAAACAAATTTTCATCTGAAAAACCTTTGCTAGCAGTGGATTTTCAGGAGCCGAGTCTCGTATTCAAATTTAATACCCAGAATGTGAAATTCACCGATCGCGGTACTGCAGCGTTACTTATAAACTCAGATAATTCACGCATCGCCCTGATGGAAGCAAAAACCTTTGATAATTCAAAGCAGCTGTATAAAAATCCATTAATTTTGACAAGTTTAAAGGGATTTAATTACTCTAAAGGCCGCTGGCTGGAACTTGTTTTGGTAAGCCGCAGTTCTGGAGAAAATGAACATGTCACCTTTTGAGCGTTTAGTCAAAACAATAACCAATCCCTTTTTTATCCTTGTTTATTTTGGATTAATTATTCTCTTGATTTTAAAATTGGATAAACACATTTCAGCCTTTTTTTTTCATGCTAATATACGTAGCTCTTTTCCCTATTTAAGCTACCTTACTCGTGTAGGATTAGGAGCAATCTATTTTCCTGCTTTTTTAATTTTTGCTCTATTTTTTCGCTATGTCCGAAAAAATAGGCTCTGGGAAGTAAGATTTTGGTTTTTAATGTTGTGTTTAATTGTTCCATCAATCGTTAGCCTAATACTTAAGATAAGTCTGGGGCGTGCTCGTCCTAATCTATTTTTACAAGGAAGTGAACAGTTTTATGGCTTCTATGGGTGGCAGACTCAGGCTAATTTTTGGTCCTTTCCTTCAGGTCATACAACCACTATTATTGGGGTTGTACTGGGTCTTGGTATTTTATTTCCTCGATATTTCGTGGCGTTAATGCTGTTAGGTGCATCGGTTGCTATTTCGCGAGTTTTACTAACCCATCACTACCTTAGTGATGTATTGTTTTCAATGTACCTGACAACAATGGTTGTCTTTTGTCTTCTCACTATTTTGAAACGTAAATCCTGGCTAACCTTGGCTTGGAAACCTAGGTTTTAATTGCAATTTTGGTGTTAAAAGGCGTTATGATGCAAATGAATCCAGTTTATGAATTGTCTATAATAATCCCTGTTTACAATGAAGTGGATAATATCAAAGACCTTTACCGAGAAATTGTAGCTGCTCTTCCTCTTGACCGTTTTCTTTATGAAGTGATTTTTATAGATGACGGATCCACGGATGGAACTAGAGAGCAGTTGAAAGAACTTGCAAAGATTCATTCTCATCTCTTGGCTATCTATCATAAACACAATTATGGTCAGAGTGCTGCCTTATTAACGGGTGCTAGAGCGGCTCGCTATTCCCTGCTAGTGACCTTAGACGGTGATGGCCAAAATGACCCCGCTGACATCCCCCGCTTAATGGCGCAGCGACAGGATTCGCGTACGGTGGTTTTAGGCAACCGCAAAAAAAGAGATGACAACAATTTACGCAGACTTAGTTCGCGACTTGCGAACAGTCTTAGGCGTAACTTACTCAAGGATGAATGTCCTGATACTGGCTGCAGTTTAAAATTATTTTCACGTGAGGCCTTTTTAGCTCTCCCTCATTTCAATCATTTACATCGATATCTACCCGCTTTATTTAAGAGGGCAGGATTTAAATTAATAAATTTACCTGTAAATCACCGTCCGCGCAGGCACGGAGTGTCAAAATATGGCGTAATGAACAGGTTATTTGTAGGTATCCATGATTTGATAGGAGTACGTTGGCTTATGAAACGTCCTTGTGCACCTGAGGTTTATGAATTATGAGCAATGATTATATCTGGCTTGCAATTGGTCTACTCGGTCAAGGCGTTTTTACTGCTCGGTTTATAGTGCAGTGGCTAGTAAGCGAGAGAGAAAAGAGATCAATAATACCTGTGGCTTTCTGGTATCTTAGTTTATTGGGTGGTATTACTTTGCTGTTTTATTCCATTTATAAACAGGATCCAGTATTTATACTGGGTCAATCCACAGGGATTTTTATCTATAGTCGTAATTTATTTTTAATTCATCGTGAAAGAGCTACGCGGCTTCGTAAATTTAAGCCTTTAAGCTAACTATAACGCCGATTTAAGAATTATTGTCCTTATCCGCATAAGTATAGGCCGCCAGAGTTTGGAGAGTTTTAGGGTCTTGAATATAATTTATCTGCTGTAAATTTTCTGTTGTAGCAAAATAAGTCAGCCAAAATGAAGAACTTGCTGACTGCCAGATAATCAGGGATTTACCGCTCGGTAAACTAAGTGAATTATTCATAACTAAAAGTTTAGTATTAACACCCGGAAAGATTAATTTTAAATTACCCAAGAGCCAATGAGAATCACTGAGGATAAAGTCCACTCGAGCTATTCGTGTTTCAAAATTTTTTGTTATTTGTTTAAGAGTAAATTGCTTTGATAATTGGTGTGGGCTAGTTTGCATTAAGGTTGTTAAACAACAGAGCTGTATTACCAAGCAGAAACTTATAAAAAATTTAATTCTTAGCGTAAAATTTATTGCTTCTTTTAGCTGAGAAAAATAGAGAAGAGGATAAAGAAATAAAATTGGAATCAGCCAGCGCGCTTCAAAATTTTTAATACCAGTTGTCAAAACCATTATTATTAATAAGGGAATACAAATTAAATTATAACGAACCAGCAATAAGTTAATAAGGCTACTTTGTGTAGATTTAAATTTTGAGGGGAATACAAGACGGGAAACAATAAAACTTGGACCAATAAATAAAACGATTACCTTGATTAACCTTAGTAGACCTGAGCTAAATTCTTTATCTGCAGGCATTAGTTTATAGGCATTTCTAAAGCCTAGATCAAGATGAGCGATTAGCCAAAAAAAATAAGGGCTAACTACTAAGCCACTGATAGCAAGAGTCAAAATAAATTTATAGTTAAGTAATTTATAGCGATATTCATTTAGGGTTGTCGCACTTAGAAAGAGGATTCCAAGAAAAACTAGATAATTGAATTTGGAAAGTAAACCCAGAGCAATGATCAATCCAAAAATCAAATACCATGAAAAATTAGTGATTCGAGTAGATAGTATTAACCAGTACCAAGTCAGACAGGCTGAAAAAAGAGCCAATATGGAATGAGTACCATCTTTTACCAAGGTTAAACTGATAACAGGAATAAGTGCCCAAGAAACTGTAGCACACCAAGCTAGAGTTAAAGATTGGCAATGAAAACGACAAATTTGATGATATAAATATAACGAACCAAAAATTAGTACGGATTTTAGAAAGGCCAGACTTAGTAAATTAATTCCTAATAATTGAAAAATTCCATATTGTAACCAAGAATAGAGCGGGGGTTGAGCAGGGTAGCCCGCGAAGAGCTCCTGCGCCATTGCTACTTGCTCAGCTTCATCCAGTTCAAGCATTTGATTGCGAAAGAAAATGCGAAGGACTAATAAAATTAAAACAAAAATAAAAAAGTTAAAACCAGGCTGTTCAAGCCATTTAAACTTCTTTAATTTCGTAAGCATTTTTATTCTTTAAAAAGGAAGATAGTATACAGTAAAATGTGTAAATCCTAAATATTGAGGTATACTTAAGCGCTGCAGCCGTGAACTATTTAAGGATTAAATTGAAGACCGCTACTTCCAATTGGGAACTAAAAACTCTGGTTTTTATTGCCGTGATTACCGCTATTAAATTTTCTCAACTTATTTTATTTCCTCTTTTATTTTCTTTTTTTTTGTATTTATTGTTTAATCCAATAGTTGAGTGGTTAGTAAAATTTAAAATTCCTAGAGCGCTTGCAGCTACATTGATTGTGATTTCTCTTTTAGGACTGTTAAGTCTAGCGATATCTTCCCTCGTTCAACCGGCTTCAGAATGGATTGAAGAGGCTCCAGCAAAATTTCATATTGTTGAACAGAAATTTCATTTTTTAAAGGAATCCCTAGGTCAAATCAATAAAGCTGCTGAAACAGCGCAGAGTATTACTGACACGCCTAAAAAGAATGAGGTAAAAATTGCAACACCGGGCCTTGACCTGGGCTCATCTTTATTCGATTTAACCTCAAATATTCTCATCTTGATAATTTCCGTAGCTATTTTATTATTTTTTTTACTACTCTATTTTAAATCGTTTATCCAAAATCTGGAAAAAATACTTTACAACAAAAGAAGAATTTCAAAAGAGAATGATTTTTTGCTCTGTCTTAAAAATGAAGTGTCCCATTATATGTTAGTTTTTTCCCTTATTTGTGCTGGCTTGGGAGTGACCGTAGCTTGTTGCTTTGCATTATTGGGTTTTCCAAATCCGATACTCTGGGGTGCAATGGCAATGTTTTTAACTTATGTACCCTATGTCGGCCATTTAATCGGTATAATAATTATTAGTTTTATTTCAATTATTACGTTTAATTCTTATTTTTATATTTTTGCTCCCCCTCTAGTTTATTTTTTGTTAAGTGCTTTAGAAGGGCAAGTAATCACACCTATTTTGTTAGGGAATCGTTTAGATTTAAACCCTTTTATTATTCTAATAAATATTTTTATTTGGAGTTGGTTATGGGGCATAAGTGGGATAGTTATTTCTGTACCGCTACTGGTAATGTTTAAAATAACACTGGAGCGAACCCCAGGTTTAGCCAAATACAGCTTGTTATTGGAGAAATAGAAGTTCTATAAAATTGGAATTCTAATATTAGGGTATGTTGACTGATAATGTATTTTTTTGTTTGAGACCATGATGATTATTTCCGTCTATGGCGCGGGTTATGTAGGACTAGTCTCGGCAGTTTGTTTGGCTAAATTAGGCCATTCAATTATCTGCGCAGATGTCAATGAGCAACGTATTGCAATGCTTAAAGCTGGCGGGTGCCCAATATTTGAACAAAAATTGCCAGCATTATTAGCAGAACAGTTAGCGTCCAGAAGACTCTATTTCACTACAGATTTATCCTTCGCCTCAAAAGAAGCAACTGTGCATATTATTGCGACAGGCACACCAAGTTTAGAAGATGGTAAAGCTGATCTCGCCCAAGTTTTTGCCGTGGTTAATCATATTATTCATGCCGCTGAAAAAGCAGGGGTTGTGGTGATTAAATCCACAGTTCCTGTGGGGACAGGCGATTTAATTCAAGAGCAACTTGGCAGGGAATTAGCTGCATCGGGTAAATATTTTAAGCTTTGGGTTGCTTCAAATCCAGAATTTTTAAGAGAAGGCAGCGCGGTCGATGATTTTTTAAGGGCAGATCGTATTGTTATTGGCGGTGAGGAAAAAGCATTGACCGTGCTGGAATCAATCTATAAGCCTCTAATTCAAAAAAAAATACCTCTTTTAAAAATGACGCGGCGTTCAGCGGAACTAACAAAATATACAGCAAATGCACTGTTAGCTTGTAAAATAAGTTTTATGAATCAGATTAGCCTCCTAGCTGATAAATTAGGCGCTGACATAGATGAAATTCGTGCAGGGATTTCTCTCGATCATCGTATAGGACCTCATTTTTTAGAAGCAGGTATTGGCTATGGAGGATCTTGTTTTCCAAAAGATGTACGTGCATTAGTGCATCTTGCAAAATCAAATGATTTAAATCCCAGCTTGCTGCAGGCAATTGAAGAAATAAATCAATTGCAGAAAAAATGGATTGTAGAACGATTGGCACAACATTTTGATAAAAAACTAAGTGGATTGACCTTTGGCATCTGGGGATTGTCATTTAAACCTGGGACAGATGATCTGCGCGAAGCCTCTAGCCTTACAGCAATTGAAACATTGTTAGGTGCAGGTGTTAAATTACGAATATTTGATCCAGTGGCAATGCCAGTAGCGCGAAAATTAATCAATAATGAGTCTGTTAATTGGTGTAATTCAGCTGCAAAGGTATTTGATCAAGATATTGATGCTTTAGTTATTGCTACGGAATGGCCAGAATTTAAAAATTATCAGCTTGGACTATTAAAAAAACAATTAAAAGGCGCTCCCGTTATAGATGGTCGCAATTGTTTTACTTTGGAAGCAGTTGCTGCCTTTCATTTGTCTCATTATTATTCTGTAGGTCGTCCTACCATTCACTCATCAATAGATTAAGGCTGAAAGCCAGGAGGTATTAAAAATGCATCTAAAAAAAGCGGTATTTCCTGTAGCGGGTTTAGGCTCACGCTTTTTACCCGCAACCAAGGCTAATCCTAAGGAAATGTTACCTATCGTCGACAAACCTTTAATTCAGTATGCGGTAGAAGAAGCAGTCCGAGCTGGCATCAGCCATATGATTTTTATAACTAGCTCATCCAACCGTGCAATTGAAGATCATTTTGATAATCATTATGAGCTGGAGATGCGTTTGCAGGAGCAGGGTAAAGAATATTTATTGGACGTAGTAAAGAGCGTGTCGCCGCCGGGTATTCAATTTAGCTATGTAAGACAAAATCACCCTTTAGGATTAGGCCACGCAATACTTTGCGCGCAGCATGTAGTGGGTGACGAACCCTTTGCTGTATTATTAGCTGATGATTTAATCGACGACAGGAGGCTGCCCTGTCTTTCAGCGATGACTGAACATTTTCTAAAAGAAGGGCACTCATTAATGGCCGTTCAGCCGGTTCTTTGGCATGACGTTGAGCAATATGGCGTGGTTCATGTGGCAGATGCTTTTGCTAGTTATTCTGCAATTTTAGATATAATAGAAAAGCCACAAAGAGAGTTAGCCCCCTCAAATCTTGCAGCGGTAGGACGATATATATTTACTTCAGCAATTTTTAACGCTTTGAAGCAAATAACTCCTGACTCCAATGGTAAATTCCAACTTACTGACGCCATTCATTACCTGTTAAATGAACAAAATGTGCAAGCCTTTCAGTTTCAGGGAAAGCGTTATGATTGTGGATCGAAACTTGGTTATTTAAAAGCAACGGTCGAATTCGGCATGCAACACCAAGAGATTGGCGAAGCTTTTAAGCAATATTTACAGCAATTAAAATAGTAGAGTTGAAAAAATAAAAGTGTAAAAAAGGGTAATAGCGAAACCTTTAAAATCATTTTTGATATTAAAAGCTAGCTTGAGTTAATACCATTTTCTCTGGCAATATGCGTAATGATTGAATTCCAGTGAGGAACTATGAAAATTCTTGTTGCAGTGAAGCGAGTGATAGACCCCTACGTGAAAATTCGTGTTAAAGCGGATGGCTCAGGGATTGAAAAACAAAACATCAAAATGTCTATGAATCCCTTTGATGAAATTGCTTTAGAACAAGCCGTACGATTTGTAGAGCAAAAAGTGGCTAGTGAAGTAATAGTGATAACAATTGGAACGGAAGCAAGCCAGGAAACTTTAAGAAATGCGCTGGCTCTGGGGGCGGATCGCGCAATTTTAGTGAATACTAACAAAGAATTTTGTAGCCTGAATATTGCAAAAATTCTCAGGAAAATTGTGGATGAAGAACAACCTGACTTGATTTTAATGGGAAAGCAAGCCATTGATGGCGACAATAATCAAACCCCTCAAATGCTTGCTGCTTTGCTAAATTGGCCTCAAGCTACTTTCGTGTCACAGCTCGATGTGAAAGATAATTGCTTGGAGGCAGTACGCGAAGTTGATGGAGGACTCGAAACCTTAAACCTTAACTTTCCAGCAGTCGTTTCAGTTGATTTGCGTTTAAATGAGCCCCGTTATGCCAGTTTGCCCAATATTATGAAAGCTAAGTCTAAACCTCTTAATATAATTAATCTCGAAACTTTAAATTTAAACCTCAAAGATCATCTTGAAGTGCTTAAAGTAAGCGCACCTGCCATACGCACTGGTGGTATAAAGGTAAACTCAGTAGAAGAATTACTATCTAAATTAAAAAACGAAGCCAAGGTGCTTTAAACTGGAGGGATCTATGAGCACTTTAGTTATTGTTGAACACAACAACAAAATAATGAGTCCAACAACTCGTAATGTCATCACAGCTGCATTGCAGCTCGGTGAAAATCCAATTTTATTAGTGGTAGGCACTGAATGCAGGCCAGTGGCGGAACAGGTAGCAGTTATTGCGGGCGTTGATAAAGTTTGGCTCATAGATAAGGTTTGTTACGGCAATCATTTGGCTGAAAATCTATCACAACTTGTTTATTCACTTTCGAGTTCTCTTTCTGCAATCTTGGCTCCTTCATCAACTTTTGGAAAGAATATATTACCACGCATTGCTGCACTTCTGGATGTAGCCCAAGTGTCAGATGTTAGCCGTATCATCGATGAAAACACCTTTGAACATCCGATTTACGCAGGTAATGCAATTGAGACAGTGCGCTCTTTCGACCCAATCAAAGTTCTTACTATTCGCACCACTGCCTTTGAGGCAAATCATACAGAACAGAGCCCTTGTTTAATTGAACTGATGGATAAAACTATTGAGGAGAATAATACCCGTTTTATCAAACAAGAACTGAATCCCTCCGAACGCCCTGAGCTAGGCAGCGCAAAAATTATAGTTTCAGGTGGCCGTGGATTACAGAATGCAGAAAAATTTAAATTAATTGAGGAGCTCGCAGACGTACTTGGAGCAGCTGTGGGCGCTTCAAGAGCAGCCGTGGATGCCGGTTTTGTGCCAAATGATTATCAAGTGGGTCAAACAGGTAAAATTGTAGCACCGGACTTATATATTGCAATTGGTATTTCCGGCGCAATTCAGCATATGGCTGGCATGAAAGACTCAAAAGTAATTGTTGCAATTAATAAAGATGAGGACGCCCCCATTTTTCAACTTGCAGATTATGGTTTGGTAGGCGATTTGTTTGAGTTGATTCCTCAATTGATTGAGCAATTAAAGCAAAGTTCCCAGTTATGAAATTTTTATCAAATTACCCTAAGGAAAAAATATGATTGTTGGTGTTCCAAAAGAAATTAAGCCCCAGGAAAATCGCGTCGGGCTTGTACCCGCAAGTGTAAGGGAGATTATCCGAGCTGGTAGCTTTGTGTTAGTTGAAAAAGGTGCCGGTTTAGGAATTGGAATTAGCGATGAATATTATCAACTGGCCGGTGCAGAAATTATCAACTCCGCTGATGAAATATTTGAACGCGCGGAGTTAATTGTAAAGGTTAAAGAGCCTCAGCCCAGTGAATGTCTTCATTTGCGTGAGGGCCAAACTTTATTTACCTATCTGCATTTGGCGCCAGATCCACAGCAAACCAATCTATTGAGAGAATCCGGAGTAACAGCAATTGCTTATGAGACAGTTACTCAAAATGATGGAGGTCTGCCATTACTAATGCCTATGTCACAAGTAGCAGGGCGTATGTCTATTCAAGCTGGAGCTCATTGTCTTGAAATGGCGCAAGGTGGCAGTGGAGTTTTACTAGGTGGGGTTCCCGGCGTTGCGCCTGCTAACGTTGTTGTTATTGGTGGTGGCGTCGTGGGTACAAATGCTGCTCGTATGGCAATGGGGATGGAAGCCCGAGTTTCCGTTTTAGATAAATCCTTAACTCGTCTACGCGAACTTGATTTTCAATTTGGTTCGAAATTAAATACAATTTTTTCAACAGTTGAAGCCTTAGAATATTATATCGCTGAAGCTGATCTTGTTATTGGTGCTGTACTTGTGCCCGGTGCAGCGGCTCCCAAATTAGTCACAACTGACATGTTAAAAATGATGCGCCCAGGCTCTGTTGCAGTTGATGTAGCTATTGACCAAGGAGGCTGTTTCGAAACGAGTAGGCCTACAACTCATCAAGAACCGACCTATATGGTTGATGGTGTTGTTCATTATTGTGTAGCCAATATGCCGGGTGCTGTTCCTCGGACATCGACCTTTGCTTTAAATAATGCGACCCTTCCTTTTGTTATGAGCTTAGTCACTAAAGGAGTTACATTAGCCCTATTAAGTGATAGCCATTTACTGAATGGGCTTAATGTTCATAAGGGAATGATAACTTATGAAGCAGTAGCACGGGATCTAGGATATGAATATGTTGTTGCAACCGATGCATTAACTAATTAAAATCAGGTTTAATTGAAACATGGTTTAGTGGATATTCTGGATTACCATAAGATTATAGCTTGTTCAATGAATGAAAACCTTGATTACGCTTCACTACATCAAGGTTTAGATCTTCTATCTAAAATAGATTTTCCTGATCCTGGACTACGGACGCTAAATTTTGGTTCTGTGAATTATCAGCTCCAGAAGTTTCTTTGGAATTCTCTATAGGTTTTTCGTAATCTGCAGAATTAGCTGCTCCAGCATTACCATTATCCCTAAGATCTTGTTCTCTAAAATATTCAATAATTGCATTATTTTGATTATTTTGAGCAAGCAAGCCGCTAGAGGGATCAATACGCATAGCAATTACATTCGGAGGCTGGGTGAGCTCTTGCTCAGAAATATTGGACAAGGCTGTTTTCATAAAATCAATCCATAGTGGGAGAGCCAGGTTAGCTGCGTATTCATGTAGAGATTGAGGATTATCAAAACCCATCCAGGTGGTAACAACCAGTTCTGAATTAAAGCCAGAAAACCATGCATCGACCTGATCATTAGTGGTTCCCGTTTTTCCTGCGATATCCTGACGATTTAATACTTTTGCCGCATGTGCGGTGCCATGCTGAATGACATCTTTAAGTGCAGAATTCATTAGGAAGGCTACATCGGCTGAAATAACACGTGGTGCTTGTGTTGAAGGATCTAATTGAGTTGGGTCACAGGTTTTACAGATCACTACCGGCTTTGCTTGCAGCAGAATTTTTCCCTCATTGTCTGTAACATGATCAATAAGATAAGGCTCCACCTTAAATCCGCCATTTGCAAACACTGCGTAAGCCGTAGTTAAATCCATCGGACTAACTGATAGAGAACCCAAGGCTAATGAAAGGGCTTTAGGGAGGCTTGCTTTCCTGAATCCAAAGCGACTAATAAAATCGATAGCATAATCAAAACCGATGTCATCCAATACCCGAATGGATACCAGGTTACGTGAATGAACTAGTGCATCTCGCAGTCGTGTTGGACCATTAAAAGTTAAATTTACATTATGAGGACGCCATAAACCGGCTTGACTAGGATCATCGACAACAATGGGCGCATCGTTAACTAAAGTGGCTAGAGTATACCCTTTGTTCAGAGCGGCTGCATAAATAAAAGGTTTAAAACTGGAACCGGGTTGTCTTTCAGATTGAGTAGCTCGATTAAATTTAGATTTTTGAAAACTAAAACCGCCTACTAAAGCTTCTAGAGCACCATTATTAGGATTTAAAGCAACCAAAGCTGCTTCTATCTGCGGTATCTGGGATAATTGCCAACCATTTTTATTTTGATGGATATAAATAAGATCCCCAATCGTTACAATCTGTTTAGCCTTAGTCGGTGCTTTACCCATCCAGCCATTCTTTAAAGCAGGCCGAGCCCAGGATAAACCTTCCCAAGCAATATCAATTATTTTACCTTCAGCGGTACTTGCGGTAACCGTTTTTTCCCCCACTGTTAAAATAACAACAGGTTGCAGCTCATCAACTACTGGATATTTACTAAGAATTTTAGCTATAGATTTAGGTGTTTGGTCCTCTAATTTGCCAATATTGATTACAGGGCCTCTGTAGCCATGCCGTCTATCATATGCCATAAGGTTGCTAGTCACGGCCTGATTTGCAGCGAGTTGTAAAGGCCCTTTTATAGTTGTATATACTTTATAACCTTTGGTATAAGCCTTTGGCCCAAAATGCTCAAATAAAGATTGGCGAATCATCTCAGCTACATAAGGTGCATTTACCTGAATGTTTGCTCCATGGTATTTTGCAGTAATGGGCGCTGTAATAGCCTCTTTATATTGTTGCCCTGTAATGAAATTTTCTTCTAGCAGTCGCTCGAGGACGTGATCCCGCCGTTTTTTTGCTGCTTTTGGATTAACAATTGGATTTTGAGTTGAGGGTGCTTGAGGTAAACCGGCAATCATGGCTAGCTGGGCTAAGTTTAATTCTTGGAGGGGCTTACCGTAATAAATCATTGCTGCAGCACCTACGCCATAAGCGCGGTTACCCAAGTAGATTTTATTAAAATAAAGCTCCAGGATTTTTTCTTTAGGTAATTCCCGATCAATTTTAAATGCCAGTAGTATTTCATTAAACTTACGTAGAAATGTTTTTTTACTACTTAAGAAAAAATTACGAGCAACCTGCATAGTAATAGTACTGCCACCCTGAGACTTCGTTCTTGTTTGAATCATATTTACAGCTGCACGACCTAGACCGACTATATCCACTCCGGGATGTTCAAAAAAACGTTGATCCTCAGTGGCTAAAAGAGCATGAACAAGCATGGGCGGTATTTGATCATAGGTGACCGGTATGCGACGTTTCTCGCCATATTCCTGAATTAACAAACCTTCCTGTGTGTAAATGCGTAGGGGCACTTGGAGATGAACTGTTTTAAGGGATTCAACACTAGGCAACTGACTTTGAAGATAAAGGTATAGCAGACTTGTACAAACTAGTACGAGAAAAAAAAGACTAACTAGCGCCCAGAAGCCTTTGCGCCAGAAATATGCTGGTTTTTTCATGAGGAAGACATTTTTATTTAAAAAAGCAATAGCGGATTATAGCGCAAGTTATAGTGGTTTTGCGAACTATTAAAATATTAGATTTTTTTACAACATGTAAATTAACTAAGCAAAATTAAGTCATTCTAAATTAATAACTTTCTTTTTTATGATCGCTAAGATATTATTGCGCCCGCTTTTAGTCTTAAACATGGAAACAAGATTATTAGTAAAAAGTCCAATCGGAAATACAATGGAGAAACTAAATTGCTCAAGCTATTCAAGAGTAGACCTCATTCATTCATCGGCATCGATTTAAGTCTAACATCAATCAAAGTTTTAGAAATTTCATCGAAAAATAATCAGCTATCTATTGAAAACTATGGCTATGAGCGTTTGCCCGTGTTTGCCTTAACTCATAATAGAGAAAAAGCGATTTCCTGTATTAAAAATATTTTAATTTCGATGGAAAAGCACAATAAGCATGTGGCAATAGCACTTTCTGATGCCATGGTGGTTAGTAAAACTATTGAACTTGCAAACTGCTTAAACGAAATGGAAATTGAAAAATTAATCTTTATGGAGCCTAATCATTATTTTGCTCAACCCTTGAACAAAATATACCTCGATTATGTACTTAGGGGCTCTAGTAATCAATCCTCTGAAATGGTCGAGATTCAACTCTTTGCATCACGAGAGGATAATGTTTCCTGGCGTTTAAACTTGCTAAAGGATAGCGGGTTAGAGGTCAAGCTAGTTGATGTAGAATCCTATGTTATAGCTACTGTCATTGAAAAAATGCTCCCTGAATATAAAACGAAAGTGCTGATTTTATTAATACTTAGCTCTGAGTCTATACGTTTATTTGCCTATGAAAATGGAAAAAATGTTTACAATCGTGAAGATTTACTTGAAAAAAATCAACCACAAGCTCTAGGTCAGGAGGCAGTAGCTGTTTCTTCTATAGAAAAATACTTGATTTATGTCAAACTTAGTTTGCAATATTTTCTTTCCTCAAGTCACTTGAAATTTATCGATCAAATTTTAGTGGCTGGTGAAATGAAAGAATTACCTTATCTAGTTTTAAAAATTTATGAAGAAACTGACTGGCCTACAGCAGTTGCCGATCCTTTTAAAAAAGTAGCTATTTCAAATACGATAAATCTGGATAAGTTTAAAAATTTAGCTCCCTTATTTTTCCTCGCACTAGGTTTAGTATTGAGGCAAAGCGATGAATATTAAAATTAATTTATTGCCTTGGCGCCAAATACAACAGAAAAAAGAAAAACAAAAGTTTATAGGCTTGGCTCTGACACTATTAACAATTATTAGCTTTACTTGTTTTTTTATGGATTACTGCGAGTTTTTTTTCATAAAAAAACAAATAAATTCTAATAAAATACTATGTGACGAAATAGAAATTTTAAATAAAATCATGATGCAAATTAATAAGATAAAAATCGAAAGAAATATCTTAGTTAAACATCTATCGTTTATGCTTGAAATTGAAAATAAACGAATTTTAGCTCTGCACTTATTTACTGAACTTAGTAAAATTATTCCAGAGGGTATTCGCTTAAACTCCCTTAATGGAACCGATGAAAAGATAACATTGGAAGGGCGTTCAGAAGCTAATGAATCCCTTGCTCTCCTATTGAAAAATATTAAAAACAATCAATGGATGCAGGCAGAAAATTTGGTAGAAATCAAAAAAATAAAATCGTTTAAATCTGAAGATAATTTTAAAATAAATTTTACTCTTAATAATAAAATTGGGTCCAAAAAATGAGAAAAATTAATTTATCTCAACTCAATTGGAGAGATTTTCATTACTGGCCCAGGCCTATAAAATTTACTCTAATCTTTTTTTCAGGATTCTTAGTTTTAATTATAAATTATTGCTTAGTATTTAATTCCCTCACTCTCCAATATAAAAATCATCTTAATGAAGAAATTGAACAAAAAAAACAATTTGAAAAAATTCATCAAGCTGCAAATCTTAAAGCTTATCAAAACCAACTGGAGAAAGTTAAAAAAATCTACCAGCGAAAAATAAAAAAATTTGTTAAAGAAAATGAAAGATCAGCGTTCTTAAATAAAATTGCAAATGCCGGTGTTTCTTCTGGATTAATTATTGATTTCTTTGCTCCAGATCTTGAAGAAAATAATCTTAAGCAAAAAAAGTTTTTTTTTAAAATGGAAGTGATTGGAGATTATCACCATCTAGTTTCATTTTTAACGAAAATTTTCAGTTTTAAAAAATTAATAGTGCTAACTAAATTTGAACTCTTAAAAGAAGAGAGAACTAAGTATCTAAAAAATAATTTACTTCTTCTAAAATTTTCAGCAAATTTTTACCAAAACTACGAGTTATAAGATGATCATAAAAGCTATTTTATTGATAATCATCTGTAGTTCATTATTAGCCTGTGAATCCCCACCAGAATCGCTATTAACGAATTATTTAGAGCAATTTAAAAATCAGCCTCAGCAATTGCCAGAACCTTTGCCTCGGTGGGAGAGCTTAGCTCCTATCGTTTATTCTAATGAAGATAAGTTGACAGACCCTTTCTATAAAATTACAAATCCTGAAAAGAAGCAAAGGTCTAACAATAAAAGATATAAAAAATTAGCGCTTGAATCCTTCAAATTCGTGGGGATTATGCAATCTAAATCGGAAACCTTAGGGCTAATGGCTCGAAGTGATGGAAAATTATTTTCTATTCGAGTTGGAGAAAATTTAGATAATAAAGGGGAAAAAATTATAGAGATTAATGAGAATTTCATAAAAATTGAATCCAGAATTAAGGCAAATGCAAGCTGGAAAAAAGAAATTAGATTTTTGTATTTAAATTCACAAAAAAAGTAAAATCAGGTTAGGAGCTAAATTTTGTTTAGAATTATAATAATTATTTTTACAATCTTCGGATGCAAGTTAATAGCGGCAAGTGGTGCGTTAACACAAAAACTGCCAACCTTAACTACAGAAAAACCAGCTAATAAAAAACTTATTTCACTCAATTTTCAGGAGATTAAAGTAAGAGCAGTGTTGCAAGTTTTAGCTGAATTTACTGGCATGAATATGGTGGTCAGTGATAAAGTAAAGGGCAGCATTACCTTAAGATTATTTGAAGTTCCTTGGGAACAAGCGTTAAATATCATCCTAACCACGCGTTCTTTAAGTAAACGTTATATTGGCAATGTAATGCTTATAGCGCCTGCTGAAGAACTTATTGATCGTGAGAAAAAAGAATTTGATATCCAGTCGGATTTAAACAATTTAATTCCTCTGCGCTCGGCATTGCTGCAAATTAATTATGCGAAGGCGCAAGAAGTTGCTAACTTAATTAAAGAGCAAAATACAAGTCTCCTTTCTGCTCGAGGTAGTCTTAATGTGGATAGTAGAACTAATGCTCTCTGGATACAGGATACTGGACTTCAAATAAAAAAAATAAAAAAACTGTTGGCCCATATTGATGTTCCGGTTAAACAAGTATTGATCGAAGCTCGGATAGTTAATGTTGCAAAAGATTTTGCAAAAGATCTGGGAATTCGGTTTGGTATATCTAATCCAAAACATTTAGTAGGTAGTTTAAGAAGAGGAGCAGGTTTGCCAAATTTAAATGAAGTGGGTTCCAATACAGTTCCTTTGGCTGAACGGTTAAATCTTGATCTTATTGCAGCGCCTTTGTCAGCACCGCCGGCGTCAATTGGTATTGCACTTGCCAAATTAGGTGGTGATATTCTTCTGGATTTGGAACTATCTGCACTTGAAAGTGAGGGTAAAGGAGAGATAATCTCAAGTCCGAGACTAATTACTACTAATCAACAAACAGCTATAATTGAATCCGGTGAAGAAATTCCTTACCAAGAGGCAACCCTTAGTGGAGCAACTGCAGTGGCTTTTAAAAAAGCAGTGCTAAGCCTTAAAGTGACACCGCAAATTACACCCGATGCTAAAATTATGATGGATTTACATATCAATCAAGATATACCCTCAGTGAAAATATTTAATGGAGTACCTTCAATCCTGACAAAAGAAATTCACACGACAGTTTTAGTCGATAATGGGGAAACAATTGTTCTAGGTGGAATTTATAAACAAGATAAAAATAATGCCATCAATCGAGTCCCATTCCTGGGAGAATTACCACTTATCGGTGCGTTATTTAGAAATCGATCTGTGATAACTCGAAATGAGGAGTTGCTCATTTTCATTACTCCTAGGATAATAACAACCAACTTGCCAGAATCTTCCCTTAAACTACAAGGAAAAACAGTTGCTGGCAGGGTCGAATTAAAGAAGTTTGGTCGGTCTGTAAGCTTAGCCACGAAACTTGGAAAAAGAATTAAAGAGCGGTGAGATTTTTCTAAGCTTAATTTGGGAAAACATAATATTTGAGTGTTAAACTATTAAAACGCGAGTAGATTCAATAGTCTAATGCGAGTATTCTTCTTATAGTTTTTTAGTTAAAGATAATTATTAAGGGCTTTAACTATTTGCCATGTGACTGCCCTGACCTTTATTATAGAGGACCGTAACCTAAGTTGAGTAACGGAACCAAAAAAATAAAGGATGGCATCATCAGAGCGGAAATGTTAATTGCCCCATAAGGGGTTGGTATTCTTCCATGTGTAAGTTCAAGGGGTATGTAATTAAAAATGAGCATAGTTAAAGTACGAAATATATTTTTAATTGGGCCGATGGGAGCTGGAAAAAGCACAATAGGACGTACTTTGGCAAAGGAACTCAAACTTGAGTTTTATGATTCCGACGAAATGATAGAAGAACGTGCAGGAGCTGATATTGCCTGGATCTTTGATATTGAGGGGGAGGATGGGTTTCGCCGTCGAGAGCAAAAGGTAATTGACGAATTAACTCAAAAAACTAATATTGTCCTAGCCACTGGCGGTGGTGTGGTAATGACGCCAGAGAATCGTAATGCGCTGGCAGGACGAGGTACAGTTATTTACCTTAAAACCTCTTTGCAACAACAATATGAGCGCACCAAACGAGATACAAAACGTCCCTTATTGCAAACTGATGATTTGGAGGGGAGGCTTGAACTTTTGCGTGATGAACGAGAACCTTACTACGATGAATTAGCTGATATAAGTTTTGAAACCGATAAATTGACTGTCAAAGCTGTCGCCAATAATATAATAAAATATATTTATGGCGAAATTTAAGCCCTATCAGGAATTAAATATATGCCTGCCCGAGCATAACTATCCTATCTCAATTGGGCATTATGGCTTAAGAGATGAGAATTTGCTCCGTCATTTTGTAATGGCTAAACAAGTTTTTATTGTTACTAATGAAACGATAGCACCGCTTTATTTGAAATATCTACTTTCGGCTTTTTGTCAGCAACAATGTGATTATATCATTCTACCTGATGGCGAAAATTTCAAAAGTCAAACAAGTTTATTTTCTATCTTTGATGCTTTGATTGAAAAAAAACACCATCGCGACACCTGCTTAGTTGCTTTGGGTGGCGGTGTTATAGGCGATATCACAGGGTTTGCAGCAGCGACTTATCAGCGCGGCGTATCTTTTGTGCAGATACCTACAACTTTGCTTGCTCAAGTGGATGCATCCATTGGTGGTAAAACAGCCATTAACCACCCCTTAGCTAAAAACATGATTGGAAGTTTTCATCAGCCAGCTGCCGTGATGATTGACATTGAAACCTTAAAGACCTTGCCATCGCGTGAATTTCGAGCCGGACTAGCAGAAATTATTAAATATGCCTTGCTTGAAGGCGGACAGTTTCTTGAGTTGGTTCATACTGCCTTAAAAGAGGGATTAGCAGAAAATAAATCTGAAAAATTACCAGAAATTATTAGTCGCTGTTGCCAAATTAAAGCAGCTTTTGTGCAAGAAGATGAGCGAGAAACCGGTCAACGTGCTTTATTAAATCTTGGTCATACTTTCGCGCATGCCCTAGAGACCTACACCGACTATGAGCGTTGGCTTCATGGAGAAGCGGTAGCAATTGGTCTTTATTGCGCTGTCATATTGTCACAATTACAGCTTTCTAAGAACTTGAATAACCTGGAGCGTCTCGATGAAATGCTAATTTTGGCTAAATTGCCGCGTCGAATTCCCCTAGATATTGATCTTAAAAAATTACGCGTTCTTATGTCACAAGATAAAAAAATTAAAAATCAACGTTTACGTTTTATCTTGGTTAAAGCATTTGGAAATTGCTATATCGATGAAAATGTTTCCGATCAGGATTTGTTTTTATCATTGCAAGCAGCTGTTGAAGGAGATTTATGATGCAAAATGAACCAATTACCTCAATTAATAATTATCAGGCGAATCAACAGGATCAGCAGATTTTTAAACCTGGTTCTTGGCTAAGCAAAATTGAATATATTAATCAGCATATAGTTTTTAATAATCTCATCTTCGCTGTTCTTGCTGCACCAGCTTCAGGGAAAACAACTTTTATTAATTTATTACAAGCCGGACTTGATGCTGCTATCCAAAGTTATGTGATTAAAGCGCCTTATAGCGCATCTGAATTTTTGGACCAACTTTGCCTTGTAGCGAATTTAAGCAAAGATACAAATTTTAATCTGAGCTCTATTGTTGCTTATTTTAATGAAAAAAAAATTCATACCCTCATTATTATTGATGATGCTCAACATCTACCTGAATCGTTTTTAGATGAAGTGGAGCTTGAATTAAAAAATCAGGAGCAAACCTTTTTACATCTTTGTTTAGTTGCTGATTTTTCTTTATCGGAGACCTTAAATAAACTTGATAAAGGTTTAATTCAATACTTGGAACTTGGTAATTTAACCTTAATTGAAACCAAAACTTATTTAAGAACTATTCTACCTAAATCTAAAAAGTTAGAGAAAGCTTTAAGAGAAAAAAATTTAGGACAACTTTATGAGAGTACGAAAGGAAATATTGCTTGTATCAATGAGCAGGTGCCTGGCTATGTTTCTCGGTATACAAAGCAAGCTGATGAACAGCGCAACTATTTATTCAGGGGTTTGAGTTATTCAACGCTAGCTGCCTTAGCTCTTGTTGCCTCCTCATATCTTTGGCAAAATCGTTTTTTACCCTCTTCAGAAGATTTTGAAGATAACTATGAGACCAGCCAGGTATTTGCTGAAGCCCTGCAGCCCTTACCCTCGCTGGTTCCTGACATCCCTTTAGAAGAAATGGTTTTAATTAGCCAGTTAGTTGATATCAAGCAAGAATTAGTGAGTCAAGGGAGCCTAATACCTTCATACTATTTAGCTGCAATTAGCCAACAAACTCAACCGACACCCAGGCGAATTGTGAATGTTCAACTTGATGATGAAACGGATGATTCTCTTGTAGTTAGAGACAGAGTAGTGGTGATACCTAAAACTTTAAATGTTAGACCGGTTAAAATAGTGCCATCCCAAACAATCGTTGCAGCTACTTCTAAGAAATCAACTGCAAAAGCTAAAATACAGCCTTATACAATCCAAATAATGGCTAGCTTTAAGCAACAAGATCTTCTGCGTTTTGTGAATAAACATAAGATTAAAAATAATTTCAAAATAAGACTAACGCAAAGAGATAATGCCGATTGGTATTTATTAACGCTCGGTGAGTATACTCAAAAAGAGCAAGCTCGAACTGCAATTAAAAATTTGCCATATGAATTGATTAGTTTTCATCCCTGGGTACGTCCAGTGGCTGGTCTAAAAGGTCTCGGTTAGAATTAAATACAGTTTGATTTTCTGAGGCAAAATTTTTAGTGTGGCTGAAGGAAATCCTTTTTATGGGAAATATAAAATTTATCTGCTAGTCTTGAGATTAGCTGAGAATTTTTCAAGGAGAGATCTAATGTATAAAAAAGTATTATTTGCAACCGATTTTGATGAAGTAGGAATTAAAGCCGCACACAAAGCAAAAAAAATTGCAGATGAAAATGGCGCGCAGTTGTTGCTTGTGCATGTTGTTGAACCAATTCCCGCTTATGCCTATCCTGGATTTGCTGGTTTTGCTGAGGTTGAAGTCTCTATCCGTGAACAAGCTGAGAGAGAATTATCTACCCTAGCTAAACAATTAGGGGTTGATAATAAGCATTGCATGATTGAGTTCGGATCGACAAAAAATGAAATTCTACGGGTAGCTCAGGAGAAAAAGATTGATTTAATCGTAACTGGAAGCCATGGAAAACATGGTTTAGCCCTTTTATTAGGCTCTACTGCCAACGCTATCCTTCATGGTGCAGAGTGTGATGTCTTAATTGTACGTCCTCTACCTCCTCATGCTAAATAAGGTATCTACGCCCTGCCTTAGGGCGTAGTCAGTTTTCATTTCTTTAATTTATTTTAATTTATTAAGCTAATAACAATCTTCTATAACTCCTCTTGAATGTATGGGTTGATTTTTCCTATTTTAAAATTAGGAAAGACAACAAAGATATATTTTAGTCAATAATCATATTTTTATAGACAAGTGGATGAATTTTTAACATTATTCAAACTCAATAATTACAAGAGTGATTTATGGGAAAGATAAAATTTTTTTTAAAGGGTATTCTGCTTATTGCTTTGTCAAGCCCAACGGTTAATGCGCTTGCTGAAAATTTAGATATAGATAAAGCCAATCAAATGGCGATTTTATATCATGTCAATGAATATCGGAGCCAGCATCATCTGAAACCTTTGCAATTGGATAATAAAATGTCTGAAGAAGCAGCGAAACACAGTCGAGATATGGCAAGTCATACTATTCCCTTTGGTCATCTTTATTTTGATAAACGAATTAACCGCCTATATGCACTTATTAAAGGTTGCCAAGGTGGCTCAGAAAATGTGGCTTTTAATTATAAAGATGGACGTGATGTTGTGCGCAATTGGCTAACAAGTCCCGGGCATCGTAGAAATATTGAAGGCAATTTTAATTTAACGGGTATTGGACTTGCTCGTGATAAAAATGGAAAGCTATATTTTACCCAAATGTTTATCCGCTCAGCTGATCCAATTTATTCCAGATAAGAGTCATTTTTGACTTTAGGCTACCTTGGTTTAACTGAATTAAATTAAAGCTAACTAACTCTGCTGTTTTGGAGATGAGAAAAGCGACCCAAATCCTGGTTTCAAGCAACCAGGATTTAATCATCTCATCGTATAGTTATAATAATTTTCAAAGCTTAGCGGTAAAGTACTTGCAATTTATAATTTAATTCCGCATTTCATCAAGATAAATTAGTTTATTTATTTGATTTCAATCCCTTCTTCTTGAAGAGATTTTTTAATAGACGCTCTTTGAACTAACTCAGCAAAATAGACCTTTAAATGAGTTAAATTGCCTAGATCTAAATTCATGTTTTTTGCCCACAAAAGCATAACAAATAAATAGGCATCGGGCATTGTAAACTGATCTTCGACTAAATAAGCATGTTTTCCCAATTCTGTATTAAGATATTTAAACTTTTTGAGAATCATTGGGATAAAGATTTGCTCGTCCATTTCTTTTGTAATTAGCGGATTAAAGAGATTAGCAAAACTTTTATGGACTTCGGAAGAAACATAATTAGACCAGCTTAGAACGGTATATCTTTTTAAATTTCCCAGTGGTGGACAAAGGTTAGTCGCTTTAAATTCATCGACTAAATATTGCTGGATAACTAAATTTTCTGTAATAATCTGCTTGGAATCCAACTCTAAAGCAGGCACTGCACCCTTAGGATTAATTGCCAAAAAATCTTTTGAATCGGCTGTTTTCTTAGTTTTTAAATCGACTGCTTCATAGGCACAGTCAATACCAATTTCGTTAATAATGATGCGCACCGCAAGTGAGCAAGCACCTTTAGTATAAAATAATTTCATCGTCGTCCTTAAGTTAATTTCCTCATATCTCTAATCTACTACAAGCCAATCTTAATTAAAATCTTTGCTAAATCGAAGTGAATAATACAGAAAAATTAAATATGCACAGACTAGAAAAGTGCAATAGAAGCCAAAACTGACATTAGAGTGCGTTTTATAAAAGTAATTGGCAACTTCAACACCAAGACCTTGGATACTCATGGAAACCATGGACATTAACGCTGCAGCTGTCCCTTTACCTATTTCAGTTGAGTAAAGAATATAACGGTTTATAGGTCCACCCATAATTCCAAGACCAAAGAAATATATGATTAGCCCCGGCATAAGCCAGATAAAATAATTACCAGCAACCAAAGGTAAAATTAAGCACAGTAAAAGTCCAATAGTAAGAAAGATAGAACCCTTAAGTAGAATATTTTTTAGCGAACCTTTGTGAGTCATTCGCCTCAGAAGCCAAGTACCACCTAAAGTTGATCCAAAAATAGGTAACTGCCAAAGACCATATTCGATAACAGAAAGTTTAGCCTCATTGATTAAAATAATAGGAGCCAGCGCAATCCATGCAACGCAAGGTATGATAATAAAACCAAGGGCAATCGAGCCTAATATAAAAGAAGGGTTTTTTACCAAATTTTTATAATTGCTGGCTACTACACGGGGAGTGATTGCAAAGCGTTTAATTTCTTGACCATCAAGCTTGATTTGTCCTACTGGCTCTGGCATATAGCGCCATAATCCCCAGAGTGCAGCTAGTGCAAATAGACCAATTAATACAAAGATATAGCGCCAATTAAAATATTGGATAAAGATTGCACCTAAAAGAGGCCCTAATAAGGGAGCAATAGTTGAAACATTCGCCATTATCGAAATTATGCGAATCGCATCCATTTCTGCAAAAATTTCTTGCAGGGTGGCATATCCAATCACCCCAATAAAACACAAGCCCATGCCTTGAAAAAAACGAGCGACTAAAAACTGTTCAATTGAATTAGAGCAAGCTATTAATATAGTGCATAGAAAAAAGAGCAGGGCGCCTGCAAGCATGACCGGTCTTCTTCCATAACGATCAGATAGGGGGCCAAGGAATAATTGCAAACTAGCTCCGCCCAAAATATAGGCTATAAGCGAGGTTGCGATTGCTGATTCTGGTCCATGAAATGATTCTACGACTTTTAGCATTCCAGGCATGATCATGTCATTGGCAATATAAGTTAAAAATTCATAAAGCACTAAAAAACTGGCGAAGGTATAAGCTTGTTTGCGGCTAATATTGATTAGTGGGTTGGCCATCTTCTTCTCTATATCGCAGTCAATCTTAATTAATTGAAAGGTGTTTCAATCAGTTACATCAAGCCTATTATATAGGAATATGTTCATAAAGTGTTCTAAATTTAACTCTTTACCCGCTTTGAAAAAAAAATTAAAGAAAAAGAACTTTATCGCCAAAAATATTTCCAGTATGGTTAAGATCTAAACTTTTAATTGATAATAGTTTTAAACAAATAAGAGCTAAAAGCGCTAACTTGCATTTTTCCTCCTAAATGATATTTTTAAAGTTGGAAAAGATCATTGGATAATTAAAAATGCAGACTCAAATTGGTATTATCGTGGGCAGTCTTCGTAAGGGATCCTGGAGTCGTAAACTCGCACAAAATTTAATAAAACTCGCGCCTTCTCCATTGGAAGCAAAGATTATCGAAATTGGTCAACTTCCTCTTTACAATCAAGATCCTGATGATGAAGGTCAGCCTTTGCAGGAATGGACTAGATTTCGTGAACAAGTAAAATTGGTAGATGCTTTAATATTTGTCACTCCAGAATATAATCGTTCAATACCTTCTTGCCTTAAAAATGCAATTGATGTTGGTTCAAGACCCTACGGTCAAAGCGTTTGGGGGCAAAAACCAGCGGCAGTCGTGAGTTGTTCGCCGGGAGCAATTGGAGGGTTTGGTGCAAATCAGCATCTGCGCCAAACTTTTGTATTTTTAGATATATTTTGCATGCAGCAACCTGAAATGTATATTTCCGGAATCGATAAAATTTTTGACGATAAAGGGATAGTAGAGAACGATAAAACCCGAGAATTTCTAAGCAAATTTATGCAAAATTATAAACTTTGGCTGGATCGAGTGGAACATTAATTAGTTTCTCAGACGGATTTGCTACAAAATACAAGGAAGTCCGTTCACTCACAAGAAAGTGAACTAGCTATAATTTCGCAATCTGATCTAAACTCGGTATAATCTTTTTTTTTACATTTTTGGTAGCTATGAAGCTGTTAAGCCGATTGACTGACTTCTCTAATTTTCTGAATGGCTCGGTTGCCACAATTGGTAATTTCGACGGAATTCATCTTGGACACCAGGCTTTATTAAAAAATTTACGCCTGGAAGCAGATCGTTTACAACTTCCAATGATAGTTATCCTGTTTGAACCGCAGCCGGCAGAATTTTTTCGTCCTGCGCAAGCTCCTCCTCGGTTAACAAGTTTAAGGGAAAAGTTAACCCTGCTTAAACATTGCAAAGTTGACTATGTATATTGCCTCAATTTTGATTATGAACTTGCTTTGATGTCTGCAGAAAATTTTGCAGAAAAATATTTTTTTTCATTACTAACTTGCAGATATTTACTCATTGGTCAAGATTTTCGCTTTGGCCAAGGGCGCTGCGGAGATGTAGAGTTTTTAAAAAAATTGGCAGCAAAAGCCAATTGTCGAGTGGAAAGTTTTTCTGATTTTTCGCTACTAAATAAGCGAGTAAGCTCAACCCAAATCAGGACGGCTTTAGAGCAAGGAGAGCTTGAACAAGCAACTCAGTTATTAGGACGAACCTATAGTATTTGCGGTCGCGTCATTAAAGGTGATGGGCGCGGTAGACAATGGGGAATTCCTACTGCAAACTTAGCTATGCGACGCTTAACCCTGCCTTTAAAAGGAGTGTTTTGTGTCAAAGTTAATAGAGGTGAGGGCAAATTACTGGATGGCGTTGCAAACTTAGGTAGCCGACCCACTGTTGATGGTAGTAAAAACACGCTTGAAATTAATTTATTTGATTTTGACGAAGATTTGTATGGCAGAATGGTAGAAGTTTATTTTTTTCATAAATTAAGAGACGAGATTAAATTTTCATCAGTGGAAGCTTTAATAGTACAAATCCATGAAGATATTAGCGCGGCCAAATCTGAATTCCGCAAACGACGTTTTATTCTGACCTCATTAGTAGAAACTTATAATTGAGTCAACTAATGGGGTTCAGGTTTATACTTAACGCTTTAAAGAGATGACCTTATGTCAGAATATAAAAATACCTTAAATTTACCAGACACGTCTTTTCCCATGAAGGCCAATCTTGCGCAGCGCGAGCCGCAGATGCTAGCCGATTGGCAAAGCAAAGGTATTTATGAAAAAATCAGAGAAGTTCATGCGTCCTCAGAGCGCTTTATTCTTCATGATGGGCCGCCCTATGCTAATGGTCATTTACATTGCGGGCATGCACTCAATAAAATATTGAAAGATATTATTGTTAAATCGAAAACCTTGGCGGGTTTTAATGCGCCTTTTGTACCAGGATGGGACTGCCATGGCTTGCCAATTGAATTAAACGTTGAAAAAAAAGTTGGCAAAGCTGGCGTTAAAATTTCAGCGGCTGAATTTAGAGTAAAATGCCGTGACTATGCGACGGCTCAAATTGACATTCAGCGTGAAGAATTTAAACGTTTAGGTGTTTTTGGTGACTGGACGAATCCTTATATAACCATGGATTTTGCTTATGAAGCCAATATTATACGTGCGCTCGGAAAAGTTATAGAAAATGGTCATTTACAACAAGGCTTTAAACCCGTTCATTGGTGTATTGATTGCGGATCTGCTTTAGCTGAAGCTGAGGTAGAGTATGAAGATAAAACCTCTGCTTCAATTGATGTTGCCTTTTTTGCTGTTAATCCAAAAGAAATTTTAGAATTGCTGGATAAATCTTTGCCAGAAAAACCGCTTATATTGCCTATTTGGACGACCACTCCGTGGACCTTGCCTGCTAATGAAGCAGTCTGCTTAAATCCTGCATTAGATTATGCTTTGCTCGATGACGGAGATCGGTACTTTCTGCTAAGTGCTGATTTAGAGCAAGCGGTGATGCAGCGTTATGACATTGTTAATTACAAACATCTCGGGAAAATAAAAGGGCAGTTAGTTGAGAAAATATTAGTGCAACACCCCTTTAATGATCGGCAGGTACCGATTGTTTTGGGTGAGCATGTAACAACAGATTCAGGTACTGGTTGTGTGCACACAGCACCAGCTCATGGCCCTGATGATTATCAAGTGGGTTTAATTTACAACTTACCGCTCATTAATCCAGTGATGGCTAACGGTTGTTATGCAACTGATGTTCCTTTATTTGCAGGCCTTTCTGTACTTAAATCAAATGATAAAGTTATCGAAGTATTAAGAGCTAATAAAGTCCTTCTTCATTATGAATCTATTCGTCATAGCTACCCGCATTGTTGGCGCCATAAAACCGCAATGATTTTTCTGGCAACGCCTCAGTGGTTTATTGCGATGGATAAAAATGGTTTAAGACAGGCAATTCAAGCAGAAATTAATCAGGTTAACTGGGTTCCTGATTGGGGTAAGGCACGTATTGCTTCTATGGTTGAAATGAGGCCTGATTGGTGTATTTCACGTCAGCGCGCCTGGGGTACGCCCATGCCTTTATTTGTACATAAATCAACTAAAGAACTTCATCCACGTACTCTTGAACTCATCGAGCAAATTGCCCAAAAAATTGAAAAAAGCGGAATTGATGCCTGGTTTGAGTTGAATGTTAGCGAGTTTTTAGGCGCTGAAGCGGAAGACTATGATAAAATTACTGATACGCTGGACGTCTGGTTTGATTCAGGCGTGTCGCATTATTGCGTGTTAAAACAAAACGTAGAACTTGGTTTGCCAGCTAATGTCTATCTGGAGGGTTCTGATCAACATCGAGGCTGGTTTAACTCCTCGCTAACTACTGCTGTAGCTATAGATGGCCATGCACCTTTTAAAACGGTTTTGACTCATGGCTATACAGTTGATGCTGAGGGTAAAAAATTATCCAAATCCAAGGGTAATTATGTTTCCCTTGATAAACTTATTAACCAGCACGGCGCTGATATTATCCGTTTATGGGTTTCATCAACAGATTACCGCCATGAAGTCAGTATTTCTGATGAAATAATCAAACGAAATGCAGATGCTTATCGACGTATCCGCAACACAGCTCGCTTTTTATTGGCTAATTTATTTGATTTCGTCCCTGAGCAAGCGCTACAACCTGGTCAGTTAATTGAACTGGATCGTTGGGCAATTAAGCGTACTCAGGAGTTACAGAAAGAAATTGAAGCAGATTATAAAAACTATCAATTTCATTTGATCTATCAAAAAATACACAACTTCTGCGCGGTAGATATGGGCAGTTTTTATTTGGATCTAATAAAAGACAGGCAATATACTAATGCTAAAAACAGTATTGCCAGACGATCTTGTCAAACGGCAATGTATCATATCGTGCAAGCTTTAACTCGTTGGCTGGCACCCATTTTATCCTTTACTGCCGAAGAAATTTGGCAATATATACCCGGAAATTCAAGCGAATCCATTTTTCTTGAACAATACTATCAAGATTGGCCTCAAATTGTTGATGTAGACATGGGTTTTTGGCAGGAGTTGCAGAAACTTCGTGATGAAGTCAATAAAGCACTTGAAGCCAAACGCAAGGAAGGGGTAATTGGTTCAGCTTTGGCTGCTGAGGTTATCTTGTTTGCTGATGAAAACCTGGTTAACCGTCTCAGTAAATTAGGGGATGAATTGCGATTTATTTTAATGACTTCTGCTGCTCATGTTAAGCCAATCCATGATGCAATCAATGACATTACTTTTAACAAAGATTTAAACTTAGCAATTTCGGTAAGTGCGAGTACACTTGAAAAATGTGCTCGATGCTGGCATCGTCGAGAAGATGTTGGATTGGATAAACAATATCCTGAACTTTGTCTGCGGTGTGCAGGTAATATTAGTGGAAATGATGAAGAGAGGCACTTTGCATGAAAAAATGGCCCTGGTTTTTATTAAGTATTTTTATAGTAATAATTGATCAATTATCTAAAAATTGGGCAGAATCAAGCCTAACTCCGTATCAACCGGAGGCTGTTTTTTCTATGTTCAATTTTACACTCGCTTACAATACAGGCGCTGCTTTTAGTTTCCTCAGTGGCGTAGGGAGCTGGCATCGCTGGTTTTTTGCAGGCTTTAGCGTGCTTATGAGTGGAGTTCTCGTAGTCTGGTTAGTACGTTTATCGCCTAAAGCTAAATTACAAACTTTAGCTCTTAGTTTAATACTCGGCGGTGCGGTTGGAAATTTATACGATCGAGCAACAATGGGTCATGTCATTGATTTTATTGATATCTATTATCAAAATCATCATTGGCCGGTTTTTAATCTGGCCGATAGTGCGATTTGTTTAGGAGCCTTTTTTCTTTTATTAGATTTAGGAATTTCTAAAAAATAAAAATTTAGATAAAAAATCTGTGTATTAATTAGACAAAATTTTTAATTGCGCTATAATTAAAATGTGGTAATTGGTTGGTTGCATAATCACGCCAAGCCCACCACCAGAGCCGCTTTCGAGCGGCTTTTGGCGCTTTAGTTGGCATTAACACTTTAATCAATTTAAACAGAAACGAGAAATAATAATCGTTGAAAAAGATTGAGTCTTTTTCAACGATTTAACTTAATTAAATATAATAGGTATCTACTGTTGTTGGCCAGTTAGCCATATCAGGCCAATTATCTTTATCAAAGCCATATTCATTATTAAGCTTGTTTTTATCTACATTTAAAATAAAGCACTCTTCCGCTTTATTATAACTAATACTTTTCCATGGGAAAGC
>JACCWI010000016.1 GCA_013697725.1 Tatlockia sp.
AGGTGATAACGTTCAAATGACGGTTTGCTTGCATTCGCCAATTGCTATGGATGAAGGATTGCGATTTGCAATTCGAGAAGGTGGCCGCACTGTTGGTGCCGGTGTCGTCGCAAAGATCATTGAGTAAGAATAGGAAGGTGTAAAATAAGTTATATTTTACACCTAATATGTTTAGGCCAGTAGCTCAATTGGCAGAGCGGCGGTCTCCAAAACCGCAGGTTGGGGGTTCGATTCCCTCCTGGCCTGCCAACTACTAGATAACTATGACGAATTCAAATAATTCCAAAATAAAAATTAAAGAAATAATATTGTGGTTTGCAATTATGCTAGTCACGATATTGGCTTTTTATGGAACATACTATTATAAATTCTCAGGTTCTATAGAAGCACTTATCTGGATAGGTTGGCTTGTATTAACTTTGCTTATAGCCTTTTTTACCAGTACTGGTAAAAGAGTCTTTGAATTTGCTAAAGAAGCTAAAATTGAACTACAAAAGGTTGTCTGGCCATCTCGGCAGGAAACCATTCAAACCACATCAATTGTTATGGGCATGGTTGCAATAACCGGTTTTATACTTTGGGGAATTGATTCTGGAATGATGTGGATAATCGCTAAATTAACACGTTTAGGTTGATAATACGGTGGAAGAGCATAAAACAAAACAATGGTATGTAGTTCATGCATACTCAGGCTACGAAAATTTTGTTATGCGGGAAATTAGGTCGCGAACAGAGCATCATCATTTGGAAGACAAAGTTGGTGAAGTAGTAGTCCCTGCAGAAGAAGTTGTGGAAATGCGCGCCGGACAAAAGCGAAAAAGTACTCGTAAATTTTTCCCAGGTTATGTACTAGTAAACATGATCATGAACGATGAAACTTGGCATATGATTCGTGCGATTCCACGTGTCCTAGGTTTTATTGGCGGTACAGGCCAAACTCCAACACCGATTACTGATAAAGAAGCACAAGCAATCCTTCAGCGTGTAGAAGATGGTGTCACTAAACCTAAACCAAAAGTATTATTTGAGCCCGGCGAAGTAGTTCGCGTGAAAGATGGTCCCTTTGTTGATTTTAATGGTGTAGTTGAAGAAGTCAATTATGAAAAAAGCAGGTTAAGAGTAGCTGTATTAATATTCGGCCGTTCAACACCCGTTGAGCTTGAGTTTAGTCAAGTAGAAAAGAGCTAACTGATTTTATTTGTAACAGGGGAGCCCAAGTAATTTTCTAAAAACCAATTTGGATTTTAAGAAAGTGAAAATGCGAAAACCCAAAAGGAGTAATAATGGCTAAAAAAGTAGAAGCATATATTAAGCTGCAAATTCCAGCGGGTAAGGCTAATCCTAGCCCCCCAGTAGGCCCTGCCCTAGGGCAGCGCGGTGTAAATATTATGGAATTTTGTAAGGCCTTTAATGCCGCAACACAGGGTATTGAAGTAGGGTTAGCGACTCCGGTTGTAATAACTGTTTATTCAGATCGAAGCTTTACTTTCGTAACTAAAACTCCGCCAGCCTCTGTTTTACTTAAGAAAGCTGCTGGAATTCAAAGCGGTAGTGGAACTCCTAATACCAAGAAAGTTGCTAAGCTTAACTTAGCCCAGCTTGAAGAGATCGCCAAAATAAAAGAGCCTGATCTTACAGCAGGTAATTTGGCGGCGGCAGTCCGAAGTATTGCAGGAACTGCACGTAGCATGGGTATTGAAGTAGAAGGTTTAGAATAGGGGGTTGCCATGACTAACTTAAATAAGAAACAACAGAAAATTAGTGAAAAACTTAAACCTTCTCATCATTATGATGCTGTAGAAGCTATTGAGCTTCTCAAAGAATTTGCTAGTGCCAAATTTGAAGAAAGTTTTGATATATGTGTAAATTTAGGTGTTGATCCACGAAAATCAGATCAAGTAGTTAGAGCATCGACTCTTTTACCTAAGGGCACCGGAAAGACAGTTAGAGTTGCTGTTTTTGCTCAAGGTGAAAATGCAACTAAAGCTAAAAATGCCGGTGCAGATATAGTTGGCTTTGAAGATCTTGCTGAAAAAATTAAAGCAGGTGAAATGGACTTTGATGTTGTAATTGCAACGCCTGATGCAATGCGTATTGTTGGTCAATTAGGACAAATATTAGGCCCACGTGGTTTAATGCCAAATCCTAAAGTAGGTACTGTAACCACTAATGTTGAGTCTGCAGTATCTGATGCAAAATCTGGCCAAGTTCGTTACCGAACTGATAAAAATGGAATCATTCATTGTAGCGTGGGTAAAGTTAATTTCTCAGCTCAAGATTTACTTGAAAATATAGGTGCACTATTAACTGATCTTAAAAAGGCAAAGCCTTCATCAGCGAAAGGTGTCTATTTTAAGAAGATTTCATTGACTACTACAATGGGGCCAGGTTTGACTATTGATATTTCATCATTACCTGTGTAACATATATCGCCCTTTAAACCGCTTTCACGGCATAGACATGGTTCAATGCTGTCGAAGACCGCAGGTGCATTTATGCTTAATTTCCTGCGCAGACGGTGAACCGACTCCGGGATCTCTCAGAGACGGCCACCATAACTGTCAAATCCACTGGATTTGCACAAATTAGGAGGTCAGTAACGTGACATTAACTTTAGCTGCAAAAAAAGCCGTTGTAGAAGAGGTAACTGAAGTTGCTTCTAAGGCTATTTCGGCAGTAGTTGCTGATTATCGTGGTTTAACTGTAAATCAAATGACCCAATTAAGAAGTGCCGCACGCAAATCAGGAGTTTATTTACGAGTAGTGCCAAACACATTAACTCGCAGAGCTTTTGAAGGAACTGAATTTGCCTGCTTAAACGATAAATTGGTTGGTCCTTTATTCATTGCACTATCCTTGGATGCTCCAAGCGATGCGGCAAGGATGTTAAAAGATTTCGTAAAAACATTTGATAAACTTGAAGTTAAAGCATTATCAGTAAGTGGAAAGGCCTATGAGGCTAATCAGCTTGATGCAATTGCTAGTCTACCAACGCGTGATGAAGCAATAGCTAAACTGATGTTTGTTATGAGAGCGCCAATCGAGAAATTTGTCAGGACTCTTGCAGAGCCGCATGCCAAATTAGTTCGTACAGTGGCTGCAATCAAAGACAGCATGCAAAACTAATCACATAATCTTTTAATATATTTTTTTTAATTTAGGAGCTAGAAATGGCTGTATCACAAAATGAGATCCTTGAAACAATTTCTAAAATGACTGTAATGGAAGTTGTAGAACTTATCGAAGCAATGGAAGAAAAATTTAACGTATCTGCTGCTGCTGTAGCCGTTGCTGCTGCTGCACCTGCTGGTGGAGCTGCTGTTGTCGAAGAGCAAACTGAGTTTGATGTAATAATGCCTAGCTTTGGTGCTAATAAAGTTGGGGTTATTAAAGCAGTTCGTGAAATTACCGGTCTTGGCTTAAAAGAAGCAAAAGATTTGGTTGAAGGCACACCAGCTACAATTAAAGAAGCTGTATCTAAAGATGAAGCTGCTGAAATCAAGAAAAAACTTGAAGACGCTGGCGCATCTGTCGAAGTGAAGTAAAACCGTTGTGTAAAAGTATAATAACCCAGCCCTGGTTACATGGCTGGGTTTGTGTGTTTGATGACATCAATAATTTACAGAGGAACCACCATGGCAATTGCAGAAGCTAAACCTCAACAATACTCGCATGCTGAGAAAAAAC
>JACCWI010000023.1 GCA_013697725.1 Tatlockia sp.
CCCAAGGGGATTCGAACCCCTGTTACCGCCGTGAAAGGGCAGTGTCCTAGGCCTCTAGACGATGGGGACCTAGTTTTCTACATCATCAACAAAAGTTGATGATGGTGGAGCTAGGCGGGATCGAACCGCCGACCTCTTGCATGCCATGCAAGCGCTCTCCCAGCTGAGCTATAACCCCACAAAAAGAGGATCGCAGTTTAAAGATGCACCTCTTGCCTGTCAAGCAATTTTTTACAAATCATCATTTAAGAAGGGCTTAAAGCAAAGCTTTGTAAAACCAGCGAATAATTCGCTTTAACAGATGAATTCAAACTCTATTTAATGAGTAGAAAAAATTTTCGCATCTTTGCTTAAGCCCTGCTAAACTAAATTTTACCCACCCTAGCCGATAAAGGACTGTCGATGCGAAATCTATACTTTTTTTGTGCAATTTTAGTTTCTTTTACCTCATTTGGACAAACTCGTGAGATAGCAATTACAATTGATGATTTACCCCTCGTCGCGTCTAAAATGGATACTGTAGGTAATCAACAAAGAGCGACTGAGCGTTTTAACAAATTAATAGAAGCATTAACTACTAACAAAGTTCCTGCAACAGGTTTTGTCATTGCTGGTGCAATTGCGAATGGTCAGTGGTCTTTTCTAGAACAGTTTAAAAATGCAGGATTTGCAGTAGGTAATCATACTTATTCTCATTATAATCTTAATCAAATGAACGCTGAAAAATACATAGCTGATTTGGACAAAGCGGATAAAATACTGACACCGCTATTAACAGAGCCCAAATATTTCCGTTACCCTTATCTAGCTGAAGGTAATAAACTAACAAAGCCAAAAGTACTAAATTATTTAAACGAAAAACATTATGTAATCGCCCCCGTGACGATTGATTCAAAGGATTTTCGTTTTAATGAACAACTTTATCATGTTCCTTATCGCCAAAGAGAGGCCTATGTTGATAAATTGAAAGCACGCTATCTAGCATATATCTGGGATCAAACTTTGCGGGCCGAGCAACGGGCTAAAGGACAGCCTGTCAAACAAATATTATTGATTCATGCGAATCTACTAAATAGTTATGCTCTAAATGATATTATTCAAATGTACAAAAAAAATGGTTATACATTTATTACCTTAACTGAAGCGCTTAAAAATCCCGCCCCTACCCTTAGCTTTCCAGCTTCTGATAGTCCTAGTGTGGCCAATGCAACAGCTGAGCAGCCAGATGAAGAAGATAGATTGCTTGAAGAACTTCTGACTTTTTGATTCAGTTAATAGGCTGCAAATTTGAAATTTAAGTTTGCAGTCTTTATTTCCATCTTGGCTTCAAGACTTAGTTGCGGATACCCTAGAAACTCTTGCAATTCAATTATCAAACTTATTAAAATTTCAATTTCTCATTTATTAGAGCTTAATTAAAATTTTAGCCAGATCCCGAGTAAACTGGGTAAGATTAGCGTTCATAGTCGCAACGAGGTTGATAGTACTGGGCGGCGTTATTCTTTTAAAATAAACAAGGCTTCCCTTTTTATTCAAATGATTGTCAGAATAAATAAGATAATCCGCTGTTAATCGACTTGCTCCATTAATATCGACTTCAAATTGCTGAATATCGATTTGCAATTGATAGTCAGGCTTAAGTTTAACATCCCAGGGAGCAGACAGCAGTACCGCGCCTGGTAATAACGCCTTGAGATTTGCCTCTATAACGTGCTGAGTGTTTTGAGCTAAACTTTCAACCCAGCGATGATATTCTTGCAATTTAACTTCCTGGTTGGCTAAATGAATAATTAATTGCGGTTTATCCATGTAGTCAGGTCTATGAATTTTATTAATGCCAATTCGTAGATGCTCATACCCTTTTTGGTGAGTTTGCTGCGGCAAAATTGGGTTAAGGATATAAAATTGTGAGTCAGGGCTTCGTCCACAGGCCGTAGCTAAGCCAAATATAACCATAATTCCAAAGTGATAAATTTTCACCGTTTGCCTCTTATTAACGATTCAGGGTATCTTTGCAGATAATCCATTAAATTCTGGGTAGAGTTAGCAGCATCAGAGACTTCTTTCATCGACTCAGTGAAAGTGGCTAAGGCAGGAGGAACTAACTGCTCTAGATTGGTCGTTAACACTGAAAATTGCTTTAAGCTTTGCGTGAATGAAACTAGCGTGGGGGGAACAAGTTTATCGATAGTTTTAACCATCATATTCATTGAATTTAAAGTAGGAGGAATAATATGATTTAAATTTTTGACCATGCTTTCTACTGTAACGGCCATGCTCTTTGTTGCATCCAGGACACCGTTAACTCTCGCTGATTGAATGAAACTACTAATATCTTGGAAAGCCTGTTTAGCAGAGGCAAAGGCATCATCAAGATTTGTATTCTCCTCCGCTTTAATAGTCGTTGGGAAAATTGGATAACCATTATAGTTAACCCCTTTATTGGGGTAAGACGACACTCCTTTCATTAAATCAATTGAGGCAACGCCGGTTAAAAAATTTGGCTTTTTAATATTGGCAACATAACCTTTACCAACTAATGCTTGAATTGGATTTTGCTTTCCGACAAAGTTTCTATCAACAAAAAATTGGACATAAACAGGAATTCTTATTTTATTGCTTATGGTGTCTTCTGTAATTTCAATGTGTTTAACTTCGCCAATTTTTACACCACGATAGGTTACATCTGATGAAACTTGAATGCCTGACAGTGAACCCCTAAAAAACATCACATAGGTTTCTACTTTTTCATGCAAATATTCGTCATAAATGTATAGGGCGAGGAGTATTGACAAACTAATCGCGCCACCTACAAATAATCCCACTAAAACATACAGTCGTTCTTGACGCATCGCTATCCTTAAAGAGAAAAAGCAATTTTTTGTCTTAGTATTTTTGAGTTTTTTTATTCTTTTGTTAAAAAAACGTTTTTAATAAACTCAAAATTAATATCCTTATTTTCTAGGTTAATTGTTAATATACTGAAAGTAAACACTGCTAATTGCCAACCATATAAAGCTACGAGTAATTATTCGCGACATTGCAGATCGAATTAGTATAAATCCACCAGCAACTTGATAATAATAATATCCCACAATAAGGCTTATCAAACCACAATACATCGACATTTTAATGAGAGAGAAGAGGATATTTTCTGTTGAGACAGTATTGGATAAATGAAAAAGATAATCACGAATATCAGTGCTTATCAAATAGCGAAAACATAGATAGATACTAATAAAAACAATATTAAGTGAATAAATATATAAAAAAATAGCGCTGAAATTAGTACCTATTATAATAGGTATAATGTGGGCATGGACAACCTCATGCGGCGTTTGCTTAAGCTCCCTGATTTGGGTGTTGGTTAAGTTTAATGCCGCTTGCATGGCGAGCATTATACTTATTAAAAATGGTATTAAATCATAGAATAATATCCGCTGCGAAACCGCTAATACTTTATGTTGTAGATCAAAAGGCGACAAAATATTAAAAATATTAATAATAATTGAAACACCTAGCAAAGAGGTGATAAACATCAAGGGAAGAAGCAGTTTGACACCGGTATCATAAATCGTATTTAGTAAGCTATGGCGCGTAACAATAACTTTACCTCGAATAATATCCGCAAAGCTTATAAATAAATGTCCTAAAAAACCAAAAAAAATTATTATGGAAGCTAGAATTGGCGTGTCTTGGAGTCGCTGCTGAACAGGCATGGCACCTTCCTTAGATTCAAAACAATATCAACAGCTCATGTTAAATCTTGTTCAATAATTCTGTTGCCCGTGAACTAGAGCCTATTGTTTAAAATCAAGCATCTTTATCCTTGATTTGATTATCCTAACCTATTTTTTGTTTGTTTACATTTTTGATTTTTTTTTTCGAAGTTAGTGTTGAGCACTAATCGATTGAAGTGCTCAAATTTAATTAAATATAATTATAAGGTCTCAGTTTCTTTGTGTTTTTTTTGAGCTTTTTTATGTTGCTTCCAATCGCGGTCCTTAGCGAAAATAAAGCTTGCTGCTTCTTCAATAAAAAATCCTACATCTTCGATTTCTGCCCATGCACAATACTCGGCAATTTTTTTAAAGGTTTCATTGGATATTTCAGCTTTAATTTTTTCTTTCTTTTGTACAAAATTTCCATTAATAATTGGCATTTTTTTCTCAGCTATAATTATAAACGCGATAAATACTAGCAAAATTATTTGCTGTTGCAAAGTTAATAAGATCTTGGCATAAATTAATATTAATTTATGATGTCACGTGGCTTGGTTAATTCAGGATAAAAATCTGTCAGAATCCTATCGCAATAATTAAGAACATTTTTATGTTGCTTCAAGTGAGTTTTGAGGTCATCGCTGTAAGGTGTCCATAGTATATTTACTAAGAAAGCAAAAGCGGTTGCATCAATTGTGCTTGGTTCTTCACCAAAAAAATATTTTTTATCGCCAAGAATAAAAATTAGTGCATCAAGGGTTTTATATCCCATCTGTAAGATTTCCTCATAACTATGTCGCCCGATACCTTGAGCATATAAGGTTTTAAGTGTAGCTTTTCTAATAAGAACAGGAAGAAATAATTTTGAAAAAGAAGGCAATTTTGCAAAGAAATCTTTCTTTACATACTGCCAATTAGGCTCATATTGCCAGCGTGTATAAAGTATTACCCAATAGATTCTTTCGGAAAAACTGGCGTCAACTAAGGCAGAAACCGCCTCTTGTTCTTCTGTTAAATTTTTATCAAGTGAATTACCATATTTTGCTTTTAAAAAATCTATAATTATTTCACTATCAGCAATTTTTTTATCATTAATTTTGATAAGGGGTAATTTTCCTTTGGGTGCCTTACGCGGATCCATCACTGCTTTAATTTCATAAGGAATTTTGGCAAATCGTAGATAGGTTTCAACTTTTAAACAGAAAGGGCTTACATTAGGTAATCCCCAAACGCTTGGAAATTGATACAATGTAATCATCTTGTCTCCTTTGAAATAATTTTAGCGATTATACTTCAATTGGGACCTATTAAATAATATTAGAGGTAAAATGAATTATTGCCCTTGTGGTTCTCGCCGTGACTATTTGGAATGCTGTGGTTTGCTAATAGAAAACCAGATTCATGCTGCCACTCCTGAAATTTTAATGCGCTCAAGATATACAGCCTACACTTTGGCCAAAATAGATTATATAAAAAAAACAATGCAGGGCAAACCGCTGGAAAATTTTGATGAAATCGAAGCAGTAAGCTGGGCTAGGCAACTGACTTGGAGAGGCCTTGAAGTTATTAGAACCTTTATCGATGAAAAAGATAAAGATTTAGGCTATGTGGAGTTTATTGCAAGTTTTGAGCAACAAAACTGCAAACAAACCATCCATGAATTAAGTCAGTTTCAATACCTTGACGGTCAATGGTTTTACACAGACAGGATAGAGTCCGTAATTAGACCAACAAAAAAAGTCATCCCCGCGCGTAATGCTCCTTGTCCTTGCGGAAGTCAAAAAAAATATAAAAATTGTCATGGAATCAATAGCTAATAACCAGATTTTAAATTTTTAGCAAAATATCTTGTAAATTCTTGTTGCACAGTGCTTTTAAATTTGCTTTAATTTGCTCGGCTTTAAGGAAAACTAATGGAAAATTGTATTTAAGTAAGCTCTACACTAATGGAAAATGGAAACGGACGATGTCTAACGATCTTGCTATCTATTTATCAAAGCAATTGCTCTGGCATGCTTTGCTAATTTCTTCCCCTGTTGTTTTAGTGGCAATGGTCTGTGGACTGATAGTTTCAGTAATGCAGGTGGTTACCCAGATTCAAGATTCAAGCCTAAGTTTTGTACCTAAAATCCTTTCAGTTACCTTAACTCTAGCGGTCTGTAGTCAATGGATGCTGCACACTTTAATTGATTTCGCTAAAAACATGATTCAAAACATTCCAGGAGCTCTTGGATGATGTCTTTGAATATACCAATGCTAAACGCTACTTTTTTCGTTGCTATACGCCTTGGTGTGGTTCTGTTATTTACACCTATTCAGGCGATACGCCAACTGCCTATTCATACGCGACTGCTTTTAGTACTAATTTTATCGGGTTTGTTAGTCGCAAATTTATCACTTAGCGTTACTAAGATGAACGAGGCTGCGATAATTGCAGGAGCCTTAGTCGAATTTGCCAATGGTCTTAGTTTATCAATGAGCCTTTATGCGGCCTTTGCTGTATTCGCTATAGCCGGTCAATTAATAGACACGCAGATGGGACTAAACTCAATTTCTTTATTTAATCCTGCTGATCATTCGCATGACCCTTTAACTTCTCGTTTCCTTAGATTATTGGCCGTGTTATTTTTTTTCAATTTAAATGGGCATCATTGGTTAATTCAGGGTCTAGCCTATTCTTTTCAAACTTATCCTCCCGGAGAATTAGTTTTCATCAAAGGTTTTAAAATCCTTATTCAACAATTTTCATTGATGTTTGTTCTTGCCCTTATGTTTGCAAGCCCTATAGTAGTGGCTTTGGTAATGATTGATCTTTCCGCTGAGATGTTGACTCGCAACATGCCTCAGGTGAGTACCTATTTTCTAGCACTGCCCATTAAAATTTTATCGGGTTTGTTTTTGCTTGCTCTCTCCCTTGATTATTTCAACCCTTTTGTAGCTAGCCTCTTTAAGCAGAGCTTTAAAATTTGGCAGGAACTGCTGCCATGACTGAAAAAACAGAAAAAGCCACAGCCTACAAATTGCAGAAAGCCAGGGAAAAAGGCCAGGTTAGTAAAAGTATTGAGCTAAATACGACGGTCCTCTTAGTAGTGTTGATTATTGTAGGCTATGTTCTTTGGCCAAAACTCCTTTATCAGCTCAAGTTAATAATGACTCATCTTTTCTATCTCGCACCTCGTTTCTCTCCTAGTATAACTAATATTATAAAATTATCTCAGTTCCTGATCGGGAAATTAGCTAGTATTTGGTTGCCTTTTGCAATGGCAGCAATTCTCTCAATTTGTTTATCGACAATAGCTCAAACTGGATTCACCTGGTCAATGCACCCTCTTTTACCTGATCTAAAAAGATTGAATCTAGCCGAAGGTTTTAAGCGTTTGTTTTCATCAAAATTGCTCTTTGATGCAATCAAAACTATCTTGAAATTAAGTTTAGTTTTTTTCTTGATTTTATTAAGTCTAAGTCAGGAGATGCCTACTTTATTAAAATTAATGCGTATTGCCCCAACTGAACACCCACTGCTGATTATTAATTTAACAATTAAATTGCTCTTGCAACTTTTATCCTTACTATTTGTTTTGGCTCTCGTCGATAAAATTTATAGCCGCTGGAAATTTAATAAAGATAATCGAATGACTAAACATGAACTTAAAGAAGAATATCGACAACGTGAAGGTGATCCTAAAATTAAAGTTAAGATTAAGCAGCTCCAACAGCAGTTACGTCAAAGAACTTCAGCCTTAAATCAAGTTAAACAAGCTGATGTAGTTGTTATTAATCCTAGCCATTTAGCTATTGCTTTAAAATATGAACGCAACACCATGCCGGCGCCCAAAATAGTTTGTAAAGCCCAAGGTGAATTAGCTAAGCAAGTTAAAATCTTAGCCAAACGTCATAATATTCCTCTTATCCAAAATAAGGCCTTTGCTCGAGCTTTATTTGCCAGGTCAGAATTAAATCAATGGATAGGTCAAGAGCATTTTCCGGTTGCGGCACAAATTTTTAGGGAAATTTACCGCCAGAGGGAGTTTAAATCATGATGAAAACCAGCTATCAAAACATTAATTATAGCGAACAAATAATGGTTTCTTTTGCAACTGGCATCCTCCTAATTTTGTTTATTCCAATTCCTCCTGTTTTGCTTGATTTTTTATTAATTATTAATTTTAGCTGGGCTCTAATTGTTTTACTTCTTACTTTTTATATTGATAAGCCGCTTAGTTTCTCAACTTTTCCGGCGCTTTTGCTCCTTTCAACTCTTTTTCGTTTGGCGCTTAATATTTCTGCGACTCGACTAATTTTAGCTGACGGCGAAGCTGGGAAAGTAATTCAGGCAATGGGACAATATGTTATCCATGGCAATTATGTTATGGGTTTGGTGGTTTTTTCAATTCTTATCATTATTCAGTATGTAGTTGTAACCAACGGCGCTCAACGGGTAGCTGAGGTCGCTGCGCGTTTTACACTTGATAGTATGCCAGGCAAACAAATGAGTATTGATGCAGACTTGAATATGGGAATTATTTCCCATGCGGATGCTAAATTCAGACGTGGGCAGATTGAAAAAGAAGCCAATTTTTATGGCGCTATGGACGGAGCGTCTAAATTTGTTAAAGGTGATGCTATCGCTGGTATTTTAATTATCCTGGTCGATATTATTGGTGGATTTGCAATCGGCATTGCCCAAAAAGGTTTGAACCTTAGCGAATCGATACAACGATACACACTATTGACAGTTGGCGATGGGTTAGTCACTCAAATTCCCGCACTTATTATTTCAACTGCAACCGGAATTATTGTGACCCGCGCTGCAACCGATGCGCAATTGGGCAACGAAATAACAAAACAAATTGCTGCTTATCCAAAATCATTAATCATGGTTTGCTTTGGATTATTAGGCTTATTAACCGTCAAAGGCATCCCCATAGTACCTATTGCGCTGGTTTTAACTGTCTTTGCGACTGCGGCCTGGTGTGCTTCACAAAAAAAAGCTGAGGAATCTATTGAGGAGCAGGAAGAAAATCTCTATGAAAAGATCAAAATTCATCCAATAGAAATACTGTTCAATAGTGAACTTTATGTACATTTTTCCCGCTTTGAAAATTCTTTTTTAGAAACCACTTCTCAATTAAGGGAAGTATTGGCTTACGAGTTGGGTTTTGTTATCCCTGAAATTAAAATCTCAAGCGATCACAAAATCAACTATCCCTTTTATTTGATTAGTATTCAAGGAAATAGCCTTGGCTTAAATCAACTATACTTAGACAAAATTTTGGCTATAGTTTCAAATCGAACTCAAGCTAAATCCAAACTTCAACAAGTTATAGAAGCACGTGACCCTAGTTATGGTCTACCAGCCCTCTGGATAAGCGCTAGTCAACAAGCTCTTGCGAATGAAGAGGGTTATACTTTATGCGAACCCCTATTGGTTTTAACGACACATATAAAAGAAGTTATTTATAGTAATCTAGCTGAATTGCTAACCCGCAGTGAAACTGAAATCCTGCTTGAACAAGCTACTGTGGCTAATCTTCGTGATGAGCTCATCCCAGCATTACTTTCCTTAAGCCAATTTCAACGTATCTTACAAAACTTATTAGAAGAGAATGTTTCAATTCGCTATCTTTCAAAGATCCTTGAAGTCTTAATTGAACATGCAAAAAATATATCTGATCCCTCCCAACTTACAGAGCTTGTTCGTGCCCAGCTAGGCACAGCAATTTGTCAAAAATTGATTGCCAATCAAAAGACACTATCGGTGTTAACGTTGGCTCCCAATTTAGAACAAAAGTTAAATCAAAATTTGACTAAAGAGCTCTGGGGACTGGAACCTGGTCTTACTGAAAGTCTTTTAACTGCTCTAGCTCACCAGGTAGAAAAAATGATTGGGGAACGCAAGAAGCCGGTTTTACTTTGTTCATCGGCTCTGAGAAGGCCGATTCGTTTTTTAACGCAGCGTATTATGCCTCATTTGAGCGTACTTGCTATGAATGAGGTGCCGGTCACCATTCAAGTTGAATCTTTCGCTATTGTGCAATAAAGGAAAACCTAAATGATAGATGCTATTAAATCAACACAACTCGCAATGATAAGCGACCAAAATCGCTTGCAAACCATCAATCAAAATATTTCCAATATGCTAACACCCGGTTATAAGCAGCAACTGGTGGATTTAAGCTTTAAAGAACAATTATCTACAGAATTAAACCCGGCTTTCCCCCAGCTACAGAATGCACATAATCTGACTCAGGGTCCAATGATGCATACCAAAGCTTCTACTGATTTAGCTCTAGCTGGAGAGGGATTTTTTGTAGTTCATACGGAAAAAGGACTTCTCTATACAAGACGAGGTGATTTGCACCTCAACGAGCATGGTGAATTATCCTCTTTTACTGGAGGCTTGGTTATGGGTCGCTCAGGCTCGATTGTGATTAATGATAATGAATTTAGCGTTGACAAAAAGGGAAATATATCTATTGGCGATCAAAAAATTGATCAATTAAGAATTGTAAAATTTAGTTCGAATCAACCCTTAAGTTATCTTGGTCAAGGCTTATATCAAAGTTCAGAGTCGCCTCTTCCAGCAGAAAGTACAACCCCCGTTTTACAAGGCTATATTGAACAATCCAATGTGAAATCCGTCGATGAAATGATGGAGCTGGTTAAAACTTCACGTCATTTTGAGGCCTCACAACATGTCATGCGAATCGCTGATGGTCTTTTGTCTACAGCGATAACTCAATTAGGAGAAGGAAATGTCTAATGCGCTTGCAATTGCCTCGGGTGGCTTAAGGGCTCAAGAATATTATATCGATAAGATTGCTCATGATTTGGCAAATTTAAATACATCTAATTATAAGGCATCTAAGATGACTTTTGCTGATCAGCTATACCAAAATATCAATGGGGGTAGTAGCTTGCAAGCAAAAGCTAATCTGCAACTTGGCATGGGAGCCTCGATTTATAAAACAGGGAAGGATTTCTCAGAGGGGCCTCTAAAACCCACTAATAATTGGTCTGACCTAGCTATTGATGGTCCGGGTTTTTTTCAAGTTAGCTCTGAAGATGGCACCATTTCATATACAAGAAACTCGACCTTTATCATCGATGAGGATCATTATTTAGCCACTCAAGATGGTTCACGTTTAAGCGACAATATTCAAATACCAGAAGATGCAATTGAAATCACCATTCAAAAAGAAGGCGAGGTGTTAGCCAGAGTTGCAGGAGATACGGAGCCTCAGTTGCTTGGCTCAATTAAGCTCGCGAAATTTCTTGATCCCGATTCTTTACATTCGATTGGCTCAGGGCTTTATAAAACCACCGAGCTTTCAGGTGAGCCCATTGTAGATAGCCCTGCCTCCAGCGGACTAGGAAGCCTCGCTCAAAAACAAATAGAGGGCTCGAACGTGGATATGGTGAGTTCACTAATGCAATTAACTATGGCCCAACGCATTTATCAACTCAACGCAAAAGCCGTACAAATTGCGGACGAACTGGAAAAAATTACTAATGAAATTCGTAACTAATCTTGTAAAAAAACTAAATTCAGGTGAGCTATTCTATCAATCTAACAGAGCAGTTTTTTTGCTTGCTAAAAATTATTATTCAAATCCTGGCGCTGGGATCTGTCGGACAAAATTTGGCAGAAAAATGAATGGTCGATTCCCGGCTCCCAGGCCTGGTTTTTACATAAAAATAGTCATTTTAGTTATTTTTGTATTATTGTTTAACGCCAAAGCCAAAGCAGTCTCCTTATTTGATGAAACTGTTTATCGTCCTCTTATTGCGGATAGAAAAGCTTATTTACCTGGCAATCTTTTGACAGTTATTGTAATGGAAACATCCGATGCACAAAGTAGTGCTGATCTCGCATCAGGTAAAGTAATAAAGGCTGCATTGGAAGCTTCATATAACAAAACCAATCACAAGCTTGGCCTTGAGTTGAACGGTAAGGGTAAATCATCAGCAAAAACTGGACGCAATGGTAAAATAAAAGCTGCGCTGACAGTCCGCATTAAAAGTTTGGAAGAAGGAGGTTCTTATTTTGTTGAAGGTCAACAACAGATCCGTATCAATGGCGAGCAACAAACAATTCTGCTTAACGGACTTGTTCGGCCTGAAGATATCAGCGCTGAAAATACAGTCTTGTCTACCCGTATAGCCAACGCCCAAATTACTTATAGTGGAGACGGTTCTGTTTCAAATGCTGAGCGTCATAATTATATTTATCAAGTATTGTCTTTGATAGGATTAATCTGATGCCAAGATTAAAATTCTGCTTGAATATTTTTATCTTAACTATCCTAATCGGCATAACACCGATTCATGCATCCCTTCGCTTAAAGTCCATTGCGCATTTATCTGGCCTGCAAGAAAATCCAATAACAGGCTATGGATTAATTATCGGTCTAGCTGGGTCCGGTGATTCACGCCGTAATAAAAACACCACTCAAGCAATAGCTAATTTATTACAGACTTTTGGGGTAACTATCAATCCTAATGAAATTAACAGCCGAAATTCAGCGACTGTCATCGTCAGCGCCAACCTCCCCTCACATGCGCATCAAGGTGATAAATTAGATATCAATGTCGCCTCGCTAGGCGATGCCAAAAGTTTGTTAGGCGGCACATTATTAGTCACACCGCTTAAGGGTACTGATAATCAAATCTATGCTTTGGCTCAAGGACCTGTTTCTGTGGGTGGTTTCAAATATGATTTGTTTGGTAATGTTATACAAAAAAACCACCCAACTGCTGGCCTGATACCAGGCGGTGCGGTAGTCGAAAAATCGATTTACAATGAGTTATCTTCTAAAGAGGGTGATTTACATGTCATCTTAAATCGTCCTGATTTTACTACTGCTTATGAGGTTGAGAAGGCCCTTAATAAACGTTTTGGCTTAAATACAGCTTTAGCAATGTCAGCACAAGATATCACCATTTATCCGCCCCTAGCCGCAAGAAAACATTATATTCAATTTGTCAGCCAGTTAGAAAATATAGCCATTGATCCTGACAATATTCCTACTGTAGTTGTCAATGAACGCACGGGTGTTGTAATCGCAGGTGCTGATGTAAAAATTGATGCGGTAACTATTTCACATGGTAATTTACAAATAGCAATAGCTACAGAATACGATGTATCTCAGCCTACTCTAATCGCTGAAGTTGGGCGCCAGGTTCGTACTGCAATTACTCCTTCGACTTCAATAGAGGCCAAAGAATCGCCTACTAATACCGTAAAATTATCTAAAGGTGCTTCTATAGCAGAACTGATTAACGCCTTAAACAAGGTTAATACAACAACCCGAGATATTATTTCGATACTTGAAAGTTTACAGAGAGCAGGCGCCTTACATGCTGAGCTCATTATCCAATAGCCAATAAAGATATAAAAGGACCCTTTATGGAAAGAGATAAAACCATTGAATCAATTAGCCTAGCCCTAGATGCAGCTCTGTTACGCCAAACTGCAATTGCATCTAACATTGCTAATGCCAACACTAAAGGCTATCAACCCGTTGCTGTTAATTTTGAACAGCAACTCGGCCGAGGTCTAAGTTCTTATGGAGAATTCCATTCCTTAGCAGCAAGTGTTGAAGATTCGTCAATAGATGCTCAAATTGCTTTAAGCGTAAAAAATGCCACTCAATTTCGAGCACTGATTAAAGGATTAAATCAAAAATTAGCGCTGATGAAACTTGCCTTACATGGAAATAATTAATTATGAGTTACGATCAAATTTATGCAATTGCTGCGGCAGGAATGAGTGTTGAAAAAATGCGTGTTGATGTAGTGGCTAACAACATCGCCAATCAACACAGTTTACAGAGTACCGAAGGCTCAGCATTTAAACCCATGCAAGTTTTAGCTTCAGCAAAGCCCTTCAATGCTTACTTTTCAGATCCCAAGGCAGGAATCGCTGAAGTCAGCCTGGTACCTGAGAATCTGCCGCCTAATAAAGTTTATCAGCCCGAACACCCTGCTGCGGATAAACAAGGCTATGTTAGTTATCCCGGCCTAAATATGGTGGATGAAATGACTACCTTAGTTCGTGCTTCTCGTGCCTATGAAGCGGATATTAAAATTATTAATATCGCTCATTCTCTATATTTGCAAACTTTAAGTATCGGAGAGGAACGATGAAAATCGAAGACATAAATCAGTTAAATTTCAACACTGAAATTAAAAGTATTGAACGCTGCGATCAAACAGCCCCTTCATTTAGTACTTGGTTAAATGAAAAATTGGGCGAGACCAATGACCAGTTAATTTCAGCCGATAAGGCTTTACAGCAATTAGCAACCAACCAGAATGCAAGTCTACATCAGACAATGTTAAGCCTTGAACAAGCCAAGTTATCTTTTCAACTCTTAGAGCAAATCCGTAATCGTGTGATGTCTGCCTATCAAGAAATTATGCGGGAGCAAATATAAGGTGAACTATTTTTCAAATGCTTTTTATTGGTTTAAAAATCAAACTCAAAAAAATCAAATTCAATTATTACTGGGACTCACCGTAATTTTTAGCTTGGCTTTGGGGCTTTGCCTTTGGTTAAACAGACCTAATTATGCAGTTCTTTTTAGTAATCTGGACAAGCGCGATGCCAGCCAAATTATTAATAATCTTGAACAAAACAGTATTAATTATCGTTTGAATAATGCTGGCGATGATATTTCGATTGATAAAAATTTAGTTGCTAAAACTCGTATTAAATTACTGAGCACGGGTATGCAATTATCAGGCAGTGTTGGTTTTGAATTGTTTGATAAAAATGATTTTGGCCTGACTGATTTCTCCCAAAAAATTAATTTTCAACGTGCTTTGCAAGGTGAATTAGAACGAACTATAAGTAGCCTTGATGAAGTTAAACAAGCAAGAGTTCATTTAGTAATTCCAGACCAGCACTTATTTCAGCAAGAAGAGAACCAACCTCGTGCAGCAATTAGCCTTAACTTAATTCATCCTCTCAGCTCAAAGCAAGTCAGTGGAATTCAGCAGCTTGTTACGGCAAGCGTTGCTCATATGCAAAAAGCTAAGGTAGTTATACTTGATCAAAATGGTTACAAATTAACAGGCGGTGAGGAGGATCCCGGTTCTAAACATTTTACAACCAAAAAAAATCTAGAACATTACCTGAATGGAAAAGTTTTAGACATGCTCACCCGTGTTTTTAAAAATGAAGAGTTCATGGTTAAAATCGATGTGACTCTTAACTACGATCAAATAGAACGTGAGTTAGTCAAGCCTCAGCACGATGCTGTCCTAATTCATGAAAAAGAAAGCAGGCATACCAGCTCAACCAAAATCGAAAACCCACTGAGCGATCAAGATTTAACCAGTGAAAAAAGTTATCACTTTGGCACTCGAAAAGAACATTTTACTCATGCTAGCGGTAATATTGAAAGGCTTACTATTTCCGTAGTCCTGCCACAATACACTGAGAAATCTACACTGCTACAGATTGAACGATTGGTTAAATCGGTAATTGGTTTTGATGCCAAACGTGGAGATAGTATTTCTATAGAAACCTTAGTTAATGAATCTAAACTTTTAACCATTCCCTCGCTGCCTATTACAAAACAAGAACGCAGTTTTGACTTTAACTTTCCAATAGGTTTGAGTTTGATTTCAGGATTTTTAATTTTTATTAGCTCATTAAAGGTATTCAATCGTCGACGAAAAAGAAAAATTCTACTTAGTGAATTAACTGACTGGCTTGCTCAATATGACTAGGGCACTAAAGGAAATTTTATTAGATATGGTTAATCTAACCTTAGCTGATCAACGCTGGATTTTAGCTAACTTGCGCGAGGCAGAAGGGCAAATTTTTAATCAATTGCAGGGTGAACGCCTTCTTCAAGAGGCTCGCCGCTTTCGAAACCTTAAAAAAATACCCGGCACCGAACCTCAACGGCCGCAATTAGCCAATTTTCATTGCCAAGCTTTAAAAAATTATTGTTCCCTTTATATTTCCATATTGCTCGAACAAGGACAATTTTCATGGCAGCAACAATTTCTAAGCTTTTATGATCCGAACCAAACCATTAGAAAAACGCTAAGGAGCGCTGAGCTCAAACATTTAAAAATAGCGGCTAAACAAGCGCTTCTAGAGCATTGGCAAAACAAACAATCTTTCAGCCATCATTTGGAGCAAAAACATGGCTGAGCTTTTTAAACGAGTCATCCTAAGTGAAGACCTGGTTCTGTTGGGCGAACAGGATATTAGTTTAGTTAAACTTGAAAAACTGAATGCCATTGAACAAGCACCTGAAATTCCTATTCTCAAAGAGCAAGCTCGGGAAACAGGTTTTAAGTTGGGGTTTAGCCAAGGTCACACTGAGGGTATAAAACAAGCACAGGAACAAATAAAAACAGAAAATCTCGAAAGATTAGAGCAAATTCATAGCCTTCTCCAGGGAATTTCTCAAGCCTTATGCCAAAGCCGGCTTGCCTTACAAAATGAAGTTGCTGATATCGTCTTGATGATTAGCCAGCAATTTTTTGTTCATCAACAGCAACAAAAAGGCTTAATCGCAGAGCAAATTCTCACAGCACTCAATCAAATTAACGACAAACAAGCGCTAACCTTGCTCTTAAACCCCAAAGATTTCGCCCTCTTAGAGCAAGGAGAATTAAATATGGACTTAAGCTCATATCCTGCTCTTTGTGTTAAATCAGATGAGCGTTTGGCACTTGGGGGTTGTATGATTCGTTGCGAACATGGCCTTTTTGATGCAGGGATTGAAAGGCAAATCGATTGTTTGAAAAAAGAACTTTTGGATTTAAAAAATCGGAATCATTATGAAGGGATTTAAAACATTACAAAGGGTTGAACGTCTGGGAGAAATTAAACTCTCTCTTGGCTTAAAATTGGTAGCCCAAGGTCCGCCCCAAACTTTTATTGGTGAAGTCTGTGACATTCTAGATATGCAAAATCAACTCGTGACTCAAGCTGAGGTACTTGGTTTTGAAAAAACAAAAGTGTTTCTTATGCCCTTCTCCAACATTAACATTTCTCTAGGCTTTAGGGTACGGGCAACGGGTCAAGCTTTAACCATTCCAGTAGGAAACGCAATTCTCGGCCGTGTTGTTGATTCCTTTGTAAACCCTTTAGACAATTTAGGACCCTTGAGATGCCAGGAATGCGTATCACTACAAAGAACTAAAATAAACCCTTTGCAAAGGCAACCGATTAAGGAACGTCTACTTTCCGGTATTCATGCCATTGATTGTTTTCTGCCCCTGGGGAAAGGACAACGCATAGGGCTTTTCGCAGGGAGCGGCGTTGGGAAATCGGTGCTTCTGGGGCTTATCTCCAAACAAATCAATTCAGAGATCAATGTCATTGCTCTTATCGGTGAGCGCGGTCGTGAGGTTAATGATTTTCTACAAAATAACCTGGATGAGGCGAGTTTAAAAAAAACCGTGGTTGTTGTAGCTTGCAGTGATGAATCTGCCTTGATGCGTAAACAGGCAGTTTATACCGCCACGGCCATTGCTGAATTTTTTTGCCGTCAAGGTAAAGATGTCATGTTGCTAATGGATTCTATAACGCGTTTTGCCATGGCTCAGCGTGAAATTGGTCTTAGTTTAGGAGAGCCACCGACGGCCCGTGGTTATACGCCAAGCGTATTCGCACTTCTGCCTGGTGTTGTTGAACGAGCAGGCAATTTTGTTGGTCAAGGTAGCATTACCGCTCTTTATACTGTTCTTGTCGAAGGAGATGACTTCAATGAACCCGTTGCGGATAACATGCGCGCCCTATTAGATGGCCATATTGTATTAACTCGTGAATTAGCCCAGCGCGGCCATTATCCTGCCATTGATATCCTGCAATCTGTTTCGCGCCTTGCCGCACAATTGCTTTCCGCTGAGGAACAAAAACAAATACAACTTATTATTAGTCTTCTTAGCCTTTATCATCAAAATAAAGCTTTGATTGAAGTCGGTGCCTATAAACCAGGGCAAAATTTGAAATTAGATTATGCCGTTGAGCGTATCGATGCAATTAATCAATTACTTATACAAAGAATGGAAAAATCACTAACTATGGAAGCCCTGGAAAAACAATTTGCTGAGATTTGCGATGAATAATACCTTAACCGCCCTTTTAACTAAACTTTTCTGGCAAAAACAACAACTTAATCAGTCACTTGACGAATTAGCTCAAGAGCTTGGTTCTCTACAAAATAAACTTAGCAACTTTCAGGAAAAAATTGCTAAAGCCTGTGAAATTTATACGCTTATTAGCCCCGAAAAAGAGATTTCACGTTTGAACTTTATTATTCACTGTCAACAGGATAATGAAAAATTAGAACTTGCGAAGAAAGAATTGGAAGCTCGCCAAGCTCAGCTTCTGGCACGAAGAATTCGCCTGGATACAGAATTAAAAATGTTAGAAAAATATCAGCTCAATCAAAGCAATCATGAACAAAAACTTGTTTTGGATGATGAACAAAAATCGCAAGATGAGTGGGCCCTTTTAAGGAGAATTGATGATGAAAATTAATCCCGCTCCCATTTATTTTTTTGAGAATTCTGGAGAAGAAAGTCTGAAAGAGGGATTATCTTCATCGTTCGAACAGCTTCTAAATCCCAGCGAAAAACAAAATTCAGGCGATGAGTATTATTGGTCTCATCAGCAAGAGCTAGAATGTTCAGAGCTGCGATTTAATTCGGTAGCCGGAAAAGAGAATTTAGAGGTAATCCAACTTACTAAGGTTGAACCTGAGCTCAAACATTTATCTAATTTTGAAGTTACCGAAAAAGCAGAAGCGAGCCTAGATTACAACTTAAAGGAATTATCTACTAAAGCTTATTTTTCAAAGAATAAAATAGTTATTAATCCAATAGAGTCAAAGGTTAAATTAAAGAAAAATAGGTTAACAATTTGCGATAGTCTGAAACCCGATCAACCAATAAAAAATTCAGTTTTAAAATTAATTAAATTATTAGAAAAGCGGATTTTTATACGTCCTTTTGATTTTAAATTACAACATTTATTTATCAATGGAAGTGAAGCAGAGTTCAGCTTTAATACGGCTAATTTAAGCCCTCAACAAACTAATGAATTAAGTCATTTAGTTAAATCTTGGCTGAGCGCCAAAGGAATAAAATTACAACAACTAATCATTAATGGAGTAAATCATGACTAATCCAATTGAAGCCTCCGGGGCTGGTGTTAGCCAAGCGGATTTTTTAAAATTATTTATGCAAGAATTAACCTATCAAGATCCTTTAAAACCCTTAGATAATCGTGAATTTATGGCGCAAATGGCAGGATTTGCAGCCTTGCAAGAAGCCCAAGCCAGCTCAAACTCTCTACAAATTCTAACCGGATTAACCAATGTGAATTTGAGCCTTATGTTGCTTGGAAAAAATATCACCGTGAAGGGCTACGGGGGCGAAGGTAAAATCAATCGTGTTAATTTGGTACCTAATTCTGCCCCCACACTAGACGTGACCATTGATGATAAACATCCGACAATTCAACTTACAGATATCAGTTCCATTGGATACTAATATTAAGGGACAGCAATGACCAATTGTTATTACACCAGCCTCAGCGGCATGTTGGCAGCAAGTTTTGGCTTACAAAATACTTCTCACAATGTTGCCAACATGCAAAGCCCAGGATTTAAACGAAATGATGTACTTTATTCCTCGCTTGGCGATAATAAAGCACTTGGATGTGGCGTTAAAGTTAGTGGCATTGGCACTAACTTTTCCGCAGGAAATTATGTACCTACCTCTAGCGCTTCAGATTTAGCAATTGTAGGTGAGGGGTTTTTTATTGTTCGCTTAAAAAATGGAGAACTTGTTTACACAAGAGATGGTGAATTTGGTTTTAACGAGGAAGGTCAATTAACCGATAAGCACAGTGGCGGTGTAGTACAGGGTTATAATGCTAAAGGGGATCTAACGCCGATTAAACAGTTTGGTCCGCAAATCAGAATTGGCAAGGCCACTTCAATTGTTGATTTGGCAGGTCAATTTGTTCTCAAAACTAAAACTCCGGATGTTCCATCCAGTAATCCTAACGAAAAACCCACAATTGAATATGAAAATCTAAAATTTACCCTGCCTGATATTTTTGATGCAAAAGGTAAAAAGCACTCTATCGAGATTGAGCTGCAACCTGTTAAACCAGATGTTGATCAAGAAACACAATTGGGCTTAACCTGGAAGCTTATCGGTCTGAGCTATGATGGCATACCTAGCGATATTAATACTGAGCAAACTATTGTTTTTATGACTAACTCTAACGGGTCGCTTTATGAAGGGCAAAATTATTTCGATCTTCATCTCCCATTAAATCAATCGCTTAGATTAAATTTTGGTCTGTACATGAATGATCAGGATAAATCCGTGCGTTTGAATCTAGGTCAGGATAAACAAATTCAAGCTCCTTCTTCATTAAAAATTATCAAGCAAGACGGTTATGAGGAAGGAAATCTGGTAGGTTTTTCCTTCGATGAATATGGTCAGATTTCTTATAGCTATGACAATAAACAAACCATAGAGGGCATTCATATTGCTCTCGCAAAATTCGATGATATTGAACACACCCTTGTGCAAACACGAGATAATCTATTTCGCGCCAAACATAATCAGGGAAGACATGTTGGTCAAGCCAATAAAAAAGGGTTCGGCACCATAAAAGTTAATAATCTTGAATCAGCTAATGTCGATTCAACTACTGAATTTGCCAATATTGTTGTGTTACAGCGCATGTTTCAAGCCTGTTCACAAATAATGGATATCGATAAACAATTACTTGAAGAGTTATTTAATAAATGAACAGCAAATGCAAGCCTTATCGCTTACTAAGTGCTTTAGAGTTAGATTATTTTCAGCAAAAATTTACAGAGCAATTAGCTGCTTGGAATACCCTTTATACTCAAATTGCTATTAGTATGGAAACTGAAAAAGCAGGTAAAATCGAGAATGATTCAACTTTGTATGAAAAATTTATTTTAATCCAGAATGAAAATAAACCCCTTCTTCTACTTGAAAAATCATACCTTGAGCTACTGAAAAAAAGCATTTTTTCAGAAAATTCTTCCTGTTTCGATGAGATAACCAGCGAACTTTTTATCGTTTTCCTAACTAATACTCTTGGCGCCAAACTAGTAAAAGTTGACTCTAAAACCATCATCCCCAGGGAATGGCGATATATCGGTTCACCTTGTCTGGCATTAACTTTTGCCAATCAACTCGGGCAGTTCAAAATTTATCTGCACCCAGATTGGGTTATTGATAATCTACCTAAGCAAAAAAAACTACCACAAGGTTTAGGCAATTTGGATTTTGCTCTAGCTCAAAAAGAATTAAAGCTTAGTGTTGAACTTTCACCAATCAAATTTAGTCTATCTAAGCTAGCGATTTTACAAGTGGGTGATCTTATTAAAACCACTCATAAGATTAATCAACCCCTGCATCTGCTTTATCAGCAACAAAAACTTGCTGATGTTGAAGCAGGCCAATTTCAAAACTATAAATCTATACAGCTTAAGAGGTCATCATGAATATCACTGTTAAACGAATTTCTTTACCTGAACAATCACCACAAACGGGTTCCCAACCCCTCTTAAACGAAAATTATTTAAATATTGTTGGCGCTGTAGAAGTCGAATGTCAAATTCGTCTTGGCACTGTAGTCATGACTATTGCTGAATTGCGTGAACTTAAACAAGGTCAAACCCTTAGACTTAATCAAAAAATAGTTGAGCCAATTGATATCTTACTCAACAATCAAATCATTGCACGGGGTGAATTAAGATGTGCTGATGATTTTTTTGCCATACAAATCACAGAAATTGCTTCATGATAAAAAAATTTCAGCTAATTATTGCTTTGATTATTACTAGACAAGCCTCTGCAGCAGAGTTAAATTTTAAGCAAAATTTCCAACCTTCGTTAAGTTGGCAGCTCTGTGTTTTATCGCTTATTGTTATCATGGCAATAGCTTATTTTATGGCTAAAAAGAATAAGGGCGCTATAGCAAAACAATCAAATTTTTTGATTATAGACAAAAAAAATCTAGGTTCTAAAACCTTTATTTATGTTCTGGAATATCAAAATCAACAATTTTTGTTGGCCGATAATCAACAGGCTTTGGTTTTACATGCGATAAAAAATGAGACGAGCAATGCGATACACTAATTATTTCCTGGTTTTGATTGCCTTACCTTCGATGGCGCTTGCCTCTCCGGCCGAATTCTCATTGGGTTCAATTCATTTTAATCAGGAAACTATTTCTCCTACCCTACAAGTTTTCGCTTTGCTAACCTTGTTAAGTTTAGCGCCGAGTCTATTAATAATGCTTTCCTCTTTTACTCGGATTATTGTAGTGCTTTCCATGTTGAGAAACGGCTTGGGATTACAACAAACCCCACCCAATTCTGTACTGATGAGTTTAGCTCTTTTCTTAACTTTTTTTACTATGATGCCTGTAATAAATACAATTTATACCGAAGCATACGTACCTTTTCAGGCAAAACAAATTAGTTTTGAAACCGCAGTGTCTAAAATAGAAACACCAATTAAACATTTTATGTTGCAACAGACTCATGAAAAAGATTTAAAAATGATTCTGCAATTAGCCAAAGAACCGATACCCTCTAAGGCTAAGGATGTCAAATTTTACCAATTAATCCCGGCTTTTTTATTGAGTGAATTACAAACCGCCTTTCAAATTGGCTTTATGATTTTTTTACCTTTTCTACTAGTTGATTTAATAGTCTCTGGTATTTTAATGACAATGGGCATGATGATGATGCCGCCTATGACAATTTCTTTGCCCATTAAAATCTTGCTTTTCGTGCTGATTGACGGATGGGATTTAGTGGTACAATCGTTGGTATCTAGTTTTAACCTGACTTAATTTTTGCAGAGTAAGAATAATGAATTCCCGGAATGACAATAAAACAAAATTAACGAACTACTTAAATTATCTTAAGCAAGATCCCGATAATTTAAATCTTTTAATTTCAATTAGTGATGGATACCGGCAATCAGGTGAATTTGCTTTAGCTCAATCTTATCTTGATAGGGCTAAAGCACTTAACTCTGAGGCCTGTATCGCACAACAAGGATACATTGATATTCATCTGGGAAAGTTTGAGGAAGCAAAACAGGCTTTCACTAAAGCCCTGGATAAAGAGAATTTATCTTTAATTCGTTATGCTTTGGCAGTTTGTCATTATTCCCTGGATGAAATACCAGAAGGTATAGAAGTATTAAGTCCTTTACTAGTTCATGGCAGCTCTAATTATGAAGTGGAAATTCTTATGGCTAAAATGATGCGGGATCAATATCGGCTAGATGAGGCAATCAAATTATTAGAAGCCACTATTCAACATCATGGAGCAACTGAAGAGTGTTATGCATTACTTGCAGAAATTTACTTTGATTGTGAAGAGCTAGAATTAGCCAAAAATGCAGCAAAACAAACTCTGCTTCTCGCCCCCGATAACTATGAAGCACAGATTGTACTCCTTTTATTAGGCCTGACTGAAGGTGAAACCACAGTGGCTGAAATTAATCATTTATTAATGCGAAACCCTGAAGATGCCCGTCTTTGGTTTGCGCTGGGAACTACTCTTTTGCGCCAAATGAAATTACAAGAGGCAGAGAAAGCTTTTGAAAAAGCAGCAGAGCTAGAACCTGTTTTCTGTGACAACTGGATTAGTCTAGGTTGGTGTCAGCTTTTTCTTAATAAATTAAGTGATGCAAAAGCAAGTTATCAAAAAGCCATTGCTATCTATGAGGAAAGCCCGGAAGGTTGGGGCGGGTTGGCTCTTGTAGCTTCTTTGAATACTGAATTTACCGATGCAGAAGAATTAATAGCCAAGACCAGAGAGCTCGACGACCAGTCTTTTTTAGCCGATATCGCTGAAATTATTAGCACGCAACAGGCTGAGAGCGGTGAATCGACTAGGAAATTTAATCAAACATTCCCCACCATGGCAGAGCAAATCAATGCGGCAATGGCCATTGTTTTAGCAGAGATGGATAAGGTCTATACAACTGTTCATTAAAATTATATCTATTAATATCAATTGGATATGATTTAGAACATACTCATTAATGAAATGGCGAAACATGTAACTTGGCGTAAATTATAAAAATAAGTCAAGCACATCAAGGAAATCCTAATCTGCCACGCTAAAGAGTAGTGTATAATCCTACCCACGCTTTCTTTTTATGAGTAATCCGCTGTGAATCCTGAGAATCAAACTCCTTATGAGCGACTTAATCCCAATGTCATTTTGGATGCTGTTGAGAGTACAGGTTTTCTTTGTAGCGGCAGTTTAATCGCTTTAAACAGCTATGAAAATCGCGTTTATCAGATAGGGATTGAAAGAAAAGAACCACTTATCGCTAAATTTTATCGTCCTCAGCGCTGGAGCTCAGAAGCTATTTTAGAAGAACATCAATTTTCTCTGGAGTTAGTTGAGCAGGAAATTCCCATCATTGCGCCCTTAAGTATTAATAGTCAAACCTTGCATCATTACGAGGGTTTTAATTTTGCTCTCTTTCCACGACAAGGCGGCCGGGCTCTGGAACTGGATAATAACGAGCAGCTTGAATGGATGGGTCGTTTCCTGGGCCGTTTACATGCAGTGAGTGCAGGTCGGCCTTTTCTTCATCGCATAAAGTTAACAACAGAAAGTTACGGCCATGATGCCTATAATTTTCTTATTAATAATAATTTTATTCCAGATTATTTGAAAGCTAATTTTTGTACAACCGTAGATAATTTATTGGAAAAAATAGCAAAAATTTTTGCTTCTCTTGGACAGATCAAACAAATACGATTACATGGAGATTGTCATGCCGGCAATGTGCTTTGGAGTGAATTAGGCCCTCATATAGTCGATCTGGATGATTGCCTGATGGGTCCTGCTATACAGGACATCTGGATGCTGCTTTCAGGCGAGCCGGAACAGATGGAGCTACAACTTGCAAAAATTTTAAAAGGCTATCGTGAGTTTTATGATTTTAATCCACGAGAACGCCATTTAATTGAAGCACTACGTACCTTGAGGATGTTGCATTACTCAGGATGGCTAGCCAAACGATGGGCTGATCCCGCATTTCCCTTAAGCTTCCCCTGGTTTAATACGCCAGTTTATTGGCAAAATCAGCTAGTTAATCTCAACGAGCAAATCGAATTACTAGACGAAGCTTGAGGTTCAATGATCATAAACCTAAGCTAAGACTTGGTCATCTCTGTTAGATAATTTTCTGCATAATAACGGTTCTTTCTTCACCGTGGTATTCACTTCGTAATGCATTGTATCCAAGTTTTGAATAAAATCCTTCTGCGGTAACTGAAGAAGCTACGGTCAGACAACGAATGTTTTGCTTACGAGCCACCGCTTCAAGATGATTCATTAACAAAAGTCCTATGTTTTTGCCTTGCTTGCTTGGTAGAACAAAAACAGATCGCACCATGTCGCCTTCAAGACTTCCTGTGGCTATGATGTATTCTTGTTCGGTTATAACAAAAACCTTTCGCTGTTTCATTCGTGCCGCAACTTGTTCTTTTGAAAAATTACTAATGACTGCAGTTATTACTGTATCAGAGTAGTCCGTTGCATTTACTTCTTTCAATACCTTTATAATCATGCGACTAATTGCGTCAGCATCAGCAAGCGTTGCACTGCGAATACATACATTAGCCGTCATAGACTCCTTTTAACCTGCTGATTCTTCTTTGATTAAATTGATGATCAAATCAATCATAACCTTTTTTTGATTCGGCTGGCTTTGACCAACGAGTAATGTAATGGCAACTAATGCATTATCATTGATCTTTGCTTCACCATTATATGTAGTCCGATATTATCTGTGGATGCATTAAACAAATCTGAAATTTGTTTCTGCGTTAACCAGATAGTGTCTGATTCAAGACAAATTTCAGTTTGAAAACTACAGTGGTGTTACTCATGGATAATTATTCTCTTTAAGGAATTTATACAGTTGAATGATCAATCCTTATTTGTTTTGCAACCTACGTTACGCATAAGCTAGTTCGGTATAAAAAAATTATTTTTCTCGATCTAGCATAGATTTTCTTACCCTTGGACATCGAGTTACTTGACCCAATTGAATGAGGCTAAATCCTCATTCTGCTCTTTGTAAGTTTCTAGCTTTAAAAATCCATCCAGAATTCTTGCAATTTCACTAAATCTCCCTACTCTTAGCTCTTTATGACTGGATTCAACATACTCAATTGCGGATTTGATCGTCATTCCTTTGACAAAAGAGCAATTGATTAGAGCGATCAACCCTGCTTTTTTATCAATTTTTCGAGCATAATGTGGATTTATCCAGGACCAACAACCCCACCAGGCGATTTCTTTTGTCAAAATAGCAATCTGTTTTTCTATTTTTTTGAGCTGATCAGGTAAAAAACAAGAATCCCCAGGGGACATTGATTGAGGTAGGGCATGAGAGCCAAAATAGGACTGTCCTTTAAATTGGGAAAAAAGCTTTCCTTGTGAATGAAATTTAACCAGATTAAAAGTTGATTGATTAAGTCTTAATTTTCTTTCATTTTCTATTCCTTCAGCAGAAACAATCCCGCATAGAGCAACATGAAGTGCAGTTTCGCTGGGCTTGGATTTTCCTTTTAAGTCGCGAATATAGCAAAAAAAAGCCCATTTTACGGCTCTGTTAATTGTAGTCAAATTACAAATTGTAATTAAAGAGGAGCTCACAGCTCTACGGCTGACTTCAACAAAATCAATCAAATATCTCACTGTATCAAGGCTCCCAAATCGGGCTGCCACTTTTAGCGCATTGTCAGCATCTTCTTGTTCATAAACATTCTCCTGCAAAATGAGCTGCATTTTTTTTAGGTTATTCCTTTGTGCGGCTTCAAGTAGCTCCTTAAGTTTTGCAAAGGCCATTTATGATTTCCTCACATATCTCATAGATTAATTCAATCGTAGACTGTTTGAATAATCTACTAATTTAACAAATTAGCGTTCTTCTCTGGCTTTAATTAAATTAAGGTTTTGTGGCTCAATGAAGAATCAATTAATTTATAAAAAAGAGCTTATTCACGCATTTCAACGAGTACATCAGCAAATAGAATTCTTATGAGAACCTCTTGCAATAGAAGATTACGGCAACCAAAACGTCGAAGAGGTTAGTCCACCCAAATGGCATCTAGCCCACACAACCTGGTTTTTTGAAACATATATTCCTTAATAAATATCTTCGATCGTTCAAACCTTTAAATCCCTCTTACCATAGTTTATCCAATTCTTATTATCAAGGGGCAGGAAATCACTTACCAGGGCGCTTTCATCAAAGTTTAAAATTCCATCACTTTTAAATAATGAGCAAGGCTACCTTTAATGAATTTTCGTCCTTGGCAAATTTTTAAACTTTGATGAAATCGCCCTGATCACTTACAGATGTAGCCCAATTAGCCCAGGATTCAAGTTTTAATGTGCTTAATATTTTCTTGATAAACAACATTATTTTGTGGACTCTTATGGCAAACTTAAAATTTTATAGTCACTGATTTAATATAAGTTATCAGATGCTCCATCAACGTTTTTTTTGCATTTGATCCTCGCCAAATCAAGCCTATAGTTCTTGTTGGGACAGGTCTTCGAAAAGGTATATAAACAATGCCATCGTTTCTTCGGCACGATAATTTCGGCATTAGGGTAATACCAACTCCTGAGGCTACCATATGCCTAAGAGTTTCCAAGCTGGTAGCCCGGAATTTTTTTGATTCTGAAGCATTGGCAGTTTGGCAAATAGCCAATGCCTGTTCTCTTAAGCAGTGACCATCTTCCAATAAAAGTAAGGTTTTATTATCTAAATCAGACAAATTGGCCAGCTTTTGCTTAGTTAGGGTATGTCCTTGCGGTACAGCTAGAACAAACTCTTCATCAAATAAATTAGAACAAACAAAATCGCCCTCTACAGGCAAGGCTAATATTGCTCCATCAAGCTTTCCTTCTTTTAATTTTTTTAATAAGTTTAAGGTTGTTTCCTCAACCAAATACAAACTCAATTTAGGAAAAAGCCTTGAAAGACCTGGAATAATTAGAGGAAGAAGGTAAGGAGCTAAGGTAGGAATTATGCCCAAATGCAACTCGCCAGCTAAAGGATCTTTTGATTGCTTGGCAAGAGTTTGTAAATTATCCACGCGATGAAGAATATCTCTAGCTTGTTCGACAATTATTTTTCCGATGTCAGTAAAAAAGATTCGCTTGTTAGATCGTTCAATAAGCTGAATACCCAAAGTATCTTCTAATTTTTTAATTTGCATCGATAAGGCAGGTTGGCTCACAAAGCAAGCCTCTGCAGCCTTGCCAAAATGGTTATAATCTGCCACAGCGATAAGGTATTGAAGATCACGTATATTCATTTAATTCCAATTAGAACTGAGAATATATAAATTATATTTATAATAACAAAGAATTCAATATTTTTTACTTATAAGAAACCAACCTGATGATTAAAAAATCAGAGCTGAAAAACCGAAGAGCTTTAAATAGTTAAATACTCTACAATTTATAAATTATTTAAAACGTTAAAAGGCATAAAATGTTTAAGTTGTTTTTCTTAATTAGCCTCGTTTGTTTTTACCCAGTTACGGTTGATGCAGAAAATTTGCAGTCAAAACCCCAAACTATTTCTACTCAGTTCTTAGAGCACTTCAATTCCAATTCCAATGAAGTTAAACACTTAATTGAACTAGCCTTAAAATTAGCCAACCAGAACCTGGGTTATCGCTATGGCTCCGCTGAGCCAGGTACCGGGGCGATGGATTGCTCTGGAACAATTTACTACCTTCTTACCCAAGTCGGGATTAAAGCTCCCCCTCGCTCTTCAGATGAGCTCTATAAATGGATTGTTACAGAAGGTTTTTTTCATCCACTAAAATCAAATCGTATCGACGATCCCGTTTTTGTTGCACTGAAACCCGGCGATTTATTATTTTGGAGTGGTACTTATCAAACTGCAGAACCTGCTAGCGCTAGTCACGTTATGCTTTATTTAGGCAAAAATCTGCAGGGGGAACCTTTAATGGTTGGAGCAAGCAACGGCCGAAGCTATAAAGGACACCAAATTTATGGAGTCTCTGTTTTTGATTTTCAACTCCCAGCAAGCACATCTAAAAGTAAATTTTTAGGGTTTAGCTGTATACCGAAGTTAACTTGTTCTAGCTAACAAAACTTCAGTTAAAAAAAACCCGCCAAAAGGCGGGTTTTAAATTGGACTGCAGGGAAAGGCTTACATCATACCCATTCCACCCATGCCGCCCATACCACCCATGCCACCCATATCGCCAGCACCAGCACCTTCGTCTTTCTTAGGAAGATCGGCAACCATGCACTCTGTAGTTAGCATCAAGCTTGCAATAGAAGCTGCGTTTTGCAAAGCAGTACGAGTTACTTTAGTAGGATCTAAAATACCCATCTCAACCATGTCACCGTATTCGCCAGTCGCTGCATTGAAACCAAAGTTTCCGGTATTTTCAGCAACTTTATTGACGATTACAGACGCTTCATAGCCAGCATTAGCAACGATTTGACGTAAAGGAGATTCAATTGCACGACGCAGGATGTTGATTCCCATGTCTTGGTCAGCATTATCGCCTTTTAAGCCATCTAATACTTTTTGCGCACGAATCAGAGCAACACCACCACCAGCAACAATGCCTTCTTCAACCGCAGCACGAGTTGCGTGCAGAGCATCTTCAACACGAGCTTTTTTCTCTTTCATTTCAATTTCAGTAGCAGCGCCTACTTTAATAACGGCAACACCGCCCGCTAATTTTGCAACACGTTCTTGTAATTTCTCACGATCATAATCAGAAGTTGTTTCTTCCATTTGAGCGCGAATTTGAGAGATACGGCTGTTGATTTCATCAGATTTGCCTTCGCCATCAATAATAGTTGTATTTTCTTTAGTAATAACAACTCGTTTTGCTTGACCTAAGCTTTCGATAGAAGCAGTTTCCAAGCTTACGCCCACTTCTTCAGAAATAACTTGACCATTACACAGAATAGCAATGTCTTGTAACATGGCTTTACGACGATCACCAAAGCCAGGCGCTTTAACCGCACAGACTTTAACAATTCCACGCATGTTGTTAACAACCAGAGTGGCTAAGGCTTCGCCTTCAACGTCTTCTGCAACAATCAATAATGGACGACCTGATTTAGCAACGGCTTCTAACACAGACAACATGTCGCGAATAGTTGCAATCTTCTTGTCAACCAAGAGAATGTAAGGATGTTCAAGCTCAGCAGTCATGCTTTGTTGATTGTTAATGAAGTATGGAGAAATGTAACCGCGATCAAAAAGCATACCTTCAACAACAGATAGCTCATTTTCCAGGCCATTGCCATCTTCAACAGTAATAACGCCTTCTTTGCCTACTTTTTCCATTGCTTCAGCAATGATAGAGCCAATTGCGTGATCAGAATTTGCAGAAATTGAACCCACTTGAGCAATTGCTTTGCCATCTTTGCAAGGCTTAGACATCGCTTGTAATTCTTTAGTTACCGCAATAACCGCTTTTTCAATACCGCGTTTTAAATCCATTGGATTCATGCCAGCAGCAACTGCTTTGTTACCTTCAACGCCAATTGCATCAGCTAATACGGTTGCAGTCGTTGTACCGTCACCGGCAGTATCAGAAGTTTTAGAAGCAACTTCTTTAACCATTTGTGCGCCCATATTTTTGAATTTATTTTCAAAAGCGATTTCTTTTGCTACAGAAACACCGTCTTTAGTAATAGTAGGAGCGCCAAACGAGCGTTCCAGAACAACGTTACGTCCACTTGGGCCCATTGTTACTCTTACTGCATCAGCTAAAGCTTTAACACCGGCTAACATTTGTTGGCGAGCTTCGTCACCAAATCGTAATTCTTTAGTACTCATTATCTTAATCTCCTTTAATCTTTAAATTACTTCTCAATTACGCCCATGATGTCATCTTCGCGCATCACAACCATTTCTTGACCTGCGATCTTAACTTCTGTGCCTGAATATTTGCCAAACAGAACTACATCGCCAACTTTTACCGCTAAGGCACGTAAATCACCGTTATCTAATACTTTTCCACCACCAACTGCGATTACTTCACCGCGCATTGGTTTTTCAGCAGCGCTATCTGGAATTACGATACCACCTGCAGTGGTACGCTCTTCTTCCAATCGGCGAACAACAACACGGTCATGTAAAGGACGAATTTTCATCTTTATTCTCTCCTGGTTTGGTTAATACATTTAAGCTTTGCTTGAGTTGCATTGCTAGCGTTATTCCCATATGGGGACAACAAAAATGCTTTCAAGGGGAATTTAAAAATAAATTTTGGTTTTTTTTCCTCTGCAACTACAATGAACAATTATTCCAAGGTTATTAATGCTTATGAAGAATTGGTTTTTACTCACAGTACTAAGCTGCATCTCGCAGTTTAGCTTAGCTGCACCTCTCCCTGCTGCTGATGTGTTTCAACTTGAAACCAAACAAGTTGATGCTAATAATTTTTCAATCAATTGGCACATCAAACCCGGTTACTTTCTTTATAGTAAGCGAATTAAACTTAGCGAGAATGAAGATAGTAATTTCGCCTTGGGTACGTTGAATTTTCCTGAGCCTCATAAAAAAATTGATAAGCAAGGGCGAGAATTTTCAATTTACCGTAACAATTTGGCCCTCAGAATACCTGTACTTGGTCAACGTTCTGGTGAATCTTTAATTAATCTGAGTTATCAGGGTTGTTCAGATGAAGGGTTTTGCTACCCTCCTGAAAATAAACAACTTAAGTTAAGCATTGATAAAAATTTAGCGTTGAGCGAAGTCGTTTTAGAAGCCGAGCAAAAAAAGTCCCCTAATTTGCCAAAAAGCTCAACCAATGAAATCTCAGAACTATTCAATAATCACCATTGGAGCTTTGTAATTTTAAGTTTCTGGGTTTTAGGCCTGCTTCTCTCTTTCACCCCTTGTATCCTACCGATGATTCCAGTTCTTTCCGGGATTATCGTTGGTCATGGTGAGACGCTATCTACTCGTAAAGCTTTCTTACTTTCGCTGAGTTATGTGTTAAGCATGTCCTTTACTTATGCAATGGTTGGCGCGGTTGTGGCTAAATTAGGTGCTAATTTGCAGGTTCTCTTGCAAACTCCCTGGGCCATTGGCCTTTTCAGTTTTATTTTTGTGTTGCTAGCCCTATCCATGTTTGGTTTTTTTGAACTTCGGTTACCTCTAAGCTGGCAAGTGAAACTGGCAAAGGTGAACCGCAGCCAAACAAGTGGCCATTATATTAGCGCGGCAATAATGGGTTGCTTGTCAACGCTAATACTCTCGCCATGTGTCACCGCTCCCTTGATTGGAGCCTTAGGCTATATCGCGCAGAGTGGCAATATTACAATGGGTTCTTCAGCTTTGTTTTTTTTAGGCTTGGGTATGGGTACACCTTTGCTTTTAATAGGTACTTCGGCTGGGAAATGGTTACCCAAAGCGGGGAAATGGATGAATACCGTAAAACTATTTTTTGGTTTTTTGCTTTTGGGTATTGCCGTTTTTCTGCTAGAGCGCATTTTGCCAAAAACTTTAATTATGCTGCTATGGGCATCATTGTTAGTATTCGCAGGTCTTTATTGTGGCGCCTTAAAAGCCGCCTCTACTACAATTGCAAAATTGGGGCAAGGTTTAGGTTTAATGTTACTCCTTTATGGCTTATTAATACTAATTGGCGCCAGCATGGGAAATACTAACCCTTTACAGCCACTGGCTAAATTTACTTCTACTCCAGCGCAAGACAAGGCTACCACTACCTATAAAACAGTTGATAGTTTGCAGCTAGCTTTAGCTAATGCAAGAGGAAAATTGGTTTTAATTGATTTCTATGCGGATTGGTGTCATTCCTGCCAGGTTATGGCAGAAACTCTCTTTAAAAATCCTGATGTGCTTAAAGTCTTAAATGATTTTGTTGTTTTAACCGTCGATGTTACGGCCAATAATGAACAAGCAAAGTTACTTATGAATCAATTTGGTGTAGTTGCTCCCCCCACTTTTATACTGTTGAATCAAGAAGGTAAGGAGCAAAAAAATTTGCGCTTGGTCGGTGACATTTCCAAAAACAAATTTTTGACGCAATTAAAACAAGCGAAGAAATCCAATAGAACTTAGACAAAATTTCTAGCCGGTGTTATAATTCTCCCCTTTTTTTTAATACCGGTAATCATGAATCATAAAGTAGGTTTTGTAAGTTTAGGCTGCCCTAAGGCACTGGTTGATTCAGAACGAATTATTACCCAATTACGCGCACAAGGATATGAGCTAGTCTCCACCTATCAAGATGCTGGCGTTGTAGTCGTTAATACCTGTGGATTTATTGATGCTGCAGTGGCGGAGTCCCTCGAAACAATCAAAGAAGCGATGGCAGAAAATGGCCGTGTAATCGTAACTGGTTGTTTAGGAGCTAAAGCTGACCTTATTCGCGAAGCTTGTCCCGATGTCTTGCATATTAGTGGGGCCCATGCTTATGAAGAAGTTGTTCGCGCCGTTCATCGGCATTTACCACCTCCTATAGATCCCTTTACCCAACTAGTTCCGCCCCAGGGCATTAAATTAACTCCCCGTCATTATGCTTATCTAAAAATTTCAGAAGGCTGCAATCAGAAATGCACTTTTTGCATAATCCCGACCATGCGTGGCAAGCTACAAAGCTATCCGCTAAAACAAGTCCTCACTGAGGCAAAGCATCTTAAAGATGCAGGAGTGCAAGAATTATTAGTTATCTCACAAGATACCAGTGCCTATGGAATAGATACTCGTTATCAACCCGTAGAATGGCAGGGTAAAACTGTCAAAACCCAGTTTTATGATCTATGCGAGCAATTAGGTGAGCTTGGTATTTGGGTTCGCCTGCACTATGTTTACCCCTATCCTCATGTTGATGACATCATTCCTTTAATGCGAGATGGCCTTATTTTACCCTATCTGGATATTCCTTTACAGCATGCGAGTACAAGGGTTTTAAAGGCAATGAAGCGTCCGGCCTCCAGTGAAAATACACTTGCTCGTATCCATAAGTGGCGAGATCTTTGTCCTGATATCACGCTGCGCTCGACTTTTATAGTTGGCTTTCCCGGAGAAACGGAGGATGAATTTGTAGAGCTACTGGATTTTCTACAAGAAGCCCGTCTCGATCGCGTAGGCTGTTTTCAGTATTCCCCTGTTAATGGGGCCAAGGCGAATGAGTTGGTCAATCCGGTACCCGAAGCGATTAAGGAAGAGCGTTACCATCGCTTTATGCAAGTTCAAGCAAAAATTAGCCGAGACAAATTGGCGCAAAAGATTGGATCAAGACAAATGGTTTTGGTTGATGAAATCAATCATGAACAGATTGTCGCTCGCTCAAAAAGTGACGCACCTGAAATCGATGGCCTGGTCTTTCTTCCGCCCACAGAAAATATTAAAGTTGGCGAGCGCATTGAAGTGACTATTACCGATAGTGATGATTATGATCTTTATGCGGAGCTGAGTTCAAGTTTATAAGTGGGGTAAACACCCATGGCATTCGGTTAAGCACATGCCACCTTAATGTCGCTGCTACTTTTCCATTTATTAATTGGCTTTTCAAATTGTCTGGGTGAGTGGTTCCTAGGTCTAATTTTTTGACGGGCTTGCGAAGTATTATGAAGTATATAGCTTATGAAGCCAAAATCTTCATCGCCAATTAGACCCATTAATTGTGCCAAGCTTCCACTAACCAGCAGCAAACAATTTTTAATATTTCAGGAAGGCTTTTCTGTATTTGATGACGATTTAGCCAGTCTGCATAGGGATTTAGCCCTATTAATAGGCTATGAAGATATTACTTTGCCATGCAAATGAGGTGATACCTGGTGAATTAAGAACATTAAAAACAACAGAAAAGACTTTATCCGGTTGGCCGTTCCAGTGCTTCCCAAGCCTATATAAAAGCTAAGTTGTTTAAATATTGACAATAATGGTCTATCTATGTAGAATAAATTTTTAATTTTTTCGAGAGTTTTAATGGAATTTTTAGATGTTATTAATGGTAACCAACCTATAAAAATTAGAGCCTACATCCATGATCATTATGGCCAATTAAAAAATAATATAGATTTACTGTGTAAAGGTTATGAACTAGTTAAAGAAAGATACAATATGGAGGCAATTGAGATATTTCATAATTATTTCCCTACATTGGGTTTTTTAAATGTTATTAAGGGTAACCGACCTATAGAAATTAGAGCCTATATCCATGAACATCATGACCTATTAATTAATCATATGGAATTACTGTGTAAAAGTTATGCACTAGTTAAAGAAAGATACAATATGGAAGCAATTGAGATATTTCTTAATTATTTCCCTACACGATTTAAATTAAGCAAAAGTGAAACCCTTAGATTTGCCCTTGCTCGCCCTGAATGGAAAAATCCTGAAGAATTGCTTAGCCAAGAAAGTTTTTTTTATCAGGGAATACTATTTGATTTAATCAGTTATGGTGGAAGTTCAGAACTAGTAGCTCTTCTTCTTAGCAAGCATACCCCGGTTAGAGTCCAACAGATGTTGGATTACCAACCTCACAATACAATCCTTATATACGGGACTCCTCTTCATTTAGCCGCCGATATGGGTGATTATAAAATTGTAGAGCTTTTGGTAAAAGAAAAAATGGTTAATATCAATGCCAAAAATGCAAACAATCATACCGCCTTGAGTTTGATTACTAGCATCCTGAACCCAGGTTTTGTCTATGATGAGGATTACCTTAGCTCAACCAAAAAAGAGAATTATAAAAAAATATGTAATTTGTTGCGCTCAATACCTGGCATTGAATTACCTATTAAACTTGTGGAAAAACCAAAGCCACGAGTAGTAATTGAAAAAGCAAAACCTGATATTGTAAAAGATGCTGCTGTTGTAATATCTCAAAACCCAGCCTTTAGTGTGATTACTCCAGAGCCAAAAATTGTAGAGCCCTCCTTTAAAGAAAATCAATTTGACAGTAAGGTTGATAAAAATGCTCTAGAGGCCACAGGTAACCAGTTTACTGGGGAATCAAACGACACCGAAAGATTATTTAAAATGAAACAAGTGGGAGAACTACCTCCTACTAAAATAGGCTTAACTAATCAGGTATTAGAGGAAGTTGAAAAAACAAATGAGCCATTTGATATTAGTATGCTGGTATTAGATGCATTTATAACAGCTCTAGGAATCACTGCCGTAGTCCTTGCGTTTACCGTATTGAATGCTGCAACCTTTGGTGGTGCAGGTGTTTTTATTTTAGCAGGTATTGGTACAGGAGTAGCCCTTCTGGGATTGGGATTCTTTGGTAAGCATGCTTATGAAGGATATAAAGGGTTACAATGTTCTGATGAAGAACCCTCTGCTGATAAGAACTTTTTACCCTAAGCTTGTTTGAGAACAATTTTATCATTAGCCAGGTTCTAACGGTTTTAGAGCCTGTCTGTTTAGTTAGAGTTGGTGCTCTGAAAGCTTGGAATGAGGATTTTAAACAATTAAAAACCGCGGACAAGCCGCGGTTAGGTAGATAGATTAGTGTCTATCACGGGATGGACCATAATAATCGTTAAGCTTGCGGGTCCAGCCAGAAGAGCTCATATCAGGCCAATGATCTTTGTCAAAGCCAGGAGAGTTTTTCAGTTTTTCTTTATCCATTGAGATTACGAATGTTTCTGTACGGGGATTATAGTCAAAAATATGCCAAGGCAAAGCAAATAATTTATCACCCATGCCTAAAAATCCGCCAAAGGAAAGAACTACGTAAGACACTTTTCCAGATAATTTATCTAACATAAGTGCTTCGATTTTCCCTAAATTTTCACCTTCAGGATTTTCAACTTTTACCCCAATGATGTCTTCGCTACTAACAATATTGTGATGTTCCATTATTTTCTCCTTTTATCCTGTGATTTATAAAAATTAAAATCGCCAGAATTCATCAATAATTACTCTTAGCCTAATAATTTTAGCACATTTTGATCGATTTATAACCAATGATGAGCATTTTGTCGTAGATGAAAGATTCTTAAATCCAGGTAACTTAATGATTAGACTAGGAATAAGATTCCTCATTTCAGTATTTTGCGCCCTATTAAAACACTTTATCTTTGATCCAGGATCTAAATTCAGCTGCTCCTTGATTTAAAATATCCACCCTTTTATGATTCCCATAATTCAGCCAGGGATATTAAAATGACCGATTTAAATGCTTTGCTAAAACCTGAATGGTCAGTGCAAAAAGATATTGCCGAATTGTGGAATAAAATTAATCTAGAGGAACAAGCGAGTATTACAGTTCGACTGGCGGTTTTATTCAAAAATGGTCTGCCTTTTGAGCTTAAACATGACAAAATTATATACATTCATATCTTTTTAGCACTCGCTCAAATCGATATTATCGCTTGTCAAATACCATTGAAATTTCAATCAAAAATTGCTTCACCGGAATTTGAGAAACGCCTACGAGCTCAGCTTCTCGATGAAATTTTTCATGTGATGTTGTCGATTAAAATTGTTTATCTTTTAACAAATCCCTACAGCTCTCCACCGGAATTAAACGACAGTACTAATAAATTTTGTGAATTTATCAGAAAAGAGGATTGTCCTAAAGTAGCCATAATTTTTTTAAATTTGATTACAGAAGCAATCGCCGAAGAGTTAGTTAAAAGTTTTCATTGCGCTAACTTGGCCAATGAAGTCTTTGATTTAATCTTAGAAGATGAACGTCGACATATCTCTGATGCTGAACTGTATTTTACTTTAGGACTTCCAGATAAAGAAATAATGAAACAAAAATTAAACGACTTTGAAGAACACCTATTTACAAGCCTTATTTTTCAATACAATACCGGCATGGCTCTTCTAAGAGTTTTAGGCTTTGCAGAGATGCAGAATCTAGTGAGCAAAATTGACCAGAAATACCGTAATCAATTAAAAAAACTAAACCTGGTTGCCGGTAAAAAATGGACCTCATTTATGCTTTTTTTTGCAAAAGCGCAGCAAGGTTTTCAAACCGAGATTTTAGTCGAATGCCCAATGTCGCCCTTACGTCAACTTTCGATGACGCATTGGTCAAAGCCGAACGATCCCACCATGGTGGGACAATTTAATCTGGACATTAGTTGCCTTGAATTTTTTGAAAAAAAATATCCGCCAATGAGCTTAACAACGCTGCTGTTGCAAGCGGTAAGTTTAGTATTAGACGAATATCCTGAGTATTCCCTGTTTCTTTCTGACCAAAAACTATTTCAACGTACCCAGGCAAATACTTGCCTCGTGGTCAAGTTGCCTGGTTGTGGGGATCATTTGGGCGTTATTTCTTTTCAAGATTGCCATAAAATCTCTGTAGATGAGCTGACCCTAAGAATTCGCCAAATTGTAACCATGATGATTTTTTGTTACAAAAAAAGAGAGAAAATCGAACTTCAATACCCCCATCTTAAAGCGATTCAAGCCAATCTCTTGGCGGAAATGAGCAATGAGCTATTCCGTCCGATTCTTCCCGTAGTTCCCGGTGTTTCAGTTAGTAATATTGGACATTTTGGTTATAGTCAATCAAAGTCGCCCTTATTTGCTAATGAGGCTGCCAAAATCACCGTGATGACCGTCCAGAAAACTCCAGTTTGGTGTCACAGAACAAAGACTTTTGAGCCACGGGATTTACTACCTGTCTCAGTAAGCACGGATCATCGTATTTTTGGTGGCAACATGCCTTTGCCAAAATTGCTGGATAAGGCTTTTCAGACTGTCTTTATAAAAATGCAAGATGAGCAAAAGGCAATAGATGCAGATTTTAGACTGCCTAAAGAACCGTCTATTAAATCAAAATTAAACAATAAATTGCTAATGAAAAAGTTTGATGAATTGCTGACAGATAATTTGCAATTAGGCTATTTAATGTTGATTTGCTTACAAACGATGTGGCCGGATAATTTAGCACTTGATAAAATTTTTAGTTCCTTAAATACAGAAACTCTCAGAGAAACTTTAGAATTATAATTTACCTAACTTATATAATTTTAGTGACTTGGTTTTTCCTCTCACTATAACCTGCTCTTCAATCACTTTCATTGGATAGCGAGAAGGATTCTTTAGATTTTCACGGGTTGCATCAGTTATTAAAATATTAGTTTTATATTTTTTTGTAAGATATTGTACTCGCGAGGCAATATTCACTGCATCCGAAATTACTGTGGCATTCATACGAAGAACCTCGCCTATTGTACCTAACATAACGGAGCCTGTATTTATTCCAATGCCTATAGCAATTGTTTGCCCCTTTTTAATCATTTGCTTATTATATTTAGCCAAGGAATCCAGCATTTCTAAAGCACATTGTACGGCATCATCAGCGCAAACCGGATAAATCGCCATGATTGCATCGCCAATATATTTATCAACAAAGCCGTTATATTTGCGAATTATAGGGCTCATAATAGAAAGATAATCATTAACAAAATCGAAATTTTGCTGTGGCGTGAGCGTTTCTGAAAGATGAGTAAAATTGCGAATATCAACAAACATGACTGTCATGACCTTTTGAATATGATCACCAAGTTTGACCTCAACAATATCTTTTTTATTCAGTAGATTAAGAATGTCATGCGGAACGAAGCTTTCATATGCCTGATTTAGTTTTACCAGTTCCTTATTTAATTCGTTGGTTTGACTAAAAAGTTTGGCGTTATCAATGCAAATTGCAATTTGAGATGACAAAAGGTATAGGAAATCTTGTTGTTTTTTTGTAAAAACACCCTCCGCCAGATTATTTTCCATATAAATAATTCCTGAGCAAATTCCCTTATTTAACAGGGGGATACAACAAACTGATTTTAGTTTATTTGTCTTAATATAGTTATCAGTTAAAAATTGAGTAGAATTAACTGCATTATCAAAACGCAGTGTTTCTTTTGTATTGGCCACATAGTTTATAAGTGAAATGGGTAAAAGGTTGTCATGCATTTCCCGCGACTCTAAAACTTTCGTTTTTTTAGAGCCTATAGAGCCCTCTGCCTCAATAAAATATTGATTGTTTTGATTAAGTAAAAGATAAGATTTTTCAGCGCCAGCACTTTCCATAATAAAATGCATGAGCTGTTGCAAAACGTCTTTTAAGTCAAGACTAGATGAAATTCTCTGAGAAAATTTGAGTAAGGTTTGAATTTGTAAGCTCTGAGAGCCATCTTTAAAATTTCTTGAAAAGCTCTCAGTTTCAGCCAAATGCAAGTCAGAGTTCGAGCTTAAATGATAATGCGTATCCAGCTGAGCCACTTTAGCTGTTGCACCCCATAAAAGGTAGCAATAACGAGCGCCTTCCATATACCATTGTGCCACCGCAGATTGTCCACGATCATAGTTAAATTGAGCCGCTGATTCTCTGATGACGGCTTCATCATTTAAAAATCCATTAATTTTGGCGCTCTTAAGCGCTTTTTCATAGAGTAGTGCTGCTTTTTCAGGTTTGTTGCTCACTACGGCTTCCCATTCAGCAGCCAAAAGTTCATATTTTTGTAAATGATTACCCGGTGCAAATTTAGACCATTTTCGCATTAAGGCTAAGTTTCTTTTTAAAACCTTACGAATTTTAACTTTAGAACCCCATTTGGCTGATTTGTAGATTTTGAAATGGATTAGCGCAATATAGAAGTGATAGGTTGGGACAATGAAGGTGCCCAAAGCATCTTTTTCAGAGATACTAGATTTGTCTAAGCTTTCGTAGGCAGATTGATAGTCTTCGTTCTGATAGTACTGAATTAATTTAAATAAAAAAGAGACAAAAAGAATCGTTTTGTCTTTTTGATTGATTAAAAAATCTACGGTTGTTGATTTAGGTGAAACTGTTGTACTGTTATCTTGTTCTATAAATTGAGAAATTTTTTGACCGTAGAAATCAAGTAAATTAAAAAATTTGAAATTTTTAAAATCAACAAAACTTTGAGCTCTTAACTTATATTCATTAATACTCAATAAAAGCTCAGGTAATTTATAACCGGCTAAAAACATATAAATTACAGCAGGCATAATACTATAGGCAGCATAATCCGGCGTACCTAACTCAAAGCAGCGTGCAAAATGTTTTACCAAGGTTGAAATAGATTCCTGAACTGGCGCTTTCCAGTGCATGATGAAGCTCGCGTTAGCACATACGGTTTCAGCTTCGGAACGAGCAATTGCTCCTGGGCGATGATTAATGAGGTCAAGAGAGAGTTTGCCAAGTTGATAACCAAGTTCATAATTTCCCAAAAAACCGCTTTGTATGGTCCCATAAGCCGCATAGCTACTATAGGCTTCTTTAGTATTGCCATATTGCAAACAAAGGGTAACCATTTTACAGACAACCAATGCGAACAGATTGGAATTAAAACGATAGCAAGCAGGAACTAATATTCGCAGTAAACTTATTTTTGCAACCTGCAATTCATTGCTCATCTCAGGAAGATCAATAAGACTAGCTATTGGTTTAAACATAGTTAGGCGCTTAATGTTTAGCATAGCGCTAATGATGTGCAGTGGATTTATTCGTGTTGGAAATTCAACACCTAGCTTAGCTAAAACCAGTTTACCGATGTCAATAGTCAAGCCATATTTTCCTTGACCGGCATAGGCTAGTAACTGACTTTTTCTAATCTTTATCTCATCAAGAATGTTATTAGCATGAGTTAAGGCTATCTCAACATAATACTCCATATCTTTAAAACGAGAGCCAAGATAGGCATTTTCTGTGGCTTCAACATAAAGTTCAAACATAAATTCATAATCTGTGTGCCATGCTTTAGCATCCATCAGCCTAAGCGCATGATTTATATAGGTTAAAGCAGAATCAGAGGCGGCAGCAGATTTTGCTTGTTTTGCAGCTAATAAATGAATATTAGCCATTTTAAACGCTAATTTACGTGGGATCCTTTCTAAAGGAACACCTTTAGTCCAGATCAGATAATGATCAGCGATGGTTAGCAATAAATTCGTTGAGGTAGATGCTTTGTGCTTTTTTAAAAGCAGCGTTGCAAGCTGGAAATGAATTTGTTTTCTTTCGCCCTCAGATAAGGATAAATTTGCAGCTTCTTGTATGCGATCATGCATAAAATTAAAACTTGTCGCTTTATAATATTCACCAGTGGTAAAAATATATCCTTCAACAACTACTTCTTGTAAGGCATATAAAATATCATCGCGGGTCGTGTTGCACAGTTTAGCCAGTAAATCCAAATTAAAATGACTGCCTATGCAAGAAGCAACTTGCAACATAAATTGAATTTTTGAGGGTAATTTAGCAATTTTATCCACCATTAGTTCAACTATATTAATACTGGCTGAACGTTTTAAAACTTCTTCTAAATCCCATTTATAGTGGTTCGTGTTTACATCAAAGTGAAAGAGATTATCTTTGTGAAGATCGCTTAGAAATTGAGTCAGAAAAAAAGGATTTCCTCCCGTTTTTTTAAAGGAAATTTCAGCAAGCTCAGGCGATTGACAATATAGAGTATCTGCAATTAGAGCTTCTACATTTTCTAAATTTAAAGGTTTTAGATCCAGCTGAGTAATTTTGCACTGTCTGTGTTTGATTTCCTCTATAAAACCCATCAAATAATGATCATCAGCGACCTCATTATGGCGATAAGCCCCAATTATTAGAATAGAGGTCTTGTCCTTTTCGGCAATGACCGAACTAATGATATTTAATGAGGAAAAATCGGCCCACTGCAAATCATCAATGAATAAAACTAATGGATGTTGAAAAGAGCCCATAGCCTTGATTAGGTTTTTAAACAAATAAAATAAAATATTTTTTCTCTCCATAAATCCCAAAGGAACGGGCTCAACCTGCTCACCAATTAATAAAGTCAAACCGGGTATAATATCCATCATTAATTTTGCATTTTCCCCCAAAGCTAATTTTATTTTTTTGCTAAATTCGCTAATACGTACTTTAGATTCAACAAGGATTTGAGTGATCAGAATAGTTATAGCCTTGGACAAGGCATAAAAAGGTGTATTTTTTTTAAATTTCTCAAATTTTACGGCAACAAAATAGCCTTTTTCACGAACGATAGGTTTATGCATTTCATTAATTAGCGAAGACTTTCCAACGCCTGAATGACCAGAAACTAAAATTAGCTCAGCCATACCGCTTCTAGCTACTCGTTTAAAACTCTTAAACAGCAAAGCCTTTTCTTTTTCCCTGCCGTATAATTTTTCAGGAATTTGAAAACGATTAAAAACTTCACCTTTTCCTAAATCAAAGGATTCTATCAAACCAAATTCGTTAAATTGGCTAAGACATTTTTTCAAATCTTTAAGAAGACCATAAGCATTTTGATAGCGATTTTCTGCGTTTTTTTCCAATAATTTCATCACTAAATCTGACAAAATCTGCGGTATATTGGGGTCCAGGCTATGAGGTGACTTTGGTTTCAAAGCAATATGAGAATGAATTATAGCCAGGGGATCGCTATCATCAAAAGGTAATTTTCCAGTGAGCATTTGATAAAAAATAATTCCAAGGGAGTAATAATCGCTGCGATAATCGACCCCACGATTCATGCGCCCTGTTTGTTCAGGTGAGATATAAGAAATTGTTCCTGTTAAAGTATTCATTGTTAGGAGATCGGAGTATTCACGGGGTACAAGCGTTGAGGATTCGAAATCAATAATTTTAATTCGTTTACCATCCAAATCACACATAATATTCGAAGGATTTAAGTCTTTATGAATAATTTTTTTTTGATGAATTAAAGATAAAACTTCAGCAATGCCAACGGCCAAATTAAGAAAGGTTTTAATATCAATTTTAACCCGATGATTTAATATTTCAGCCAGGGTTGGCAGGGCGGTATTTTCCAATATAAGCCCATAATTATTATCAATTTTAATTAAATCGTAGGCTTTTGGTACTCCTTTTTCATTTTGAATAGAACTACAAAGATTTAAAATTTCATATTCATGTTTAAGTGCTGCAATTTCATCAGGATTGGGATGCTGACTTTTAAGAAGTTTTATTACAATTTCTGATTGGTCAGCCTGTCTCGCTCCGGCATAAATATCATGGTTTTCGCCTGAGAACAGACAGATTTTACGGAAAGAATAACCTTGTATATCTAACTGCATACATGCACCTGCTATGAACAGCCTACATGTATAGTATAGTGGAAGGACTGCTCTAATTTAGTACTTGTTGTAAATCCATCTTATGAATCCTTAAAGCCTAAATCCTGGCATAGTAGAATTACCCTTGCCAAATGGTTGGGTAACTCTTCTAAATCCAGTTCAGGCTCAAGAAGATTCTGATAGAGAGCTTGGCAAAAATAGAGGTAAGCACTTTTTAAAGCAATACATTGTTGGTGATTGAGAATCCCAATGTTATGCAATTTTTTGATTAAAATCAAATAGTTAGTTGAGAAAACGAAACTTTCATGGGGGTTAGCTAAAATTAAAAATTGCAGAAGAAATTCTAAATCAATTAAGCCCCCAGCAGCATATTTTGCTTGAGGTTCATTATGGTCATGATTTATTTTTGCCCGCATCGCTAAAATTTCATTTCTTAAAGCCACTTTATCCCGCGGTCTTAATAAAATTTCCTTTTTCATCTGTTTGAAAGCATGACGCAAAGGAGCCTTTGCAGATAGCATTCGAGCGCACACGAGGGCCTGATGCTCCCAAGTCCAAGCCTGGTTAAGCTGATAATCAATAAAGGAATCAATATGACTGATTAATAAACCTGCTGAACCCGAAGGCCTTAAGCGAGTATCAACAGCATATAAAATACCAGCTTGAGTTCGGGTAGTTAGCATATGCATAATTTTTTGAGTCAAGCGAGTCACTAAAGGTTCTTCCTCAACTAATACTTTATGCACAAAAACTAAATCCAAATCAGAAGCAAAAGTCATCTCTTTGCTTCCTAATTTTCCATAAGCGATGATGGCAAATCGAGATTTAATTGCCAAAATTTGTGGGTATCGGCTTGCTAATTGCTGGCATGAACGCTCTAGAATTTCAATTACAATAATTTCTGCAACCATTGCTAAAAAACGGGCAATGCGAGCAGCACTATATTGCCCTTTGATCTCAGCGCGTGCGGCTAATAACCAATTGCTTAACTTAAATTGCCGCAGTAAATCCGCTTGGAGTTCTTCTTCCTGACAGTGATTTAATTGAGCTTTTAGGCTTTGTTCAAGTACTTTGTAGGAGGGTATCTGCCAATTTTGATCTTGGTGAAGGAGAATCTCCAGGAGAAAAGGCTGGTTTAAAATTAAAGACCTGATGAAAGAACTTTGACTAAACCATTGCAATAACTCATTAATTGAACCAGGATTTTCAGTTAACAATGCTAAATAGGCTGAACGGGCAACAATCTTTTCTAACAAATGCAAACTATGTAAAAGGAGCTCATCGGCCTTCGCAAATTTAGTCAGTTCATTAAGTAAAAGCGGCATAAACCGGTCAAGGTGTAACCGTGCAGCCTGACTTAAACGCCGACAGCGCGCACCATGTTTAAAAGCATAAAGCATTTGGTAGCAACGCTCAGCTTCAGGAAAATTAAGACTGGCTAAAAGATTGCATGCCATAGTCGATTCAATATGACCCTGCCATAGACCTAATAATTGATGAGCAATTGTCTTCTTTTCTTGATCTTGATTAGGTACATCTTTACGTAAAATTGCACAAAAAAATCGTCTAGTAATTCGCTGATACTGCGCTAATTTTTGGCTCAGTTGCTGCCAGTTTTCATAGCCCATCGCCAAGGTAATTTGTGTTTGCTTTAGTTCGTCTTTTGGTAAGGAATGGGTTTGTTGGTCATTTAGCCCTTGTAAGGAATTTTCTAATTTTCTTAAAAAAAGATAAGCTTGTTTTAAGACTTGAGAATGCGACAATAAATTTTCTTTTTCAAGGTTTTCAAGCACGGTCATCGCATTTTGCTGACGTAATTGCGGTAATCGCCCGCCTCGGATTAGTTGAATAGTTTGAATAATAAATTCAATCTCGCGAATGCCCCCAAAACCACGTTTGATATCATCTAATAAGGGATTTAATTGTACTTCAAGTTCGATCATAGCCTTCATTGAACGTAAGGATTCGATAACCGAAAAATCAATATAACGTTTATATACAAAGGGGATAATTAACTGCTGAAACCAGACATTCGACGTCGAGCCAAGCAACCGTGCCTTTACCATAGCATAGCGTTCCCAGTCCCGTCCCTGCTCTTGGTAGTAAATCTCCATAGCAGCTAAAGAACTAACTAGTGCCCCACTATCTCCGTTCGGACGCAAACGTAGGTCAACACGAAACACAAAACCCTCAGCAGTCACAGTTTGAAAGAAATGCACAAATTGCTGGACGACTTTGCTGTAATATTCTTGATTGGAAATCCGCTCTTTACCATCAGTAAAACCAGCAGCTGAATAAACAAAGATTAAATCGATATCCGAAGAATAGTTTAATTCTTGCCCCCCTAATTTGCCCATCGCAAGCACATACAATTCAGTCAAGTTTCCTAATTCATCGCGTGGTTTTCCATAGCGATTTAGATTTTGAAGTTGACATAAATCCAGTGTTTTCAGAATGATGGCGTCCGCAAAATCAGACCAGGAGGCCATTGTTTCTTCTGTATTAGCCAGACCTGCCAGTTCACGTAACATTAAACGTAATAAAAAACGATGGCGGAATTGTCTTAAATTTTTATAAAATTCATTGGGTTGTGTTAAGTTAAGCGATAAATAACTTTGATAATCGCAAAAAAAAATTGTTTTTTGACAATTATCTTCGGCTAATAAATTGCTTAAAATCGTTGAGTTACGAGATGCAAAATCACTACTTAATAGTAAAGTTAGCACCGATTGGGAAAGGGAAGAGTCAAGCTCGGCAAAATTCTTGAAAACAGTTTTCATTTTTATTTTGAGAATGTCGGGTATTTGTGGTTGATTTTGCATAAATTTTAACTAAGAAGCCTTTCACTTAAGACTATCCAAGCTGGGTAGGAAATACAATGAATAACATCACTTCTCAGTAGCCTGGGCAAATCTGTTGAAAACAGTTTATGATAAAAGAAAAAAAGCTTAATAAGAAACAGAAAGGTTAAGATATATTTCTTTCTTGTAAAGATTCACAATCCCGGTAAGCTGAGTTACTATTATTCAATGCATAAATAAAGGTTCAATCTTAAACATGGCTGAAACAATTTCAAATAGCTTTCGTAAACTCCGAATTTATCAAGCACGTCAACTAAAATTCGATATAGTTTCAGGTATAGTTGTTTTTTTAGTTGCCGTTCCCCTTTGCCTGGGAATCGCCCTTGCTTCAGGCGCGCCCTTATTTTCCGGGATTCTTAGTGGTATTATCGGCGGTGTTATTGTAGGTAGTTTAAGTGGCTCTCAAGTGTCTGTCAGCGGACCTGCAGCGGGAATGGCAGCAGTAGTTGTTACCGCAATCGCCCAGTTAGGCAGTTTTGAAAATTTTCTTATCGCTTTAGCCATTGCCGGTATTTTGCAAATTCTAATCGGTAGTTTTCGCGCTGGATTTATCGCTGAATACATTCCATCCAATGTAGTTCAAGGGTTATTATGCGCTATTGGTATTTTATTGATAATCAAACAACTTCCTTTCGCCTTTACTCTTTCTCATGATCTTAAAGAATTGCAGCACCATTTATTAGAATCCACTGAAGGAATATCGTTAAACCCGTTATATGAGTTATCCCAACATATTAATACCGGTGCGCTCATTATTTCCATAATTTCCTTTGCAATATTAATCTATTCCACAAAAATTAAAATCAAATGGCTAGAGAATGTGCCTGCTCCTATCCTTGTGGTCATAGCTGGTATTCTAATTAATGAGATCTATTTACGCATTGATTCTTCTTTCGCTCAAACTTATCCCTATTTAGTAAATATTCCTCTGCACAATGGATTTTCTGATTTATTAAGCCAATTACAATTCCCTAATTGGTCGCTCTGGGCGAATCCAAAAGTCTATCTTTATGCCGTTATACTGGCGATAGTTGCCTCGTTAGAAACTTTGTTAAACGTCAAAGCCGGTGAAAAATTAGATAGAAAACACCGCTATTGTTCTAAAGATCAAGAATTAATTGCTCAAGGTGTTGGCAATCTCGCTGCGGGACTAATCGGGGGCATCCCGGTTACTTCCGTAATAGTAAGAACTTCTGTGAATATTCAGGCCGGTGCTAAATCTAAATTTTCCACTATTTTTCATGGCTTGTTTCTACTTATTGCCGTGCTGTTTTTGAATGGCTGGCTTAATAAAATTCCTTTATCCTGCCTGGCTTCAATTCTAATTTATACGGGTTACAAGCTCACTAAACCTTCGATTTATCGCGCAATTTATAGTCAAGGAATGGATAGATTTATCCCCTTCCTCGCTACTGTGATTTCAATTGTGATCTTTAATCTTTTAATCGGTATCCTCATCGGCTTAGCCATTAGCTTATTTTATATTTTGAAAACCAATTCAAAAGCGCGCTTTGATATGATTAAGGAAATCTATACGACGGGCGAAGCAAACCGTTTAGTCTTGCCGCAGCAAATTACCTTTTTAAACAAAGCCTCTCTAATTGCTGAACTAAGCTCAATCCCCAAACATTCTCAACTGATCATCGATGCACGTTATTCGACTTACATTGATAAAGAAATCATTGAGCTCATTCAGGAGTTTCAAAAAGAGCAAGCACCTTTAAAGCAAATTGCCCTTAATTTAATAGGTTTTAAAGAAAACTATGATATCCACAATTACATCGACTTCATCAATGTGACCACTTATGACGTTCAAGCCAATCTCAAACCCTATGAAGTACTTAACATCTTAAATGAAGGCAATCAGCGTTTTCTTAACGACACTCGTATCCATCGTACAACTAATATCGATATCAAATATACTTCCGAGACCCAACATCCAGTAGCGGTAATTTTTGGTTGTATTGATTCTCGCGTGCCTGTGGAAACGATATTTGATATGAGTTTTGGGGATATCTTCTGTGTCCGAGTTGCGGGTAATGTCGTCAATGATGATGTGCTTGGCAGCATTGAATATGCTTGTAATGTAGCCGGTGCTAAATTAATTGTTGTCTTAGGACATACGCGATGTGGCGCAATTGGTGCCAGCTGTGATCAGGTAGAAAAAGGCCACATCACTCAATTAGTCGCTAAAATTCAACCTGCTGTATCTGCTGAAACGGAAATAAAATCAAACCGTAATTCCACTAATCCTGATTTTGTCACGCTGGTAACAGAGCTAAATATTGCCAATAGTTTGCAGCAAATTTATAAAGAATCGGAGATTTTAAAAGGAATGATTGATGCGGAGTCTATCGGCTTAGTCGGCGCAATCTATGATGTCCGGACTGGAAAAGTGGCTTTTAAAGATTATTCCGAGTCTTTAAAAAAATTGGATAAAGAAGGTGATGCCAATTTAATTCGCACGGCGAGAAAAATATTGACAGCTGCAGGTTTAGAAAGAGACAACAATTATCCCGATCTCACCCTAGGCTCGCCATCTTTAGTTTAACAAATCTTTAAAAATTACCTTCTTGTTATCAATAGTGCTAAAATTGCCCAAATTTTTTTCTTTGGATAAGTTAATGCTTTCTAAACTGGAACCGACCCCTTTGCTTATTGAATTTGAACAAGTTAACAGAGCTAGCACTCAGAATAAAAAAGACTATCAAATACATATTAGTTTCTCGAGTAATAACGAGGCAAAAGAATTATTCCTGGCGATGGAAAATCATCTACCCTTAAGTCTCAGGGATAACCGCGTTATTCTTAGAAGCGGAGGTAAATATGGAGTTAAGTTATCTAAAATTTCGGGCTATGATAAACGTTCATTCCGGATAAATTTTAAAGACTATGCTTATGCTAACGAATTTAAAAATTTTATTAGGAGAGCAAAAAAATTACCTAAGTCGAAAATTCCTGGGGTTATAGTTTCTGGGCAGAAATACTCGGCGCTCGATGGCTATCTTGCAATGCATGATTTTTTTCGCCTGGATTTTTCAATTGAAAACAGAAAAAAAGTCTATCTGGCCTCTGTGAAACGTTGTGTATTGACTATTTTATTTTTAAAAGAAATCTGTGCTTTGCTACCTAATGAATTAGCTATTTTGATAGGACTTAATATTTTTAAATCTATGCTAAGTTCAACCAATTTTCTTAATCGTATAGTTCAATTAAATCAGCAATTCAAAATACCAAAGGATAATTTTGAGCCGTTTTACAAAATAATATGCAAAATTCAATACAGTATCGGTAATCATTCTGAAGAAGATAATAATCAGCGATATAATTTACATTTAATCTGCTTAAACGAGACTGAAGCCGCTTTATTAAAAGATTATATGGATTCAGCCACAATAGGAATCAGTTATGAATTAATAAACAATCAGCTTAAATTTAGCCCCGCTTCTTCAGCCACCTCTCTTTTGAGCGAACCGGGTTATGGTGTCTGTACGGATAAGGTAGATAATCAAAGTGGAAAAATAAAAACCAGTATTGTATTTCAAACCTCGAATCGTGCGGCCTTATTTAATTCCTTTATAAATTTTACCGCCTCTGACATCATATTAGTAAAGAACAAACTTTATTTCCCCGTCTGGGATCCAGCATGTCTCAATATTAATGAGAAAAAAAAAGATACTAACAAAGTAAAATATTCTTCGTTTTTTGCGACTAATGAATCGCCAGTGAAACCTGGCTATTCTAATATGTTAAACAAATATTAAAAATCAGGCTAATTAAGTTCTAAGGTAACGCTGTTATTAATCGATCAGGGGGCGCGACTTCTTGGGTGATATCTTAAAACAGTAGATACCTTTAATCAGCGCAGGAGTATATAATCCTATGATTAATTTTGTATGGAGCAGATATGCGCGCATCGCAATCGCTATTAGCGACTCTCAAAGAAACACCCAACGACGCTGAAATTAGCTCCCACCAACTGATGCTTAGAGCCGGTATGATTCGTAAACTAGGTTCAGGACTTTACACCTGGTTGCCTCTAGGTTTAAAAGTTTTACGAAGAATCGAACAGATTGTGCGTGAGGAAATGAATAAGTCTGGTGCTTTGGAAGTGCTAATGCCTGCTATCCAGCCTGCTGAACTGTGGCAAGAAACTGGCCGCTGGGAGACTTTCGGTGGCCTATTGTTAACTATGGTAGATTCCAATCAACGTGAGTATTGCTATGGGCCAACTCACGAAGAAGTAATTACTGATTTAGTTCGTAAGGAGTTACAATCCTACAAGCAATTACCCCTTAACTTATATCAAATTCAAACCAAATTCCGCGATGAAATCCGACCTCGTTTTGGGGTGATGCGTGCTCGTGAATTTATTATGAAAGATTCTTATTCTTTTCATTTAAGTCAAGAAAGCTTACAAGAAACCTACGATAAAATGTATCAAACCTATTCTCGTATCTTTGATAGATTGGGTTTACGTTATCGTGCTGTAGAAGCAGACACCGGTGCGATTGGCGGCTCTGCTTCACATGAGTTCCAGGTTTTAGCTGATACCGGTGAAGATTTAATTTTTTATAGTGATGGTTCTGATTACGCTGCCAATGTTGAACAGGCAACTGCTCTTTTCCCTGCGAAGGCAAGCGCCCTGCCGCAAGAGCCTTGCACTGAGGTTTATACGCCTGCTATTAGAACAATTGCAGAAGTGGCTGAATTTTTGCAAACAAGCCCTGAACATCTGGTTAAAACGCTGATTGTTGAAGGCAAGGAGCAACCTTTAGTTGCGCTGGTAATCCGAGGAGATGATGAACTAAATGAGATCAAAGCCTCAAAACATCCTTTGATTAAAAATCCTCTAACTTTTGTCGATGAAGCAACCATCCTTAAAGAACTTAAGGTTCCTGTTGGTTCTCTAGGGCCTGTTGGACTTTCTATCCCTCTAATCGTGGATCATCACGCTTTAGCAATGACTTCCTTTATCTGCGGTGCTAATCAAGCAGACAAACACTATTTAAATGCAGCCTGGCAACGTGATGCTCAATATCAAGAAGCCTATGATTTACGCTCTGTTAAAGAAGGCGACCCAAGCCCTGATGGCAAAGGTCAACTCCATTCCTGTCGCGGTATTGAGGTAGGCCATATCTTTCAACTGGGCGATAAATATGCGAAAGCGATGAATGCGACAGTAATCAATGAACATGGCCAGTCGCAGGTTATGACCATGGGTTGCTATGGTCTTGGCATCAGTCGAGTGGTTGCTGCTGCAATTGAACAACATCATGATGAACGTGGTATTCTTTGGCCAGCAAATATCGCTCCTTTTCAACTTGTAATTATTCCAATCAATGGTCAACGCTCTGAATTGGTTAGGGATAAAACGGAAGCACTGTATAACCAATGTGTAGCTTTGGGTATTGATGTGCTTTTAGATGATAGAAATGAACGACCTGGTGTCTTATTCGCTGATAGTGATTTAATCGGTATTCCGCATCGCTTTGTAGTCAGTGAACGTAACCTGGAAAAACAAGTGATTGAATATAAAGCGCGTAATCAAGCTGAATCAAGTGAAATTGCATTAGACGAACTTACCTTATTTATTGAAAATCTGGCCTCGCTTAGATGTAAAAATTAGTCCTCCTGGTAGGTTTCAGAGATCAATGCGTTTTAAAGAGATTAAGAATATAAAAGGGATTTCAAAGCAAGATCTCCCTTAAAAGCCATTAGTCTAAAATTTAAGCAGTTTTTGAGCATGAATTTCACTTATACTCGCTAGTTTTCCTGAAACCAGGGATTTAAATTCTGGCAATAAAAAAGCAGAGACCGCGTTTTCATCCAACGCACTAATAAAGTCAGTGGCTAATTTAACCGATGAATCGCCGGCCAACTGCCCCATGTGCAAAACTAGTCTTAGTAGGGAAAAAACTTCTTGCGGTTTAGGATTGTCAGGCAGTACCAATAAAGTTGAAATTGGATTTATAGCAGCCGATCGATAAAAGGATAAGGTAATTCGCTGAGTATGCCCGCAAAAGGAAGTACTTCGCTATTTTAAGTCAAGTTTGATTCCGGAGAAATATAGATCCAGATTGCCAGATCGCATAAGCTTTTTGTACTCACTAAAAAAGCTGAAAAATTTAAAGCCTGCCAATTTTGCGAAAGTTGTGTGAGTGGCAATTTAATATCCCAACTTTGCTCGTGATTGGAGTCAGGTACATGCTCTAAACGGCGTATAAGGGTTTGATTAAATTTAAGGTTAACGCGTGTACCCTGTGTTAGTAAAGGAGAAAATGCAAGCTTTAAATGCAATTTAGCCGTTAGCGGTTTTGCACGCTTGGAAATGGGTAGGAAAAAAGTATAATTGGGCTTATAACCATTAAGTGTTTGGCTTCTATCCCAATTTAATTGCTTAAAACTAAATGTATTGCTGCTTGTTTTTCCAACCTGTGATTCTAGACTCTCAGAAGCGGAAATTGACGTTTGGGCCAAACAATTAACTGAGATAAAAGCTAAAACAGAAAATCCCTAACTCGACATGATATTTTCATAGACCTTTTTATTTACCTTGTCCTTTGAAGGAGGAACAGACTTCAATTGGTTGAAATATTCTGTCTAACCATTTAACTAGAGTACTTAGATAAGCACCGGGTTGCAACCGAATTAAACTCCCATAAATGTCTAAGGAAGTGGGTTCATCACAAATTAATAATCTCATTTCTAAGTTTAATAATAGATCGATGTCCCTTATAGGGCGGGCTTATAACAAGATCAACTTTTGTCCATGGTCCATTCGTTATATTAAGACCGAGCCACCTGACAGGAGATCCTTCGCTTCGCTCTGGATGACGTAACAGTAGGGATAGGGCAAGTGAAGACTGAGCCACCTGCCTGGAGACCCTTCGCTTCTCTCTGGATGACGTGAAAGTAGGGATAGGGCAAGTGAAGACCGAGCCACCTGCCTGGAGATCCTTCGCTTCGCTCTGAATGACGTAACAGTAGATCTTGGGCAAAGCTCTCTCAAAGAATGAACCTAGTGTAATCCAATACCATCCATTATTAGAATGTAACCCGTCTTCCAGAGCGAAGTGAAGGATCTCCCTTGCAGTGGTATAAACTTTGAGGAAATTCGCCCTGGCAGGTAATCCCCGTGTTAATAAAACCTTAATTATCAAATTATATAATCACGTTTTCACTTAAAAATAGCTGAAACTAATCCACAGATTTATTCACTAAAGGAAACATTATGACTTTTAATAATTTTTTAGATTTATGGTGGCGGAATTTTAAGGGAACATTTTGGGGGAATCGTCTTCCTGAATTAAGGTCATGGCCTTTAGGTTATGTATATATAATCCATTTCGCTTTATTGCCTCTAACCCTAACTATCGGTGCGTTTTTAAAAACTTTATTCGATGCATGGACGAGAGAGCCAATCTTAGCTGGAGAGATAGCCGGGTTAAAAAGTTCAATTGAGAGCATGGATGATGAAATGCTAAACAAGGTTTGTGAAGAATTATATGCTACTAAAGAAGTGACAAACTGTATTATTAGCTACGATGAGCCGGTACATAGTGTGAGCTCTAATTCAAGTAAAAAACTTCTTGAGCAATTACAGATTCTTGATCAAGTGGTCTCAACAAAAGTCACAACTGAGCTGAATAAAAAGAAAGAGGAATTAATTATAACTCAGCTAACCACAAAATTAACACCGAACCCTAAAGAGGCCTATAAAGAAAGCTTTATAAAATCAACGGAGTTGGATGAACAAAATAAAGAGTTGTTGGAATCTTTCAGGAATAAAATTCAACCTCAACTGTCGACTGAGAAAGGAAAATTTCAACGAAATTACTTAATCGGCTATCTTGGCGATGAGAAAAACGAAGGAAAACGCCTGCAGCACATTATAAAAGATAGTTTTTTTTATAAGCTCAATGCAAATAATAGTTCATTAGCAGAATCTTCAAGGCTAACACTGGAAGTTTAACTGAATTTCAGAAATTCTGATCTAAGTAAACGGGGGACTGGCTCTTAGCTGTCCCCTTAAAATTTCTCTTTGTGTACCAACCAATTTATAAACATGTCTGTTTTAGATAATCCATTGCACAAATAATTCGAAAATCATTACCTTATAATTTCTACTTAAACTTCTAATACAGAGGCCAAGAGTTGCTTGGTATAACTATGCTGCGGATGTTTTAAAATTTGCTCACAACTGCCGGTTTCTATAAGTTTGCCTTCTTTCATGACTAACACATCATCAGCAATGTATGAAACAACAGCCATGTTATGGGTAATAAATAAATACGTTAAGCCCTGCTCTTCTTGCAAATCTTTTAACAGGTTAAGTATTTGTGCCTGAACGGAGACATCCAGGGCGGAAGTGGGTTCATCACAAATTAATAATTCAGGCTCCATCGCCAAAGCTCTAGCAATACAAATTCGTTGGCGCTGGCCGCCTGAAAATTGATGCGGGTAGCGGTGCAGGCAATTTCGCGGTAAATTGACCTGCTCTAACAGATTCAGTTGTTTTTGACTGATTAGACTCGTCTTTAAGCCTTGAGCATGCATTCCTTCAGCCAAAATTTCATCAATAGTCATTCGGGGATTCATTGATGAAAAAGGATCTTGAAAAATGATTTGCACTCGACTTCGGTATGCTTTGAGTTCTTTGCCTTTTAAGGTTCTAACATTTTGGCCGTGAAATAAAATCTCACCTGCATTGATATTTATTAATCGTGATAACGCACGAGAAACCGTGGTTTTACCACAACCTGATTCCCCAACGAGAGCCAGGATTTTTCCCTTATATAAATTGAAAGATAAATCATCTACTGCTTTCATCGGTTCTTCTTTTGGGCCAAACAAATGTTTCTTACCGGCAAAATGAATTGCAAGATTTTTCACTTGCAGCAAGATTTCAGTTGATTGATCTTGAATTTTACGAACAATTTTTTCTCTATCTAAAGGCGGTGGCGATTGATGCTCAGGATATAAATGACAACGAACCTCTCGCTTATGGATGGTCTGCAATTTAGGCTCAATCGACTTACATAATGAAAAAACATGAGCGCAGCGCGGGTGGAAACGACAACCCCCTGGCAAAGAATCCAAGGTTGGAACCGCACCGGGAATTGCTTGAAGTCGTTGCGAACGCTTATCAAAATTAGGGAGTGAAGCAAGTAATTGTTGAGAATAGGGATGCAAAGGCTTTGCAAAAAACTCAATCGCATTTGCTTGCTCTACCACTTGTCCTGCATACATCACACAGACCCTGTCAGCCATTGCCTTTACCACTCCTAAATCATGCGTGATAAGCAGTAAACTCATCTTGTGTTGCGCTTGTAATTTTTTGAGTAGAGCCAGGATTTGCGCTTGAATGGTGACGTCCAGGGCTGTAGTGGGTTCATCAGCAATCAAGATTTCCGGCTTTGCAGCTATAGCCATCGCTATAACTACCCTTTGTTTCTGTCCGCCTGATAATTGGTGAGGATACTGACGAAGCCGCAGTTCAGCTTTAGGCAATTCTACTTCACGAAGAAGTTCAAGCAAACAAGCTTGGGTTTGTTCGCGGCTGCGTTTTACTTTAGGCAAAGCCTCTACTAATTGTTCAGCGATAGTTAATACAGGATTCAGAGCGGTCATTGGTTCTTGAAAGATCATCGCCAAACGCTTGCCTCGCAAAGTTCGCATTAGCGATTCCGGGAGCTCTAATAAATCATGAGCTTCTACCTTAATTTCCGAATGAAAACCATAAACAGCCTGCGAGGGTAAAAGCCGTATTATAGACAAAGCAGTCAGCGATTTTCCGCAACCCGTCTCGCCTAACAATGCTAAGGTTTCGCTTGAATGAAGAGCAAAATTTAAATTATCAACCGCCCACAGCAGATGCTCTTTATTTCGAAAAGCCAGGCTTAACTGCTTTATCTCTGCAAGTTGAGTCATGGAGCTCATTAATAAATAAGGAATTCCTAGAGTAACAAGAGAGCTGGGTCGGAGCAACCATATTGCCATTAGGTATGGACCGCCAATACTATTGAAATGAATATTGAGGATTACTTTAATTTATAAATTGCCCAAACCAATTAAAATAAGATAAAAATTACAAAGCTTCTATTATAGAAGCAAAATTAAATAATTATAAAAAGGAAGAGGAAAACGATGCCTTTGATTATGCTGGCTATTCTTGTTGACATCTAAACAGTGAGTTTTTAGATCTTGAATTGAAGATCATAACTTAATCTTTCATAAGTGTGTTCATTGGGATATAAGATTAAATAGATACCAATCTCCCCATTACCACTTTTCCAATCTTTAAGAAATTCTTTTGGGGTCATTTTTTCTTTAACGATATTTAGCTTAAAATGCTCTGCTGGATCATAGATTAAAATTTCTGAATTATTCATCCCATAAATAACTCCAAAATGTCCGACCTCAGAACTTTGGGTAAGCGGATCTTTTTTCTTTAAGTGATAAGTGTAATTTACTACTATAGGAATACCTTCTTGAATCAATTTATTGAAATGCTGAGGAAATTCTTTAACCTTTTTATGAAAACCAGGTAATTGTCCATGATCAATCAAACATCCCATTTCTTTTAACATAGTAGTCATCATTACAAAATCGGTTCCATTTTCCTCATTGGTTTTAAATAGAGCGGATAGGAAGGATTCATTATTTGCAGTTAAAATTGACTCATCAATGGTTCCAAAGATATTTTCAGTTTTTCTAAAATAATCAGCTATCATTTTAATCACTGCAGGTCCACAGGAATATAAGGTACTTTGTGGGTGATATGAATTTAAAAAAAACTGTTTAAGTTGAAACGAATTATCCATAGACAATCCTTAGACCCATTCATTATTTAGATATTGAAATTCTTCATATAATTATAGATGAGATGCAGGGCTCAAGCGGCTAATCGACAAGCTAGAGACAGCAGCAGAAGACCTCGCTATAATTAATGGTATTAATTAAACTATATCGTGAATTTTTTAAGTTCTGAGCAGCCAAATTAAAATAAGAAGAAGAATAAACATGTTAAAAAACACCTTTTTCCTAACGTTGTTTTTCCTTAGTCATTCCGCCCAGGCTCTCGAATCAAGTGCATTTTATCAAATAGATTTAATTGTTTTTGCTCATCAACCAGCCTTAAATCCTGGTTTATCATTGAATTCAACCTTGGCAAATCTTAAAACATCGATTCCCCTTCTTACTGAAGTGAGTAAAGATCTGTCTCCCTATCATCTACTTCCTTCGTCATCATCTCAATTGCGCGAGAGCTATTGGGCCTTACACCGAAATCCGCAATATCAAGTATTGCTTCATTATTCCTGGCTCCAACCACTAAATAGCCAATCTGCTCTTAATCTTCCCAAAATTGAACTTAAAGGCTGGGAATTGGAAGGAACTTTGCGCGTTCAGCGTTCAAATTATTATTTACTTGATTCTGAGTTCTCGGTATCTACACCCAATAATAAAGAGACGCCCTTTGTTTTTTCCCAAAAGCAGCGGTTAAAGGGCGGTAATACTTATTATTTAGATCACCCGATAGCTGGTCTATTGATTAAAATTCATCAACTGAACAACACCTAAACAAAAATTCCTTTAAACTCCTTAGACTTGGATGAGATATGCACTCTTCGCCTAAAATTGATTTATCATTTTTTAATGAGACCTTAGAATCAGAGCAAAAAAATGAATCAGAACCAGACTATCAAGCGCAAATAGAATTTATACTACTGACCTTCAATTTTATGGATTGGGAAGAACAGGGAAGGGGTAATCAGCTTTTATCAAATTTGTATTCAAAATCCAAAGCAAGCGATCTAAAAGCTCAGATTATAACGGCCATGATTCCTGGACCTGATTATGAAAAGATTATTTTCATAGTCAAATCGCGTTCTGAATATAATCAATTCAGGGTGATGATAATCTTAGACCGCTTTTATTTGCATCATGTTAAAACAAATCTCGAGTTAATTTTGGTTTTTTTAAATGAACAATGCTGCCCAATAAGAGAGTTAGAATCCTCATCTGAAGGGCAGGAGAAAAACCGCCCCGAGTGGAAACTATCCTATCAAGGCTTAATTGCTTTGCTCCTCCCCCCCTGCGACGCCTCTAGCCTACAAGAAAGGCTCTGGGACTACGAATTTAAGCAATCATTGGAGCTATCCTTAGATAATATTTCTGGTAATTTTCGAGCTAATTTGATAATCAAAGATACCAAACTCTGTTTCTCTTATTATTTCCATAATGAATTTGCTTCGGGTGAATTACTAACCAGGGCAAGAATCTATGCTGCTCAAGAATCCGAAAAACTTTCTACAAGCTTACCCGAGTTTATGTGATTCAATTAAGAGAAGATTGTAGATTTAAAAGTTTGTTTAGCGGATTTATTTTCTTACAATCTTTGCATCAATCCAAACAATTTCGTATAGTCCCATTTTTTGTACACAGTAAATAATAATGAGCGCGATTATACTGCCCCTAACAAAAACCTCAAAACGGCTTGGCATCTGGTTTATTGGTGTATCTTTTGTATTATTTCAGTTTTTTTTACAGTTGTCTTCTGGGGTTATCGTTGGCTCCATTATGCATGATATGCAGCTTTCAGCCCTTCAAGCAGGGGTTTTATCTAGCTCTTTTTACTATGTTTATACCAGTTTGCAAATTCCTGTCGGTATGCTTTTTGATACCAAAAGCACTCGCTTTCTGCTCGCCGCAAACGCTCTCCTTTGCAGTCTTGGATGTCTATTTTTCGCTCATGGTGAGAACCTTACTCAATTAATTATCGGTCGCTTGCTCATGGGAGCAGGCTCTGCCTTTGCTTTCGTTGGCCTATCTCATTTAATCCGGCAGCATTTCCCCTTAAAACAATTTAGCTTTTTATTTGGACTTTCTGAAACATTGGCCTTTCTAGTGACCATGTTTGGCATCCTATCGTTGTCCTCTTTCCTCAATCAATTCAGTTGGCGTTTATTTATCAATGGTGCAGCCCTGCTTGGTTTAGTAATTGCCGCTTTTTGCTGGCAATTTATTCCTAATAATCAAACCCAGCCTCTTCTTGCTAAAAAAAATAGCCAAGAAATATTTAAAATAGTGCGAAATAAAAAAGCCTGGATTAACGGAATTTTTGTTGGATTGTGTTTTATGGTTATCAGTGTCTTCGGCGCCATGTGGGCTGTACCCTTCTTTCAAATTAAATTGCACTGCAGCCTACAAGACGCATCAAGGATTGATGCTATGATTTTTCTGGGAGCCGCTCTAAGCTGTCCTCTCTTTGGCAAACTTGCCATAATCTGCAAACGACGAAGGCCTTTACTTCTAGGTTCTTGCATTTCAACAGCTGTTTTAGTTTTAATCTTACTATTTATGCCTATAAAAAATTTAAACCTGCTTGCATTAATTATGTTTGCAACTGGCGTCTGTTGCGGCGCTTATATGCTTGCCTATTCTATTGCCAATGAAATTTCCCCACCGGATTCTTTATCCACTTGCACAGGATTCACCAATACCCTAGCCATGATAACAGCGCCACTGATTCAACCTTTAATTGGTTATCTGCTAGACCATTTCAGCAACAGCAAACTTTACACACTCAATGATTATCAAAATGTCTTACTAATTATTCCTCTTAGCCTCTTTATCGCAAGCTTGCTAGTCTTTCTTTTACCTGAGAAAAATGAATATGCTTGTGGATGATATCCACTAGAATAGAATGATTAATCCTGCTCATCATGAGTGTAGCTTTGTTTTTGCAATAAAGGTGCAGAAATTATCTATTCAAATGAGCGCATCATTTGCTCGGGAATTTTGATCTGCTATTTTAGTGCTAATTTAGTCTCGATTTTTGGTGGCACCTCTTCACCAATTTCATCCTTTGTAATCGTACAAAACCCAGGTAATTCATCTTTAGTAAAACCTGCAATTAATTGGTGTTTGCCCTCTCCTTTCGCCAGAGAATCTTGAAAGGATAAAGAAATTTTTGGAGAAGGGATGCGAATTGACCATAGCCCATCTTGCTTTTCTTGAATCGATACAAATTGCGACATGGGAATGACTGTGCCTTGTTCATCGCGCCACCCTGCTATAGCTCCTTTTAAAGCATCAGCTTCTTGTAAGTTAACGGAAAAAAAGGCAGAACCATCGTTAAACTGACATAAAACACCCGTTAAAGGATGCACTGTTTCCTGTGATTTTGATACCCAAATTTGTTTAAACCAAGCCTTTGGCGCTGTGACAAATTGATCCTTTGCAGACTTGTCCCCTACTTGTAAGTGGCCATTGAGGCGTCCTGTTTGATTAATCAATAACTCAATCCCTGAACGCAGACCCTGGCTCATTGGCATTGAAAGCGACTGCCCCAGCATGTCTACCTTAAAATTAAATCCTTTATGATCTTTAGGAGTTACACCAAAAACCCAACTATTATTAATAGGATTAAATTGCATAAAGGCACGTCCAACTCGCCAATTGGAATCAACAAAATGTTCCATTTTCGCTGAACTTTCTTCGAATAATAAAATTTCTTTAGTTTGGCTATCAATGAGGGCAGCAACGGCATGAAAATGACTATCTTTTCTTTGCATTTGAAAATAATAGTTAAAGAGATCCCCATTTTCAGTACTCACCAGACCTGAAAATGCCCAATAAGCTTGCAGGGCATTTAAGGATAAATCTTTTTTTAATAAATCATTAATTTCAGCTTTAGGCAGATCTACCTGCTCGTTCGATGCAATAACTTGATGGTTTAACAATAAGATTAGGCCTAGCAATAAATTTTTTAATTTAAATAATCTCATTCAATCAAACCTTGTAATAGTTTATGTGATCCTAGCGCCTGCCAAAATGAGTCGCTTAACTTTGCTTCAACCGGAAGAAAATACCAGGAATCTGCTGCGAATAATCGACACTTAACCGCGTCTTTTTCAGTCATTATCACTGTTTTCTCGGCGAATTGCATATCATTTATGCTAAAACGATAATGATCAGGTAAAGGATACTTTATAATTGCTATCCCTAAATTTTGCAAGGTTGTGAAAAAACGTTGAGGATGTCCAATGGCTGCAACCGCCGCTACAGGCATGGGCAATTGTTCAATTGCAGTTAGTTTTCCTGTTAATAAATGAGTGAGTTGAGTCGGCTCCAGTGCCATAGGATAGGCTCCCGGCATTTCTCCACCATTTACTACAATCATATCAGCTTTTCCCAGACGGCCCGGCCTCTCTCTTAATGGCCCTGCTGGCAAGCAAAGACCATTACCAAAATGTCGAGAACCATCGACCACTACAATTTCGATAGCGCGCCCCATTGCATAATGTTGTAAACCATCATCAGAAATAATGACCTGGCTTTGATATTTATCCAATAAATATCGCACGGCCTGAACCCTTTTTGGCGCAATAACTACTGGGCATTCTATTTTTTGAGCAATCATCAAGGGCTCATCTCCCACCTCGATTGCACTGTCTTCTTTGGAAATTTCATGGGGGAATTGTTTAAGCTTTGCGCCATAACCACGGCTGACAATGCCTACCCGCAAACCTTGTTCCTGCATCTTTTTGGCTAGAGCAATAACCAAAGGGGTTTTACCCACTCCCCCGACTGTCAAATTTCCCACCACAATTATGGGCACAGGAAATTTGTGTTGTGCAAAGGCAAGGTAATAAGCGCGACGAAGTTGGCTTATAGCCTGGAAGACTAAGGAAAAAGGCCATAGAATCCAGCGCAGAGGATGCTTGCTATACCATAGTTTTTCAGCCGTTAAAGACATAATTCACTTGCTTTTTCATTTTCATTTTCAACATTCATATTTTGCACATGATACAGTTGCGCATAGTGACCATCCAAGGTTAGTAATTGTTGATGAGTTCCTTGTTCAACCACACGCCCCTGTTTCATCACTACAATTTTATTAGCCCTTTTAATGGTTGATAAACGATGAGCAATTACCAAAGTAGTCCGGCTTTTCATAATTTGCTCTAAAGCCAATTGAATATAACGTTCTGATTCGCTATCTAATGCTGAGGTTGCTTCATCCAAAATTAAAATGGGAGCATCCTTGAGAATGGCGCGGGCAATAGCCAAACGTTGACGTTGACCGCCTGAAAGTAATACCCCATTTTCACCAACACGAGTATCATAGCCTTCAGGTAGACGATTAATAAATTCATCAGCAAAAGCAAATTTTGCCGCTTGTTCAATTTTCTCACGGCTTAAATCAAAACAACCATAGGCAATATTATTTGCCAAGGTATCATTAAATAAGGTTACATTTTGGCTAACCAAAGCAATTTGCTCTCTTAAAAAACTTAACGATAACTCAGAGATAGGTATACCATCTAAGATAATTTGACCCTGTTTAAGTTCATAAAAACGCGGTAACAAACTTGCTAGAGTTGATTTGCCAGAACCTGAATGTCCAACCAAGGCTACCGTATTCCCTGCTGCGACATCGAAACTTACCTCATGGAGAACAGCCTGTCCTTGACGATAAGCATAACTTATTTTTTGAAATTCAATTTTTCCTTTCACCTTTTGAGGCAAGCGAATACCTTCCTCAACTTCAACAGGTTTGTCGAGCAATTTGAAAACACTCTCAGCTCCAGCCAATCCTCGTTGGATTGTGGCATTTAGTGTAGTTAAAGTTTTTAATGGTTTAATCAGTTGAAGCATGGCGGCAATAATGGCCAAAAAAGAACCAGCTGTCACAACAATAACCGTTGATAGTTGTATCGCGGTGAAAATAATAGCTGCAATTCCCACAGCGATGACAAATTGCACCCCTGAAACATTAATAGCTTTAGTAACCGCTACTTTCATGTCATTTTTACGAGAAATTTCCGTTGCTTGGCTAAACTTGGAAATCTCATGCTGTTCCCCACCAAAAATACGCACTTCACGATAGCCTTCAATTACTTCACTGGCGATTTCAGTAACTTCTCCCATCGACTGTTGTACTCTGTGGCTAATGCGGCGCACTCGTTTATTGGTGAAACTTACAATTAACCCTATAAATGGAACAGTGATTAAAAACATCAGTGACAGTTGCCAGCAAATCACCATCATTACAGTTAATAAGCCAATCACCAGACAACTATTTTGGACGAAATCTGTCAAAGCATCTGCGCTTACATGCGCGACTTGCTCAACATCGTAAAGGATTTTTGATAAAAGTTGACCCGAAGTGGCTTCGTCATAATAATCCGAAGGTAACCTGATAATGTGGGCAAAGACACGCTGGCGCAGGACTTTAACCACCGAGCGAGCAACCCAGGTCATGGAATAACTACCTAGCGAGCTTACCAATCCACGAGCGGTAATTCCGATAAGCACAATAAGAGGGATCTTTTTGACAAAATCCAAATCTAAATGAATAAAACCCTTATCGAGAAAAGGCCGCATCATGTAAGTAAAACCAGCATCGATAAGGGAGTATAAAATATTAGCAAAGATACCTAGCAATAAAACAGGCCAGAACGGTTTGACGTAAGAAAGCAATTGTTTATAAAGTGGTCCGGTTTTGCCTTGAGGCTTTTTATTCATCAGCAGAGCTAGAGGGTTGGATTGTGGACGAATTGTAACCTTAAATGAAAGATTACGCCAAGGTTAATCGGGTAGTCGGAGAGGCAAACAAGGAAAAATCAACTATTTTATTTCGTTTATCTATAGCCTTATAGCACTGTATACTTTAATAAAACCGCGATTTTTATTTGAAGTTGCTATAGTTAAAATTAACCTAACCTAAAATAATTATTATGGAAACCAAGTTGAAAAATAATTCTTTGAGTCAATACTGGCCTTTAATTTCATTAATATTGGTTTCAGTACTTTCCGCTTTTGCAATTAACTATCGCCTTAATGGCTCTATAATTGTGTGGATGCATTATTTTATGGGCAGTTTCTTAGTGTTCTTTAGTGTTCTAAAATTATTTAATCCTGCAAAATTTGCTGACGGTTTTGCAATGTATGATATTTTAGCAAAACGCACGCGCCTCTATGCTTATCTATATCCTCTAATAGAGTTGATCTTAGGGCTACTATATTTATCTTTTGTAGCACCTGTTTCAACTTATTTACTGACATTTATAGTATTGAGCTTTGGTAGTATTGGCGTGATCAAAGCCTTACGGCAAGGCCTAAATATTAATTGCCCTTGCATGGGCTCCATACTTAATGTCCCTTTGTCTACCGTGACTTTAATTGAAAACATTAGTATGGCATTAATGGCGCTGATGTTACTGCTGATGACTTTTATTTAAAAAACTGGTTTAGTAGCCAATAATTGAAAGTACCTGTCTAGAGCAAACCTTTTACTAAATCTCGCACCAACCTTGGCCCCTCATAGATTAACCCGGTGTAGATTTGTAGTAAATCCGCACCTGCTGCCAATTTTTTTTGTGCAGCCAACGGTGTATCAATGCCACCAACACCGAAAACTGTGACTTCATCTCCAACAATATTTTTTAAAATTTTTAAACAAGCTGTCGAGCGATCAAATAAAGGTCTCCCGCTTAAACCACCCTGCTCTTCACCATGTTTAAGCTTGCTAACTGCCTCACGAGAACAAGTAGTATTTGTAGCAATAATGCCATCAATTTTAAGTTCTACGATGACACTGGCCATCTCTTTTAAAGTTTCATCGCTTTCATCGGGGGATAGTTTAACCACTAGAGGTACTCTGCGGCGATGTATTTCAGTTAAGTGTTTTTGTTCTTCTGTTAATTGCAGCAGTAGATTGCGAAAAAATTGCTTTTGTTGCAAGAGACGTAGATCAGGCGTATTAGGTGAAGAAATATTAAGGGTGATATAAGAAGCAAGCGGATAAACTTTTCGCAAACAGTATAGATAATCATCTGCTGCGCGCTCCAGAGATGTGTCTTTATTTTTACCAATATTAATTCCCAAAATTCCAGAATAGTTAGCTTTTTTAACATGATTAACTAAGGCATCTACGCCTTGATTGTTAAATCCCATACGGTTGATAATTGCAGCGGCCTGAGGCAGCCGAAAAAGGCGTGGCTTTATATTTCCTTCCTGGGCAAGGGGTGTGACGGTTCCTAACTCAATAAAAGCAAAACCAATTTTACTTAAAGCTTGTAAATGTTCACCATTCTTATCAAGACCCGCAGCTAACCCAACAGGATGTGGAAACTTAAGGCCCATAACAACAACTTCTTTACCCTTTGGAAACTTAAAAGAAGTTTTAGGCAACCAATCTAAAGCAGACAAGGTTAGCTTATGCGCAGTTTCTGCATCCAGCCTAAATAGCAAAGGGCGTAACCAGGAATACATCAACCACCTCTAAACATGACAACTTTGTGCCCAAACACGCAACATAGCGTTGCCGCCAGTCTGCAAATGGTAAGGAACTTCCTTGACTTCCACACCAAAATTATCCTCTTGTAAGCCAAGAAGCACAGGACCAAGAAAGGGTGAAAGCTGATTATGGCGATCGATCAGAGGGAAAATACGCACTTCCTTCGCTACTCTTGCCAATTCTTTAATCATTTTTAAATGAAAATCTACATCTTGATCATCCAAATCGGCAAATAAATAATGGGCGCTAAGCGCAAAATCGAAGCAAAAATCTGCAAAGGGTAAATTACAATCTGCACAAGCAACATAGCGTCCTTCTGCTTTGCCTTTTTCATAGTCAGCGAAAAATTGATCCATCCCCTGCTGACGTTTGTTAATCAGTAATTCCGGACTACCATATCGGCTAAAATCGAATTTTTGCTTATCTTTGACAATCTTAGCCGCCGTGTCTGCAAAAATTAAATTTGCTTTACTAATTAAAGAATCTTGATCGAGGGAAAACAGCGGATCAGCACTTATAATCTGCCGTCCTAGTTGAGATAACTCCGCATTAACTGCTGAAAGCCCGCAACCGTACTCTAATAGATTTGTCGTCATGTCTTTGGCAGTTAAATCAAACATTTCCAGATATTCATCGACATGATATCCCCAGAGAACCAATTTACGCATGAGCTCTTCTCCCTTTCCTATGCAGAATCTTACAAAATGATGTTGCAACTTCAATTTGAATGGGTATAGTCTAGCCTATTTGCCTTAGTAACAGGAAGTCATCTATGCACATCGGTTTACAATATCAGCTCGGTGAAATTTATGATCTCTTGCGAGACAGCGTCTACCATTTTTCCCAAAAAGAAATAGCCCCACTCGCCGCACAAATTGACATTGATAATGCCTTCCCAAATCATTTATGGAAAAAATTGGGTGATATGGGATTGCTTGGAATTTCGGTAAGTGAAGAATTTGGTGGCTCGAATATGGGCTATCTCGCTCATGCGCTGGCAATGGAGGAGATCTCGCGCGCTTCAGCTTCAGTGGGCCTGAGTTATGGCGCTCATTCTAATCTTTGTGTTAATCAAATTTATTTAAACGGCAGCGATGAACAAAAAAAACGTTATTTGCCTCCACTAATAAGTGGCGATTCTATTGGCGCCTTAGCCATGAGTGAATCTAACTCCGGTTCGGACGTAGTGTCAATGCAGCTGCAGGCTCGAGCAATGGGTGATAAATTTATTTTAAATGGCACTAAAATGTGGATTACCAATGGGCCTGACGCTAATGTCCTCATTGTTTATGCCAAGACCAATAAAGAAGCAGGCAGCAAAGGAATTAGCGCTTTTATTATTGAGAAAAATTTTAGTGGTTTTCGTACGGCCCAAAAACTTGATAAGCTAGGGATGCGTGGTTCAAATACTTGCGAACTTGTCTTTGAAGATTGCGAAGTCCCTGCAGAAAACGTTCTCGGTGGAATCAATGAGGGAACCAAGGTTTTAATGAGCGGTCTCGATTATGAGCGGACAATTTTGGCAGCTGGTCCTGTTGGAATTATGCAGGCATGTATGGATACTGTCTTACCTTATGTTCATGAACGTAAGCAATTTGATCAGGCTATCGGTGAATTTCAGTTTATTCAAGGTAAATTAGCTGATATGTATGCAGAATTAAGCGCTTCACGAGCTTATCTTTATGCCGTCGCCAGTGCTTGTGATAAAGGCTGTGTAAACCGCAAAGATGCTGCAGCCGTGATTCTATATACTGCAGAACATGCAACACAAATGGCTTTACAAACTATTCAAATTTTAGGCGGCAATGGTTATATTAATGAGTACCCCGCGGGCCGCTTATTGCGAGATGCTAAACTTTATGAAATCGGAGCAGGCACTTCAGAAATTCGCCGTATGCTTATTGGGCGCGAACTTTTTAAAGAAACAAACTAGGAGGATATAAATCATGGATCAAGATGACATAGTAATCGTAGCAGCTAAAAGAACACCTTTAGGCAATTTACTCGGCAGCTTATCAAGCTTAACTGCTCCCGAATTAGGCGCAATTGCGCACCAGGCAGCGCTTGAACAAGCAGGTATTTCGCCTGATGAAATCGATGAAGTAATTTCAGGTTGCGTTCTTCAAGCAGGAATAGGGCAAGCGCCAGCTAGACAGGCAGCCATCAAAGCAGGAATTCCTAATTCTGCCAATGCCACAACCATCAATAAAATGTGCGGCTCTGGAATGAAAGCGGTAATGCTCGCCAATGATTTACTTAAGGCCGGTTCTGCCAATATCATTCTGGCTAGCGGCATGGAATCAATGTCCAATGCTCCATACCTGCTTGGTAAAGCACGCGCAGGTTTTCGTTTAGGCCATGGCGAATTAAAAGATCATATGTTTTTAGATGGCTTGGAAGACGCTTATGAAAGAGGCAAATTAATGGGCAGTTTTGCAGAGGCCACTGCGGAAAAATACCAATTTACCCGCCAGCAACAAGATGAATATGCTAGCCGTTCCTTAACTCGTGCTTTAAGCGCGCAAAAAGAAAATGTCTTTGCTGCAGAAATTGCACCGGTCAAAATTAGCGATAGAAAAGGTGAAACAATTGTTCGCAAGGATGAAGGTCCTGATGAAATTAAATTAAGTAAAATTTCTCAACTAAAACCTGCCTTCAAAGCTGAGGGCACAGTAACTGCAGCGAATTCAAGCACTATCTCAGATGGTGCCGCAAGCCTCATTTTAATGAGAGCTGAGCACGCAAAAAAACGTGGCCTTCACCCTCTGGCTCGTATCGTGGCACACGCAAGTCATGCTCAGGAACCTCAATGGTTCACTACTGCACCCGTTGAAGCGATAAGAAAGGTTTTAAACAAAGCAAACTGGCAGCCTGATGAGGTTGACTTGTATGAAATTAATGAAGCCTTTGCGGTTGTAACCATGGCAGCGATTAAAGATCTTGAACTGGACTCGGAAAAAGTCAATATTCATGGTGGAGCCTGTGCTTTAGGTCATCCAATCGGTGCATCGGGTGCGCGAATTATCGTGACTTTAATTAACGCTCTTAGGCAAAAACAAAAATCAAAAGGAGTCGCAGCCTTGTGCATTGGCGGTGGAGAAGCTACAGCGATTGCAATTGAATTAGTTTAGAGGTTTATTTACGCTTGAGTAACTGCCTAAGCAAAACCTAAGTATTAGCTTATCCTGGGTAGTCAGATTAAAGCAGGGTAACAATATTTAAGTTTTGTTTTTTGGCTAGATTGACTGGAGACACCAGACAACCCGGGGTATCCAGTCTTCAGCACCATTTAAATTTAAATCTAAAGGATTTACATGCTAAAACAAAGTTTAATCTATCTAGTCTTAAGTATCCTACTGGTGACTTTTGCTAGATATGCACAATTACTTTTAAGCTCTATCGACAAGTTTTACACCTATCTTAATATCAAATTCACGCCAATTTTTAATCAGATAGACCTAGGGCCTAATCTTCGTCAAGGCCTCCTGCTTGCCTTAATTCCTTTAACTATTACAGCGGTTCCGGCGCTTAGCTATCGTTTGGTTAGGGGTAAAACCATGCCATATTTGATTGAATCTACCTGGTGTGTTTGGCTTGCAGTGGTGATGAGTGTAATTTTAATACGAGTTTAAGGATTACTCATGGCTAAAATTGTCAGTCTGTTAAATCCCTCTACAAAAGAATTTATACAAAATCAAACGAGCATGATGGCCTTGCTTGAAGAGTTGCAGAAAACCATTCAAAAAATTGCTGAAGGTGGGGATGAACAAGCAAGACAGAGGCATCTAAAACATGGGAAGTTACTTCCTCGTGAACGTCTACAGCAGTTGCTTGATCCTGGTAGTGCCTTTTTAGAATTATCCCAGCTTGCCGCCTATCAGGTTTATAAAGATAACCTTCCTGCTGCTGGTATTATCACAGGTATCGGCACCATTTCCGGTGTAGAGTGCGTCATTGTTGTTAATGATGCAACAGTTAAAGGCGGTACTTATTACCCTCTTACCGTAAAAAAACATTTACGCGCTCAAGAGATAGCTCGAGTTAATAATCTTCCTTGTGTTTATCTTGTCGATTCAGGCGGTGCTTTTTTACCTCTTCAGGATGAAGTTTTTCCTGATCGTGATCATTTTGGTCGAATTTTTTATAATCAAGCAACCCTCTCAGCAGAAAATATCCCCCAAATCGCTGTGGTCATGGGTTCCTGTACTGCAGGCGGCGCTTATGTACCTGCAATGGCTGACGAATCCATTATGGTAAAAAATCAGGCAACTATTTTTCTTGGCGGTCCACCTTTGGTCAAAGCGGCTACGGGTGAAATTATTAGTGCGGAAGAATTAGGCGGTGCAGAAGTTCATTGCCGGCAATCAGGTGTTGCTGATCATTATGCGGAAAACGATGCCCATGCTCTGCAATTAGCACGAGTTGCGATTAGTCATCTTAATCGTAAAAAACCCGAATCTTTACAACGCATTAACAGTCGAGACCCTTTATACGAGGCTAAAGAACTCAACGGCATTATCCCCAACGACCCTCGTAAGCCTTTTGATATTCGTGAAATTATTGCTCGCATTGTCGATGCCTCAGAATTAGACGAATTTAAAGCGCTTTATGGCACCACTCTTGTTTGTGGTTTTGCTCATCTTTTTGGCTTTCCAATTGGGATTGTTGCTAATAATGGTATTTTATTTGGTGAAAGCGCGCAGAAAGGAGCACATTTTATTGAATTATGTAGTCAGCGCAAAATTCCACTCCTTTTTTTACAAAATATCACCGGATTTATGGTGGGTTCAAAATACGAAGCTGCAGGGATTGCAAAACATGGCGCTAAAATGGTGACCGCCGTGGCTTGCTCCAAGGTTCCGAAATTCACAGTGATTGTCGGGGGCAGTTTCGGTGCTGGAAATTATGCGATGTGTGGACGTGCCTTTGAGCCTCGATTTCTATGGTCTTGGCCTAATTCAAGAATTTCAGTCATGGGTGGAGAACAGGCAGCAAAAGTGTTAGCCCAGATTAATCAAGATAAGCATAGCAAACAGGGTACAAGTTGGACTTCTCAGGAAGAAGAAGAATTTAAAGCAAATTTGCGCAACCAATATGACGCTCAAGGTAATCCTTACTATGCCAGCGCCAGGCTCTGGGATGATGGTGTGATTGCTCCGGAAGATACACGCATCATTTTAGGTTTAAGTTTATCAGCGGCTTTGAATACACCTATTTCAGAAACCCGATATGGGATTTTTCGGATGTAGCAATTATTCATTAAGGCTGATTCCACGAGTTGGAGAAAATTATGAATGATGTAGGGAGCGAATTAAAAGGGTCTGTTTTTATTATCACCCTCAATCGCGTGAATAAACACAATGCTTTTGATGTACTGTTATTGGCCTCTTTACAACAAGTTCTGGAGCAAGCCCTTGCAAACTCCAAAGTCCGGGTGGTTATCCTCAAAGCGAGGGGAAAACATTTTTCAGCCGGTGCCGATTTGAGCTGGATGAAAAGCATGGCAGAATTTACTGAAGAAGAAAATTTAAATGATGCACTAGTCCTTGCGAAGCTTCTCAACAGTTTATATCAAAGTCCAAAACCAATTATTGCAATGGTTCAGGGTGCAGCATTAGGAGGCGGTGCCGGCCTTGTTGCTGCCTGTGATATTGCAATTGCCTCCTCTTCTGCCTACTTCTGTTTTTCAGAGGTCAAGCTTGGTCTGATCCCTGCAGTTATAAGCCCCTATGTAGTTAAAGCCCTTGGCGAACGAGCAGCAAAATATTTATTTATGAGCGCAGAAACCTTTGATGCCGCAGAAGCTAAACGATTAGGACTTGTACAACATTGTGTAAATGAAGACGAATTATGGTCCTTTACTTTAAACTATGCTGAAGGAATCTCTAAATTAGCCCCTCTCGCGGTTAGTGAGTGCAAACTCTTAGTTGCCGCCGTTGCGGGAAAAAATATCAATGAAGATTTAATGCAGCAAACTGCATCGCTGATAGCACAAAAACGAGTTTCTGTAGAAGGACAGCGCGGATTAAAGGCTTTCCTTAATAAAGAAGTGCCTAGCTGGGATTAAATAAGTTAGCGAAGGTCATAAGCTTAAATTATGCCCATGCAAATTGTTAACTAAAATGAGGACTTTCATGTTTACCAAGATTCTTATTGCCAATCGAGGCGAAATTGCCTGCCGGATTATGCATAGCGCCCGAAAAATGGGAATTCAAACGGTGGCAATTTATTCTTCTGCAGATAAACAAAGTCGTCATGTTAAAGAAGCGGATAGCGCCTATTGGGTTGGTGAGGCACCCGCTAAAAATAGTTATTTAGATATTGCTGCAATTATTACCATTGCTAAAGCCGCCAAGGTCGAAGCAATTCACCCGGGTTATGGTTTCTTATCTGAAAACCCCCTCTTTGCTCAAGCTTGCGCTGACGCAGGAATTATTTTCATTGGTCCTTCTATTAGCGCTATGGAAATTATGGCCTCAAAACAATTGGCAAAGCAAAGGCTTGAAAAAACCAATGTGCCGCTAACTCCAGGCTATCATGGCACCGAACAAAATGATGAACGTTTACTTATAGAAGCACGCAAAATTGGTTTTCCAGTTTTACTGAAAGCCGCCAATGGGGGCGGTGGCAAAGGCATGCGCGCAGTTAATCAAGAAAATGAATTTGTTGAAGCTCTAGCGGGAGCACGACGTGAAGCGATGGCCTTTTTTGCCGATGACCTTATGCTAATTGAAAAACTAATCACTAATCCTCGCCATGTGGAAATCCAAATCATGGCAGATAACTTTGGACAAATTGTTCACCTTTTTGAACGTGATTGTTCAATTCAAAGACGTCACCAAAAAATAGTTGAAGAAGCGCCGGCGCCGAATTTGTCAGCGGAGTTACGACATAAACTAGCTGCAGCGGCTTGTGAAGTAGCTCGTTCCATTAACTACTCAGGTGCCGGGACAGTTGAATTCCTGGTTGCAGGCGAACAATTTTATTTTATGGAAATGAATACTCGGCTGCAAGTTGAACATGCGGTTAGCGAAATGATAACTGGATTAGACTTAGTATCCTGGCAACTTAAAATCGCAGCCAATGAACACCTTCCCCTCACCCAAGATGAAATTACTGCAAAAGGCCATGCGATTGAATGCCGCATTTATGCCGAAGACCCCTATCAGAATTTTCTTCCCTCAATTGGTCAAATTGATTTTTTAAGCGAGCCTCGAGGTGAAGGGATTCGTATTGATAGCGGTGTCAATTGCGGTTCGCATCTAAGCAAATTTTATGACCCCATGATTGCTAAATTAATTGCTTGGGGAGAAACACGCACACAAGCTTTGCAACGTTTACAAGAAGCTTTAAAGCAGTATGCCTTGAGTGGTTTAAAAACAAATATACCTTTTTTGCAGGCTATTTGTGCTCACCCGCGTTTTGTAAGCGCTGATTTAGGTACGGATTTTTTAACTAAAGAAAATTTAAGCCTGGCTAAGCCGGATAGCGATCTCGCTCTTATGATGGCTGCTTCTTTTGACTATTTAAGTTTAAATCAGGATTTAGACGACCCTTTAAAAAACTCAGCTTTTGCCTGGCAAATGCATTTAAAATCGGCTTGGGTTTGGCGGTATTTTATTGAAACCAAGCAAGTTGAGCTAAAAATTAAGCCTATCAATCCCTGTTCGTTTAGCGTTGCTCTGAACGGAAAAGATTATCTTCTGAACGTTAAAATCGACAATCAACGTATAATTTTAGACGATGGCCTGTCATTACATTCTGTACTATTTAATAATAAAACGAATAAAATAACCCTATTTTTCCCCCAAGGCTTACAGAACATTGAACGCTTTGACTGGCAAAGTTTTGGCGTCCTTTCAGCAGCTAAATTGGGTCAACTCACAGCACCAATGCCGGCCACAATTGTCGCTATACTCAAAGTGAAGGGCGATAAAGTCAAAGCAGGTGAGAGTTTAATAATTCTTGAGGCAATGAAAATGGAACATACAATCCACGCACCACGAGATGGCATATTGTCTGAACTTTTTTATGAAGTGGGCTCGCAGGTCAATGAAGGGGCTGAGCTATTAGCCTTAACCTCTTAAAAGAGAGCTTAGATGAACTATCCATCACAAGTCAGCATCATTGAAGTAGGACCTAGAGACGGTTTGCAAAATGAGTCTACTTTCGTGGCTACCGAAAAAAAAATCGAATTAATCAATTTATTAAGCCAGAGTGGTTTACAGCATCTCGAAGTTACCAGTTTTGTCTCTGCAAAAGCCATTCCTCAACTCGCTGATAATGAAGCAGTGTTTAACGCAATATCTAAAGAGCCATCTGTCCATTACTCTGCTTTAGTGCCCAATCAACGCGGTATGATAAAGGCTGTACAATTAGGTCTTAAAGAAATCGCAGTCTTTACCGCCGCTAGTGAATCATTCAATCAACGTAACATTAACTGTTCTATAGCCGAGAGCATTGCTCGTTTTGAGCCCGTTATTGCTCTCGCAAAAATTCATAAAATACGTGTTCGTGCTTATATTTCCTGTGCCTTGGGTTGTCCCTATGAAGGTGAAATTAAGCCAGAGCAAGTCCTGGTTGTGGCGCGACAATTGGAAGCTCTAGGTATTGATGAGCTATGTTTAGGTGATACAATCGGTGTGGGAACGGCAAAGCAAACAAAACGAGTCATCCAGGAAATTACAGCGCTTATACCGCTGACGCGATTAGCTATGCACTTTCATGACACTTATGGCCAGGCAGTCGCCAATATCTTTGCCTCGCTTGAATGTGGTATAAATCGTTTCGATACCTCAGTAGCGGGATTAGGTGGCTGTCCTTATGCACGCGGCGCTACAGGTAATGTTGCTACAGAAGATGTGCTCTATCTCATGCATGGCCTTGGTATTGAAACAGGAGTGGATATTTTCAAGATTGTGGCGGCCGGGGATATGATTTGTAAAGTGATGGGAAAGAAAAATCAATCAAAGGTAGCCAATGCCTTGCTTGCGAATCAATCCTGAAAAAGTTAGTTCATCCAACAGATTTGCACTGAAAAAACTAATTTAACAACAGCAATGCTTAATTAAGTATCACCGAGATAAACATGATTAAAAATACAATAAAACTGGGTTTAGTTCAGGAAAAATGGTCTGAAAATCCTAAAGAACATCAAGATAGATTAGCTTCAGGCGTTTTTGCCGCAGCCAAACAAGGCGCTCAAATTGTTTGTTTGCAAGAATTAACGCTTTCCCCCTATTTTTGTACCCGTCCTGATGTCGATAGCAGCCCCTATAGCGAAGATATTAAAACAGGTCCGACCGCGGTGTTTCTTTCTGCTTTGGCAAAAGCAGCAAAGGTCACTATTACAGCGTCCTTATTCGAAAAGGCGGGTTACAATACCGCTGTAGCCTTTGATGATACTGGGAAACTGGTAGCTTTAACTCGAAAACAACATATCCCAAGCGGTGATAAATACCATGAAAATCACTATTTCAAAGTCGGTGATTCTAATTATCCTGTTCATGAACTAGTTAATCATCGTTTTGGTTTGCCCACCTGCTATGATCAATGGTTCCCGGAGTTATCAAGAATATATGGACTAAAAGATACTGAAATTTTAGTCTATCCTACAGCTATCGGCGGTGAACCCACCGCGCCTGGTTTTGACAGCCAACCAATGTGGCAAAAAGTAATGGTGGCTCAGGGTATAATGGCTAATAGTTTTATCGTAGCAGTAAACCGCATAGGCTGTGAAGATGGACTTGAATTTTATGGGAGTAGCTTTATCTCAACGCCGATGGGTGAAATTTTAGCTCAGGCGCCACGCGATAAGCCTGCTGTTTTAGTAGCTGAATTGGATTTTGTTCAACGTGAGCTTTGGGGACGTTTATTTCCCTTTGCAACTCAACGTGAGCCTGATACCTATCAGGATTTAATAGTACCCCATATGCCCAAGGTGGAAACCCACAAATGACAGCAAATCAAATATTAGATGAAAATTTATACAATATTGCCAATTGGGGTGAAGGGTATTTCAGAATTAATACTAAGGGCAACATTGTAATCGTCAAAAAGCCAGAAGATGAAGGCGTAGAAATACAAGCTATTGTCAATGCGGCAAGTCGCGCGGGTTTGCAATTACCTTTGTTAATTCGCTGCACTGATATTTTACATGACCGGGTATTAAGGTTGCATGAAGCGTTTGCAGAGGCTATAAAAGACAATAACTATCGCGGTAATTATAAATTGGTTTACCCTATTAAAGTCAATCAGGAATATTCGGTCGTTAGAGAAATTCTAAAAGCTCCGGGCTACCCAGTAGGACTTGAAGCCGGCTCTAAACCAGAATTAATGGCGGTTATCGGTCTATTAGGTCAAGCTCCTTCGACTATAATTTGCAACGGCTATAAGGACAGCTCCTATATTCGTACTGCGTTGATTGCCCAACAAATGGGTCATGAAGTTTTCATTGTGATTGAAAAACAATCTGAACTGGACATCATTCTTAAAGAGTCGTTGCGCTTAGACATTCGTCCCAAAATTGGCTTAAGAATTCGCCTAGTTACCAAAGGCGCTGGAAAATGGGCTAATACTGGCGGCGCTAAATCAAAATTTGGTTTAAATGCTGAACAAGTTTTAGAGGTCGTGGCTCAACTTAAGGCTAATGATTCTCTTGATTGTCTACAGCTGATGCATTGCCATCTTGGTTCACAAATTGCCAATATTCATGATATTCGCCATTGCATGCAAGAAGTGGCTCGTTACTATATTGAGTTACGTCGCCTGCAAGCGCCGATTAGTACTATTGATGTCGGTGGTGGACTTGGAGTTGATTATGAGGGTACTCGCTCAAGTACTGGCTGTTCAATGAACTATACCTTAAACGAATACGCAACTAATATTTTACTCGCCCTTCGTCCACTTTGCGAAGAAGCGAATATGCCCGAGCCTAATTTGATTTCAGAATCGGGTCGTGCACTTACAGCACATCATGCGGTTTTGGTAACCAACATTACTGATGCCGAACTTATTGAAAAAACCGGCGCCTTGCCTTTGCTTGAACCCTCTGATTCTCATGTAATTCGTGATATTTGGGATACCTATCACTCCATCTCCGAAAGCATGCCAAGTGAAATTTATAATTATGCCAGCCACTCTTTGGAAGAGGCACATTCTCTCTTTAAGCACGGCGTAATCAGTTTGCAAGAGAAGGCTAAGGTAGAACAATTTTTTACCGCCATTTGTTTTGAAATTCAAAAACGTCTTGATCCAGATAATGCGGCTGACTATGAATTATTAAATCTCATTAATGAACGCATGGCCGCCAAGATTTTCTGCAATCTTTCATTTTTCCAATCCATGCCAGACGCTTGGGCAATTGGCCAAATTTTTCCTGTCGCTCCCATTTCTCATCTCACTGAAAAACCGACGATGCATGCTATTTTACAGGATCTCACTTGTGATTCTGATGGAACCATTAAAGAATATACTGGCGCAGATTGCATTAATAGCACGCTAATGCTACCGCCCTATCACGCTGACAAACCTTACCTTCTAGCCTTTTTTCTGGTAGGCGCATACCAGGAAATTCTTGGTAATTTGCATAACCTTTTCGGCGATACTAATTCTCTTGATGTGAAATTAAATGCCGATGGTAAGTTTGAGATTAATGATCTAGTCAGTGGTGATACAGTCACCAATGTGTTGAATTTTGCTCATTTTGACACTAAAAAATTACTGCTTTCCTATGAAAAGCAGCTGATAAGTGCTGAGCTACCCAATTCTAAAATCCAAAGTTATCTTAATGAATTACGTAGTATCTTCACTCAGTTAACCTATCTCGACTCCAATAAGGCCTAGGAAAAATGACGATGATTACCCCAAAACAGGCAGGCTTTTACATGCCAGCAGAATGGCACCCTCATGCCTGCTGCTGGATGGCTTGGCCCTGTCATCAAGAAAGCTGGGCTAAGATTGGATTTGAACGAGCAAGGCTTGCTTATGCTCGCGTGGCAAATGCTATAGCTCAATATGAACCGGTTACGATGCTCGTTAATCCTGGTGATGAAGCCTCAGCCAAAGCGTTATGTGCTGAGACTATTCGCTTTATTAGTCTTCCTCTCAATGATTCCTGGACTCGAGATACAGGCGCGACGTTCCTATTAAATAACAAGCAAGAATTAGCAGGCGTAGACTGGATTCATAATGCTTGGGGTGGTAATTATGAAGATTGCGCTTTAGATAATCAAATTGCCGCAGCAATCATCGCTGCAACAAAGGCTAAAGCATTTAAAGCTCCATTAGTCATGGAAGGTGGTTCTTTTCATGTTGATGGCGAAGGAACAATTCTCAGCAGTAAAGAATGTTTACTAAATGCTAATCGAAATCCACAATTAAGCCAAACTGAGATTGAGGATTATCTTTTTGCATACCTCGGCGCTGAAAAAGTTATTTGGCTCAATCAGGGATTGGTTGGCGATGAAACTGATGGACATATTGATGAAATAGCCTGCTTTATCGCTCCTGCTAAAGTTTTGACCTTAATTACTCATGATCAATCTGATATTAATTATGCAAGATTGCATGAAAATTTAGAGCTATTAAAGTCAGCAAAAGACGCCAAAGGACGTGCGCTGGAAGTTATCACCATTGAACAACCACCAGCCACTTACCTTAATGGAGAGCGCTTGACGCTTTCTTATATTAATTTTTATCTCGCTAATAATGGGATTGTTATGCCGGCTTTCGGTCATCCCAAACAGGATCAAGCAGCTTTTGAATTATTTACTCAACTTTTTCCTAATCACCAAATAACGCAAATCGACGCTCTTGATGTTTTTGCCGGTGGTGGCGGAATTCATTGTATAACCCAACAGCAACCACAATCGAGATAGAGTATTTATGAAAACTTTTTTTTCAAAAAGCTACAGTGGTAGCTGTAACAGTAGTGAAGACGAATATAATTTTAAACCCCTTAAAGGTGATCATACGGATAAAAAGACCAAAAGCTTATTTGAAGAGCTAGAAGAAGGCGGCAATAAATATACTTGTATTATGGATACTATAAAAAAAGGAGCCAACCTCTATGCTGAAGATGATGATGGCTGTTTGCCAATTCATGTTGCCGCAATTAATTTAATGAGTAATCCCCAAGCGGTTAGTTTGATCTTGCAATCATTTGATGATCCCAATGAAAGAAAAGCTTATATATACCTGAAAAACAGTGAAGATAAAAATGCTTTTGAGTTATTACTAGATTGTGAAGAAATAGGCTATGCTATACCGAGTATGCTCTCTATTCTTTCTTATTTAACCCCCACGGAACAGCAAGCTCTAATCAATTCTCTTTCAAAAGAAGCCAAAAAAAGATTAGAAGAGGATGAAACAGCGGTAGATCGTCAACAAGATATAGAAGATTTTGCAAGCCTTAATTATTTTATTAAACATCAATCAATCCCCATGTGTGATCAAAGGCGACTTGAAAAAGTAAAGGCTTTGACTAACTATGATTCAGATGAAGAAAGTCTGGGTCAATTAGAATTAGTAGCTCATAAAAAATTTACAGCCAGAGTATCTTATCGAGATATCATAGAACAGGGTGTAGTCATACAATCCATTCCTGAATTAATGCTGATTCCTTCAGATTGGCGTTTAGAAACAGGGCTTAAAGATCATCAAGGCGACCATGTCACTGCCTATGTTTTATTATTAAGTAGCTTTTCACATTGTCAGGGTGAGAATGTGAAAAAATTACCCGAACTAGTTTACAACCTAGCTGCTCGTACTTTGCCCAATGATAAAAAGATTTTTCTTGAAAAAAAAGAAAAGAATGACATAGAGTTAACCGTTCTTAGGAAAAGGAGGATAGATACTATTGCCTGTTTAAAAGTCTATAGTGGTGAAGAAGAAAGCACTATTCAGGCTGTAGAAAACACGCTTAGAAAAGCAGAAATTGAATTAATAGCACGACACCTTGAAGATAGTGTTGATTGCTTTATAACGAAGATTAATCAACTTGACGACGAATCATTCTCCCAAAAAAGGAAAGAGAGTTTAACTGGACATTACATTCTCCAGCAATTAATACAAATACTTAAAACAGTCAGTTGGCTGCAAGAAAAAAAATATTTGCAATTTAGAACAAGTTTGATCGCAGCTATTCAAAACGAGTCAAAGAACACCAGTTATCAAAAACCGGGGGGAATTGTTGAAAAAACGTTTATAAATATAGCCAATACAATCCTGGCTGCTCAACCTAACACTAAAGATATACCTCTCCAATTGATATCTGAGTCCTCAAATAAATTGACACAAGAATTACTTATTAGTTTTCTAAAAGCTAATACGCCGTTTAAAAAATATCATGAAGGCCAGGCTATTAAAGATATTCAAAGCTGTATTTTAGAGCTTAGAACTACAAGCAGATCTGCGCGAAATAACTTACTAGCAGCGATTGGCTTTCAATGTTTTAAATTATTTGATTATCCGAGAGTGAATGATAACAATTTAAATAATGTAACTGTTCTCTACCAGGCGCTCCCTCGTCATTTTATTATTATCAATGCAGCGTTTAGCGATTTGAACAGTTTAGTGATTAAAGAAAAACAGCTTATCTATAATGTGTTTTTAACAAAAGTTTTATTATTACAAAATTGGGAGGGTTATCCGGTATCTAAGGGCAAGATCAAAACTCTCCTCAATTTAAAAATTTTACAAGAAAAAATTTTAGATTTTGCTACTCTCGATATAAACCATAATTTTACAATGAAGCCTAAGCCATTACCTGCAAAACCCAAACTCAAAGAGAAAAAAAATCTTTCTCCCTCTCCATGAAAGAGATCCTGGGTAATCTGAGGTTAAAGTTTGTCTCCAAAAAACTCCCAAAAGATGTCCATATTTAATCAAAAAAGTTGCATTATTGAGTTAGTTATATAAAATATTCGCTTTTAAATAATCTAGGTGTTTATGAAAATAACTTTTCCTTCGTTGAAAGGATATTCTAATCTAGTCTGGAATTATAATGAGTTAAATGATCAAGCGTTTTGTTCAGTGGATAATATACTGCAAGATAGCAAATATGATATTTTTAAACTCCCGCAAGGGATAACGTTGCAAGAGAACTTGTTAGTTATCAATCATGTTAAAAAAAATTCCCTCTACCCTTATAAAGAAGTTGACCCTATTAAAGAAATTTCAGCTAAAACGATTCCAGAGCTCTCTCTACCTGTTCGAGTTAAATTTCATACGAGGTCTCGCAGCTATTCTGCTGGCAGCAGTTCAGATTTTACGGAAAAATTTTCAGACCCTGGCTTTAAATCGAATTTGAAAATACTATCTGCTTCCAGCTCAAGTCTGCAACTAAGACCCAAATCTTTAACTTCCAGTGAGAATTTTCTTCCTTCTTCAAAAAACGTTAAGCAAGAAAGCATTCTTTCAGAACAATCTCCTCGAATCAGACGGCCAAATAGAGTCCTTTCCTCAAGTGATATTCCAGTTAGTTTTTTCACACTGTCTAAAAAACATGAGAATACAGACTATCCTGAGACACTTCTTTTAGATGATCTGATCAATGGGGAACGTCATATTGAAAAGCGTGGAGAGACTACAGCTTATAAATTCCTTTATGATAAACAGGTAAAAGACCTACCAGCCTCAAAATTTTTACTTAATACTAATCAATCTTTAGCTTGTCCAAATGAAATCACTGTTGAAATTTTGAAATTAAAAAAAGATTTAATTATCAAAATTGAGGAGATTTTAAAAGAATTTCAGGCAGCTTATGTCAGGTTCCGCTTGAAACAAAACCTCTCACGTAAAACGCTTAAAGAGATAAGCGAATATTTTGTTCATGCAGTTTTAAACACTATGACAAACCATTCGTTTAGGAAGGCACTTAGCGAGTATCAAATTTTAGATTTAAAGGAAAAAGACCTCTTATTTAATGGTAATTCTAAAAGTTTTATCTTCTTTAATGAGCTAAGCCTGGAATTAAGATTAAAAGCATTAACTATTAACTGGTGGGTTTTAATTGATGATAGCCTTGATTTGCAACTCAGTTCTGCTGCGACTTTAAGTGATGACACTATAGCCACCCTTAATTTATTTAGGATAAGTCTTAAGCAAGAGTTTGTATGCTTGAAAATTATTGAGATGCAAGCACTGCAAATGAATAAGATTCTTAGGGAATTAATCACTGCTGAGCAGGAACAGTCCCAAATTTTACAAAATTATATTAAGGCAACTGGAAGAGATAGAAATGAAAATATTAATAATAATTTTTCGCTTAAAACAAATATCTTTGATTTTATCAAATCTTTTCCGATGAAACCCTTGGTCTGTGATTTACTCCCCACTCTTCAAAATAACTTGGCAACTATGATTGTAAAGAAAATTATCAATAAATTCAGTTCGGATAGAGAATTTAACAAAAAATATCAAAGCACTATGGCTAACATCTATAGTGATTCTACTGATGATCTCTATTTTAGCGATAAATGGAAAGATCCCTTAGAGAAATGTTTAGCTTTAGTAAGTAAATCTCATGATTTTAAACGAAAAATGAAATCAACTATGGATAATTCCTTAATAGCAACTATCGTTTCTACAGTTGAAGAAAATGTTTATGAATGTTTTAAGTCGTTGATTATTTCTTCTAAAACGTTTGTTGTAAAACCAAAACCTGAGGCTACAGAAAATCTTGGGGTTTCATGCTTATAAATCATGGAAAAGTTACCTTTAGATATACCTCATCAGGTTTCATTACTTATCTTGTGATAGATTAATAGTGAACTTTAAATTGATAAAGTTAAGCCTGCGTTAGGAATAATTCTTTCTTGGCATTCATTCAGCAACCCTACAAGTAAGGTTTTTAGCTCAATAAAATCAGCAGCTCTATGATGATGCAACTTTTGTATAGCCAATGAATCGACAAGAATCTGGTCGTATAAATGGCGAGTCTCATTCGGGCTAAGTCTACCGAAAAAAAAGCCCTTCGCTCTTCTCTTGTCTGCTTTACACATCACCATTGATTGCTCTTTAAACCAATCGTGGGCCCTTGTATTAAAGTAATATTTTCTATTCTGTAAAGGGGGCACATTAAACTCAGGTAAGGGGTTGAAAGGGATTTCACTACAATATTCATAAACCACAGCGACTGGGAGGAAGGATTGAGCTAAGCAAACACGAGCCGCCAGGGAGCGAATAATCTTAGGGTCTAAATAAACTTCGTAAGATTTATTAAACCCATCAATTAAATTATTCATTGCAGCAATTATCGTGTTATCAAACCCAAAATTTTGCTCAGTGAATTTTCTTCCTCCAAAAGCATAGGTCGCCCCCTTTTTTAAAAGTTCTTCATATTGTTCTATTAATAATTTTGTTACAGTCACACCCTCTTCATTGCGCGGTATACACTCAAGCATCTGAATCCACAGATGCTTATCTAAGGCCCAGAGTGCATATTGAAAACCGCTTATATTGTAAAAGTTGCGAAGTGATAAGTCGCTGACTTTGCCTTTTTGGGTGAGCAGTTGGATATTCTCTTGCAGCAGACTCGCTACTTTATCGTATTTACCCTGAACTACTTGCGCCAAAAATCGACGCACATCCAGTATTGGTTTAAAAAATTGGCGGTGAGTTGTTGAGGTACTAGCTAGTTTGATAACCTCCTTAACGCTCAAAAAACTACTTAATTCTTCTTTACTATCCGCAGCAGCCCCATTTAAGCCTAAACCTTGTACTGCTTCCCTAAATCGGTTTAAGAAAGTGAAAAAAATAGAATTATTAAACCAAGCCTTATCTGCTGCTTCAAATAAATTGTTTAGTTGTTCAATTGTGGGTTTTTCAGTAATAGCCCTAAGGGCATAAAATACCCAAAAGGAAGAAAGGAAAAGCCATGCGCGTTGATACCAAGGCAGATTTTCATAGGATTGCTGAAGTGCTTTAAAATGGGAAAGGTAGGTGTTGTTTAGAATGGTCATGAAGAGCCCTGCTTAAAAGAAGACCTTTATTTTTGCATTTTAAATAATCACCATGATTTTGTAAATGACAGGTTTTAAATCTATCCTTTCGGGAGCTGAAATTTGCACCACACCCAAACCTTCGGATAGTTTTTATTTAAATAAAAGATCCATTGCGGTCCTCGGGAAACAGCGAGAGCATTTTAACACCACGACATGACTAACAGCGGTGTTTAATCGTCTTTATGCGGAAGAGTTTTGATGATTATTGATCTTATAGGAATAGCAGTATCTGATTACGAAAATCCAAAAAATTCTATCTTAATATTTTAACTCCCTTTGAGATTGAGCCCATGGCAGGGCATGAGGGATGGGTTGGATTTGGCAAAAACAGAAAGCCCGAGTTTTGGCTTGGTCCAGGTAAAGATACAAAATACTTCATGCATCTTGCTTTTGCGGCTGATACCAAAGAAATTGTTGACGCTTTTTATAAAATAGCGATTGAAGAAGGTGCCGTATGCAACGGAAAGCCAAAAATTAGAGAAAATTATTATTCTAGTTATTATGGTGCTGTTATTATTGACTATGATGGCCATAGCATAAGTGCCGTTGTTCATAACCCCTAATTTTAATATCAACACGAACAGATAATGTAGCTCAGGTGATATATAAAAAAGCTTAATTTTTTTGGCCTTGCATTAACCTGTTGAATCCATCAATCAATTGGTTCCAATGATACTGGTTTGTAAAATAATCAGACTTATTGCCAAAACTTGCAAGGCCAAAACAAGATTTATTTAACTCAATTGCTTTATTGTATAATTTAGTTTCAAATAATTCGAACTCATTATTAGAACCACAGAGTGTTATTTTAAAAAGTGCTTCAAGCGCTGCTAGGTACTGTCGAATGGGAGGTTGAATTGGTGTTTAATTAGAAAGAACCTCTCTAATTTTTTTTACTTTTTCACCTTGTGCTTCGCGCAAAATATCATCTAGATACTTAGTTAACCAAAGTTCATATTTTGATTAAATGCTTGTACGTTCACATTGTAGTTCATCTTGGTTATTTGTTAACATTTCAAAAACAATGCACTCAGCTTCTTCAAATGCAGTTTTTGCCTCGATGGACAGGAAATTTGTTTCTTCTATAGGGTAATGCATGGATCCATACAAATGATTTGTCTTTCCATCTTTCGTTATTTTAAACAATACAGACTTAGAAAAATCAGTTTTACTGACCTTCTTAAACAAGCATTGAGATCTGGCATAATCTAATTCATCTTTTAAATTCATTTTTTACCTCTTAATCGGGGGAAGTCATGATACGTGGCAATTTGGGTCACTTGGAGTTTACAACCCTCCAAAAAAGCACTACAAACCTTACGCTGTCTTCTCGAGTCACAATTAAAAGATGCATCTAAGCCTGGTCTGATATTTGATACAAATATCTGGTTGATAGCAACAAAAATATATACTGATGACGCCCTTAACAAATCGCCGGATAAGACAATTTTTAAACTAACAAATATTATGCCTTATCTTATCCACGTTGAAGAATATATAGCGGGTTTTTTAGGAACGGCTTATTTAAATTTGCATGCTCAAGGTATTACGTAAAATCGCTTTGGGATGACAGGCTTCAAGAATTCTGTAATGAGGGGTTTGGAGTCCAGACGACCGGAAACGTACGCTAAGCTGGAGTTCATTTAAATTTTGATAAATAAGACCATAAAGGTCTATTTTATCATTAATTTAGATAATTTTTGCGTTAGACCTTAAGTATGGAAAATTAATTACTTCTTGATATATAACAAATTTGTATTCTTAGCGTACGTTTCCGATCGTTTGGACTCCAAACCCTGTACAGAAACGCAATAATCTAAGCTGATTTTGAAAGTCTTTCAAATTCATGATCAAGAGCAAGTTTAAAAAAATCATTTAGACTTGAACAACCCAATTCCTTGGCAACAAGAACGGCCTTTTCATGTCGCTCTGCTCCAATTCTGACATTCAGCGAACCCTTAAATGGCTTTTCTGGCTCTACTCCTCTTTCCTTGCAGATTAAAAGATAATCTTCAACTGCTTCTCTAAAAGCGCTATCTATTTGCTTTGCGGTTTCACCTTCATAACTTATCAATGAATTGATAAATTCTAATTTTCCATATAAAAGCAAATCATCTGCATCAAATTCAATGGAGCCATAGTAACCTTTATATTTCATCATATTTTTCATAAAAGACCCTCTTTCTTTAATTGGATAATAATTAGTTTAACTTGATAACTTTTAAGTTCAGGATTAGGATGCGGCTTGTGCAAAATAATATCGCTATAATTTGTATGAACAAGCCTAATACGAGAACCGCTTGTTTTTCCTGAATTATATTCCTCGAATCCTAAGCTTGTTAACAGATTCTTTAGTTCATCCCAAGTAAAATCTTTCGGCTTACTTAGAAATCGTTTTCTTAGTTTATCTATTTTTGTCATTATTAAGCAACTGTATTTGGTTGCTTGTATTCTAGTTAGAATCGATTAAATTTGCAACTATATCTAGTTGCAATTACTTGCAATATAATTCGCGCTAGTGGTTAATTCTAACTGACATATTAAACACATCCTCTTTTAGCCAAAGAGGATGTGTTTAGTTCTGACATGGGTTTTAAGCGGTCATCATTTTTAATGATTAAAAAATTAACCGCTTTAAGTTACATATCAATAAATTAGGACGTTATTAGGTGCTTTGATAGCGCATAAGGGAAAAGCCAAGGTTTTAAATAAAACTGAACAGCCATTAAAAAAAACTAAATATTAAACTATAAATAGAGTACAGTCTAATGATAGAGATCAATTGATTTCCAAGCCCTATCCTTTTAGCCATAACAAAAAATTATTGAAATTGACGCAAACTAATGTCTTTATTGTTTATCTATACATTTAGAGTATACCCTACCATGACACAAGGATAAGCTATAAATAATGTCACATTAGATATAGAAAATTAATTTGTTGACATAATTATTTTAAACTCTAAGGGTCTAATATAACAATTTAATTATTTTCGAGGGAATGATGGCATCTGGAAAAGTTTTGGAATATTCGAGTCAGTCTATTGATCGGGATTACCTATTACCTCTGCAAGAGACGGCGATGAAATGGTTGCTCATAGCACGGATAGGCTTGAATGTAATTAAGATGACTTAAGAAAATTAGAGCGCTGGAAAAATACAGCCCAATAGCCGGAATGAGTCATACTATCTAACCCCACAAATTAAAACATTTTTATTCACTTGGATGAAAACTCAGGGGTTGAGGGCGCATTAATCAACCTTATTCCGGACATGAAACCCGCTCTTCTTTCGAGGTGTACTCAAAATATCTTTATCAAATGCTCAAGATACATATGATGAAAAAATTAAAGATTTTCCAGTCTGATGCGTGAAATTTTACCCTTCAGCGCACAATCTTTAGTCCTTGGCCAAAATGAAAGTATTAAGAAACCGCGGTGCGGGAAATCCGCGTGCTTCATTTGAGGCGGCGGGGGCTAGAAACGTAATTTATGGGAGTCGGACTTCTATCTCTTGTTTTAATAAGTTTTAAATAAAAACTTATCTTCCCCCTAAGTTGCCTAACATCTAAAATTTTGTGTTAACAACTCACTTTCAGAATTTTCATCAACATCTGCTGTTGAACAGCAGGTATGATAACCGGCATATATTAAAAGTATCGCCCAGCCAATAACAGGAATGCATGCCAACAATGCAATCTGACAATTAGATATTTCCCAATCCCTCTCCTTTTTTGCTCTCGATTCTGATTGTTCATGATTCTCGAAAAAGGAATGGCTTGTGTTGCCTATAGAGAAGGGTGGCTCCTTTTCTAAAAGTAGTGGATAGAATATATCTACAACTTTAGTAATATTTTCATTATTTTTAGAAGAGACCTTAATGTGGTCTTTAAATCCATATTTTTTAATGTGGAACAATTGTTCAAATTCCTCATCAGTGATTTTACTTTCTAAATCAGTTTTTGTCCCCACTAAAATGATTGGTATTTCTAGAGCACTTTTTCCTGTGACTTCTCGGAAACTTGCAATGTCCTCATCAATTTTTTCCTTATTTAATGGTTTTGATAAATCAATACAATAAACTGCAACATCTGTGTCTTTAGTAAGCATTTGAGTTTGTGTGCGTAATAAATATGAGCCCGAACTATCCCATAAATGAACCTTCATAGAACCTATAGATGTTATAGATAAATCCACGCCTATAGTTGGTTTATAAATGGAATCAAAACGAGCGTTGGGGGTAATTAGCTTCTTTTGAAGTTGCGTTTTTCCGCTCTCTTGCTCACCAAAAATGTAAATTTTATTAGTCATTTTTTAAATTCCGAAATTCAAGATAATGGATTATAGTAGCACAATCTGATATTTATATCTACATTTATATAAATTTATTCTATACAAGATTACAGGAACTGTTTATCCTGCTTTGTCAATAACTATGTAGGTTTTATGCAGAGAGCAGTAGTATCAAACAACGAAGCGGCCTGTTATAAAACCTGATTTATTTTGATCAAATATATCCAATATAAAATGAGTAAAAAAACTAGCCGCTTGATATTGATCACTATAGCTGCCATATAAGCTTGGATTTGAACATTATTTAGACCCCGATAAGTTGCTTTAGACAGAC
>JACCWI010000025.1 GCA_013697725.1 Tatlockia sp.
AATGGGTGCTGACTCCATCAAAATAGCCATTTTGTATACAAATATCTGGAGACAATTTGTCTCCAGAAAATCAAATCATAGTTATCCTACCGGTGCTTTTAAACAACAAATCATGAAAGCACAAACAATTGTTGAATTAGCCCACATCATTGAGCAATTTAATTATGAATCGCTTACGCTTTTAAAAGAAGGTCTGTCTCCAAACCTTTACATCATTCAGCTGCAAGAGCAAAATTCAACAACCAATGCGCTTATTAGACAAGTTCAACAAGACTCAAATATAATTTCCAGGCTATTTTTGTTAACACCAATGCCTCATGTGCTTATCGATACAGAACTCGAGTTGGCTACTCAAATTACAGATGCAATAATTAATAATCAAGCATTCGGGCCTTATCATCTATTGTTTTTTTATGAACCTCCAAGGCAATTAAAAGACTGCATTTATAAAATCTTTAAGGATCTACACGAGCCTGTTTTTATATCAGTCCTCGCTGGAGAGGCTAACTCAACACAAATCTACCAAGCGATAGCCAAGATCCACGATCTGCATGTCGATGATAGCTTGCGTCATCTCATGCAACGCCAATCTCAACAAATAGCTAGCACGGACACTCCATTACCCTTGAAAAATATGATGTTAACTGTGAATGGTGCTGAACTACTTGCCTATCAATTCCTCAAAAAATTTATGCTTGATGACCCAAACGATACTATTCTATTTCTGATCGGAGAAATGGGATCAGGGAAAACAGGCCTGGCCTACCATTTACTTCAAGAATGCTTCAACAATAAAGCTCATCAAGATTATTACATCATTTATATTGATTTAGCCGAGATCAAAAGGGCTGAATGTATCTATCAATATCTTGAAGATCTCGGAGTGAACAGGGTTAATATTGAGCAATGGAAGCAAAAAAAAATTACTTTCATCGCCGATAACTACGATCAGATGGATAGATATGATTACCCTTCTTTGAGTCTCGAACAATGGCCAAATTTAAGATTTCTTGTAATATCAAACCTTGAACTCCCTAAAAAATTACTTCGTGAAACATGGAAACACTCTTCAATAACTATCGCACATATGAATTATCATCCGCTGCAAAGTGCCCCAGTCTTTCTAGGTTTCACTTCAGCAGTGTCTAATCAATCCTATCAAGGTGCCTGGCAACAAATAGAATGGTTTTTTCAGATGATAATGAAAAAGCTAAAACGGCAGGAAACTCCAACAAGTTTTGAGGAATTTATTGCAGATTTAAAACTTTTCATCACTCATTTCCGAGAAGGATTTGATCTTGGTTTTTCTGGGTCTTATTGGAACTCTCCTTATGATCAAGAGGTAATCGAACATTACCAATGGGCTATTAATTCAAAATACTATGCGCTTTTAAAATATGCTCTTTTGATCAATGAAGAAAACATTGGCCATCTTGCTCCTTGGTTAGAAAAAGCGTGTAGTCTCCTGGAGAAAGTACCCTCTTCTTCACAAAGCCATCCAATGCTTTTATCTCCCAACGAGATATATGATAAACAACCAAAGATTGGTTACTGCCTTGAAATCATCTCTAAACACTCCAATTTGCAACCACTTTTTGCCTTTTGCGCATTGACTGGTGAATTGCCAGAATCCTATAAGGAAATAGCTTCGGCTCTGATTAATACACATACTTTCATTGTGATCAAATTGCCCTTGCCCGAGCTTATTTGGACACTCCCCCCTCATTTATCGTTGCGAAATAGAGCGATGTCTATCGCCAAGATGCTAATTCAAGAATATCCCAATACTGATTATTATCTTATCGGTTGGTCATTTGGAGGGCTCAGTGCTTTTACCGTGGCTCTTGCACTAGAAGCCTTAGAGAAACCAGTGAAATTAGTCTATAGCATCGATACCACTCCGCTTGTAGCATTAAGCCAGATGCCGTTACTTCAACGAAGTGCAGAGATTATTAAACATTTAATTGGCAACTGGCATCCCGGATCAGATGCGGCAAAAACACTGTTTACACTTATTGATGAGTGGTTGCCAAGCACAGACGATCCCCAAACCTTATTCCGCAATACCTGTGCATACCTCGAGCAAAACCACAGCTCTACGGATAGAAATATTCAACCTTTAATTGAAGGACTCAATACCTGTTATTTAAATTTGGTAGCCCAATATGATTTAGCCTTCGCAGAATCGACTAATCAACGAGCAATATTAAAAGCTCCTCATTATTCGGCCATTGCAGATATCAGATCCGCCGCGATAAGTAATGGGATTGATAATATGTTGTTATGGGAAAAGGATTGTGAGGTTTTTCGGTATAACGTTTTCCCAGGTGATCATTTTAGTATTTTTAGCACTGCTTTATTGCACCATTTGACAAAAACTCTGGTAACCACCCAAGAAATTATCAAACTCATTCATCCGCTGCATTTACGCATTCAAAATTATTTTAATAAATTGATAACAGGGATGGAGGTTTTTCAATGTAAGCACTTATTGCCCATTCCTGCAAAAAAACAGACCCAGGAACAGACTGAGTTAATTGATAGTACTTTCGATTTTTCTCTGTCTATTATCACATCCTCTCATAATATTTTGGCCATTAGTGGCGTTGCTGGATCAGGGAAATCAACCTTACTGCATACGATCTGTTTGCAGCTGGCTAATCAATATTTGAATGCTCTAAAAAATAAAGAGCCTCAATTAGACGCACTTTTTTTTCCAGTATTAATTAACTCGTTCGATAATCCAACCCAATCTATAATTAAGAAGCTTATTCAGGAAGGTTTTACATCAGGGGAAGCAAATGATTTAGTACAAAATCATAATTTGCTATTTCTACTCGATGATGCCGAGTCAATATCTTACGATCCAATCAAGCTTTTTAAACAACTGAAGTTGAAAAAAGAACCCAAGATTATTCTTATTAGTCGCTCTGACTCTGGAAAAA
>JACCWI010000033.1 GCA_013697725.1 Tatlockia sp.
CACAAAATATCTCCTCGTTTTGTAAATGTGGAGGTATTTGATCATAACTCGATACTATTTAAAAGATTTTGGTGATCTTGCCCTGCCCCTAGCCGCTTATGTAGTTTGCCTTTGTTAAAGCAAGCGAATTCATAGGCATACAGGGATGCAAAGGTATTGGCAATGCCTCCAAACAAATAGCTATGCGTACTTTCCAAAAGCTGTGAACCTCGCTTGCGCAGGAATGAGTTAAGTAATTTCTCTAACAAGAAGTATTAATTAATTTTTATGAGCAAACACACTAAAGTTGTTAAAATAAACCTCGATTTGGAAAGCGGAGAATAATTAATGAACTGTACTATGACTAAGAAAGCCATTTTAAAATCAAAAGAAACCTTAACTTTCAATCACTCAAAAGCCATTGTTACTATCAGTGTTGGACAACCTAATCACGAAGGGGATAAATTTTATTCCACACTTCTTGCCACTAATAAACAATTTTCGTTTGCAAGAATAATGGTCTGTGATAGCTTGCAACGCTATACCATGAAAATAACATCCCCCTTATCCCTTGGCCAATTGAGTTTAAAATCCACAAAACTTGGGGATGAGTGGATAGTTCGTAATTTAAAGTATATTGAGGCCATGACCATTCCTTATAAGATTTCAAGGTGGAATGATTGGCTTAATCATTCTGATTTTGTTGACAAGTTCCAACTCATTGAAAATTTATATAATGAAGACATAAGTTTTAAAAACAGTATTTATAGTACGACTCATGGATTTATCTCCAGGAACTCTGAACGCTTGGTTGTCGATAAAGAGCAGGCTTATGAATTAAGCAAAGACTATCTTTTAGAGGAATGCGCTGTCATGCTGATTTTAGCAGATGAAGGCTATCAATTTGAGATTTATCCAAATCAACGCAATGAGGCATTGGACTACATCTACCAAACGATAATTGTCAAAGAAAATAAACAGTTAATGCAGGCCGTATCGATTAAATTCAAAAATATCAACTATACTGCAACTAATATGGAATTAGCTTAACTTAGTAAGTTGAATAAGAATGGCGAAGAAATTTTGGAATTTAGAGAAATTCTTTTCTTTATTCCCTGTCCACCTTTACATGATTGATGTTAATGGACATTATCAATCTTGTAATGCATTGCAGGCTAAAGACTTTGGTCTAAAAAGCCCTGATGACATTATCGGTAAGACTAATTTTGAGATACCGAGCCTTAAAGACCACCCTTTTATTATTGAAATTATAGAGAATAATAATAAAAAGGTCTTTACTGATAAGGAACCACAGGAGTTTTATGAACCAAATTGCAATAATGATGGTTCATTGACTGAATATAAATCTTTTAAAATCCCCTTATTTGAAGATAATCAGCTTATAGGTCTAGTGGGCATTTCTTTTGATTTATCACAGGAAGCAGAACGCATTGGAAATTTAATTCAAAAAATCGATCAAACAGAACTAACATTCAACAATATTATTGATAACTTACCTGAGCATATTTATTGGTTAGATAAGGAAAATCGCTTTTTGGGTTGTAATGCTAATCAGGCAGACGATTTTGGCCTAACCAGTAGTGATGAAGTCAAAGGATTGCATGTTTCTGCGTTTCAAACAAAGGAAAACGCTAAAACCATTATTGAAAATAATAATAAAATACTCAATGAAGGCATTTCTTTATCGGCGGAAGAGTCTTTTTTAGATAGGAAAGGAGAGACTCATTATTATCTCTCTAAAAAAGTTCCATTAAGAAACAATGTCAATGAAATCATGGGATTAATCGGTATTTCTATTGACGTTTCCGAACAAAAAAAAATGGAGAAGGAATTAATACGAGCCAAAGAAAAATCGGAAGCCGCTAATTACATCATGACTGAATTTATTGCCAATATGGGACACGATCTAGCTACTCCCATCTCAGATGTGGGCAGTATTGCTCAGATGCTTAGTTACTACATAGATGACTATCCTGAATTCAAAGAGTTATTTGAAACCCTGGTAG
>JACCWI010000037.1 GCA_013697725.1 Tatlockia sp.
GTCACTGCGGATGCATCCGCAGTGACGCAGCCGTTAAAGGGATTTAACAAATCAGAGTTATCAATTTATGAGATGATCATAATTCACACATCCTATTAAACAATTTCAGCTGTTGTAAATTTTGCAACAGTTATTGAAGGGCCAAATCTAATTTTCCAATATAGTAATAGGGGGTAATATATAATTCGATAATATAAAATAAATGAGATTGAAGAAATTGAATTTATTGGGTGGTAGAGAATACTTACATATAGCGCCTACATAACTTTTTAGATTGGCGAATTCTAATTAGAAGAGGCTCTAAGATAATTTTATGCTCAATTTATAATGCCAGAATCAGTATTTCTCGGCGAAGTCGAGAAGCGCTGTAGTCAAGTGCGATGAAAATGCAAATAGCCATCACGGCCCTCCTATAATTATTTTTGAAATAAATGATTATATTGATTCAGTAATTGAGAAAATCATGAAAGAAGGATTTAAAATAAGGTACAAGCTAAAAGTTCCTGCATGAAACAGCTATTTTGTTTTTAATTGAAGATTTTTATGGTAATGAAATATGCCTGGCCCTTCCCTCAAACTAATGGACTCAATAAATTTATAGAAATAAGCTTACGTCTAACTGGATTTTGAATTCCTTGTTCAGTAATATGAGGCGAAAATTAAGGACACTTCAAATCTGATAAATTTGGAGCATTAATATTGCGGATTAATAATGCAACCATCAGATAAACAATTAAATTTTGCTCAAAATATTGCTCAAGAGCTTGATGTTGCACTCCCTAAAAATGCCCCTATCGATCGAAAAATATGTAGCACGTTCATAAATGCTCATAAAGAAAAATTTTACCAAAAGCTGAAAAAAAACGATAAGTCCCCATCTAAGTTTATAGAAAATAAACCTGGTGAAAAGAGAAAACCAGCTCATCTTGTGTCAAAAGAGAAGATTATTCATTCTGATCCTAAAAACTCAAAATTTGAAAAACATATCATTATTAAATATTGGAACGAGGGGCTAAAAAGAACGGCGTTTGATGATTTTGGAAAACTTGAGAGTGTACTCAATGATGTTCAAACCTTTTCATTTGATAAAATTGAATACATATTAAACAATTCTCGCTGTAAAAATTTGCAGGATTTATCGAGCTCTAATGAAAAAGAAGCAACGATTCGTCATCTTGTAATGATGCTTGAGTCAACAAAAGCAGCACAGACTGGGCGTACAGATAATATTGTGCTTTTAATATTTCCTCTGGTTATTAATTCTGACGAAGTTGAGCACCCCGCAGGAAATATTCAGGTACCTTATGTTTGGCAAAGAGCTACAGATGAATTCCCTATCTTTAATCATAGGCTTTTGGGTGAGGAAGCTGAAATAGAAGGCTTTCAACTACATAATAATGAGGCACTTGAAAAACTACTTTTAAATACGGTCAAAGAATTTCCAGAAAATGCATCAATCCACCAATGCCTACTTTTTATAGATCGATGTTTTAATGAGCTGACGGGAAAAGATCATGGCTGTATTGGGTGGATGGATGAATTCACCGCTAATCAAAATAATTATACCAGACTAAGAAATAAGCAGATACGATTAAAACTGGTTGATGGTGGCGCTGTTTCCGGCGCAACCAGAAATATCCGCTTATGTTATGAAGAGTTATTAGGTTCGGACCATGTTATCAACAGTCCACCTTTGGGATTATTAAAAAATTTGCTCGGACAGGAAGAAGAGATTAATAAGTCTTTTCCCCAACCCTTTACCATTAACGAGGAAAAGCAGGGTTGGTATCAATTAGGGCAATATTTAGGGCATATGGACAATCATATTGTTAATAATGATCGAAGTTGTTATCCCTTAGATCCTTCGCAACGAATAGCTTTGACTCTATTCAAAAAAGTGAGCAAAGGTAATTTGTTGGCCGTGAATGGGCCTCCTGGCACCGGAAAAACTAGTCTTTTACGTGCGATAATTGCTGATGAATGGATAAGACCTTTAATTTCCGAGGAAGAATTTCCTGATTGTCCCATCATAATTGCTTGCGCAGCAACTAATCAGGCAGTAACAAATATTATCTCCAGTTTTGATTCTGTTCCTGGTTCTATTCTTTTTGATAAGGAAGGAGAGCGGACAAATCATTCAGTTTCTCTGGAAAGCCGATGGTTGCCTCATTTGGTTTCTTATGGATGGTATCAACCTGCATCTATAGGTAAAAACTCAAAGGAGTATCAAGGCTTTCAGGTTATTTCGAGAAAGTCTCCACAGCAAGCGTGGGAATTTAATTTTGCTGCGAAGGATTTTGGGAGTGCTGAAAAAAAAATATCTTATCTTGAGTATTGTTATTTAGCAGTTGCCAGAGAATTTTTTAATCAAAATGATACCCTTCCTTCAATTGCTGAAAAATTCAGAACCAAAATTAAAGAAACTGTGAAAGAGATGGATGATATTTCCTGTCTCTTAAGTGATTGGAAAGAAAATTTATCTTCCCTAATTAATTTGGCTAAGAATATATGTGAAAAGCAAGATTACTATGAATTGTTGAAATGTAATTTTGATCTGCATAATTCAGAACTAGAAATTTCAATGCTTAATAGTAAAATTGAAAATATTAAAACTCAGTTAACTCAATTATTTAATTTAAGAGATGAGTTACATCAGGAATTTAGCACATCATTTTATAGATCCTTTATTCGATTTATTAAAAATAGTTTGTGGAACAATAAAAGCATTATTGAACATGATAATTTGGGTAATTCTCTATCCAGGGCAGGGTATAAATTGCCAAAAGATAATGCTTCATTTAAAACTTGTATTACTTCTATAGATGAAGAATTAAATCAATTAAATAATCAACTACGAGCCAGCAATATTGAACTTGACAATCTACTAAAAAATAACAATAAAACACAAAAACTTTTAGAAGAATTTGAAAAAAAACAACAGGATTATTTGTTAGTTGCTGATCAAGGTTGCCTAATCGGAAAACGAATCACTTTAAAATTGGAACATTTGGGTAATACAGAATGCAAGGAAATTAGTAAAACTATTGAACATACCTATCAAGTTATCAAAAAGAAACAAGAATTTGATTTTAATACTCAGTACCAATTGCTTTTAAACCTGATACAAAATTGGTTGGATATTCATATTCGTCCAAAATTATTTCATATAAGTGCCCGTTATTGGGAAGCACGATACTTAATGTACAAAAAATCAATATCTAATAAAAATAATGAAACGCTACTTCCTTCATTAGACCGAATTCGTGAGTTAGCGATGTTGGCGCCAGTTTTTGTCACAACGAGCTATTCAGCACCAAAATTAATGCGATGTACAGATGAAGATAGATTATTTAATTATCTATATGGTGCAGCCGAGTTGCTTATTGTAGATGAAGCTGGACAGGGAACTTCTGAAATAGGGGGGTGCACATTTGCTTTTGCCAAACGGGCAATTGTAGTTGGTGATACACAACAATTGAGTCCTGTATGGAGTATTAATAAAGCGGTTGATAAATTAATCCATAAAAAATTGAATATTCCTCAAGACATAAATGAAATGAAAGCAAAAGGATTGCTGATGTCTTCTGGCAGCATTATGCAAATGGCTCAATCTGGTACGGCATTTTATGAATTGTATAAAGATGTCCCTGGTGTCATGTTAACAAATCATTATCGATGTAGAAGCCCAATTATTGAGATCTGTAATGAAATGGTATATGCAGGCGAGTTAACTGTTGTTAGTGCAGCTACAGAGCCCAAAAAAGAATGGCGTTTACCCCTAGGGTTTCTTGTAGTGCCGGGTGATTCAACACGCCTTAATAGTGGATCTCGATGTAATATACCTGAAGCCGAATGTATAGCCCGATGGTTAAAAGAACAGGCCCCTTTTATATTGGAGCATTATAACAATGAAAAAAGTCCAAAAGGGCTCGCGGATCTTATTGCTATTCTGACGCCATTCAAAGGCCAGGTTAATTCTTTGCGCAATGAGATTGCAAAAGTATTTGGCGAAAATCTTAAAGACAATGATGCTGTTGCTAATAAGATGGTTATCGGCACTGTTCATTCACTGCAAGGATCGGAGAGGGCCATTGTTATTTTTTCAATGGTTGATACTGCTAATCCTGAGGATAACCATTTTTATGATTCAGATTCCAGTTTAATTAATGTTGCAATTTCTCGTGCAAAAGAAGTTTTTATTGTGGCTATGGATCAAAAATCAGTTAATTATGGTCGAAGTTTAACACGAAAAAAATTAAGTAAACCCAGCGATTATCTCTTTTACCATATGGTTAATAATGGCCAAAGATTAAACTCAAGGCGTCTATTATTTATCGAGTCACCCAATAAGCGAACACATCTTGAAACAGTTTTGTCCCAGGGTTTAGAACTTGAAATAATCTCAACCAATGGTCATCTTACCCAACTTGATCCGAGTTCAGATTGGGATCCTTTATCTGCTGAAGAACCCAAGTGGCTTCCTTTGTCAGATAAAGAAGCCCTTATATATCAAAGGGCCGCTGTACTTTGGCCTGATCTGGAAGCACTTTATATAGCAACTGATCCAGATGCTGAGGGTGAATGTATTGCCTGGCAGTTTATCAATCGTATGCCAACTTTTTTATCTAGTTTTAATCAAAATGCGAGGCAGCCAGTTATTAAACGGATGCGCTTTAACAATTTGGGGAGCAAAGATATTCAAGCAGCCTATGAGCAGGCCAGTGATGGATTGGATGCAGGTTTGGTGAAGAGTGCATTATTTAGAGCAATACTGGATCAGATTCTAAGTCGACATTATCCAGCCAAGCTTGGATTAGGTCTAAAAAACTCATTTCACGCGGGAATTGGCCGGGTTCAATTGTCAATACTTGATATCGCGCATCGATTTTTAAATAAAGAAGAAGAGTACTATATTGAGGTGGCTTTACCTATTCCTGAGTTAAATCATTTCGGCAATTTTATCCTTTTTCAATCTGATAACATGACTCCCATTTTATTTTCAGATCCCCTACAAGCAAAGAATACCGCAGATAAGCTTGCAGCAATTCTAATAGATAAAACTCAGATAAAGTTTTCTTGGAAGGGGACAGTTGAACAATTACCAGAATATCCAGCAATTAATACAGCAAATTTTTTAGCATTAGCTTGCAAAACCCATGATTTAACTCCTTTACAAGTTATGAATATACTTCAAACTTTATATGAAGGACAAAATGCAGTATGCAATGAAGTTGTTATGGAGCAACCAGGATGAATGGAGTCATTTCTTATCTACGAACCGCTGCAGAGGTTAAAAGTCTACTGGGATTGGGCTTTAAAAATATGCTGCAAAAACTCAAAAGTGAAAAGGTAAGAGTCAGATTGCAGGTATTTATGCGACACCTATTGTTTGAGAAGAAAAAGGATAATGCTTATTTAAATAAAATCAACAATCGATTGCTGGAGTGGCAAGCTGCGAGGGATTTGGATAATCAGAAATCTGCGGTATTAGTTTATCATCATAGCGGCGCAAGAGCTCTGCATGGATTCCGTTATCAACAGGTAGATTATCAAAAAAAAGATCGCAAATTTTATGAAAAAGAAAGGACAAGATTTGCTCGTGTAGAACGTGTAAATTGGTTAAAAAATATTGCGGTTACAAATAGTGCCGAATTGAGCCAGGCTGGCTTTACAGAAGAACAAATTGAACTAATGCGCACAATAGGAAGGGCACCCAAAGATTATGAAGTGCACCACCGTATTCCTCTTGATGATGGAGGCACTAATGCTGCTAATAATTTAATTTTAATGCGAGGTGATGTTGAACATCGTTCCATTCACGGATATTACAATCCTGGTGAACTGCAGATAAAGATGTTGGCGGAAGGTGAAAAAACGCAAATTTCTCTGCCAATACCCCCACCTGATGCAATAATATATCCGAATCCAGCCCTGGGATATTACTGTGATAAAATACCAAATAGTAATTTAGTGGAATTGTACGATGACGACTGAAGAGTTAATTAAAAAAATTAATAATGAATCAATAGAATTTGAAGATGATGGTACGCCAGTTCCTGCAAGCCCGGTTGAAATTGCACAGCTCAAGCAGACTGTCTTAGCCAGGTTTGATTATAATTTACCTCCTGCATTTGAGAAATTGTTAAGTTATTCAAACGGAATTCTATTTAATGGATTAAAGATTTGGCCTACTCATAGATATTGGCTATTTCAAGAATCTTTTGTTGAGGCAAATACACATCTTAGAGACGCATTTGATAATCAAAAAATCTATTTTGGAACACGAGATGAAGAAATGTATATTTATAACCCAGTATCTCGGGTGTATCAGGGTATAGAGTATGTGGGAGAAGCTAAATGGGTTGACTTTACGAGCGCGGAAGAAATGCTCGAGTTCATGTTAGCTAGGGCGTTGGAATAAAGGATATATTATGTCGATACACCATGCACATCCGATGTTGGAGCCCATTAGTTATGATTTGGACCCTGAGCAGGCTAGCCAATATTTTTGCGGCGATGAGCTAAAAATTTATAGTTTACTGTGGAATGCTGCCGTCGCTACTCATATAGAAGGACCAGTTATCCGCCAACACCAGCTGGATTCAAGCCTATCTCCCAAAACAACATTATGCCTAAAATGGAATGAACTACTGGAGCCAGGCTGGTCGAATTATCTAACCTCTGGATCAATGACAAATTTGTATTTTAAGAATATTTTTTTTTCATCTGATCTAATTCCTGTATCTATTACACCATACAATAAAAATAGATTATTGAGCAGCGAATATTCAAATGATCTGAGATTTACTTTTAGCCCTGAAAATAAGCCAGATATTAAAGTAAAAAAAACGTCGAATGAATCTTTTAATTATTCAACGCTCATTGAACAAATGGCTAAATACAAAGTTGCACGACCATCTACTTACGCAGATAGAGTGGAGTCAACTGTAAAAAATGGGTTAATTGGAAAAGACAAAAATGCTTTATTCCTAACTGCTGCTGGTAAAAATTTGCTTGATAAAATTGTTCAATTACCAGCCGAGGAGCAATTAAACAAACAAACATCCTTTGCAATTGAGGAAGCTATTGATCAGATTGAACAAAATCATGAGCAAGCTGGTGGTCTCTTAACTCATTTTTGTGAAAAAATATTTAAACAACCTGTTGTATTGGCAAAATGGCTGGACAATCTCAAGATCGAGGGAGAAAGCTTAGATGATCTATATAGTACGCCGGTTAATAAAAAACAGCTTACTAAAGCGGGCTCTAGTAGCGAAGAGTATGTAACGGCAGGTGATATGAGAGAATGTTCTGATGCCTCGATAATTAATATTCTTCATGATATAAATATCGCGCTCCAAATCAAATGTATCGAGCATGACTGGGATGATTTCACATTTCAAAAGCAATTTTTTCATATAAGGTTTGCTGGTCGTTTGCAAACGCGTCACGCCGATAGACTAACTGTTTCAAAAGAAAAAATATTCAGAGAAAATTTGAATGATTTTAACTTACTGATTCATGATGGCTTTTGGAAGCATTTACCAGAAATTAACATGATCCAATCTGTTGATTTTTCAATAGTAACGGATCGAACCAAAGGATTTTTATATTTAGAGAAATTGAAACTAACTTATTCTTATGATTTATTTACTAATGATGACTATGAAATTGATGTGAATAAAATTAATAATGCCGTGTTAGAAAGATTTAGTGAAATTGAATTTGACGATCAATTTCATCTATGTTCTATGTGGCATGATAAACCTGAAATTGTCATTTTAAAAGAAAATTTAAATTTGTTAGTTAAATAGAATTCTCATGAGTAAGTTAAGCCTAGTAATGTTAATAAGGTATAAGTTGATGCTTCAGTGCTATAATCGGCACATTAATTAATTCAAAATATACTTATCCATGAGTTTAAATGTTTTGGAGTATATCATCTTGATAGAAAAAACAATGCTATAAAGTAGTTGATGTGCTTGCTTCTAATTTATTAATCATTCATTTTTTGTTTAAGAGCAGATTCTTTTGCTCTCCTCTCTCGGACAGAAACCGTCGAAGATTCTTGTACTTTTTTCAAAGGTTTTGCTCCAATTGGTAACGCTTTTTCTATATATAGTGAAGTTCCAGATTGTTCAAGTAATGATTTAAGTTGAGAAAATTCAGAGCACCAACTTGTTTCTCTATCAAGATCCTGCGAGGCTTTTGATGCAATACATGATTGTTCGTATGTAACCAGCTGTATTTGGATCCTCACTGCATCTTCAATAGCACCAAGTTCAACCCCGTAGCTTTTCTCGTTAGGTTTTCTAATAACAATTCGACCATCTTCTACCCAGGCAGTTGCCATGTTTTCTTGTACTTCATAACCCAGCTCAGCTAATCCTTGTAAAATTGCTTCTCTTCTTGATGAGCCTTCAATAACTTTCATTTCCTCTTTGACTAATAAAAAAGCCCTGTTAATAAGCTTTTTGCTTAAAGAAATATCTCCTGATTCAATAGCTTTTGTAAGTAAAGCCTCAAGTTCTTTAGCTGATTTAGATTTTAGTCTACGCAATTCTCTACGAGCTCCTGTCATGGATACTATTAATTCCTCTTTTGCCTTTTGTTTAGTTGCATGAGCAACTAAATCTATAATTAGTGAATCTGTTAAAAGATAGCGACGGCTTTGTAATGACTCATTTTCAATTAAAGCAATACGAGCTAGGAATGGTTGAGCAGCAGATTTATCTTCAAAAAATTCAATTTCAGCTAACAGCTTATCTAACCGTTTATTATTCTCTACAGACTTTATATCCTTATTATGACTAATTTGCCATTCCGCAAGAGTTTGTATTTTTTCACCTTCAGATAATTTTTTTGCAAGCTCTTCTAGTAGAGGGGATCTTCGTTCTTTATCAACCTCCCTTAAGCTGTATTCTGTTATTATTCTACCCAAGGTTGAATTCATTGTAGCTAGTTCAGTTTCGTTGCTTGTTATTGCAGTTGAGACTATAAGTTGTAATTCATCAGGAATTTGTAATCCGCTGGTTTTAAATGTTTTAATAAGAGTTTCTGCAGAATATTTTGTCCTTCGACGCTTGCTACTTTCTTGTAGTGCTTTTGCAATTGCATCCTCTTTAATTTGCTGAATGTCATCATACAAAGAAGCAATCTCGGTTATACATTTTTTTTTAATATCATGAAATTGCTCACGTTCAAACATATTGATAACTGAAAGAAGTTTCTTATCTACCGCTTTTTCCTCTTCAACAGTTAAGACATCATGCTTGCAAGCAAACTTACGCCACTGCTCTATAGCATCTTTAAAAGCATCTATTTGAATAAGACAGTTTGCCATAATTTCTTGTTTAGTGATAACACGCACAACCTTCGGACCGCTCATAATCTAACCTTCCAAATCAACAGTGGTAGACCTTCCTGCAAACATAATGCCTAGTGCTTCTTCTAGCACTTGTTTTAAGTGCTCCCTTTCATCTTGTCTACGGTGGTACCAGGCATAACTTGTTACCCTATGTACATAAGGTATACCCATACGAAGTACTTTTGGTCGCCAGATTTCACGTGCCCTAGCAGTTACAAGGATTTGATGACAAGGGGCATCACATTCAATACCAATACCAAATCGCTTTTTATTTGGATCTTCAATAACAAAGTCGAGTCCGAAAGCATCCTGTTCTTTGACTTGTATAGGCTTTAATCCCAGACTTATAATAAACTCTGCTACTGAGCGAATAAAACCGTCTTTGTTATGATTAGTTGATATCTGAGACTTGGGGTTTTCAAAATATATTCTATCCAAAGCTCTATCCGCTATTTCTATTGAGCCATCACTAATTTTGGAAGCATAGTCAAAGTAAGCTTGTAAAAAATCCCGTGGACTTTTTGGTGGCAAAGGCTTAAGGAGAGCATCTGATATTTCATTAATAGGTAATGAGGTAAACAGGAGAATTTTTTTACGAGCTCTAGTGATCGCGACATTCAAACGACGCTCTCCGCCTGGTTTGCCGAGTGGACCGAAATTTTTTTTAAATACACCGTCTTCGTTCCGCCCAAAAGTTGAACTAAAAATAATCATCTCTCGTTCATCACCTTGAACATTTTCAACGTTCTTAACAAAAAAACTCATGTCTTCACCTTCTTGCTGTCGTTCTCTTTCCCGAGCAAGAGCTTTTCTAAAGTCATGATCATTTTCAGCACGCTCTTCTAAAACATCATCTATTAACTCCATTTGCGGAGCATTAAAAGTTACAACTCCAATACTTGGTCTGTCATCCGATACCCATACCTTTGCTAAAAAAGCGACGATCTTTTCAGCTTCTTTTCTATTTGTTCGATTCGAATATATACCATCTACACGAATCATCTGAATAGGTTTAAAACTTTGTACGACACTCTCAGGGTGACGCACTGGTACACTCAATTGATTATTGTAAAAAGCGGCATTTGAAAAGGAAATGAGCTCTCGGTATTTTGATCTATAGTGGATTTTTAGCATTGACCTAGGTAGTACTATTTTTCCTAAAGCAAGAAGGTCAGAACAGTCTTTGATTTCTTGTCGTTTAAAAGTATCCTCACGCAACCTAAGTTCCGTTTCGCTTATAATTTCATCGGGATCATCTTCAACAGTCTCCTCTTCATCATCCGTGAGATGTATCCTAAAGTTGCTATTAGGAGGCATCTGCTTTTCATCCCCACTTATTATAACTCTCTTTGCTCGGTAAAGAGCTGGAAGGGCATTTTCAATTGGAATCTGGCTTGCTTCATCGAAGATAACCGTATCAAACATTCCTGCTCTAAGGGGAAGCAATTGACTTGCAGTATCAGGGTTCATCAACCAAATAGGACGAATTTGCATCAGTCCCAAATCATAACCTTGCTCAACAAATTCTCTGAGACGGCATGCCCTTGGTCCCCTTAAACGAGTGATATTTGTCCATTCGGTAGAACTTCTAATTTTTTCTATGTCTATATTAAATGCCAGTAATTTTTGATTTAATTCACGTATTCTTGTAATTGACTCATCTAGAATTTGAATCTTACGCGAGAGTTCTTTCTGGGCAAGTCGTAAAATAGGGAATTTTTCCTCGATCCTCTCTTTCCATCCAAGCCGTGCTTCACGAGCTATAATTCGTCTAATTACTGACTCCAACTCCTCTATCGGATAGTTTCTCAGGTCTTTGTCCTTTTCTCGAAGTATCGCAAAAATTTTTAGTATTTTTGGAGAAAAATCAGAAGATTGTAAGCGAAATTCTTGATAATCAGAGAGCGATGGTAGTGCTTCAACTATTGGTTGGAGCTTGGCAAGATTTGTTTGATTTTTCTGAATATTATTGAGGTATGTATTAAAGAGATCTTCATTAAAAAATAGGGATAATTTATCTAGAACAGTTAAACTGTTAAATCGTGCCTGATAACGATTAAATGCCAATTCATATCGTGCAACTAAATCTTGATAGGCTCTAAGTCCACCATCTATAGTAGGTTGAATTTCTGCTTGACGTGGGCATGCATAAAGAGCATGGATGCCGTTTTTAGCCAAGCTAAGATCTTCTATTATTCGTTCGGTAATAAGTATTAATTCTGTTAAAAATAAAGGACCTCCATCCCTTTCTCCATACAGTGTATCTAGCAATTTTACGAGCACTTCACGAATAGGCCGTAGATGCAGCTCAAGATCCGCTGCGTTTTGAAGCTGGCTAATTCTTAACCGTGATACTGGCTCCTCCTGTTTAGCCAATATTTTTTGGATACGAAGATATTTTATATAATTTATGGGGTTAATACGGTTAAAAAATGACTTTGGTGCGGTAGCGCGCTTAGCCAAATGTAACCATTTTGTAAGCATTGATTTGGGTAAATCAATTAATTTGCCTGAAAGTCGAGAATCATAATTGTTTAGATCCAAAGACCTTAAGGTCTGCTGTATAACTTGTAGCTGAGTAAGAATTTCAATTACTTTCGATTGACCATTTAAAGTAAATAGGTGAAACCAAGAAGACATCTTTTTCCAATCTACATTCTTTAAAAGCATATCATGAGTGCTAATCCATTCCTGATGAGGTAAAGGATTTTCAACGTCGAAAGATACTATTGATTGTATATTGATATTATCTCGATATTTTTCTACCTCAATAAAAGTAAGTAGGGTGGTTATAAATTCATTGATTAAAGCGGAATCTGGTGAAAACTTTTTAAGGCAAACCAATGAACTTCCTTCAAATGAGGACTTAAGCCAGATTCCTGCAAGAGGTGAGCAAATTTCCTCAATCTCCGATAATTGCTTCAGATCAAGGTTGCTTAATTCTCTCCTTAGTGAAGGTGCATCAATCAGTTTAACTCCAACATCTTCAAGATTAATCAACTGGCCTAGTAAATTACGGTAGCTGAGACCAGTTGCCATGTCTATTTCATGATTAGACTTATGATGTTTATCTATTTCATTTTCCAAGTTCTCAATTTTTTCTGCGAGCTCATTACGTTCCCTCTCTATATTTTCTGAACTAGAGTTTCTTCTAAGCGTGGGTATCCCATCAATTTGGATGCGAATACTTTCTAAAACTGAAGCTCGCTCTTTATTCACATGCGTAATATAAAAATACCGATCTTTAAGTCCTTCTGAATCTAACTTTTTTGCAAGTATCTCTAAAGCAGCGGCTTTCTGGCAAACAACTAAAACAGTTTCCTTTCTACCGACACAGTCGCCAATAATATTCACAATTGTTTGGCTTTTTCCTGTTCCAGGTGGTCCTTCGATTAATAGTCCTGGCATTTGACGAGCTCGAAATACTGCCTCTTCTTGAGAGGGATCGCTCTCCATCGTAAAATAGCGGTCTCTTTCAGATATTAGTTGTAATTCTGGAGAAATCATTGGTTCGACTTGAAGAACTGTTTCAAGACTTGTTCCATAAGGTGTTTCTTTTCGCATTTGACGTAAGTCTTCACCAATGGCTTGTCCCATAAATGCAGCATGAAAGAAAACGGCGGAGCAAACAACCTGTTTATTATCCACCTTAATTTTATAATCCCCATTTGGCAATTCACACAATTCTCTTTCACGGGGTTCTGCCAATGCACCAAAAGCATCCATAACATCATTAGCCCGGATGGATACGCGGCCTAGAAGTTCTTTGGCTACTTCTGCCCAAATTTTTACACTCTCAACGTCCATAAGCCCTGAGAGAGCTGGATTTAATCTTACTTCATCTCTTGCTCGATCGAAAATAATAGTGGCTTTTTCTCGATTTTCAATGTCTATTTGAATTGGCCACAGTAGAATAGGAACAATTTTCGATTTTTTTTCAGGACCATCTGTATAGCTTTCTCTCATTATAAGAAAAGGATATCCAAGATAAAGACTATCAATTCCAGTGTCTCTTCTATAGTTTTTTGCATAACTGACCAAATGGCGTAATTTCTTTTCAAGTTCAAGGTTATTATCAAAGGCAATTCGATCAATCGTGATTGGCACTTCATTTCTATTGATTAAGTGCGTAAGAATATTTGAAGGGGTTGATTTATTTCCAGAGATTACGGCGAGATCAACTCTTGAACCAGATTTAGAAATTAGCATTCTAACAAGAGGACCTCTTTGGGCTAAGCTCACTGTGCGTTTTTCGAAAAACTCAAGAATTCTAGAAACATACTGACGTCTATCCGGCTCTTTCCAAGACTCTTTAGAAATGGATAAAAGAACTAAAGCTCTTGAAAGAGAAATCCTACTTTGAATAATAAAATCACTTGCCCATTCATCAACTCTCTGGATACCACAGCGGGAATAATTTGCTGTTCTTTCTTCAATTTCTCTATAAATATCTCTTCTTGAAATATTAAACCAATGTTGAGCTTCATTACTGTCATATGAAGTAAGTCCAATACGTGAAGCTAGATTATTAGCTTCGATTAGGATTTGTTCTGCTGATTGATATTGATTAAGTGCTGCCCCAAGCATAATTATGAGTTCTTCATCAGTAATTTTTTTTCTATCCATCAAGGAATTAAGACCAGCATGATCCGAACTGGGATATAGGCGGTGATGAATTTTCCACTGTCGCTCTAAATTTTGGCGAGAAGTAACCAAAGTAAGTAACTTAAAACTCTCCTCATTAAGTTCAATTTCAAGTGTTTTAGCTCTTTGTTGTGCTTTTTCTATACGATCATGTAATTGACAGAGGTGAAGTTCTCTTTTCATTTGCCGGAGCTGGCCAATCAGAGGGCTGGTAATTAGCTCATAACCTTGAATTGAGTTTTGAAGCAACCACGAGGATGTAACAATTTCACCTTTATAAATTAAAGGAAGATTAGAATTTAGCCACATTAGTGCTAAAGCCAGTCGAAAATCATCTGGTATAGAATCTAAAGAGGCAGCAACCCGTATTCCCGCAATTATTTTGGGGTCGGTCTTACATTCTTCAAGCCATGTAGCAATAACCCCTCTCAATAAAAGATCTTTTGCTGGTTCCCAATTTATTTCTTCAGCTGCCACTATAGCAAATGCCTTAGGGCAAACAAAAAGATGTTCATTAAATTCAATAGCTGGTCCAGATTGAGTTTCCTCTGCATTAATTTCCGAGGGTGCTTCCACAGCTTCACCAGCTAGCCAATTTTTAATTTGAAACCACTGCCATCGTTGATCAGGGTCTTGAGCTAACAAGCCACGAAGCAGTAAATTAAGAGATGGGTCTACACCTTTAGGTAAGGAGGCACCTCTAGTTACTATGTTAATACGGAAAGCTGTTTCATTGATGCCATCAAAATATTGTCCATTTGTAATTAATTGAAGGACCATCATTCCTAAGCTCCACCAATCTGAGGCTGCACTTATTCCGCCTGCAATTATTTCTGGAGCTGTGTAGCGTATAGAGATAGGTTGGATACCTGTATCAAGATCAAAAGTGGAAAGATGGCTATATTGAAAACCACTAATAAGAATACTCAAGGGATCTTTTCGCGTAATGAAGATGTTTTCTGGTCTAAGGTTTCTATGTCTTAATCCGTGTTCACTGAGAGCGTCTAAAATTTTGCCGACAGACTTTACTATATTCCGAATTATTTCTAGATCAATGTGGGCAGAGAGGAAAATCAATAAATTTGGGTTAGAAATAAGCTCTGTAATCTCATAACGACGATTTTTCCATTCGCCGTATCCAAGTAGTTCTGGCGTATACCCTTTGGGTAATCTTTTTAAAATCTCATAAGTTAATAAATCTGGGTGACTATCAGGATAATAGAATGTAAGAAGTGCTTGGTGTCCGTTCCGTTCTACAATAAAGGTTTCGAAAATTTCGTTATGACTTTCTAGTCGCTCTATAGCAGACCATCCATCAATAACCATATCATTTGATTTAAGAACCTCTTCAATAGGTTCTATCTCTAAAGCATCTGCACCACAAAGAGGTACAAAACACAGTTCATCACCATTTTCAAGTAGATGCCCATTGAGACAAAGGCGAATATCTGGGGATGCGAGAGTCAGTTCTTTAATAATATCAGTTTGACCTGGAAGTATCAGAGGTTCTTGAGTTAAGTCCCAAGTGCAATTGCCGCACAAAACTTCTTCTTGAGAGCGCTCTTCTTCACATCCAGGGCACTTACGAACATGAATCGTCATAAGATCCTTTTATATTTGAGCGTTTGTCTTGTGTAGTGATAGCCATATGACCTTTTTGAGATAGGATTGCTTTAAGTTGCAGCATGTCATTATGTCTTGGAATCCCTGCAAGCCAAATAGTGCCTTCTTCTTCAAACATAATGTCAAAAGTTTTGTCAGAAGATTTGAGAGCTCGATTGAATTCACGAAATCGAACTTCTCCCAGAGGTGTAAGACAATGAAGCCGCTGATTATCACTGCCTCGTAAGGATAATGTTTGGGAAGCATTGTGGTCATAGGGATCGGAGATTAATCCGTCTATATAGCCTTTTATCTGATTTAATAAAGGTTCTATTTTTTCAAAAGGGTGGCCGCTGTATACCAGAATATCAACATTTGTTTTAGCACGGAGTTTTATAAGAAGATTAACCAATGCTTTTGGCTGATCGAATGGTTCTCCACCAGAGATAGTTATTCCTTCAGCATCACTAAGCCATGGAGAGATAGCTATCATAATTTCATCAATTGAAATGCCTTCTTTGCCAGTTCCCCAAGTATCGGTTGAAACACAACCAATACATCGAATAGAGCACCCTTGAAACCAGATGCCAATGCGATTACCTGGACCTAATGTTGTTACTGGGAAATGAATTCTAGAAAGATAAAGAATCATGACAGTATACTTTCAATTGAAAGATGATCGGAAAGAACCAGTTTTGTTACTGGGCCAATTTCAAATGAGGTAATACAAATTTGCTGACCAGATTCAATATTCTCGTCAAAAAGCGATCGAGAAAGAGGATTTACAAGATGAGTTTCAATTTTATTTCTGATCCCCCTTCCACCATTAGATAGATCATTTAAGCAAAGCTCTCTAAGTGTTTGTAAAGCAAAAGAAGTTATAGCGACTTTAATTCCTTGAGATCCTTCTAAATCAATAAGCACGATGTTAACCATGCTATTAAAAATTTGCTCAGCTATATCATCGCGAATGAAATCAAATACGATAATATTATCCCCTATACGGTTAAGGATCTCAGGTCGATTAAGGGTTAGCTTAAAATGCTTTTCTATTTCCTCTCGAATACGGGTTTGAATTATTTCGAAGGAATCTGTAGGTGTAATAGTTACTTTCCTTTCCCCGGTTATATCCGTTTTATAGATACCCAAATTCGAGGTAAAGATTATAAAAGCTTCAGTAAAATAAACTCTTTCTCCTCTACCTGATGTGAGAACACCATCATCAAGAATTTGTAGGAATTTATCCAGGATTTTTGGATGCGCTTTCTCTATTTCATCGAATAAGACAACGCTAAAAGGTTTTTCTCGAATTGCATTTGTTAATTCGCCTCCCATATCGTAACCGACATAACCTGGAGGAGCTCCAATTAAACGTTGATCCGAATGTTCTGCATTAAATTCAGACATATCAAAACGAATATAGGCGCTTTCATCTCCAAATAAAAGACTGGTGATTGATTTGGCAAGTTCAGTTTTACCCACTCCAGTTGGTCCAGCTAAAAAGGCTACTCCTTTAGGGCGACCGCCGCGACGAGGAGCCCCAACACCAGTTATTGCTCGCTTGATAATATCAAGCATGTGGGCAACTGCATGGTGTTGTCCTTTAACTCGTTCCATTATGAAATTATGTCCATCTCGAATCTTGCGACGATCAATTTTTTGCCAGGGGTCTTCCGAAACACCTACTTTGTAGCGGCGAACAGCTTCACCAATCTTTGCATATCCTAATTTTTCTTCTCGGCAGAGCTGAGCAATTAGCATTAGATCACCCAACAAAAGCCCTTCAGTATTGTCAACAAAATTACGGAGAGCTTCATCTTTTAGCTCAGAGGAAGATTCATTAAGAGATTGAATAAGAGAGCTTGCAAGAGCTTGGCGCATTTGGTGATCTGGATTAGGAATAGAAATGTGGCGAATTTTAGAATTATCGACAATAAGCCAATCTGGCATATCTCCTTCTTTTTCAACTACCCATAAGATGGTATTAAAAAATGGTTTTGATGCAGAACCATGAGGTCTAACTCGAGCTTCGTGAGATCGGATGAGCGCTCTTGTAAAAATACGATATTCATTTTCACTTAAATTATTTTGATGGATGATGAGTCGTGAAGTAAAATCAACTATTAAAGCAATCGGTTCTTTTTTCCAAGAAATTACTTTTTCTAAAACTTCTTCGAAAAGCTCCAATCCAGTAGCTTTACATCCATTTACTGGTTGCAGTCCTAACTGCTTCATGAAGTGTTCTGAATAATTAAGGTTTTGTTGATTAGATGCTAGCTCAAGGATTTTAAATCCATTTATAATGTCAAAGGATAATACTTGGCTGTATCCATAAGTTCTCAATTCAGCATTTATACAGGAAATAAGGGGTCGAAAAGTTTTGCCATCAATCTGAAGGTCGCGTACGTTGCCTGAAAGTACAAACTGACTTTTCAGAGGTAAAAAACGAATAAGATCACTCAACCATTTGGGTCTGATAGTCTCCAATTCTTTGATCATATTAATTTTCCATATAAAAAATTAGACTCTGTTAATAAACTTAAGAAATAGAGGCTTTTAGCTTAGTGCACAGAACAAAAGGGCAATTATATCTCATAAGGAATTAAAATTCACAACTATAGAGGTCAATAGAGTTCAGCTCGGGGCAACTGCCTCTAAATCCCACATCTGTGTAAGGATAACGCATGACAGAAGCGTTTAAATTGCTCTTCATTCACTGTAGCTTGAACTGTTGTATCAGTTTAAGTAAATTTAAAGCGATATGGCGAATAATAGCGAAATTCTCAGGTGCTGCATCTTTCTAATTCTTGACTCATCCTCCGTGAACTACATCGAGAGCCTAGTGTAGAGCATTTTCTATACTCCAGTGCTACGTGCTGCATCGAATGTTTTTTGCTTTTTTGTCGAAAGAAAAGATATAAAAATGAGTATCTTCATTTGATGGTTTATCCTTGAACTATCGACGACCTTTCACTAGAGCTAAGCTTTTTAATCCAGGCCATTTTTAAGAAGAGGGGATATTTGTGTGGCGTGATAACCAGCATTGGCGTTATTCAATTCGACCATGCTCTGCATCATATTCCCCATAGTAATCAGCATTTTAATTATTCCAGTTATTCATACGGCAACTTTGCGTTTCCTTACAGGAAAATATGGAGTACCCCGCGGCAGCTCTATCAATAGTGAACTACGCATTTATGCACTAGCCATAAATGCACAATAAATTTTTATCCTCGACCTTTCCCGCTAATGATTAATAGCTTCTTTCAGTTTTGAGCTTGTTTTGAAACTTACTACTTTTTTTCAGCAATACTCATGAGCTTGCCAGTAGTGGGGTTTATTCCAGTATGCGCGAGACAACGGAAAGACTTGCGAGATCTGGTTAAACAATCGAATCACCTCAGAAAGCAAATCAGTTATATAACTGATAACTGCCTTTAGTGCAATTTCAGAGTCTTTTTAGTAAATCCCGAAGTAGTACTAATTGCATTAATGAGTTCGTTTTATTCATGGGGTTCTATTACTAACGGTTTACAGTGGTAGCTAGAATATTTTTTTTTGCTTTAAAGCAACTATAGCTAGCTGTTATTAAAATAAACTGACATTTGGAAAAATATAAGACATGGTAATATGTCCTATGTCGGAGAGTGCATGGTTTTGATACAGAAGAATGCCTAAATTAAATATGTTCTATTCAATAACTAAATCCTATAGTACGAATTAAAATGTGTGGCACCAATGTTAAATAAGAAATTTGCAATGTCAGTGTCACTGAACAGAACTAATAATTTATGTGATTTTTTATTATTCATCCTTAAAGACGTGCTCGCCGGAAAACCCCTTCATTTTGGTTATCTACCTGAGGTTGAATAAAGTTATTATGATGCTGTCCAAGTGAAGGTGCTGAATTTGGATTAGACTTTTCAAAAAAGGAATGGGAAACACCTTGAGTTACAATATTTTTGCCATCTACTGTGCTATGTATGATTTCTTTAAAAAAATCTTGTTCAATCGCTTGAGAAACAGTTAATACAGGTGAGGCGGGTATATCCAGCTTTTTGCAAAGTCCACACCAATATTCACGATCTCTTGTTATTAACCTTGCATTTAAATCCTTTTCAAATTGCGCCTGCTTTTCCAGTCGTATTTGAACAGTTGAATAGTTAGTATGAAAATCGCAATCCTCAAGAACGAATAAACAAAAGCGTTTAAATTGCTCTTCATTCACTGTAGCTACAGACATTAGCCCATTTTTAGCCGTGTAATAAGAAAAAGGAACAGCAAATTGGTCTTGATTTCCTGTTCTGAAAATCTCTTCTCCTTTTTCAAGTGCTCGTATCACTTGCCCAGCTTGTAACCACATAGACACACCAGCCATTGAAACGGAGATATAAATCATCTTTTTTGCTGATTCCGGAAGAGTAGGGAAACGCGATAAGAAGTATAAATTAGATATCACATAATTTGAGGCAAGCAAACCAGTCACCTGATCAAGCACTGGAACGCCAATTTTTAATGGCTTCTCTATAGATTCGCAGTTTGTGTAAGCAAGACCTGTTGCCGCTTGTATTGATGCATCCAGAGCAGGGCTATTATTTACTTCTTCATTAGGGTAACCATTTATTGAGCAGTAAATTTGAGGTCTTTGTTTATTAGCGTTAAAAAAATGATTGTTCAGAATTTTATCATTTTTTTTTGCCCTAACAGAACGATTATCAACGATTGCATCTGCAATAGAAATAAGTGATGCGAGCAATTGCTTATCCTTTTCATCATCATAATCTATCGCTACAGATAATTGATTAAAAGTAAGCGAATTGAAATAACTATGAGAAAAAACATTGCGTGAAGGATCGCCTAAAGGAGTTTTTTCAACTTTTATAACTAAAGCACCTTGACTGACTAAGCTTTGTAAAGCAATTGGACCTGCAACATAATAACAAAATCCTAGAACCACTAAGCCATTAAGAGGTCCCGGTAATATATTTTGCTTATATTCTTTTAACAACTCTGCTTTAGTTAACATAGGAACCCTTATCGCAATAACTAAATCATTATAATAAAAATCCTTAGTTATTTGTTTATTTTGATCTCTTATTGTAAACTATGTGGCCACTGAAATTCAATGGTAATCATAAGGAGAGGCAATGACGCCTGTTTTTAATCGGATTCTAAATTCTTTTACAAAATATCCCGAGAAAATAGCGATCATTGACAATGATAGAACTTATACCTATCAAGAATTAAATGAGTTCTCTGATAAAATATCCCGTTATTTAACAGAATATAAGATAGGACAAAATTCTAAAGTTGCCTTTTTAATGCGTCGTTCTTATTGCCAATTGGCAACAATTTTAGCGATTTGGAAGCTAGGGGCAACTTATATTCCGTTTGATCCAAAGACACCAAGAGATAGAATTAACCGCCTATTTAATAACATTGATGCGGCCTGTCTTGTTTGTGACTCGGCTTTACTTAATAACGTTTCTTTTCAGAATAAGCCTATTTTAACTTTAAATGATCCAGAATTTATTGCTCTAGGAATCAATAAGCCTTTCCAATACCGTGAAGCACAAATTGCTTACATGATTTATACCTCAGGCTCTACTGGTGAGCCCAAGGGAGTAATGATTACACATCAAAATTTGACTAATCATATAAATTGGTTAATTCAGGATTTTGAATTTAGTGAGGTTGATTGTTTTAGTTTTAATTCATCAATGGCTTTTGATTTTTCAGTAGCAAATACCATTCTTCCTCTTGCAGTAGGAGCAACAATTTCTATTACTAGCGAAGTAGATACGCTTGATATTGCTACTTATTGCCAGCAACTTAAAGAAAATAAAGTTACTTTTGCCAAATGGACACCAAGCTATTTTAGATTACTCATAGACTACCTCAAGGATCAGCCAATTGATCTATCATCATTCCGCTTTATCATGGTAGCCGGTGAAGAATTATTAACCAGTTATGCTGAGAGTTGGTTTAAGATTTATCCAAGTCATACACTCATTAATGAATACGGTCCCACTGAAACTGCCGTTGGTATTACTACTCATACTTTTACTAAAGACACTATAAACAAACACTTGACCTCAGTACCCATTGGCAAACCTGCAATCAATTCAACCTTTTACGTTGTTGACTCACAAAATAATTGCCTCATTGAAGGTGAAGTTGGTGAATTGCTCATTGGGGGATTAAGTGTTGGAATCGGCTATTATAATCAGCCTCAATTAACTTCTGAACGATTTATTAATAATCCATTTGATAAGCTTCCTGAAAGACTCTATCGAACTGGTGATCTTGTAAAAAAGCTCGCTGATGGAAGTTACTTGTATTTGGGTCGAATTGATAACCAGGTTAAAGTAAATGGCTATCGAATTGAATTAAATGAGATTGAACATTGTATTTTACAGAACTCACAAATCAAGGAAGCAAAATTAATAGTCAACAAAGAAATCGAAAATAACCCTAAAATTTATGCCTATCTTGTCCTAAACAAGCATTCTTCAATTCAGACTGACACATTAAAAGCAACTCTTTCTAGGCAACTTCCAGCATTTATGATTCCCCATCAATTCTTTCGGGTTAGTTATATTCCGATGAATTCTAATGGAAAAGCTGATTTCACTGCATTAAAACAAATGACCCAAATGCAAGTTCAGAAAAATGAAGAACATAGTCATACCACCATCGGAAAGGTTAGAGCACTCATTACAAAATTTAGCAGCATAACTAGTCCTGAGAACCACAGCTCATTTTTCAATTTAGGATTAAGCTCTCTCAGTCTTGGGCAATTCGTTAATGAGCTCAACCAACAATGCCAATGTGAAATAAAAATCCAAGACTTATTCGCCTATTCTTGCATTGCATCACTTGCAAGCCATATTGACGCGCAGCTTGAAAAAAACTCTACCTTAGGCTCATCCAGTAATCTAAAGATAAACAATTTAAAAATGGAATCCATTGCTGTAATTGCGATGGATTGCCGCCTACCCCAAGCAAATAATTGTGAAGAATTATGGGATCTTTGTAAAAATGGATTAGAAAGCATAGCGCAGTTTGCACCTGAAGAATCTTCGTTAAACAAAGCTATTGAAAAGCTTGTCTATGCAAGGGGAGTTATACAAGATTTAGAGTATTTTGATGCCGATTTTTTTGGTTTTTCAGCTAGAGATGCACACTTAACCGATCCCCAGGTACGGTTATTAATTGAATCTGCTTGGGTTGCTTTTGAAAAAGCAGGTTATATCCCTGAACAAGCAGGAAGAAAAACAGGAGTATTTGTTAGTTCTAACGATAGCACTTATTTGCTTAATCATAACCTGGTTGAACGTCTTAAATCTGAATACGGCGATCGTTTCGCCTTGCAAAGACTGATGAGCCCTCAATGCTTGGCTACAAAAATTGCTTACAATCTTAATTGTACAGGCCCAAGTATCACAGTTCAAACAGCCTGTTCGGGTTCCTTAGTCGCTGTTGTTCTTGCATGCCAACAACTTTCTAACCATCAGTGTGATGTGGCACTTGCCGGCGGCGTATCCCTAGTCACACCGCAAAACGAACCTTATAGCTACCAACGAGAGAATATTTTTTCTCCTGACGGACATTGCCGACCATTTGATGCACATGCACAGGGTACAGTATTTAGTAACGGGCTAGGTACTATCGTTTTAAAACGGTTAAAGGATGCGCTTCGTGATAATGACACCATCATAAGCGTTATTAAAGGCGCTAATACAAATAATGACGGGTCTCATAAAATGAGCTTTACTGCCCCATCCGTTCAGGGACAAGCTAAATGCATTCTGGCAGCTCAGGAATCAGCAGGAATTTGTGCCAAAGATATTCAGTATATTGAAACACATGGCACTGGAACTTTGCTTGGTGACCCAATTGAAATTGAAGCACTCTCGAATGCCTTTCGCCAAACATCCAAGGAAAACCAATTTTGTGCTCTAGGTTCTCTCAAAGCAAATATTGGGCATACCCATGTTGCAGCAGGAGTTGCAGGACTCATTAAAACATCACTTGCGTTGAGTCATCGCCAAATCCCTCCTTCCATTAATTGTGAAACACCAAATCCTTCTATTGACTGGGAAAACACTCCTTTTTATGTCAATAAAAGACTTCAAAATTGGCCTCAAACTAAAAGACCCCGCAATGCTGCAGTAAGTGCATTTGGAGTAGGAGGAACCAATGCTCATGTGATATTGGAGGAAGGCCCCTTAATGAGGAAAACTAGCAAAGCTCGAAAGCCTTGTATGTTGTTACTTTCTGCAAAATCCCCTCAGGCATTAAGCGAAATGCAGAATAACCTCATTGAATATCTAGAAAAAAATACCGATAAAACTTCTAACTTATTGGCTAATATAGCTTACACCCTTCAAGTGGGACGCAAACAATTCGACTATAGAACAGGTATTGTTTGTAACACGGTAAGTGAGGCAACTGCTCGTCTTAAAGAAAACCATCGAAGCAATTTTTTTCCTTCAAACCATTCTGATAATAAAGTCCGCATCGTTTTTTTATTTCCAGGGCAAGGGACTCAATACGTAAACCTCGCTAAAGAGCTTTATGAAAAAGAACCGATTTATCGGCAACATCTTGATATCTGTCTAAAAATTGCTTCAGCTTATTTTGACAGTGACTTAAAGAAAATTTTGTTTTCTAAAGAACAAGATAATGAGCAAATAAAGCGAACTGAATATACTCATCCGCTCTTATTTTCAGTTGAATATGCCTTAGCGCAATTATTAATAGCTTGGGGGATTAACCCAGATTACATGTTAGGACACAGCCTTGGTGAATACGTTGTCGCTTGCTTGTCCAATGTTTTTTCTTTAGACGATGCTATAAAACTTGTCTGTGCCCGTGGTAAAGCAATTGCACGTTGTGCCAAAGGAGCAATGCTTGCCGCACCCCTGTCTAAAAGTGAAGCAAGCGTTTATTGCAACAATTCAATTTATTTAGCTGCTATTAATGAAGAAAAACAATGTGTCTTTTCTGGCTCGCAAGAAGCTATAAAAAAACTTAAGCTGCAATTAACTGTCGATAAACCAGAAATTGCAAGTATGTTGATTGAATTAGAAAATGCACATCCTTTTCATTCAGTTCTATTAGAGCCTGCATTAAAAGACTTATCCCTGGTCTTGAAATCAGTGCATCATAAAAATCCAACCATTCCTTACCTTTCTAATTTAACGGGCGATTGGGTGAACGATAAACCTCAAGACAGTTATTGGCTTGATCACATGTTAAATACTGTACAATTTTCTCGTTGCATAGAGCATTTTGCCTCAATTCCCAATACTGTATTTATAGAGGTTGGCCCTGGCCAAACCTTACTTTCGTTAATAGCAAAGCATAAAACAAATTCAATAGCAGCCATTAACCTTCTACCAAATATAAAACAACTAAAACTTTATAGCCCTTCAATCCTAATTACCAATGCACTAAAAACGCTTTGGTGCCAAGGCATTGATATCAATTGGGACAATTATTATAAAAATGAAAAAAGGCAACGACTTCCACTACCTACCTATCCTTTTGAAAAAAAACGATATTGGTTTGACGAGATAATTAAAAATAAGGATCTAAAATCCGTTACTACCAGTTCTGTCCCCAAACTCTATGTGCCAACTTGGATTAGAGAACCTATTCCATTGGCAGATATACACTTAGATTTCAAAGAAAAAAATATAATTTGGATTGTTTTTGATAATGAATCAATCTTATCAAGACATACCCTTGCAACCCTTCAATCTCAACAAAGCCCAGTATGGATCATTAAAAAAGGTGATAGCTACGCCCAAAACCAAAATCAAGTATTCATCAATCCAAAGGACAAAACGCATTATGAAATGCTGATTAAAAATATTCTAAAAACTGGAGTTGAGCGCTATGCAATTATCCATTTCTGGCCAATGAATCAGTCGAAAGCCTCAAGTGAACTTCTTAACGACTCTTGTCTTTACCATACCCTATTTAGTGGCTTATTTTTAGCACAAGCATTTTATAAGAAAAAAGATGTCAGCATTTCCTGTCTGATGGTTACAAACCAACTGCAAAAAGTCTTAGGTACTGAAACAATAATTCCTCTTACAAGCAGTGTCCTTAGCCTGTGTCGAGTATTGTCCTTAGAAAATAAAAATTGTCGCTTTAATAATATTGATATTGACTATAAATTACCCTTAACTTCTCTAACGATCTATGCAAAACATATTCTTAAAAATGTTTTAACCTCTTTAAATGAACCTAATTCTAAAGAAGAGAATCAGATTGCCTACCGGCATAATTATTCTTGGAAACCATCTTTTCAAACACTGAAATTTTCCGAAAACAAAAGCGAACAAGTACTGATTCAGAAAAAAAACACCTACCTTATTACAGGGGGACTGGGCGCTATGGGTTTGACGATTGCAGAATGGATAGCAACTAAAGTGCCTACAACCTTAGTATTGCTATCTAGAACCTCTTTCCCTTTGGAAAAAGACTGGGAGCCATGGCTAGCTAAGCATCATGACGAAGACTCCATTAGTCAAACTATCCAAAAATTAAAAAAAATAGTGGATATGAGAACAAAAGTGGTGACAGTTAGCTGTGACATTGTCAATTTTAAGCAAACGAAACTCATTCTAAAACAGATTCATAAAGAGCATGGCGAGATTAAGGGGATCTTTCATTTAGCAGGCATTGCTGGTGAAGGACTTGCTCTATTAAAAGAAACAACTACTCTGCAAGCCATCTTAGCCCCTAAGGTACAAGGAACCTGGATTTTGTGTAAATTATTTAAGCAAAAACCCCTTGATTTTTTTATTAGCGCTTCCTCATTAACTGCTATTGCAGGTGGAATTGGGCAACTCGATTATTGTGCTGCAAATTTATTTTTAGATTACTTTTTTTCTAAAAAGCAATTGCCCTTTTGCAAACAAGTTCTAACAATTAACTGGAACTCATGGTCTTCGATTGGTATGGCAACAAAACTTGGAAGATCAAAATCCCATGAAAAACTTTATTCTGAAAATAGTATCTCTCCCCAAGAAGCTATGTCACTTCTCGAATCTGTAACTAGATCAGGTCAATCTCAAGTTATCATCTCCAGAAATGAACCAAATTTAGAACGAGAGCGGATTATTAACGCATTTAATCATACTGGAAAAAAGGAGTGTTCATTTCCAGATAAATCAGAACTGCTTCCCAATGGACAGTTAGAGATAATTCAATATATTTGGAAAGCTGTGCTTGGCATTACAGCCATTTATCCAAAAGAAACGTTTTATTCATTAGGTGGTGATTCTTTATTAGCCATAGAGCTTCTTACTCAATTGGATAAGCAATTGAATATAGAACTTTCATTACAAGAATTTACTCATATCACTAATTTTGATTCATTATTAAAACTGATTGAGCTGAAGCCATTAAGTACACCCAATCTTATTGTTAATCTTTCATTGCAAAATCCCAACTCTATGAATGACCTGGCTGTTTACTTTATTCATCCCCTAGGTGGTACAGTATTTAACTATATTTCCCTAAAGCCCTATCTATCACATCCAGCTAATTACTATGCGATTCAAGATCCCGAGATAGCGAAAGATGAAGTTCTATTTAACTCCATAAGTGATATGGCAAAGCGCTATTCCACTGAAATAGCCCTCAATCAACCCAAAGGACCTATTGTTTTGATTGGCGCATCATATGGTGGCAATATAGCAATGGAAATGGTGTCTTTTCTCTCCATGTCAGGATTTTCTATACAAAAAGTTATACTCATTGACAGTTGGGCTAATTTAGGTCAAGCGATATCTCAGCAAGAGGCTCCACATCTAGACTCATTAGCCCAAATGAAAAAATACTATGGGACTCAATCACACCAATACCAACGTATTAATACCCGCCTATCTTGGTTACGCACTTATTCTCCTACCACTGTAAGTAACGAAGTAATTGTATTAGCTGCTAAAGAACTGCTTCCGTTTTATAAAAAAATTAATGAGAAGGCAAATGGTTGGACAGCGTATTGTTCTAAGCCTATATTAGAATATAAGATTGATGGGAACCATGACACCATGTTCCATTCCAATTATTTAGTTAATCTCGGAATGAGATTAGTGTCTATTCTCCAAAGCAAGGCTAATAAAGGTGAAGGACTTAATCAATAATTTCAAAGTGTTATTCGATGCTCTACTCTGTCCTATAATTTATAGTTCAGCTGAAGGAGTAATCCGCGATGCTAATAATTTTGCTCTTAAAATTCTAAAACTTGATCCCAAAAAATATATCGGAAGCAATCTTTGTGAACATTGTAGAAAAAATAAATTTTCGTTAGGTGACCTTTTTAATCTGCAAAACCTGCCAAAAAATAGCAATTTATTAGAGACTTATGTGTTGGAAGAAGAAACTCTTTGCGCCATTTCATGGAAAAAAATTAAGCTCTCAAACCTCCCTGATAACAACCTAAATAAGGATGATTTTTTAGTTATTGGCCAAAATATGACCTCTGAGCAGGCTGTTATTGATAACTACAAAGACAGTGTTTCCTTTTATGAAAATATTTTATCTAAACTTCCAACTAATGTTTATTGGAAAGATGAGGATGGTATTTACATGGGATGCAATGATCGTCTTGCCCACAATATGGGATTAGGCTCAAGACAGGCTATTAAAGGTATGACTGATTTTGATTTTGATTGGGGAGATAAAGCTGCAAAAAGCTTTATCAGATTCGATAAAAAGGTAATGCAAACAGGTGAAGCCTTAACGACTGAAGACATGTTTAAGGAAGCAGATGGGAAAGTAGTTACAGTATTAACTAACAAAACACCTCTAAAAAACAAAAAAGGAAAAACCGTCGGTGTCCTCGCTATCTCTGTTGATATAACAGAACGAAAAGAAATGGAAAAAGAACTTCACCAAGCTAAAATTGCGGCTGAGGCAGCAAATCAAGCAAAATCCGAATTTATTGCCAATATGAGCCACGATATCCGCACTCCGTTGACAGGTATCCTAGGTTTAACCCAGGAAATAATTGATGTTGCTGATGAGGCACAATTATCGTTAAATCAACCTAATCATGAAATAACTCATATGATTGAAACGGTACAGGAAGATGGGCAATATTTAATAGGAGCTGCGGATGAGCTTTTGCAATTACTGAATGAAATTTTAGAAACGATGCGCCTGGAGTCAGGTAAGGTTTCTGAAGAGCCTGAATCATTCAATTTGTATGAGTTAATTGAACACAACATCGAACTCATGCAACCTGTAGCACGGCATAAAAAGTTAACCTTATCATATGAAATCGAACCCTCAATTCCTTTTTATTTTAGCGGCTTAAGAAATTATTTGGACCGCACAATTCTTAATTTATTATCGAATGCGTTAAAATTTACTGACAAAGGGTTTGTTAAAATCAATGTGCAATTAGAGGGAGATTCATCCAGTCAACTTGGTGAAACGGCCGAATTACAAATTACGGTGGAAGACAGTGGGGCTGGTATACCAAATGAAAAATTTGAGACAATATTTGAGCATTTTTCTCGCCTGACCCCTTCTTATCAAGGTTTGTACAAAGGTACTGGGCTTGGGCTTTATACCGTGAAACGCTATATTGAGGCGATGCAAGCAACGATTAACATCACTAGTGAAGTAGGAGTTGGGACTCGTTTTGTCATCAATCTGCCACTTGTTGTATCCGACCATTCAGACAGAGAAAAACAACCTTTTCGCTTACCCAAAAAAGATCATATGAAAGTGCAGCAACCTAAAACCAGCCTGAAACCCCAAGAAATAGCACAGACGAATGCTAAAGCCTTTGTCCTGATAGTCGAGGATAACCGCGGTGCAGCGATAGCAGTGAAAGCCTGCTTAAGCCATTCTAACTGTGCCTCTGACCATGCAGAAAATGGAAGCATGGCCCTTAAAATGGTGCAAAATAATGTCTATGATTTAGTTTTGATGGACATTGGCTTGCCCGATATAGATGGTATTGAAGTCACTCGGCAAATCCGTGCCTTCAATACCGCATATACTTCAGAAGTACCCATCATAGCCCTTACAGGCCATGCCAATGAGCCTGAAAAGAAAGAGGAAGCGCTAGCTGCTGGCATGCAAGCTGTTTTCTCAAAGCCCCTGACTTCGGCAACATTAGAAACTCTTTTAAAGCAATACGTGTTTCACCGAAAGGAAGACGAATTAGTACCGGACCAAAAGCTTGAATCCCCAGAAAAAGACAATAAAGTGATTGATTGGGAGGCAAGTGTTAATGCCATGAATGGCGATGAGGATTGTGTGCGTGAGTTATTATTCATGCTCTTTCAAGATCTTAAACTCTCGCAAGCAACCCTAGCTAAGGCTTATGCCTCTCATGATAATGAAGCTTTGCGTAAGGAATTACATCGAGTTCGTGGTGGTGTGGTCTATGTTAGATTGCCGAATCTTGACAGGGCCTTAGCTCAATTTCATGAAGCCGTGAAGGAAAAACCGCAAAATCCTCAGCAATTAGCTACTACTTATTCCCAATTACAAGAAGCAATGGAAGCCTTTTGGAAAACTTGGGAAAAGAAAGCGTTTTAATTGATGCCTAATTTTTATATTACTTTCTGATAAATGTTGAATTCCCATCTAATGAGAAAATCCATATTACCTTCAAACAAATAACTTTTAAACTAATCAAAGAGCTGAACTATAATTTTTAGTTTTTAATAAGTAATTTTAATCTGCATCTTTAAAACACATCCTTGTGTTAACTTCCAGAGTCCATCTGGCAAAAATTCTAATGGATTGACTACATAAAAATCAATAAGCCAAAACAGGATCAAAATATAAGAAATCTCCTGATATCGTTGTTGATTTCTCCGGTTCGTCAATTCCAACTATCAATGTGAAAGTAAATGTAGCTGTTCCTTCTTACCTGCAAATTTAATTGATGTAACAATCATGCTGCTTAATAACTGATTAGCCATTTTTTGGTAAATACTCTTGGTGTGAAAATAATCCATTTCCGAACAAAAACAATCAGCAAGGCGCAGTAATTTTATAGTAGCTATCAAATTGTCATAGCTTTCCAGGAACTGTACCAATGAAAGACTCAGAGAGTTATAAATAACTAGAGTTGGTCGAAATTTGATAACAAACTGAATGGTTTTTCCCTGAAGAACTTTTTTTTTATTGAGTAGCTGTTCAAAGCGCGTTGTTTCAGTAATAAAGTGAGCGGTTAAGCCCGTCATCTTTTCTTTAAATTGATTAATGGTGAAAGTTGCATTCTCGTCTTGCTCTTTTGACTTACCTATCAACCTATTTATTTTGTGCTGAATCACTTCTAAAAATAATCGTTCACCTTTAAGTTTCCTCTCAAAGAGTGTATAAACCTCGCGCGTTCTTAAAGGTACTTCAATAATGGTTATCATGTGATTCTCCCGATTTAACCTGGTTTATCTGATTTATGGTACGAATGAGATTTTTGATATCCTTCGGCGCGAGCCCATCATTGATAGGTAATGGAATTCTTACCTTGTAGAGCTCACCACCATTTGCCAAAACAAAGGCTTGTCCTTTGGGTAGAGAAATGATGTCGTTAACACTTAGCATAGGGGTAGCTTTGGTTTGTACACGGTCTTCGTTGGTGGTGTTAAAATAAATACCATCTTCACCTTTCGGCGTATCGGTTACCATCGAGACTTGAGTATGATTAACCACATCAACTTGAGGTAAAGAATTAATCAAAAGGTTCGCAGTTTCTTCATTTTTCACCCGCAGCATTATCAGCGTGTTAAAATTACCTTCGGTGACTTCTGCTTTTGCTAATGAACCGAGAGCTACTTCTAAATCTTGTTTCGTTTGCGCGTAAGCTGTGACTTGAAAGCCTGCACCCCCTGCTTTATTTAAAATTTTGACAAAGGAATCTTGTATGATTTCCGAGAGTTCATCGCAATGTAGGTTAAGTCGATAATTACCATGGCTTTCCTTATAGATTTTCCCCGCAGTGGACACTAAATCGGATAAGAAAGCTTTACCTACGGCTTGGGCAATATTGGAATTTGTTAAGCTGTCTAAGCCGATATAAACCACTTTTTTTTCTTTGATAATCCGCATCAATTCAATTTCATCCTTACCGGTGTGGAAGGAAAAAATAGGCGACGCATTCGATTTATTGATTTCAGATAAAACAGGCCCAATACTTACAGTAATTTTGTCGTAATAGTGTTTATCCATAATCGCAGCATCATACAAATCAACAATGATTTGGTCGTGCAAGCTTTCGATATTGCCAGTGGTGATGGTTTCATGAATATAATCTTTTAGATAACTAATAACCGCTTTAGCTCTATCCATAGGTTCTGGTGTTTTTCCGAATTTATCAACACGACAATTGTGACTAACGATGAGTTGTTCGATTTTCGCCTCATAGTCTGCAAAACGGCTTGGCATGACAGTATCGGAATAGCTCATAAGAAGCTGGTCAAGGCGGCTAATGTAAAAAGCAATTGATTTGTAAGTAATGGGTTGCTTCATCTCTTCAAGACAAATCGCTACAATGTTGGCGTATTTCCATGCAAAAGCGGCAAACTGTTTGCCTTCACCTTCTGCTGCAATTGCATCGGTGATGCGTGTTGCTACTTCACTGACCTGGTCATAATTTTTTAAAGGGTTGTAATGGACAGAAAGTTCAGGAAAGCCCAAATGCACAATACGAAAATCGCAAACACGATTTGCTGCCTTGCAAGCGGAATACATGTCACGGATTAGTTCTAAGTCGCCTTTGGGATCAACCACAATGATAGCCCCCATCCCGCGAATATCTTGATTAATTAAAATGCTTGAAAGCCTTGTTTTACCTACGCGAGTAGTACCAACGACAAAGATATGTCCCACTCGAACCTCTTGGGGTATATAGATTGGAATATCTTTTTCCCCTACACCGTGCAGAAACGGGCTTCCTCCAATAGGGGGCCCGGGTTTAAACGGATTTAGTGTTGATTGAATATTGAGTAGTCTTGCAAAAAAATGGTGTTCGTTATTCTGACAAAATTGTCGAATCGCTTGGTGACATTTTCCTTTTTGCATAAAGGATTCATTTTTAATTTGCTTAATTTGGTAAAGACGTTGCGTGTGGTGAGGTAACCAGCGAAATCCCTTGCCCAGAAATAACCAATTTGCAGAAACGGGTACCTTGATTGTCGACAAGGCATAATAAGGCATAGCAAGTAGTCGATGATGATAACGTTTGACTCTAATTGCTTGTAATCCACGATACAAACTCAAAGAACCAAGCGCTGTTGCGGCAAAATAACTCATGGTTTGAGTTAATAGAAACCAATGGGGATCATTCAGTGCAAGCCAGGCAAGTGATGCAATAGTGAGACTTGAGTAAAATTCAGTAGGTTCACGCAAAAGATTTTCTACAGGATAATCTGCCATAGCTATCTCAACCAATTTAAAACTTCTTGGATAAAGATCGTGGCTAATAGAAAATTACGTGCCGATATCATGGTACTAATTTGTTCAGACGTTAACGTCTGATGATTAGAAATTGACCATCTAATAAACCGTGGCCAAAGGTAAAAAGTCGCACCATACAGAACTAAACGAAATAGAAGAAAGAAAAAGGTATACGTTTTTAAAAAATTATCAATTGGGTTGAACCAATCTTTAAGGTTGATAAATTGAGCAATAAGGACTAATAATAATCCTGACACAATGAATAGCATGAAAGTTATTATGGATAATCGTAATATTTTTATAAGCATGAGGATCTCCAATGACTAAGAAAAAAATGGTTGGAATGCTTGCCAGGAAAAGTCTGCGTCTTCTTTGGCGACTGACGATCATTGTTTTGCAAGTTGCTGCAGCTTTCGCGTCTGAAAAGCCATCTAAATCGCGATATACACCTAATCAGGCGCAAGAGCTTTTTGATGAAGGGTTGATTAGCATTGCTGAGTACAATGAATCGATTTCTGGTGATAAGCATCTCTAACTCCCAATCTATAATTTTCCGACACTGGCCATTTTTACCCCAGTTTTTGCAATTTGAGCTCCTGAATGTGCGGTGCTGTCGCTGTGTCGATTTGCATCAGTGATTAGACTGGCCAAGCCAACACCTGCCTCCCCACCAAAATGACTCGAAAGTTTCAAAAGCAACATAGGCCCAATAAAATAAAACATCACCGCCATATTACGCATCGCAGCAATGGCATCGTTTTTTCCCAGGGGATCCAGAACGCTTCGCTCCACAAACCCGACTAAATGCCAGAGGTATTGCAGAAAAATAGCCATAATGAATAAACCACAAAGGCTGCCTAACGCTTTTGGGTTATAACCGCTCAACGCTAGAATGATTGGTGTGATAATGATTAGGAAGAAATAAATAAAGGCTTGCATGACGGGTAAGGTTTGCATAATGGCCTCACGTTTTAATGGGGTAGACGTCCATGATTTAGCCAATTGCCCCAGATTGACGAGCCCATGTGAAATTGCGCCGCTTAAGGTGTCATTGGTGTTTGCCATGAGGTTTTTCACGCTGTTTGCTTGCATATCTTTCGAGTCATTGAGCAGCATTTTTGCAATGTAATCTTCTGAGGATATTTCTGATGCCCAAGCTTTCGGGTGATTCGTTTTAAAGGTTCGCACCCTGTCTAACACCGCAAAATAATTCAGATGAGTGTCGAAGAGACTTCCGTTATTGGCGACTTGAACTAAGTCATTACGAAGTTTTCTCCACCATTGTTTACAGCTCGGATATCCTTCTTCGGGTAGATGATTTGAGTCAATGTCGCCGCGTTCTGATGCTTTTTTTAAATTGTTGTTCGGTGCGTTTTTGAAGGTGAACCCTGGGACAGGTTGGCGTGCGTAGATCTTAGAATAATAGAGACTTTGATAGACTTTAGAGCCGAGCCACTTTAGGTCTTCTTCGCCACCGTATTTTTTTAAAATCTTATCGGCTTGATCTTTATCATGAGGCTCATTGTAATAACTGTTTCTTGCTTCCAAAAAACATTGTCGATGGAAATTAAGTGCCTGTTCACGAACTTCAGTGGGTAAATAAGTTGAAATTAAATCACCTTCAATCGCTTGTAAGCTATCAGTACAGCCGGTTACTTTCATTAAACCGTAAGTAAAGCCAGACATGAAATTTTGCAAAATTGCGAATCCTATCGGCATTTTGACAGCAGTGGTTAGAACATCGGCAAAAGCTTCATCATAAGTCGTTCCAGTATCTTTTATTGTTGATGACTTAGGGTCTTTTTTAACGCCACACATTGGTTTGAAGCTTAGGGCTTTTTCTTCCAAGGGGACGCAGGGATAAACAAAAATACCACAAATTAGAAAGGTAATTGCCAGCTCATAAAGAAAGTGATTTAAAGCAAAATCGGCTGCATGGTGAGTTGAACCAGCCGGGGCCAAAACATTTTTTAAAAATCGATAACCCACCATGAGAAAGCCAAGATAAAGCAGTCCTGTTTGCCATAAGGCATTGAACAAAATTTCATATTGTTGCCAGCCAAGATAAATGGTGTAGAGCGATAAAGGACTAAAGACGACCATCTTTAGCTCCTTTGTTCTTCAGATAAACCGCTCCATTTTTAATAGTGGATTGCTCATGGTCATCATCCGGTAAGCTTTTAGCGAGTTCATTATTTCGCATGTCCATTAAAAGGGTTAAGGTTTCAGTCATCATTTTTTTGCGTACTTCATTTTCAAAGGCTAAGGAATGGATATCATCATCGAGTTTTTTAAGAGCAAAACGCACCATACTTAAAGCTTGTTTGAGATTTTGTACTTCCTGAACCTGTAAACCGGCTTGTAAAATGCGGCGCATCATTATGGCTTTATCAAGCATGTTTTGAACTGCAATTTCTTCAGCTAATTTAGATACTGTCAGGATTTGTTCCTCACGAGGCATGCGCTGAATTGTGATAATGATTTCGTCAGTTATCAGAAGATTAGAAGCACTGACAAGCTTTAATTTTTCCTCAGTTAAAGGCCATTGCTTATCGACTAATTGCCACAGCGCTTTGGCAACATTAGAAGTGCAAGTATTGGAGCTCTCGCAACTTTGCACTAGGGCAGATAATCCTAAGCCTGCTTTGGTATCGTGTTTAGTGGCTTCATCGCTGGCACTGACATGAATATCACCTAAGACTTTGACTGCCCAATTAGCAGCGTCAACAGGCGTTTTCCAGCTTTGAGTCATGGGAGTGATGACTGCGGGTTTTTTTTCATCGTTTAATGGTTTTCGGCTGATCAAAACGTTATAGCCTGCAATCACGACATCATTAATGACTTTAATGGGCCGCTGATATTTGCCGCCAGCATTGCCGCTTTCTCGACCTATCCAAGGTAGACCGTATTCTTCCCGTTTTTTAGCAATGCTTTTAGCCGTTTGAGTGACATCGATATTTTCTGTTCTGGCGCGGTTGGCGGCTTCAAGCCAACCTTGGCTGTCTGAAATGGACAACAGTCCTTCCATGGGTGATTGGCCTTCTTCCAGAGTCATTTTCATGTCCTGGCAATCTTTTATTTTGATGGAAAATTCATTTTGGGCAAAGGCTGCGGTGTTTTGCAGAACGTTATATAAAGCGGGCATGGATTGCTGAAGTTTATAGAGGGGATAGCCAATCACTGAGCCTTTCAAGTTTTCAATAATCCCGCCAGGGATATTCATGAGAGAGGATTTTAAGTCTTGAAAGGTATTAGTAATCGATACCACTGGATTAAAGCCGCTGCAAGTAAAGCCCAGTCGTCCATCGATATTGCCGCCAATCGTGATGGTTTGGTCTTTATTGACAGGCGGAATGTATAAATTGGAGGAACCTCCCAGTTTGTAATAGTAATCGGATTCATTTGGTAAAAATGAATTTGCAAAAAGAGTCGTAGGGAGTAAAAAGCTTAGTAAAAGAAATCGTTTAGTCATAAAAATACCTATCGTTTTTGAGGTTCGCCCACTTTGGGAAAGGATAAATGGCGTATGAATTTTCCTTTGTGGTGAACACATCCTCGGTATTTTCGCCAGACTACAAAGACGTAATTACCGTTTCCTGCTTTCTCATCTTCAATGCCTAAATCACTATTATCTGTTGGATTGATGTTGCGATTTTTGGGGTAGACTTCCTGCCAAATCACTTTTTTCTGTTCGGGGTCAAAAATGACATTAGCGACAACACAATTAGGACCGCAGGAGTTAGAGGTGCTTTGGGTGACATGAAGACTATTTTTGTTGGTTACGATATCCACGGCATGCAGTGCTGCGACTACAGAAGCACGAAACCGTGAAGGTTGAGTTACTCGCATTAAGCGAGGGATTTCATGACCCCAAATTTGAGTTTGCGAGCCAATGTCATGATTGAAAAGAAGAGTAGGATGAGTTGCCATATAAAAAAGTTCGGCAAGTTCAGTCCTATCGGAAACAGCATCAGCTTCACTGAGATAATAAGGATAACCGAAACTTGTTTCGGGCTTATGTGAAAGATAAGGAATACGGTAAAGTCCTGCGGGACTTCCTATTACATCAACTACCCGTGTCCGTTCATCATTCATGTGCATGGCATTTATCTGTCCTGCGTCATCACCAAAGCCCAAGGTTGAACCAGTTGCTAACTTATAGGCTTGTTGATAAAGGGCTTGGCTTGCTTCGTTTTCAAAGATTGCTTTGGCTTCTATCCACGGATTGGTGTCAGGTTTATTCGCGACGGTAACAATTAAATCAGGGAGAAATTGTTCAATAGCGGGGATAACTACTAACTTAGGTGGGAACCTACCTTCCGCCCAGGTGCAACTGCCAATCACTTTATAATGTGAATTAGAGAAAATTTTAGAAAACACATGTAGTGCAATACCAAAACTGGTAATCGGATTGGGCGGTTTAATGCTTTCTTGTGCCTGAAGTGAGGTCGAGATTAACAGTAAATTAATCGTCATAAAAGCAACCCTCCACGCCTTGTTTTTGCGGTTTATTTTCCAAACGTTCGGCAATAATTTCTGCGGCTTTAAGGACGCCATGTTCTTTCTCCAGGGTAAATCGTTCTGCTTTTTCTGATTTTTCAGTCATAAGAAGGGCTAACAGATAGCGCGGGGGAATAATGCGAAATAAACCCTGATAGCGAGAACCGAGCAAGACCGCTTCGGCATACAAGCCTTTTTGTGAATCGATGTCTTTGATTAAGGCTTCCTGCTCAGGCGTTAGGGTTTTAAATCGTTTAACATCATTAATTTCTTTTAAATCGAGACCTAATAAAATCCAAGTTTCAATCAGCGATAATATTTTTGTAGCACTTTCTGAATTCATATCAGTGACGTTTTGAGTAATCGCTGCCAACCAAAGCCCTAACTTTCTTGCCACCTTGGCAACTAGCAAACAGCTAGTTACGACAGAGGGAATTTGAAATTGAATATGGGATTCATCAATAAATAAAAAGGTAGGTCGGTTGTCGTTTTGAGTGGCTTCTGCCATTGCTAGGATTCTGGGTAGCAAGGACACCATGACTAAGGCTAATTTTCCGGTGTCATCTTTAATAGCTGAGATATCAATATGAAAAATATCAAAATCGCCCAAAGGTTCTGTGGGCACATTAAAAAAACGGGATTTAGCGGAATTAATGACATAGCTTTTCAAGCGGTCATGCATATCAAGAATTCGGTCTTTTTTGCGAGCAACTGTTTCTTTATTCATACGTCGTTCAAATGCAAGAACGACGTGTTCAGTTAACAGTTGTGGAATGTCATTTTTATAGGAGGTAAAAATGGCATCGCTTAAGACTTCAATCAAAAGCGTTTCATCAGCCAAGGTAAATTGTGCTTCCTCTTTGGCATTGGCTTCGGTAATCATAGTACGAAGTGCTAAAGACAGTTCAGCAAGATAACTTCGTGACCCTTCATCGCAGGCTTGTTCTAACGGGGTAGCCTTGTCTGCCAAACCTGACTGTATAGCCATTGTTTTTTCAGCGAGTAGGGTGGCCTGTTCTTCAGATAAATTTTCAGAGATTTCTGGTAGGGCTTTGTAGGCTTCACAAAAAGGATTTAACGGAACTGCTTCTCCTTTTTTATTGCTCAGTAATAATTGCTTGGTTTTTTTGCCCTGAGCTTTGGCATGAATTAACATTCGGTCGAATGAATTTCCCATTTCAAAAAGGATGATTCGTGCGTTTTTAGTCGCCATCAGTGAATTAATCATCCAGCCAGTAGCGACTGATTTTCCAGCGCCTGAATTGGCAAACAAGGCTAAGTGTGAATTTTGATTAACAAAGTCATGGTGCAATAAATCAAAGAGTACTGGCTCGCCCAAACGGTTGAAAAAAGTAAAACAAGGTAAATGCTTAGCACCCTGATTGCGTCCATAGACTGGCAAAAGGGCTGCAAGTTCTGAGGCATACATAAGCCTGTCAAAGCGCAAATATTGACGTGCAAATTGCGGTACAAAATTAAAGGGTAGGGCGTTCAAATAGCTATTCAAAGGATGCAAATCATAACAAGAAGAGATAAGCGGCATTTTGGCTTCAAAGAATAACTCTTTAAGTGATTTTTCTATCTGTATGGCTTGGGCATCTGTTTTGGCACGATAGAAAATCGCTTGATTAACCCAGAACAAGCGGTTTCCCATCGACAATTCATCACGGGCCGTTTTGATGTCATCCCTTACTTGTTGCGGTTTTAAACTGGTGCCAACGATTCCTTTTTCCAAACGCCGCAAATGCGCATCAAGGGCTTCATCATTGCTGAAGGTCACTTGAAGGGTGTAAGTTGCGCCTTCAGGTAATTTGTCGAGAAGAGCATAGCGGTGTCTGGGGTTGGCTTGCGGTTTTTCACGGGAGAGTAATCCAATTTCAGGGGTTTCCCTTAAACCATCCACATATAAAATGCGTTGTTGATAATCATCAAAAATAAAGCCCTGGTCATTGCTTTTGGGCGGTGTAAAAAAGATGGCTTGGCTTAAAGTGTAGCCCGCAGGTTTTTTGTCTTTTGGATAAGGAAAACGTTCCAGTAGTTTTTCAACATTGCCTTCCGTCAACTCAGGATTTGGGTTAAACCAGCGTGTCCACCATTGGTAGTAATCGTTACCGCTTAATTTTTTAAGTTGCAGTCCAGGTGATTTCAGTTTGTTTTCAATCTGCGCTAAGACGTCTTGATGTTCACTCAGAGCCTGTTTTCTTGTTGTTTGTAGGGTTCTATATAAACGATAAAACAAAACACGCACCCGTCTTCTTCTGCCACGAAAAGGTGCATCGGTTTTGGGATCGATGAATAATCCCTTTCGCCTGGTCATTTTGGTAAATAAATCATCAAGCCGTGACAGATAATCTTTAGTAAAGGGCATTTCGGCTATATTGGGTTGGATGCTACGCCTAATATGCCTTAACACGGGCTTTAAGCTGTAATCATCATTGACATACATCTGCATGATCCAGGGATCATCTTTATGTAAAGGAACAACCGTAGCAAAGGTGTCTCTGATTTTATTAAATACAGATTCGAGGTGCAGAGGAGAGGCGGCTTCAGCTGGAATGCTTGTCAATTCAAAACCGGAACCAATAGAAATACCATCATTTAAAAGAAAGAGATTTTGTTCATCACAAAAATCAACAATAGCCAGTTGATCGGCAAAAGAAGGAGCTGATTCAGCAAAGCGTTTTTTAACCCTTTCTTCCGCAATAGCGTTTTGATTTTTGTCACCGACTAACCAATTACTAATTTGATTCAACATCTCATACATCCTCAATAAAGCTCAGAAGCCAAAGCAAACTGGTTTTGTTTATAGAGGAAGAACGCAGTGGTATAACCCGGTTTTAGTAATTGTTCATTGCTGATTAAAGCCACATGCGGAAACACATAAATCGGAATTTGGGGGTTATCCAGTGGTTTGAACAGATTATGAATTTCATTGGAGGCATCACGGGTATAGCCGGCATAATTAACCGCTTTGTTTGGCCGTTTTACAGACCAGCTTTGTATCGGCTCATTTAAGCTTAGCTGATAAAGTTGGCTCACGGTCAAACCTCCCTCTGGAATAGACGTAGAACCCACTGATTTCGAAGCACATGCGCTTAAGGCAAGTACGCTAGCGAAGACTAAAATCGTTTGTAATTTGTTGTAGATGGCCATAATCTAATACTCTCCCGTTTGTTTCTTTGTCTAAGTTGATGGTTTGAGTGACATGAAATGAAAATCGATTGGGTCTTTGACTTATACTTGCTGGCACAAAGACGATGTCAAAGCTGCCTTGAATGCGTTTTTCCAACCAATCAGCACCTTTAGTTGTACTCTCTGATAAAGCCCCGCCCAAAGCGTATTTGCCCATTGAGCCAGTCGGTGTTCCTATAGCGCCATTGGAATTGCTGCTGTAAGTCATTTGCCATTGGGAAAGGGCATTGCCAAAACCCTTAATACCGTCAGAGGCCATTAAGGCAGCGAGTACACGTGGGGCATTGGTAAAATATTGTCCTTTGATGCAAGGATTGCCGTAAGGAGTTGTGAGGTAACCTAAACTCTCATTATTAATTAGCTCAGCGGAGCCGCTCATTTGCTCTTTTCCAACGGTTACAAAATGACCGTCATCAAAAACAAAAAGGGCGGAGGTCACATAAGCTCGAACACAAGAGATGCTATCGAGGAAAGAACCAACCCCTATGGCATAACCATTAATTTTCATGCCTGAAACATTGGATGGAAGTGGGACACCATTGGCAGCCATTAAATCACCTCGGTTAATCATGGCGGAAAAAGGAAACAAGGGCTGCATTAATTTCCCCTCTACAGGGACCTCTCCAATTAAGGATGACAGCAAGGTTGTTCGGCCGAGATCTGAACCTGCGGGAATGGTGTAATAGGGAATTGATTTCTTGGTTTCTGTAGGTTCTTTAATTAGTTTATTGAGAGGCTTGTTCTTTTCTTTCAAGCGTTCCCAATAAGAGAGTTCGGTATGATTGTTCTCTTGTTTCATCAATAAGAGGTCAATATCTTTAATGCTGTTTTCTTTTGTTGCAACAGGGCGTTTTTCATCATGAAGTGAGTAAGTTTTGTTTTCTTCCTGAATTTTAAGTGCTGCCATTTCCTCTTTTAAGGCATTAAATTCTTTAATTAGCTCAGAGTCGTTGCCAGCAGGTGTTTCAGTGGTTCTCCCTTTGAGAATTTTATTTTCTGACTCAAGGTTGGCTAGTTTCTTTTCTGTTTCTTGTAACCTTGCTGCTACATCACGAATGTTATCGTTAAACTGACTGGCAATTGCCTCATTAAGATTATTCGGATCACTGTGTTTTTCAACAGTGGTTTTTGAATGATTGCCATTCACGAAAATTAAGACAGCAACGCCAACCACAACACCTGTTAACACTTTTAATCCAGCATTTTTCTTCATCGTACATACTCCCGACTGTTTGCCAATGCAGTATTTAAAGGTCGGTCTGAAATTAAAAATACGGTGGTTGTGTCTTCTTTACCGCGTGGTTCTAGCGTGTTGGTCGGATAAAAAGTAGCGGTTTGCCAATTGCCTACCATTAGGCGGGGATCAACAATGACCTCTTTATTCAATAAATTTTTTAGTTCAACCGCTGTAACATAAAGAGCGCCTCCGTGCCATGAAATTAATGGACGTGCTTCAATGCTTGCGTCTGAGAAAAGATTGATTTGACGTCTTGTTTGCATAGGAATGCGACCTACACTTTCTGGAATAACTAATAGTCTTTGCGGTGCATATAACGATTGAATAGCAAAACGGGTGAGCGTAATCGCATTCATATCAAAACGGTTGACTGGTTCCTGTGGATTGGTTTTTTCTTCCTTTTTTTCAAGCAGTATTTCTACAGGTTTGCTCGCGGAAATTTTTTCTTTAGCGGAAAGCTTTAGAATAATGACTTCACCCTGAGGCATGAGCTGGACTAAAAGTCGTTTGTTCTCGAAAAGTGACTTGCCTTTAAGGTATAAGGTATCCTGAATTTTAAGAACTGCGACTTTATCGCCCGCTTCATTATCAACAATGCTAATCGCTTCTGGAAAGTGAATTAGTCGTTCTTCGCTTAGCGATAAATCCACAGGAATGGGTGTTTTATCCCAAAGCACATGTTCAGCATCCAAAGCGTACGATTGAATAGTTACCAGCAAACTCATCAGTGCAACTAACCATTTAAATTTTGTCATGTTGTTTTTCCTCTAATGGACTGGCTAATAAATCTTTAACTAAAGTTTCAGGATGGGAGTAACCATCAAGTGCTAATTGAAAGGGGTTTTGCAGGCGGGATAAATTCACTTTGACGACTCTGATATGGTAATCAACCACTTTGTCAGCAATGACCATTGGACTGTCATCTTTCAATCGTTGCGTAATGCGCAAAACCAGATGTACTTCCCAAGTATTAGCGCTTAAGGCTTTTACGTCATCGTTCTCCATAAAGCGATACAGGCTTGCGACCTGGACTCGGTTAAAGAGTTGGGCATCTTTATAAGCTGCGAGTGTGTTTTTCATAAGTTCTTGATGCCTTGGCGTGAAATAGTAGTGAAAGCTCGCGAGGTTATTGGCAAACTCTGCTTTCCCCGCTTTTGACCAGGTGTTTAAAGCAGGCATTAAGGTAGCTACAAATCCTTGGACGTATTCTTTTGGAACCTGGTTTTCTTTTATTAAGCCGCCGTTTGATGTCATGCTTGGCGTTAGCCAAAATTCATAACGATTGGGTAATTTGGCAAGAGTGATAATGAGCCCTGCAACTATCAAAATAAGTACGCTTAAAAATGCCAGAAGCAGCCGATTGATATGATTTAGATTGTCGATTTTTTTCCAGTAACTAAACATGCAAGTCACCTATTCGTTTGGATTTTTGCCACAATCCTTGATGAGAAAGATAGGGGGATTGTCGTACTCTTAAACGAGCCAGATACAAAATGGTTTGCTTCATCAAATATCCCTGCGGCTTTCCCGCTTTAATTCGAGCTATCCGCTTAGGACAAATCGTGATAGCTAAGGCAAAACCGACTAAAAAACCGATGCATCCAGAGGCAAGCGGGAAACCAATCACTAAACCAAGTAGAGTAAATAAAAGGCTGGTAAGAGGTGTTGCAACCATCACAATCCAAAATAATTCCCGCAGACTGAGCCCTTTATAAGCTTCGTAATCATGGGTGAGATGCCGTGAAGAAGGTTGATTCATAGCAAGCCCTCAAAGTTTAAATTTAGTTATCATGGTGTAGCCGACATAGCCTGCGACGATACTGATAGCGAGATAAGTGATTCCCATCACCGCAAAGGTACCGAAGGCCACCATTGAGCCGTCATTTTTCTTTGATTCCTCAATGCCATGTTGAACGGTGGTAATAAATTTAATGAAGCTGAAAACGGCTGCGATAAAAAGCAATAAACTTAAGCCTTGTTTTACATAGTTAGTAGTCACAGACATTAAGCTTTTGCTGCCGTCGCTGATGTCATCGGCATTTGAAATTCTCGGAAACCAGCTGTCGGCAAAAAGTGCGGGAGCATAGTTCATGGCAATAAGGCTTAAGCTTATTTTTTGGCAGAATTGTTTTGTTAAATGTTTCATGTTTAGTTTCCTTTAACGATTAAGATAAGAATGAAAAGGCATAAGCCAATAACGATGCGAATTAAGCGAGAACCGAGCAAAAAAAGAAAACTATCTTGGTCGCGCTCTGCATTGGACATGAAGTGGTTGATGCACCAAATCACAGCGATAATGACCATCATGATGGCGATAAAGCGTATAGACGATGAGAAGGTCGTAGCCGCTGTATTTCCCGCGCCTTGTTTAAACGATAATGCAAAATTTTTAGCAATCTCAGCCTTGTTCATCGTTATTTACCGATAAAATCAAGCGCCAAAGGCTTGATGGTTTTAGGTTCAATGGCAGGTTTGTTGATGTAATCAATCAGAGCATTGCGAATGAGTAATAAATCATCACGAAGGCCGTTGTGTTTTGTTGTATCAGATCCTTCAAACGAGTCGATATGTAATTGGATTCGGGAATTGGGCTCGATTTGAGTTTGTGCTTCATCTAGTAGGGGCATAATGGAATTGATTTGATTAATGACCCGAACCAGAGTTTGATTCAAATTTTCTTCACTGGCATGAGAGGTGAGCGGAAGGCTCAATATGAGAATTAACAATAAGCGTTTCATTTTTACTCCTACAAATACTTCTTAAAGCGGCTTGCAGTAATCGACACCATCACAGCTAACAAGATAGAGACGGGAACGAACACAAAAGCAGGGGTAATGCATAAAGGAATTGCTAGCCATATGCCTAACATCAGTAATAAACCTTGACTGAAATAGCGGTTTAGTTTGTGAAAGGCATAGGATGATTCTCTACCTAAGGAGGCGGTGCGAATGGCTCGTTGATTTAAACCATCGATTAAGCCTGCTGTTATTGCCAGAGCAAATAAAGGTAGAGCTGCTAAAAGGATTAATAATTTAATCAGTAAAATTTGCGTGGTTAAATTAATCAGAAGCCAAATTCGTTTAGAGATGATGAAAAAATCGTTTAGTTCTGAGGAATCTTCAGGGAGAACTTTGTTGAATTGTGTTTTAAATAAAACTGAGGCTTTATTTAGGCTATCAGTAGATATTTTTTCAAGCCATTTTGTTTCTACAGATAAATGAATATTAACCTCAGATACAGCAGTCATTTGTTGTTGAGAAAGCCTTGATACAGTTTTCAGGGCTGAATTAAAACCTGACAGGAACCAAAGGCTCAAAGTCCAACCCAATAAAATTAACCAACTCAAAAAGATTAGTACCATTAGGCTTAAAAGCGTTTGTTTGGGTTTTTTAGAGTATTGAGTTTTCATTGCCATAACTCACTCCCAAAAAAAACTAACGGATAATGGCTTTCTTTAAATAAAGTCATTAAGTCATCGATATTTGCGGGTAATAATGGCGCTTTTGTTAATGCCTGAAGTGTTTGTAGATGAGCACTGTCTCTTATATTCGTTACAAAACCCAGCGCATGTTTTTCTTCTAATTCTCTCGCGTGTTTTTTGAGCCATTCACGAGAAATAGGATCATCACCAATGATAAAAATGGCTTCTGAGAAAGAAACATGCTCTATTTTACGATTCTCAACTTTACCGGCTGTTGCTTGACTGAAAACAGGTAATCTTGCATCAAGTTTTTGATCAAGTTTTAATGATTCCTCAGTTAATTGTTCTTGTGCTTCTTTTAGAAAACGCTCCATATCAATAGCATAACCAGCGCTAATTACTAATAAACTGATGATTAGGACAATTGTTTTCATTTTAAAATTTCCCCAAATCAACAAGGCTAGAGCTGCCGTTTTTTGCGAGAATGAGGAGAGGTAAGCTTTTCTTTTCAATCTTTAGCGAGTTGAAATTCAAATTACCGTGATTAAGGGTAATACGACCTCCTTTTACAAGATGTTGGGGTATTTGCTGTTTATTTGCCCAGAGTTGGATAGCTAAATCATCCATGTCCAAGAACATGAGATGCAGGCGGGAGTCTTGAGTTCTTTCAATCGCCTCCATGAGCATGAAGAGAATTGTTTTAATCGCATCGTTTTCTTTGATAAAAAAATATAGGGTTTCGCCGCCTTGTAATTTCAGCGGTGTGTGAGCGTAGGGCGAATAAGGCGAAGGGTCAAAATTACCGACTACGGGCACATTGGCAAAAAGCTTGTTGTAGGCTTTATAAAAGGCATTGTTCCAAGCAATGTTTTTTGTCACTTTCTGAGCTTCTTGAATTGCTGCCAGTTCAGCAAAATGGTTTCGCTCTATTTCACTTTGGGCATTTATTCCGAGAATATCTAGAGGTGTTTGTCTTAACCCTTTGTAATAAGTATTGCTGCGGTTTTGCATCAGAAAAACATAGCGTTTTTCCTCTTCTAGTGTTAATCCCCATACCTTGGCTTCATGAAGTTGTGCCTCTGTTAATATAATTTTGATAATATTTTGAGAAGCAGTGATATCGTCTTCATTGACAGAAATCCCTGTTTTAGCCAATGTTGAGTCTTGGGTTGCTAACGGACTTAAAATTTGTTTAGGAATACCTGGAATATTCAATTCTGCATGAACGGAATGTGTAATAAATAAGGCAATCGCAGTGACTAAGTGCTTAACCATGTTTATCCTCATTTGCACTTAGACAAACAATCACTTGTTCTTCCTTATTATTTTTAAACGCCGCTTTTTGTTTACTAAAATCTAAATTGGTTACAGTCCATCCAGCCAGCTTATCGTTTTTTTCTAGGGGAATCGTTTTAAAGTCATAATTGACGCTTACCACCGAAGTCTGTTGTATAGAGTCGATGCTTAATACCTTAAAAGGTAAAGCAGAAGCAGGCAGGTATTTCACAGGATGTTGTTTTTCATCAAGCAGCTGTAAAACATGTTGCATGCTGTTGAGTCTTTGTTGTAGTTGCAATTGACCTTCGTCAAATTGCTTATCCGATTTATTATGGAGTTGATGAAGGAGTTCACGAAGTTCATTTACATCGTGCTTAAGAGGTTCCAGGTCAATGTTGGCGGAAGGTTGTTGTAGTTGGATTAATTGTTTGTTTAGAGCAGCAAAATGTTGGGATAGGTCTTGGTGATACGCCTCAACTTGAGGCGTATTATTTTTAAAAAATAAAACTAACAAAACCAAGCTATTTAATAGCACTAAACTTAAGAATTTATAATCTAATCCTGGTTTCATGCGGATCTCCTTGGTTTAATGTGTTTGAAATTAATTTCACGCAAGAGTGGGTCTTGAAGGACTTCAAATTCATACAAACCAACCAGCACACGCAAACCGTCTAGGACAGTTAAGGGTCCAAGATTGCGGTCTACCTGGGGCAAAGGCAGTGAAAGTAATGCTTTTAAAATCTCAGACTGTTTATCAAGTGGTACCAAATGAAACCCTGAGAAGCGCAGCCAATTTGCTAGCGCTTCGCCAATAGTTTTTATCTCTCGCTGAAAGTGAACTTGCTGCACTGCCAATAAAGGATTGATCTGTGCTAGTAGAGGTTGGTTAACTACTGTTGCATAGCGGTTTACTTGAGTTAAGTTTGCACTTTGCGCTGAAATAGCCACAAATCCCAGCAAGCTCACTATTGATAATTTTAAAGAACAGTTCATAACAAATCCTTATCTGCTATAGGTTGTGGACTTTCCTGTTTCTTTATAAAAATCTCTTTTCTATCCACGTCAATATGTGCTGGGGCTTTAATGCCTAAGGCAACGACGCCTTTGCGTTCATAAAGCACTTTGATCCGTATTTGTCCTTTATCAATTAAAATTTCTTCACCTTTTCGCCTTGTTAGTACCAACATCATTTGTTCTCCTTATTGTGATTTCATATTCAAGATTTTTTTCATTATTTGTAATTGAGCTTGTGCTACTTTCGGATCACCGAGTGGGTAATCCTCTCTTTTAAAAAAACAATGTTTTCTCTTTTTTAACTCTTTACAGAATTCAATGAATTGCGAAAGTGTTGGCGGCATTTCCCGATTTTTAAGGCATTCATCGATTGCCTCATCGATTATTTTTTTATCAAATTTCTGCAAGGCCTGTGACCATTCCTCGCGTGCAAATTCTGAGTAGTAGTCATTTTTGAATTGGCTGCGCCAGATGTGTCCGTAAAAAATTGAAAATTTCAAAAAAATCTTGTTAATCTGCTCAGTGCATTTTCCAGAGTTTTTGGAACTGTGAGTCGCTGAAATTTGCGGTTTCACCGGACTTTGCAGGATTTCCTTCATCGTTTGCATGTTCATTCCCCTGTGTTTTAGAAATTGTTGTTATTTCCCAGCATCGTTGTGCTAACCAATTTGCTGGATATTTCCAGGCAGGAGCCCAAATGCCTTCGGAAAGCTGCTGTTGGTAAAATTTAATTTGCGCGGCTAAACTAGCCATAATTTTGTTCACTAAGGCTTGAGAAGGTTTTATTTTTTTAAACAGCTCAAAAGCTTTTTCTTTTTCTTTTTTCAGCGGGTAGAGCTCCCAAAACTCGTCAAATGTTTTTAATAAAAAAATAAAAAAATAATTATTATTATTTTGAGGGGTGGCTGGTTGAGGCTTTTGGGTTGTGTCGTGTTTTAAAGCTTCATCGCTATAATTAACTGATTTTTCATTATTTTTTTGTCGCTGGTTTGTGGTTAAATCATCGTGCGGTTTTATGGCGGGTTTATTTTGGACAGACTCATGCATATCCAGAAATAAACAACGCAAAACAAGCTTTCTCTCTAATGATTGAATGACAATGAGCCCCGCTTTTTCTAGTCCTTTTAAGGCGCGGCGCAGTTGATCTTTGCTAGGGCTACCGCTTTGAATACCCGGATGGGGTTCTATATATAGCGCTTCACTTAATGATTGATAACTGATGCCCCGGCGAATGCCGACTATTCCAGTTTTATAATCAACGAAAGGCTTAAGCCCCTGCAGATAAGTCAATTGTTGAAGATAGGGTAATCCTCTTAATGCTGAAAGTTCATTTTGATTTATAATCATGAATTCCATAGTTTATCCTTTTTTCATATTAACAATTACTTAGAAACATGACGTGCTTTCTAAGTAAATATATGATTTAATTACAATGTAATTAAAAATTATAAAACACATCTCGTGTTTATATTATGATAATATAAAACAAATAGTGTTTAATCAATGGTTATTATGAAATTATTTTGAAGGGATGTTTATGGATATTAAAGAACAAATCAGTAGCCGCATTACCAAGTCACGCAAGGACTTAGGTATCACTATCAAAGAATTAAGCGCGAGAACCGGATCACTCTCACCTGCAAGAATCAGTAATTGGGAGCAAGGCACACGAAGCCCTGGCCCAGTAGAGGCAAAGGTATTGGCCGAGCAATTAAAAGTATCTGCATCTTACCTTTTGTGTCTTACCGATAATCCAGAAGGGGAACTTATTCAAAATGGTGGAAGTGGCTTACGAACCATTCCAGTTTTCTCAATGAAAGAGGCCCCTTACACGAAAGAACTGCTGGATCAGCTTGATTCTTTAGTATTTGAGACAACAGTTATTATTAATAAATTTAATCGATTCATTAAAAGTTCAGAGCTATTCGCGGTCACAGTAGAGGACGATAGTTTGCAACCAGAACTTAACATTGGTGATCAGGTGATTGTTAATGGTGAATTACAACCTAAACCTGGTAACTATGTGCTGGTTTACTTGACAGAGAGAAAACAAACTATATTGCGTAAATATGGGGAGGCAGATGGTTGTTTGTTCCAGCTCTTAGCAACTAACAATTTGTGGGCAACAGTAACCATTAAACAACAGGGTGAACTTCAATTAATTGGAGTTGTTGTAGAAATTAGAAAATATTTGAATTGAGATTTAATCTCTGAGAGCTGCCCTCATGCTTATGGGGGCAAGACAACTAGTCTTGGATGTCTGTTTTTTTATAGTAACGAATGATGGGAGCCGCTGTTTTTAATTCAGATTCGATTGAAAAAGTAGTGATCAATGTGCTGTTTAGGTTAGTAGCAATCAACTGAAAACAATTTTTATCTTGCCCCTGTTTTAAATAGCGAACAAGTACCTCTCCATTTGGTAATTCGATTATGCACGGTTGATTTAAAGCTTTTGTAATATCGTTATTATTAACTTTAACTCCAGCAACATAATCACCCGGCATAAAATGTGGGGCAAGTGCATCATCTTGGATCTGAGTGTATATGGCATCTGGGTAAAAGCTTTGAAAGAGTAAAATTTCTTTAAGTATTAATGTCTGATCATTTAAATCATTAAGATTCGTGCCCTTGGGGAGGATGTAGGGCTCTTGTCCCTTTCCATATAAAAGCCAATCTAAAGAGCATATTACATTTTCTTTAGCGACTCGTTTTATAACTCGTTCGGCACCATCAACAGGCAAGCCACCAAAACGAGCTAGCTCCCATCCCTTGTAAGTATTGAAATTAATTTCATCAGAATCACAGATCTCTTTTCGATTTATGTTAGCAAGGTTACGAATCTTACGAAGCCTCTCTGCTCTAGCTTCAGCCGAAGCCAGTTCATCAGAAACAATAACTTTTTTTATGTATTTTTTATCGACCATATATTTACTAAGAGAAGTGATACCCACAGGAGACCGGTAGTTATTGATACAGTTTACAACAATCAGAAAAAATTACTACGTTTCGGATAAATAAAGTTTGACAGTATTAAAAAAATTGATATTATTGCGAAAAACTTATTTGTTTAATACGATTCGTATTAAATAAAAGAAAAAATGGATTGAATAATTAACAGTGAGTTCAAATCGCTAGGAAAATTAAAAGGATTAAATAATGAATGTAAATAGTTTTGATGAATGGTCAGCATTAAAAGAAGTTATAGTTGGTTCCCCAATAAACTACAATACAAACGATATTGAGTTATCTTTTAAATTGTTTTTTCATGACAATGCTTATGATTCAGTGTCATGTTATTACCCTACTTATGAAACAAAATCACAACAAGAGTGTGATGCAGATAAAAATAATCAAACTTATTTGAAAAATAATATTAAAAATCAATACTTGGAGGAGTTAGCCGAAGACGTTAACGAGTTAGTTCAAGTACTGGAAAAACTTAATGTTAAGGTTCATCGCCCATATCCTCTAAACAAGGGCGTTACATTCAATACACCTTATTGGAATGCAACCTGCATCCCAGCATTGAATATACGTGATCAAGCCATAATTATTGGTAACGAAATTATTGAAACTCCCCCGCAGATCCGTGCTAGATATTTTGAAAATGACCTTCTGAAATCTATTTTTTATCGCTATTTTAATGCTGGTGCAAAATGGACAACGATGCCTAAGCCTATAATGACTGACAATTCTTTTGACCTTGCATATGTTGAAGAACAAATCCAAGACGTTATTGCGACACAAAAAGTTTATAAGCAAGAAGCTTCTGAATTTGACGTTGGTCATGAAATTATGATTGATGCAGCACAATGCGTCCGATTTGGTAAAGATATTTTAGTTAATGTGGCAAATAAAAATCATGAACTTGGCCTGCAATGGCTAGAACGTCACTTGGATGGAAAATTTAATATCCATCGGGCATATCGTATGACAGACAATCATATAGACAGTATTATATTGCCTCTACGCCCCGGTTTATTACTTTTACGATCTCCAGCGTTCCTAAAATTTTTACCTGAAGCTCTACAAAAATGGGACATAATTTATCCTCCCGAGCCGAAAAAAAATAACTTTCCAAATTATGAAGATGATAATTTGATATTAACTAGTAAATACATTGACCTTAATGTTTTATCAGTTGACGAAGATAAAGTAATCGTTAACTCGTTATTCCCGGAATTAATTCAAACCTTAGAAAAACACAAAATGACACCAGTACCGGTCCGTCATCGTCACCGTAGACTGTTTGGAGGTGGGTTCCACTGCTTTACTCTAGATACAGTGCGTGAAGGGTCTATGGAAAATTATTTTAATTAATTATTTTGAAAGTAACCAATCCGTATTTTAGAAAATATATTCAATCAAGGAATAATGATTATGGAATTGTCAAGTCTTGATTTTGACCATTATGGCAAATATAGCAGTAGCTTAACAGAAAATGGGTTTGTTTTGTTTAAGGAGTTACTACCTTATGAATCAATAAACCAAATAAATTCACACGTGGAATCTATTTTCCTTATGGAAGGGGATTGTGCGGGAATGGAAAACCCATGTATTGAGCCTGGTGTGATGCGTTTGGCGAATTTAGCAGACAAAGGACGAATATTTAGTGAATTTTATGCGCATCCTATAGTACTTCAGGCAATTTCTTCAGTTCTGAACGACTTCAACTTAGTAATGCTAAATGCACGAAAAACACTACCTAATTATGAAGGAAACCAAAGGCAGGCTTTTCACACGGATACGGATTTAAATCAAAATAAAGGGATACCAGACAAGAATGGTTATTATTCATGTACCGCAATTCTTTTTTTGACCGATTCCACTATTGAGAACGGGGCTACAAGTATTATCCCTGGAAGCCATTTGTCTTACTCTTTACCACAAGATTTCTTACCTGATCTCACAGCCAAGCAATCCAATGAGTTAACCATAATAGGTAAAGCTGGAGATGTTTGCGTTTTAAATGGGCATTGTTGGCATTGTGGTGGTAGTAATAAAAGCGCTAATGAAAGGCTTACATTATTGGCCCACTATCTCCGCCCAGATATTTACAGAGACAAGTGCCGTATGCAGTACCTCTCTAATGAAACAAAAATATCTATGTCAGCTGATGAATTACGATTGTTAGGTTATTTTCCCTCCTCTCAAAACTCGCATAAAAGACAAGTCTTAAAGGATAAATAACCATGCTTGAAGAAAAAAAAGAAATAACCATGCGAGCGATTCTAATATCTATTGTGCTGACTGTAATTTTAGCTGCAACTAACACCTATTTGGCTTTAAAAATAGGAATTCTACCCTCAGCTTCAATACCTGCCGCCATAATTTCAATGAGTATTCTTCGATTTTTCAAAAATTACAGCATTCTTGAAAATAACCTAATTCAAACCGCAGCTTCTGCCGGACAAGCTGTAGTAGGTGGCATTGTTTACACAGCTCCTAGTTTAATTATCATCCATTATTGGATAAATTTTCCATACTGGAAATGTCTCGTTATGGCTTTTTTAGGAGGGACTTTGGGAGTTTTATTTTCAATTCCCTTGCGGAAAAAATTAATGCGCGATCCTCAACTCCCATTTCCTGAAGCAAAGGCAATTGCTGCAGTTTTGCAAGTTGCGAACAATAAAAATATTAATATGCGTAAAATTATATCTGGTGGCGCAGTAGGTGCCTTATTTGATTTATTTCAATCAGGATTTAAAGTTATTGCGGAAAATTTCCAATATTGGTTTATTAGTAGTAAAGCTATTTTTGGAGTTAGTGCCGGATTTTCTGCCGCGATGATTGGTACAGGATATTTGATTGGATTTAACATTGGTCTAAGTCTATTGGTAGGTGGGATTTTAGGGTGGATAATAGGAATGCCATTACTATCTGCTGTATTAGGCTTTGCAGATGGCGGCAGTCCTGCACAAACTGCGATTGATTTTTGGAATCTCAATCTACGCTATATTAGTATTGGTGCAATGTTATTTGCAGGCCTATTTTCATTAATAGCTACGCTTAAACCTTCCATTACTAAAAGTCTTATAAGCTATAAGTCATTATTTTTATCCAGGCAGAAAACAGGCTCTACAACAATACTTCGTACAGAGCGCGATTTACCCAATTCATTTATTTTACCCTGCTTGATGTTTACATTAATGGCATTGTTTATTTTATTTTATAATGAGTTTGATTTTAGTCAGATAAAAATAACCAATTTTCAATCAATTACCCTGATATGTTTCTTTATTTTATATATTTTACTTATTGGTTTCATATTTGCGTCAATGTGCGGTTATTTTTCTGGTTTGCTCGGAGTCTCGGGAAGCCCTGGCTCAGGTGTTATTGTAGCTGGGGCGTTGATAGTTGCAGTTCTATTTAATGCTTACTTAGTATCAAGCATAGGTATGAATTTTACACACTCGACGACATTAAAAGCTGAGGGAATAATAATTTTAGTCACTTCAATTGTTGCGTGTATCTCTGCCATTGCCTGTGACAACATTCAAGATCTAAAAGTAGGTCATATTATTGGCGCCACCCCATGGAAACAACAGGCAATGCTTCTGTTGGGAATACTCATTGCCTCAGCGGTGATCCCTATAGTAATGCAACTACTTTTTGAAACATACGGTATTGCAGGGGCATCCAACCGGATAGGGATAGATCAGACTCAAACGCTTTCAGCGCCTCCAGCTGCGATGATAGCTTCAGTTATAGAATCAGTATTTAATGATAGTGTTCCATGGCTATTACTTGAGATTGGAGCCGCTCTTATTCTTGGCCTTATCATTTTCTCTTATTTTTATAAAAATCATTTTAAATTTTCTATCATAGCAATTGCGACAGGGATGTATTTGCCATTAACAACTACAGTTCCATTATTTATTGGAAGTTTATTATCTGAGATTATTAAACGTCATCTGAATGCGAATAAAAATTTAACAATTGCACAAAAAGAAGAACACCATCAATCTGGCTTTCTAATATCGAGTGGTTTACTTTGTGGCGCGGCTTTAATGCAAATTGTATTAGCGGGAATTTTTGCCTGGTACCGGAACACCGAGGCTCTTCGATTGCTACCTGAAAACCTATCAAATTATTCTATCTTTTTAGCTTTAATTACAACTACATGCTTATTTCGTTGGATTTATAAAACAACCACAGTTCCTATCGAGAGCGAAATTGAAAAAAAACTCACACCAACTTTGGTAACAATTGTTAGTAAATAAAGGTAGATTAAAATGACACAAATAAGCCCGATTCGAAAAATTTTCAATGAGATGAATCTTATTAATGATTTAAGAGTAATTAATAAAGAACCTTGTATTATCGATTTAACCTTAGGTCAGCCTCATTTGCCTGTAAATCCGGTATTAATTGAAGGTTTAAATAATTTTTTATCTTCTCCAAAGTGCTCTTTACAATTCGGATATTCACCAGGTCCAGGTAGAGTTCAAACCCGAAAAGCCATAGTTGACTTGATGTCTTATTATTATCCGGCTCTTGAATGTAATATAAATAATGTAATGTGTACCAATGGAGCAAACCAGGGTTTATGGAATGCTTTTAGCTCTGCTTTAAAACCAGATGATAGCGCAGTAGTTTTCGCTCCATATTTTAGCCAATATGCCTTACAAATTAGAGAAATTGGAGCAAAGTTAATTACGCTCGATACGCTGAAAACAAATTTCAGACCTAATATAACTAATTTGGATAACTTGTTATTAAAGCATCAAGATATTAAATGTTTAATTCTAAATAATCCTGTTAATCCTAGCGGGGTGGTATGGCTTAAGGAAGAGTTAATTGAGTTGGCAGATTGCTTAAGAAAACATAAACAAATAATAATTATCCAAGATGAAGTATATCGCGATTTAAGCTATTCAAAATTTTACTCATTATTAGACATTGCACCTGATTTATTCCCAAGAGTTATAACAATTTTTTCATGCGCGAAAGCTTTGGCGGGTGCTCCTGATCTACGAACTGGTATGATATTTGCGCATGAGAACCTAATAAATAAATTAGTACACCAACAAATGGCGGTCACTGCTGAGGTATCATTGCTTAGCCAGGTTGCTCTTACATCAGTCCTAAACGCAAAATTATCAGGGCAAAGCGATCATCTGGTATGGGAAAATATTTCCAAATCTGCATACAAAGAAAACATTGATATATTGTGTGATGTATTCTCAACTGGTCCAATAACAATACAAAATAAGCCGGATGCTGGATTTTTTGTTTTATTAAATTGCAGTGCATTAATTAATAAACCTTTATCAGACAAGATATTGAAAAAAAACAACCGTTTTTTCCCTTCTTATATTGTCATAAAAACTGATATGGAAATTATTGATCTATTAATGAATTGCTATGATATAGCTTGTTTACCAGGCTCAGCATTTGGAATAGAGAGTAGTAAAGGATTTATTCGTGTATCTTGCGCTACAGTAACAAATAATATTTTGTTTTTCATAAAACAAATGAATCAATTGCTTTCCGATTTAAATTTTGTCGGTGGCTACTATGAGTAAAGATATGAATATTTCCATAGTAGGCTTCGGGAATATAGGGGAGTGGGTACTTTCAAAAATATGTTTTGAAATATTAAATAAAAATCTAAATGTTAAAAAGATTGTTTGTATTGGGACTAATTTAAACAAATTAAAATCAAAAATATCTGATCTTATTCAGTCTTTATTAATTTTAGAATCTCAATTTGATAAAAAATCTATTTGCCAGATAATTGACAATCTCTATTATAGTACCAGTTTTGAGCTATTGAAGGATTGTGATTATGTAATCACGGCATATAGTGTACCTATGGATAAGTCCATTAAAAATCGATCTGATTTACTATTTTCTAATGATCTTATTACGCAGGAAATCGCTTTTCAATTATCTCAGTTTGTCCCATCTCACTGTCGGATTATTAATATTGCAAACCCTTTAGATATTGTTACATGGAGACTGCAATATTTAACTAATTTACCTATTGAGCAAGTTGTCGGCATTTCAAGTCAAATAGATATTGCTCGACTTGCACAGGCTATAAAAGAAATATCTGGCTTTGATTATTTATCCATTGAACATTTAAACATTTTAGGCGAGCATGGCCCCTCAGCAGTTCCTATCTTAACTCGAATCAGAATTAATCAGCGAAATATTTTTGAACTATTAGGTAATGATATAATTGAAAAAATAAAAAAATATTCGATTCAGAAAGGTAGTTTAATGATGGAAGCAAATGGAAGCATTCCTCCGCATATTGCTGTTGCTCAAGCTACGGTAAATTGTTTAAAAAGCTGGGTATCCAAATCGCAAACAAAAATAACTTTATGTTGCTGGAATCCAGCTTATCATTCATATCTAGGTACTGAAGTATATATATCAAATGAAGGAATTATTCCTACCAATTTACATTATGACTTAAGTCAAGAGGAAGAAATGGCTTTAGATTTTTCAGCAAAAACTATCAAAAATGAATATTTAAAACTCACAGAACAAGAATCAGCAAAGGCAACTGTATGTATCTAGTTGGATTATATCTTATTATTGGTACCTTCACTGGACTCCTGACAGGGCTTCTGGGTGGTGGTAGTGGCTCTATTTTAATTCCAATTCTCACAGCCTTGCTTATTTACCAAGATGTTCCAACTGAGCTCGTAATGCATCAAGCTGTTGGCACAGCACTGGGTATTGCAGTGCTTGCTATGCTAGCTTCTATGCATATGCAGCGTAAACAAATATCGGAAGTGAAGGGCATAGTAGTGCAATTATTACCGGGAGGGATTATTGGCGCAGTGATTGGAACACTGCTAGCTGGAAACCTTGGCGGTTACATGTTTAAAATTCTATTTGGCCTTGTGGTGATTGGTATCGCGTTTTATATGATTTTTGATTATCGTTTTAGCAAGACACAAAATACACTGCCTGATAGAAAGAAGTTTTTTGCACTTAGCATACCGATGAGTATCATCGCTACCTGCTTTGGTGTTGGCTTAGGGCCGATTTGTGTGCCTATGCTAAAAAAATATGGTTTTGCAATGTCCACATCAATTGCTATTGCAACATTCGTAGGTGGGGTAATTGTGCTTTTTGCTGCAATAGGTTTTGTTATTATGGGATCCTATCAAACTAATTTGCCAGCCTATAGTTTTGGTTATATTTATTTACCCATCCTTGCAGGGATAGGTATTCCAAGTATTCTTTCCGCACGTATTGGTGCAAAATTAACACATGTCTTTCCCCAAAAAGCTTTAAAAATAATTTTTATTAGTTTCTTAATTTTGATTGGACTCAAAATGATTATTTAGAAGCTTGTTATCACAACCTTTATTTTATCCACAAAATCAGTGGATAACTCTGTGTACTGGGCTCGGAAAACTTAAAACTTTCATCCTGGAGGATGGATCTTATCCCAAAAAGCATTCATCGCTTGTTGCAATTGATCAAAAGACTGCTTTAGTTGTTCCTCATCTTGGAGTATTGCCCTTACCAGTTCATGAAAATGCGCTAAGGCCTTATCCTTAGTTCCTTTCAGAAAAAGGGATTCGTCAACCAATTATTAATTGTGTGTCGATTGGGCGGTAAAATACGCTGCGCCAAATTTTGCTCTTTTATGGTTCCGTTAACAACTCTAAATTAAGAACAACTTTAATCAAATAAAATTTCTTGGCGTGCATTTACGGACGCATATACTTTGTATAATCAAATTTGACACTAAAGTTGAAAATTTTCGATCAATGAAATAATTGAAAAACCGGTTAAAGGATATATTCGGGGCAAATTCGAAATGGAGGCTCTTTGCCTAATATACCCTTTGCTTCTCCCCCTGACTTATCACAAGACAGAACTGTGTAAGCGCTTGTTTTCAAGTCAAGAGGGAAATTAATCACTAAAAGCAAGTAAAAATAGTTGAGCAAGATTATTAGCTGGCTCTATCGATAGAAAGCTTTTGCCTTTATAAACATCACTCAATAATTTTGGGGGAATTTCTATCACCTTAGCTAATGACTCAAGATCAAGTTTGCTATACTTTAATAAGGCATCAATCCAGGCTTTCTGCTTATATTTGTTATGACAAAAATCAAATCTAATCGGTGGGTTACCAAACTCAATAATACATACCATATAAATACAACTCCTTATGGCAAAGTTATCAAAGCTTATACTCTTCCATTTTATGAAAGGTATTTGACTCACGAACTCAAATTGAAATATTGACCAAATGCAGTTGCAGTTTATGTTAAAGCAACAACGTTTTAATATTCCGTATTTCCAACTCAAATAGATAATATTCAGAAGTGTTTTTACTTCAAAGTAGATCAAATTATCATATTGAACGCCATAATACTTAAAATTAGATTAAGATGTCAACATTTTACACTTCGAATCGCAGTAAATATTTTCAGGGAATTGCTTGGCTCTTACCTAAGTTTAGAGATTAATGTATTCTAGGGGCGATGCATCGCAGAGTGTCCATCATGGGAGTTCATATATGGCGCTCAAAAAGCGAAACGGTGTATGGTGGGTTGATATAACTCACAATGGAGAGAGAATACGTAAAAGCACGAAGACTGAGAATAAGATTAAGGCTCAGCATTTTCATGACAAGCTGAAAGGTGAGTTATGGGAGGCTAGTCTAATTCTTAAAGTTCCCAAGAAAGGTTGGCAAGAAGCTGCAAATCGTTGGTTAGATGAGTCTGGTCATAAGCGCAGTTTAATCGATGATAAAACTCATTTGCGTTGGCTTCAACCGTTTTTGAAGAATGTATATTTGGCAGATATTACAATCGATACGATTGAAAATATAGCCAAAAAAAAGGAAACAACAGGAGTTTCTCCTGCTTCAGTCAATAGGATGCTTGAAGTATTTCGGGCCATTCTACGAAAAGCGCATAAGGATTGGGGATGGTTGCAATCTGTTCCAGCATTTCGTATGCGCAAAGAAGACAATCGACGCATTCGCTGGCTAACTTATACGGAGGCAAACCGCTTACTTATTGAGTTACCAGAGCATTTGCGCGATATGGCTGTTTTTACTTTGTCGACAGGGTTGCGACAATCCAATGTAACTGAATTAAAGTGGGTTAATGTTGATTTAATTCGATGTCATGCGTTGGTTCATCCTGAAGACTCAAAAACAGGTAGAGCTCTTCCTGTCCCGCTTAATCAAGATGCACTAGATATTTTGACAAAGCAGAAAGGAAGACACCCGGAGTACGTATTTACTTATAAGGGACATCCTATAACTCGTTGCAACAACCATGCTTGGCGCAAGGCACTAAATCGAGCTGGAATTAAGGATTTTCGCTGGCACGATTTGAGGCATACTTGGGCTAGCTGGCATGTGCAAAATGGAACGAGCTTACAGGAGTTGCAGCAGTTGGGTGGTTGGTCAAGTTTTGAAATGGTACTTCGTTACGCGCACTTGTCTAGCGATCATTTAAGACGAGCAGCGGAAAGGGTACAAAATAAAATTTATAACCAATCAATAAGGGAGATGAATTATTGAAGGTCACTTTCGGATTTAAGTCACATTTAAGTCACATTGACTTTACGGAGCTTTTGGAGTAGCAATCGTAAGTCGTTGATTTTTCAGGCTTAGATGGTGCGCCCGGAAGGATTCGAACCTCCGACCCTCTGGTTCGTAGCCAGATACTCTATCCAACTGAGCTACGGGCGCATATTTTTGGCGGAGAGAGAGGGATTCGAACCCTCGATGGGATTTCTCCCATACTCCCTTAGCAGGGGAGCGCCTTCGACCACTCGGCCATCTCTCCGTTCAATGGGAGCGAAGTATATCAGTTATTTATGCCGCGTCAACTCCAAAAAATTTTTTTTTAATGGATTTTTGATCTTAATTGTTAAGTCTAACTTACTAAAAGATAATATGATTTTTTTTAGATAAATTCCAAAAATTCATGATAACTGTTATCGTTATATTATAAATTTTCTATTGTTGATAGAGTGACAAGCGGTCAGGAGGCCTAATGAAACAAAAGTCTAGTTTAGCGGGTAGAAATGTGTATATCGTGGATGGAAATCGTACACCCTTTCTTAAAGCAAAAGCAGTGGGGCCTTTCTCAGGTTCAGATTTAGCCGTGGCCGCAGGCATTCCCTTGCTAAATCGCCTTCCTATTCATCCTACTCAATTTGATGAAGTTATTATTGGCGCAGCTATGCCTAGCCCTGATGAAGCTAATATTGCAAGAATTGTTGCTCTACGTTTAGGCTGCGGTGATAAAATGCCGGCTTTTACTGTGATGAGAAATTGTGCGTCCGGCATGCAAGCTTTAGATAATGCAGCCTTACAGATTGCTAGTGGCCGTAGTGAACTAATTTTAGCCGGCGGAACAGATGCTATGAGCCATGCGCCTTTACTATTCAACGAGAAAATGGCTGCCTGGCTGGCAAGATGGTATTCCTCCAAATCTCTTAGCCAACGATCTGGCTTGGTTACTCAATTTAGGCTTTCTTTTCTTGCTCCTGTCATTGCTTTACTTCGCGGTTTAACTGATCCCATAGTGGGAATGAATATGGGACAAACGGCTGAGAAAATTGCATTTCGTTTTAATATTAACCGTAAACAAATGGATGAGTACGCTACTGAGAGCCATCAGCGTTTAGCGCGGGCTTATGCTGAAGGGCGTATGGCTGAAGTTACGCCGATAATCGATTGCAAAGGTCGTGTCTACTCCCAGGATGATGGTATTCGCCCTGATTCCTCAGTGGAAAAATTAGGACAATTAAAACCTTTTTTTGATAAAAAATATGGCATGGTCACTCCCGGAAATAGCTCACAGATCACCGATGGTGCTTGTTTATTGGTTTTAGCAAGTGCAGATGCGATAAAGAAATATAATCTTCCAGTCATTGGGCGCATAGTTGATTCTGAATGGGCTGCTCTCGATCCTAGACAGATGGGTTTAGGACCTGTTCACGCAGCAACACCGATATTGCAGCGTCATAATTTGAAACCTGCTGATCTTGACTGCTGGGAAATTAATGAAGCTTTTGCCGCGCAAGTACTTGGATGTTTAGCTGCTTGGGATGATGAAGAATATTGCCGCGATAATTTAGGATTAAAAGAAAAGTTAGGCTCACCGCCGCTTTCACAGGTAAATAAGGATGGTGGAGCTATTGCAGCCGGTCATCCTATCGGCGCGAGTGGTGCAAGGATTGTCTTGCATCTGTTGGATGCATTAAAGCAACAAAATGGTAAGCGCGGAATGGCTTCAATTTGCATTGGCGGTGGGCAGGGCGGCGCGATGTTATTGGAACGAGTGACAGAGGTGAAAGAATGAGCAACTACAAAAACTGGGAAATGCATAAGGACGAAGAGCAGATAATCTGGTTAGGTTTAAATCGTCCTGATATGGCTGTTAATTCGATTAGTCTGGATGTTTTAGATGAGTTAAATAGCCTTCTCCAAGAAATTGCACAGGATTCTGAAACTCAAGGATTAATAATTTATTCCTCTAAAGAAAAAGGCTTTATAGCAGGTGCGGATATTAATGCTTTTTCTAAATTTAAAGACCCATCTGAGGCAGTGGATTTCTTGAGAAAAGGACAAACTGTTTTTTCTCGTTTGGAGTCATTAACTATCCCCACTGTCGCCATGATCAATGGTTTTTGCATGGGTGGAGGTTTAGAACTTGCTTTAGCTTGCAATTACCGCATTGCAACAGATGAAAAAGATACACGATTAGGTTTGCCTGAAATTATGTTAGGTTTTCATCCTGGCTGGGGCGGTACTGTTCGCCTACCACGATTAATTGGTGGCTTTAATGCTTTATCGCAAGTAATTTTAACAGGTGTGCCAATTGCTGCAAAAAAAGCAAAACTTTTAGGTTTTGTTGATGAAGTAGTACCTCTTAGGCAATTAAAACGGGCTGCAATTCATTTCATTATGACTAAACCTGCCAAACATAAACCTGGCTTTTTACAAGCTCTAACTAATTATTCCTGGGTCCGCGCAATGTTAGCTCCCTTACTTCGATATCACGTTGCCAAGCGGGTATCGAAAGAACATTACCCTGCACCCTATGCAGTAATTGATCTTTGGCAAAAAGAAGGTGGTTTTGGTGACCGTGCTTATTTGAAGGAAGCGGATTCTGTAGAGCAATTAGTTTCTCAAGGGGACACTTCAAAAAATCTTATACGTGCTTTTCATCTGCGCGAACGTTTAAAGGGTTTTGCTAAAGACAGTGATTTCAAAGCCCATCATGTTCACGTAATCGGAGCTGGAGTCATGGGCGGAGATATTGCTGCCTGGTGTGCTTTAAGAGGCATTAACGTAACACTTCAAGACCAATCTTACGAGAAGATTGCACCTGCTATTGGGCGTGCATTCACACTTTATAAAAAGAAGCTTCGTGAACCGAGACTTATTCAGGCGGCGATGGATAGGTTAAAAGCAGATCCTTTGGGTTATGGAATTGCAAGGGCTGATGTAATTATCGAAGCCGTATTTGAGAATCTTGAAGTTAAACAAATGATCCTGAGAGATGTAGAGCAAAAAGCCAATAAAGAAGCAATTATCGCTACAAATACCTCGAGTATTTCTCTAGAAGAAATTGCTGCGGTAATGCAAGATCCAGGACGATTGATCGGTATTCATTTTTTTAACCCCGTTGCGAAAATGGATTTGGTTGAGGTAGTCAGCAGTTCTAAAACCATTAAAGAAATTTCTCAACGTGCTTGTTCGTTTGTTAATCAAATTGGACGTTTACCCCTGCCTGTCAAATCAAGCCCTGGTTTTTTAGTAAATCGCGTTTTAATGCCTTATCTCATGGAGTGTGTGCAATTACTGGATGAAGGCTACAGTGGTGAGGAAATAGATAAAGCAGCCCAATCTTTTGGTATGGTCATGGGGCCAGTGGAGTTGGCGGATACCGTAGGCATGGACGTCTGTCTTGCTGTTGCTGAGAATTTAACCTCACATTTTGGTGGAAAAGTCCCCGATAAATTACGTCAAATGGTTAAAGAAGGAAAGCTGGGCCGTAAGACTGGCGAGGGGTTTTATCGTTACAAAAATGGTAAACCGCTAAAACAAAAGGTGAAAGCCCATCAGTCAGAAAAAGATATAGCTAACCGTTTAATTCTTCGAATGGTCAACGAGTCAGCTAGCTGTTTACGTGAAAAAGTTGTTGCTGATAGTGATTTGCTGGATGCAGGAATGATCTTTGCAACCGGTTTTGCTCCTTTCCGGGGAGGCCCAATGAATTATGCCAAACATTTTGGACATGATAAATTGAGCGAGCTTTTTAGCAAACTCGAAAATCAATACGGAGAGCGATTTAAAGCGGATAGCAGTTTGGCTCTTAATAATTAAAGTTCTCTAATGAGCTCAAGCAGACTTTTATGGGCAGTTTTGTTGTGCATCTTAAGTAATAACTGCTGCTCTACAACTTTTGTGCTACCTGCTAAAGGTGATCTTGTTGGCGAAATTCAATTTGCTTATTCTGAGATTGGCGAAACTTTAGTTGATGTGGGTTTAAATTATGATATAGGTTATGAAGAAATGCTCAGAGCCAATCCTAATTTAAACCCTCAAATACCCTTGCCTCCAGACACTGTTTTGCTAGTTCCTTCGCAATATATTTTACCACCTGGTTTACGGCAGGGGCTTGTAATTAACTTGGCTGAATATCGTTTATATTATTATCCGTCAAATGAAAATGTAGTAATTACTATGCCTGTCGGAATTGGCCGAAAAGGATGGTTAACGCCGCTTGGGCTTACCAAGATCATTCAAAAAGAGCGAGATCCAATTTGGCACCCTACAGCTGCTCTTCTAGCCGAAGCGGCTAAGAAGGGTAGCCCGCTACCCAATAGTTTTCCATCTGGCGAAGCAAACCCTCTGGGAAGGCATAGCCTGCGTTTAGGTTGGCCTACCTTTTTGCTTCATGGCACAAATCGACGTGAAGGCGTTGGTAGTCGAGTAAGTGCAGGTTGTTTAAGGATGTTGCCAGAAGACATTGAATATCTCTATAAGTTTATTCCTGTTGGAACTTCAGTTCGAATAATCAATGAGCGGTTTAAATTTGGTTTTCAAAATGGTGCATTTTATATGCAAGCTCATCCTTCCTTAGACGAACAAAAACCAAAAAAATTGAATGAGCTAGCAAGGGAAAAGCTTGCAAAAATAATCAAAATCAACCCCGGGCTTGTTAAAGGTGAATTAATGAGACCTACGGGCTTAGTTAGGAAACTTAGCTAAATTATAGTGCTTATTACCTTCAAAATTGACCAATCTTAACGGCAAAGCTACAAAGTATAAATAGATTAAATAACTAATTCCTAAAGTAATAATGCTTCCTAATAAATCTATTAAGTAATGCCAGCCGAGCAAGATACAAGAGCTAATCAATAAAACGTTTAGTATTAATAAGGGTATAAAAATCAAAGTGCTGCAACGAGATAGATTAAGACCTAACAGAGCCCAAATCATATGAAAAGAAGGCATAGCAATCATTCCTCCCTCTTGAGTTGAAGGTACAATTTTGCTATGAATCTCGATAAATTTTATGCCGGTTGCATGTTGGGCATTTGAAAAATAAGGGCTATTAAATACGGACGCAGGACCTAAAGTAGGCCAGAAGTAATAAAATAAAAAGCCCAGTAAAGTGGTTATGAGGAGAAGTGAATAATACTCTCTTAGGTAATAAAATTGTCTACAAAAAATCAGGAGCAAAGGTAGATAAGTCATCTGCATTGGCAAACTATCATAGCTTAAGACAAGAATATCTTTTAATGAAGGCTTATTTAAAGTCCAGCCAATAATTTTATCAAGATGAATACCTAAAGCCTGATCTATCAGGATTAATGATTTATCAATAGGTCTAAAAGGTGCAAATTGCACTGCATTGGTTGCAAAGGCGATTACCGAGAATAGCAGAAAGAAATAAAGCAATTCTTTAGCAATTTTAAAAAAAGGATTTTGTTTATCAAAAACCAGGTAGGAGCCAAGGAAGATTAAAATTAAAATAACAAAGATAAGGCTTGAGTCAGGTGGGAAATAATTATTCCCCACGAAATGGGTTCTATAATGATTATAAACCAATGCAATAATAGATAACCCGCAAATTATAGCGGCTGTAATCAAATTAAAATTGCGAGCGAAATAGATTCGATTAGTACTTAGCGCCACAAACCAGCTCAAATGAATAACTCAGTGAAAGCATCAAGACTCCATCGTCTAGTATCAATAATTTTTTTTGTAATTATTCTGCTGCTTCACTTTGTTGCTGTTTAAGTCGAATGGCATTATAAATTTCTTCTCGATGGACTTCAACCGAGCGTGGCGCCTGAACACCAAATTTAACATTGCCATGCTCTAACGTTTTGAAAGCGATAATCTGAACTGTGCTTCCTTTAATCAATACGGTGAGGGGCTCTTCAAAAGGGACGGTAACAATATTCATACAAAACCTCTTTAGTTTTTAGTATCTTATATCGTATGACCTTATTAAAATCAATGATTTTACTGAGAACTAAATTTGCTTTTTGAAAGTTAAAATTAACATTTTATAACTTAATCATTTTTGTAAAAGAAATAGGTCCTCTAATTATCCAATAAATATAATAGCATTTGCTACCGCTCATAAAATCAGTTAATATTGTTCGTTTTTTAAACCTTGCCTTATCTGTAATCCGCAGGAAGGCTTATATCCACAAGGAGTTAGCATGAGACATTATGAAATCGTGTTTCTGGTGCATCCTGATCAAAGCGAACAAGTACCTGCAATGGTAGAGCGCTATGAAGGAATCATCACAAAACATGAGGGTAAAATCCATCGTAAAGAAGATTGGGGACGTAGACAACTCGCTTACCCTATCAAAGATGTACACAAAGCTCATTACATTTTGATAAACATCGAATGTAATCAAACTGCCCTTGATGAACTTAAGACAGCATTCAAATTTAATGATGCAATTTTAAGAAATCTTATTATCAATCAAAAGCACGCGGTTACAGCTCAATCCGTATTAATGAAAAAAGAAAAAGATGAGCGTGCAGCTTAAGGGAGTTTTGTAATGCCAGTATCCTATTTTCGTCGAAAAAAATTGAGTCGCTTAGGTGCCGAAGGTACAAGTGAAATCGATTACAAAGATGTTGTTTTACTTAAAAATTATATTACAGAAACAGGTAAAATCGTTCCTAGCCGTATAACAGGAACACAAACCCGTCATCAGCGTCAATTAGCGAAAGCAATTAAACACGCGCGATTTTTGGGTTTATTGCCTTACTGTGATAGTCATCGATAAGAACAATGACTCGCCTTGGCAGTTTTTTAGATAAGCAGGGCCGTTTTCTTATAGAAAACGATCGGCAAGCTCTAATTTACATTGCGGTTTTAGCTTTAATTCCTTTTACAGGTTGGTTGGCTGCAGCTATTATTGCGTTAATTACTTTGCGTAAAGGATGGCAGCAGGGATTTAAAGGTTTTTTTGTAGCCTTTTTAGCTTTGCTGATTTTATCTTTAATGACATTGCCTTTAAATGCCGCATTAACTAACTCTGCCTTGGTGTTTCTCCCCTGCTTTTTAACAGCTGCTGTTTTACATTCAACAGCAAGTTGGAAGCTAGCCGGAGGGTTCATAGTTTTACAAGTCCTGCTAATTTTAGTATTGATACATTGGTTGGCACCTGAATTTATTATGAATCAAATTCAATATATTCAGTCGGCATTTCAAGTCTATAAAAAAGAAGGATTTGATAGCTCTGCTATTGATTTGTTAATGAATCAAAGCAAACCTGGCCTAAAAATTATAGCGAATTATTTAATAGGGATTCAGTCTCTCATTTTGGCTATCTCTACACTTGCTTCGCTAGCCTTGGCTCGTTCAGTACAGTCCAGTATATATTATCCTGGAGGATTCAAGCAGGAAATGCTGGAATTCCGTGCTAGTGCACCTGGGGTCTTTTTGTTAGGTTTAGTTGCTTTAGGAGCTTATAAGCATAATTTAATAGCCATAAGTTGTTTACCAATACTTGTGACTTATTATATGTTTGCAGGTTTAAGTCTAACTTATAGAATTTTCGCCCATGGCAAGGGTATTGGTTCACTAGTTTTACTGATAGTCCCATTGCTTGTGCTGCCGTTTATCATGCTACCGATTTATGCTATTGTAGGCGCTTTGGATAGTTTGTTTAATTTAAGAACACATTTGTCGCTGAAGACAGATGGAAAAGAGAATAAGGGGTAATAAGATGGAAGTAATTTTATTAGAAAAAATCAAAAATTTAGGTAATTTAGGTGATAAAATTGATGTTAAACCTGGATATGGCCGTAATTATTTAATTCCACAAAATAAAGCTGTATTTGCTACAGAAAATAATATTCTGCGCTTCGAACAACGTCGCTCTGAGCTTGAAAAGAAAGCACAACAATCATTAGAAAGCGCTGAGCAACGAGCTGCGAAATTTAATGATACTACTATTGTAATTTCTGCACTCGCTAGTGATGAAGGTAAGCTTTACGGCTCTATAGGCGCTAATGAGATTGCAGACGCCTTAAATGCAAAATCAATTGACGTGGCTAAGCGTGAAATTGTTATGCCTGAAGGTCCTATTCATTCGCTTGGTGCTTATGAAGTTGAAATTCATGTCCATAGCGATGTGATTGCAAAGCTTCAAATACAAATTGAATCATCTAAGTAAGTTTAATACCAAAAGAGGGTGGATAGATTATTCCCATCCTCTTTTATAATTTCAATTTTCAATCTCCCCCCATCCAGACCGAAGGGTAGGAGTCTCCAATCTTTAGCAATACAAGCTATACACCATTTAGCACCAAACCCCATTAATAATGAGAAACTCCCTCTTTTTTATCGCAATAAATAATGATTGGCGCAGTTAATCAACAACATTTATTATTAAAGCCCGTAGCGCTAGGCCAGCTGACGCAAAAATTTGATTTACCAAATGTCGACCCGCAAATAAAGCGTTAATTGAAGACAATAGTTAGGCTAAAATCCCATTTGGCATTGTGAAGTAAAGGGCAGGTATTCGTCTTGATAAATTTTATAAAAAGCGTCAATCAACAGTGTATTTTTAATTTCTTCAAGTTGTATTTGTCTTTGTTCAATGAAGGAAATGAACTCCTGACAGAGGGGATGGTTGTTGATAATTTCCGCAGCATCCATAAAAGCCTTTCTTTTAGTAAAGAATTCGTACATTTCCTTAGGCAGTGAATTTTTTATAATAGAAAGAATATAGGCATATGCACCTAATTGCTGCATGTTGAAGTCGTTGGGTCTGGCATTATAACCTGTAATTAGTAACTGTGCCGCGTCAAAATTATTATCCAGCTTAATGGGATGAGTATCTCCCCTGAGTTCATTTAATATTGGCTCCAACATTGCGAATACTTTCTCAGTGGAAGCATCTTGCCGAATCGACTGAATTAGCTGATTTATTTTAGCTTTATAATTTTTCTTTTGGTCATTTGAGGGATTTTTCCAGTGTAAGAGAGCTTTAGCTTTTCCATCCTCAATTTTATCGAGGTAGGTCAGCATTAGTTTAACCATTCCCAATTTTCCAAGTATTAATGCTGTCGTTAGTGGCGATTCATTGACCTGAAGCTTTTGTACGTTTTGAGTAAAGATTTCTTTCTCAATTACCGTATTTCCTTGCGGTTTTTCAAATATAAGCCAAGGGCGCTCGTCAAGAATTGTTTTCAGGATATTTTTATTATTTACGTAAAGAGGTCTATTAGTTTTTGAATCAATATTTTTCCATGTTCCATCATTAGCTATTGCTTGCAGCAGGTATTTTACAAGGTATTTATTACAGACAGGTTGAAAAAAAGCATGAACCTGTTTGCATGTTCCTGCATAGCTTCTTTTATCTTTTAAGTCAGGTAGAGCTAAACCAATAGTATTAATAAGTTCCTCTTGCATGTCTTCTAAAAATGATTTGCTAAACATAATGAAAATTCTCGTAAGTTGAAAAAGTATAAGCGAATATAAATGCTATGGCGAAATTAGTAAATTAGTAGCCTAGGTTGGCGCCAATATATTGGTTTTTTATTTACAATATACATTTATGTAAGTTATTAAAAATATTTGTATAAATAAATTTTTTTCATATTTCAACAGTTAATACCTATAAAAACATAGTAGTAGGCGCTCACGTAGAGAAAATATTAAAAATCTCGCTAATAATCCTGCTAATAGCTCCTGAACTTGAAGGGATTGGTTCGAAATCATTTTTTATTTCCATTTAATGTTACACCCCAAGCTAGGCTTCTGTATTGGATCAACTGATTTATTCAATAACATGCAATCCAATACTTCACGAATTGAATTGCCAGTTAAGGCTATATTATTTCCTGGTCGTGAATCGTCTAATTGTCCCCGATAGACTAATTCATAATTTGAATCAAAGACATAAAAATCTGGAGTGCACGCAGCTTGATAAGCTTTTGCTACCTCTTGCGTTTCATCAAAAAGGTATGGAAAGGGGTAAGATTCTTTTTGAGCGTTGATTTTCATGTTTTCAGGTGAATCGTCAGGATAATTATGAATATCGTTTGAGCTAATAGCTATGAAATTAACGTCTTTACTCAGGTAATCATTAGCTAAGCGTGTAAGCTCTTTATTAACATGTTTAACATAGGGGCAATGATTGCAGATAAACATGATTACTGTTGCTTTATCCTTGGCTGAGCGTTTTAAGCCAAGCATTTTGCCGCTAACTACATCAAAGAGAGAGAACTGAGGCGCAATAGTGCCCAGAGCTAGCATTACAGATTGTGTTTTAGACATAATGAAGAAACCTTTTATTAGCTACCTAAAATTAATACTCATGCCAAATAGATTAATTTATAAGCGGCCGTTAATGTAAACAAACTGTTTAAGATTGCCCAAAGTAAGGCTACTTTCTTGCCTTTAAAGTAGGCATAAAATGCATAAATTGCAATTAAGAGACTGCCGAAAAAAAATATCCATTGATTTGCATAGGCGAAGCCTGCGGAGTGTAAGGCGATACCAGCAATTCCAACTAATAAATAAATATTATTGAGCTGTCCACTTAGAAAATAAAAGGCTAATAACTGCAAGGTAAGAAGAGAAGGCATAGCAACTTGCATGGTAGTGCCAATATGTAAAAAAGAAGCGCCATGCCCCGCAATGATTATCAATTCCAAGGCGATAAAATAGATGAGCTTGAAATGAAGCGCTGTAATTAAGAGTAAAGAGGAGCCAATAACGTAATAAAGCTGAGCCGGATTTTGTACCAGTCCCATAAAAAGTATGCAAGAACCTACAAATCCGTTTAGCAAAAATAAATTATCTTTAATATTTGAATTTACCAACGTAAAAGAATCCCTTTGTTAGCCGATTCGTTGATAACAAGATCTTGAGCCTTATTCATGGATACCCAGTAATTACCCATATTTGCTAAAGCAAATTTGACTCGCGGATATTGGCAAACTTCCAATACCTCTCCACAATCTATTTTTTTATTAACCTCGCCTTCTTTGATGGCACATTGGAAATGTAAATTGCTAATGTCTGAGGCAAAAGCTGCCCAATTCAAGGGATCCAGTTTTGCAGTAAGTGGTGGGCTCATAAAAACTTCTTGAGTTTCAAATCTTTCCAGGATTATTGGGACCTTTGATCGATTTTGAATTAAATAGAAGGACTGATTTCCTGTCTCATTTACTATCAAATTGTTGTTATTGTAACTAAATCCAGTCACTTCACAACCATGAGGAAGAGGAGCTGCTCTACTTGAAGCGAAACTTGTCATCAAAAAAATGCTCAGGATTAGGTTACAACGTGACATTAAAAAACCTCAATAGGGTATTGGAAAGACATAGTTTAAATGATTAGCACAGTAAAAGTGAATGAATCTCACTCTTTTTGCGCTCTCATACAAGATTTAATCATTGGTGAACAGGTTCTAAATAGACTCAGACTTAGATACATCACTATGTAAGCTGTTGATAAAACTAACCAAATCGAATCAATATGAGGGTAATTCCACAGTATCATAGCAGAACTCACGCCATAAATTAATGAAAAACTATGCATCATTATTTTCAGAGGTTTTGAATCAGTAAGATAATCAAGGCGCGAAGGATAAACATATTTGATGGGAACGAAAATTAGAATACAAAGAATACTGAATGCAATTGCATTAGAATACATCGAAGTATTAAATATAAACATATAAAATACAGCTATGTTCCAATAACAGGGGAAACCTTTAAAAAAATGATCTGGCGTTTTGGCATCAGATTGGCAAAATTGGTAGGAAGAAGTAATGGTTATAGCAATAATAATCATCAGTAAAAATTGGGGGGGTAACATGTCTGATTTTACAAAAAGAAAAAAACAGGGGGTAATTACATAATTTAAATAGTCCACTATATTATCAAGCAAAGCACCATCGATATTAGGGAGCACCGCTTTAACTTTAACAAGTCGAGCAAGCGTGCCATCAACGGCATCAATCACTACAGCAATGGCCATAAACCACAAGGCTTGAACATAATCATGTTGATAAATACTCATTAGAGTGAGTATTCCAAAACAAGCAGCACTTGCTGTGAATGCATGTACCGCCCAAGCAACCAAATAATGAGCCGGGTGGTATCCTAGCATTTTTGTTGTCATATACTTCCTAATTTTATGGACGAAATAGCAAATGATACAGAATAAGAAAATAGTAACAACAATCAAAACCACTACGCAAGAATATAAACCACTGATATATATATGCTTGGCCATTTGAGATTCGAATTGCTTTAAAAATTTTCGTTCTGAGTAAAATTCTAATTTACTTGCTTCCCAATCTTGATACGATAAACTTAAAAAATATAACTATCCAGGGAATTCAATGTTTATTCGAACAATTTGCCCGACTACTGAAGCTGTTTTGCAAGAATACCTTATCTTAAACGAAGAGGAAATCGCGGCTCAAATTGATGCCGGCCATCTTACTTATAAGGTTTGGCGGACATCCACCTTCACTCAACGTAAACAACCTATGTTAAAGATGGCAGAAATTTTAAGAAAAAAAAGAGATGAGTTAGCAGTTTTAATTGCCAATGAAATGGGTAAACCTATAAAAGCAGGGCGTGCTGAAATCGAAAAATGTGCTTGGCTTTGCGAACATTATGCAGAAGAGGCAGAACATTACTTAAAAGCACGCATTATCAAAACTGATATGAAAAAAACAATGGTCTGTTATCAACCTTTAGGAATTATTTTTGCAATCATGCCATGGAATTTTCCCTTCTGGCAGGTATTTCGCTTTGCTGTACCTACAATTATGGCTGGCAATGCAGCTATTTTAAAGCATGCTGCTATATCTACCGGAGCAGGCCAGCAAATTGCTCAATTATTTCTTGAAGCTGGCTTTCCTGATCATTTATTTCAGCACTTTATTGTGGATAATAATCTAGCTGCCAAGGTAATCGCTAATAAAAATATTGCAGCTGTAACTTTAACAGGCAGTGAGCGGGCAGGGTCAAGTGTTGCAGCAGCGGCAGCAACTTATCTGAAAAAAGCGGTTTTAGAACTGGGCGGCAATGATCCTTATTTAGTTTTAGCCGATGCTGATTTGGATTTGGCCGCTCAATGCATTGTGGATTCACGTCTCAATAATTGTGGTCAGGTTTGTATAGCAGCAAAAAGAGTGATTGCTGTTGAACCAATTCATGAAGCATTAGTGATAAAAATTCATAAGTTGATGGCAAATTATAAAATGGGTAATCCACTTGATGAAACTACCAATTTGGGACCAATGGCTCGTGGGGATTTGAGAACTACTCTCCATGAGCAGGTTGTAAAGAGCGTTAGTAGCGGTGCAAAATTAATTGTTGGTGGCGAAATTCCAAAAACAAAGGGTTTTTATTATCCCCCGACTTTATTAACTAATGTACATCAGGGAATGCCAGCCTTTGATGAAGAACTCTTTGGTCCAGTAATTTCTGTTGTGACAGCATCTGATGAATCGGAGGCCATATATTTAGCCAATCAAAGTCAATATGGTTTAGGAGCTGCCGTGTTTACACAAGACCTGGCGCGAGGTGAGTATTTGGCCCAACATGAAATAGAAGCGGGAACCTGCTTTGTTAATGCTTTGGTGGTTTCGGATCCAAGAGTACCTTTTGGTGGCATTAAACGTTCAGGTTTTGGTAGGGAATTATCTCAAGAGGGTATTTTAGAATTTGTAAATACAAAAACTGTGGCTATTAAATAATGATTCATTCTAATCAGTTCATTTTTATCTCTTCTGCCTTGCAAAGGCTGCACTGTTTTGATAATGATAAACTTTATAAGATTTTTGCGATTTCAACTGGAAAAAATGGTCTTGGTGAAAAAAAAGGTAGTCAATGTACACCTCGGGGCTGGCATCGAATTCATTCACGCCTTGGACTAGAAAATAAACCCAATAGCGTTTTTGTGGCTCGACAGTGGACTGGAGAAATTTATTGTGAAGATCTTGCTTTGAAGTTTCCGGATCGAGATTGGATTCTTACCCGTATTCTTCAACTTGATGGTTTGGAGCCTGGACGTAACAAAGGGGGTGAAGTTGACAGTTTACAACGGTTCATTTATATCCATGGAATTCCTGATTCAAAGGATCTGAGCAAGCCCAGTTCACAGGGTTGTATTCGCATGCACAATAAGGATTTAATTGAGCTTGCGGATTGGGTGTGTATTGACACCTTGGTTTGTATTGAATAGCACCAAAAAATTACAAGCACTTTCTCTAGCAAATGTTGTATAATTTCATGTCATTCGCGCTAGGACGCTAATGATTATTGAAAAGAGCTCAATACCTGAAAACTTCTGTGAAGGGTATTATACAAATAAATGTACATTCAGCATTGTAACAAGTATATAATGCGCGGCAATTTATTTCCCATGACAAAGAGGTGAGTTAATGTCATACAAATTTGAAGAGGGCAAGGATTTAATCATTGAAGCTGTTGTAGATAAATTACAACGTAAGATGAGTGGTGAACAAATTAAATTTTGCACCGCCTTTGTCCGTCAGTTTTATGGTACGGTGGCGCTTGAAGATTTACGTGAATGGGATATAGATGATCTCTATGGTTCTGTAGTCAATTTCTGGTCCCTTATTCAGCAAAGACTGCCTAATCAAACTAAAATGCGGATCTATAATCCTGACTATGAACGACATGGTTGGCAAACTACACATACGGTTGTAGAAATTGTCACGGATGACATGCCCTTTTTAGTTGATTCTTTGCGTATGGTAATTAATCGCTTAGGCGTTGTTTCTCACCTCATTATGCACATGGGAAATCTGAGGGTTATAAGAAATGAAGAAGGTGAAATTTGTGAAGTTTTAGATCGTAATGGGGCTGAGAAAGAACAAGGCGTTATCGCCGAGGCCGCAATTCTTATTGAGATTGACAGACAAACTGATGCCTCCGTTCTTGAGAATCTGCATCAAAATTTTGAGCGTGTATTAGAAGATAATCGCATTGTAGTTGCCGACTGGATGCCAATGCGAGAAAAAATCAGGTCTGCAATTAAAGAGCTTGAAAACGTATCTTCGGTGTTAGAGCCTAACGAGGCTACTGAAACCATTGCCTTTTTAAACTGGATTGAAGACCATCATTTTACTTTTCTCGGTATGCGTGAATATAATTTGATACAAAAAGGCCATGAAACAATTTTACAGCCTCAGCCGGAAACAGGACTTGGAATCTTAAGAGAGAGTCTAAGTAAATCAAGCGCGCGGAACATTTCAGCGATGACGCCAGAAGCAAGAGAATTAACTCTCTCATCGCGTGCTTTGGTTATGTCTAAAACCAATACAGAATCTACTGTTCACCGTCGTGCGCATACTGATTACATTGGTGTTAAACGTTTCAATAAAAAAGGCCAAGTGATTGGCGAACTTCGTATCATTGGGTTGTATACTTCCGCTGCTTATAATACCAGTCCAAAACACATTCCTTTTTTAAGACATAAACTTGCGTTAATTATGCAAACTTCAAATGTAAGTCCTAGCGGTCATGCAGGGAAAGTGCTTTTAAATATTCTTGAAACCCTACCTCGTGATGATTTAATTCAAGCGCCAGAAGATGAGTTGCTTGAGATTGCGATGGGTATTTATTATATGCAAGAGCGCCGTCGAATTCGCATGTTTGCTCGCACCGACTTGTACCGTCGTTTTGTTTCTTGTCTTATTTATGTACCACGAGATCGCTACAATACTGAATTAAGATTGGCAATGGAAAAAATCTTGAAAGAAAATTTCCATTCTCAAGATATCGAGTTTTCAACCTTATTTTCTGAATCTGTTTTAGCGCGTATTCATTTTATAGTGCGGACTAATCCTCAAGATAATACCCAATGGAATTTTAAAGAAATTGAACAGAAGATAATTGAAGTTGCACGTACATGGACTGATGATCTGCAACATTTTCTCTTTGATACCTTTGGCGAAGAAAACGCAAATCGGCTTTATGCTCGATATAAAAATGCTTTCCCAGTTGCTTACTCAGCTAACTTTACACCGAGGGCTGCGGTTTATGACATAAATCATGTGGAAGCTTTGTCGACAGATACTCCTTTGGTTATGAATTTTTATAAACCGATGGATGAAGCAATCGGTAATTTCCGTTTAAAAATTTATCAACATGATAATACACTTCCTCTTTCAGAGGTTCTGCCAATCATTGAACGACTTGGCATGAAAGCAATCAGCGAAAGGCCCTATGTATTAAAATTTGATGATGGCAAAGTGACCTGGATTAATGATTTTGCCCTTCAATATAATCATGACGGGTATTTTGAACTCGATGAGATTAAAGATCTATTCCAAAATGCTTTTGCCAGTATCTGGGCTGGTTTGGCGGAAAATGATGGCTTTAATCAGTTAGTTTTAGCCTCAGGTCTTGATTGGCGACAAGTGTCAGTTTTACGCACCTATGCTAAATATTTTAAACAGATAGGTTTTACTTTTAGTCAGGAATATATAGAAACTGCATTAACCAATAATCCGCATATCGCTAGGCGATTGGTTAATTTATTTGAAATACGTTTCGATCCTAACCTTAAATCCAAGCGGGTGGAAAATTTTGCTGAACTTGTTGAGAAAATTTTCCTTGATTTGGATGAGGTTGCAAACCTGGATGAAGATAGAATAATTAGACAATATGTACAAACTATTTCATCGACTCTACGAACAAACTATTATCAGCGCAATAAAAATAATAAATTAAAAGATTATATTTCTATAAAATTATCGAGTAAAGATATTCCGGGTGTGCCCAAGCCTTACCCTTTGTATGAAATTTTTGTTTATTCACCAAGATTTGAAGCTGTGCATCTTCGTCATGGAAAAGTAGCTCGAGGAGGTTTGCGTTGGTCAGATCGTCGCGAAGATTTCCGTACTGAAGTTTTAGGCTTAATGAAAGCTCAGCAGGTGAAAAATGCGGTGATCGTTCCAAGTGGTGCTAAAGGTGGATTTGTTCCCAAGCATTTACCTCTAAACGGTTCCCGTGAAGACATTCAGGAAGAAGGAATTAGTTGTTACAAATTATTTATTCGTGGTTTGCTGGATATCACAGATAACTACATCGACGGAAGCTTAATTAAACCTGATAATTTGATTTGCTATGATGAAGATGATCCTTATCTTGTTGTTGCAGCAGACAAAGGCACAGCAACGTTTTCTGATATCGCCAATGCTATTTCTCAAGAGTATAACTTTTGGTTGGGCGATGCATTCGCCTCAGGCGGCTCAGTGGGCTATGACCATAAAAAAATGGGAATTACTGCAAAGGGTGCCTGGGAATCAGTAAAACGTCATTTTTATGAAATGGGCCGTGATTCGCAGATCGAAGATTTTACTGTTATAGGTATTGGCGATATGTCAGGGGATGTCTTTGGTAATGGGATGTTGCTGTCAAGGCATATTAAATTACTAGGGGCTTTTAACCATCAGCATATCTTTATTGATCCTAATCCAGATCCTGAAGTGTCTTTTCTTGAACGTGAGCGTTTGTTTAATTTACCGCGGTCGCTGTGGTCAGATTATGATAAGAAATTAATTTCAAAAGGTGGTGGTATCTTTAATCGCAATGCCAAATCAATAACCTTATCTAAAGAGATGAAAGAGGTTTTTGGTATTAAAGCGATGGCTATTGAACCTAATCAATTAATTCGTATCCTTCTTAAAGCTAAAGTGGATTTACTGTGGAGCGCAGGCATTGGCACCTTTGTTAAGGCTCAGTCTGAATCTCATCTCAATGTAGGTGATAGGACTAACGACGCAATCCGGGTCGATGGTCGGCAATTACGTTGCAAGGTTGTTGGTGAGGGCGGTAACCTTGGTTTAACCCAGTTGTCCAGAATTGAATATGCTATCAATGGTGGATTAATTTACACAGACTTTATCGATAATTCGGCAGGCGTAAATTGTTCTGACAAAGAAGTAAATATAAAAATTTTACTGAATGGTATCGTCAGATCGGGAGATTTAACTGAAAAACAAAGGAATGTTTTATTAGGCGAAATGACTGATGAAGTTTCAAAATTGGTTCTACGTGATAATTTTGTGCAACCAAGAGCAATTTCATTGGCTGCCTCTCAAGCAACGCGTCTAATTGATTTGCATGCCCGCTATATCTCTAATTTAGAACACAGTGGCAAGCTAAATAGAAATCTGGAATTTCTCCCTGATGAAAAAACATTGACTGAGCGAAAATTAGTCGGTGGGGGTTTAACTCGTCCAAGTCTTGCGATTTTATTGTGCTATTCGAAAACAATTTTAAAAGCCCAAATTCTTGAATCTAATGTTCCTGAAGATCCATACTTTAAGGCGCTTTTAAAATCTTCTTTTCCTACCCCTTTGGCTGAGCGCTATTCTAATGAAATGGAAAATCATCCTCTTAAGCGAGAAATTATAGCAACTAAAATCTCCAATATTATAGTTAATGAAATGGGCTTTACTTTTGTTTACCGACAACAAGATGAGACCGGTGCGCCAGTTTCAGCTATTGTTTGTGCTTATATGATTGCAAGGTCAGTTCTCAATCTTGAAAACATATGGAAGGAAATTGACAACTTAGGGACAACAATCACCGCGGATAAACAAATTGAATTAACAATGCTTTATTTGCGTCTTTTACGACGAGTTACCCGTTGGTTTCTACGTAATCAACGAATGCGTCTAGATATTAGCAAAGCTGTCAAACTTTATGCACCAGGCGTTCTTGAACTGAAAAAAGCTGTGCCTGAAATCTTAGGGAAAGTAGGCCAAATTCAATATAACAATCATTATAATCAATATCTTGAATTAAAGATCCCACCAAGCTTAGCTCATGAGCTTGCGCTCACGAGACCCTTATTTTCTGCTATGGATATTATAGAAGTGGCGGGTCAGGTGGATGTGTCGGTTGAAAAAGTTGCTGAGGTTTATTTTGGTCTGGGTGATTTATTAGATTTACCCTGGATTCGCTCGCAGGTAATTTCCCATTCTACAGATAATCATTGGGAATCCTTGTCAAGAGAAGCCTTGCGGGATGATTTAGATTGGCAACAAAGACAATTAACCGCTGGAATTATTAATTTTGATAATGATAAAAAAGACTTTATGTATTGCTTTGAAGCTTGGTCGATGAAACATCAAGCTCTGATTGAAAGATGGCAGCATGTATTGTCAGATTTACGGGCAAGTTCGACATTGAACTATACGATGTTCTTTGTTGCAATCAGAGAGTTGCTTGATCTAACCCAAACGACGATTCAAATGAAAGAAATGGCTTAAGCTCGAGAGGAAGGGTTGTTGAGGCATAGAAACTTTTGCGACTGAAACAACCCTTTGTTTACGCTTTAACATAAGGATATGACGATGATTGGTCTAACAACATACTCAAAAGGATCAAAATTTTTTCATTGGCTGATAGCCTTGTTGGTCATCGTGATGCTTTCAATTGGTTTTTTCCTGGGAGATTTTCCTGAAAAATTAAAAGCTTCTGCTTATATGCTTCATCAATCCTTGGGTATTAGTATTTTCTTTTTAATGTGGTTAAGAATATTTTGGCTTTGGTACACAGGTAGACCGGAACTGCCTGTTACTGTACCCGTATGGCAAAAAATCTTAGCACGAACCGTGCAATATTTTTTGTATGTATTTGTGATTTTAATGCCCTTATCTGGATGGATTATGTCCACTGCATCGAAATATCCAGTTAACTTTTTTGGAATCACTAATTTCTCTTTTCCTGGAGTTGGTGAAAATCAATCCTTATCTGAACTTATGTGGCAATTTCATAGTACCATTGCTTTGATTATCATAGGACTATTATTTTTTCATATTTCAGGTGCAATTAAGCATCATTTTATCGATAAAGATAATGTTGTTCGACGAATGTGGCCGGGGAAATGAGTGTTTTTGATAACTTGAAGATAAGCCACATAAACTGTAGGCTAACCAATCAATTAAGATTCATTGGTTCCAGTGAGCAAGGTCTGGTTTAGTTCCTGCCACAGCCGAAGTTCTCTCGCTATTCTCGCGATGATAGGCTGATAAGTTGCACGGGTTTAAGGTGCTTTTCAATTAATACTTGCTTGGGTGCATCTTTTAAAATGCTCACTGCAATCAGATAATTATTTGCCTCAAGTGGGCAATAATCTACAAGCTCGCCAACTTCCGTTTTTTGCTCCAGGGTAAATAATTTTGCACCAGCCTCAAGTGGCTCAGAGGATTCAATTGAAAAGAGTTCCAAGCTATGTTTGAGTGTGGCGCGGTAATGAGTTCGAGCAATAATTTCTTGTCCCTTGTAACAGCCTTTTTCAAAATTTAAATGACCAGATAGGTGTAAATCTAATCGATGCGGTAAAAATAAACCTCGGGTCTCGGGATAAATTTCAATTGATTTTCTTTTTAATTGCAATTGATGCCAAGCTAAGGAGCCGCGAAATTGCTGTTTGTTTATAAAAGCAGCGCTTAAGTGGGAAGCTTTTTCTTTATCTATAATTAAGAGATAAAATTGCTTGGACAAGGAATAGCAACAGGCCTCTTCATTGGCGCTTAATTCGAGTGATTCCCAAGGAAGGGTAAAATTTTCGGGCAATAGATCATCAGGGTTAGTTAAATAGAAACCAAAGATTTGATAAGAATCCCTAAGCTTGAGGTTAACTTTCGATAGCATAGCAATTTTACTCAGGGAATTTTCTGTTGCTAAGCTTAAATCCTTTGGTAAGACAAGTTTAAATCCCCGCCAATTAATAACATCCATTAAGGCTAAGATCCTACCTTTTAAATTACAGATGGCACCTTGACGAATAGTATGCGGATTCACTAGACGAAGATCACAACTTAGCTGACCTTGTAGAAAATCCTGAGCTTTTTCTCCCTCAACGGCTATGACAGTAAGATAGGACAAATCAAATAAATAATTTTTTTCAGGTTCAAATTTAAGTTCAGCTTCAAGGGTTGTAAAGATAGAGAGCTCTCTATTATTGAGAATGAAGGGTGAAAAATTCATAAGATTAAACCTTTATTAAACTATTAAGCTGGAAATTCTAACAAACCCTAGTGTAACATTCCTGCGTCTGACCACCAGGTGAATTTATGATTGATTCGTTAAGAAAAGCAAAACTTCTATGGCATTGCCGACGAGGTATGCTTGAATTGGATTTAATTCTAGGTCGATTTGCTGAAAACGATTTAGATTTACTCTCGGATAATCAAGTTGATAATTTTGAAACATTATTGACTTGTATTGATCCTGAATTATTTTCCTGGCTAATGGGGAAAAGTACACCTGTAAACAAGGAGTTAGCAGAGATTGTTGAACTTATTAGATCTAAAGATACCTCTCGGTAAATCAAGTTATTATGCGCGATTTGCAATTCTAATCTATGCGAGTTCAGTGCTTTTATTAGTAAATTCTGCTTGTTATCTAGTCTTGAAGGTTCTAATAACAGTTTTTCTTCTAGTTAAGTTGCATCGAATCCTTAGCAATCCTATCCCTTATCATGAATATTCAATGTTGAGGTATAGCAAAAAAGGTTGGATTTTAGAACGACATGATGCGGCCAAGCTTTATTTTGAGAAAACCGAGATGGTTATCGATACAGGTTTATTTTTTCTTCTGCGCTTAATTCAAGTTAAGAAAGTCAAATACCTGGTGGTATTTTCTGATCAACTTAATGAGGAAAATTATCGATTGCTAAATATTCAGCAAAAAATAAGTTGATTATCTTTTAGCAACAAGTCAAAAATTGCTGATAATAGCAACATATTGTTTTTTTAAATTGCTAATTAAACTAATCCAAACAAAGCTAATAAATGCTAAGAGCTTGCCATAAAAAGCTGTGTTAGAATGAAAAAATCATGTCTCAACCGCCTAACTCTATGTTGGAAAGTGACCGTTTAATCAGTGCTACAACTTCTGCCGTTTCCGAAGAAGCTTTTGATAGAGCAATTAGGCCTCTTAGCCTTGAAGAATATATCGGCCAAGATAGGGTTCGTTCACAGATGCGCATTTTTATTGATGCGGCTAAAAACCGGCAGGACGCCCTGGATCATGTTTTGATTTTCGGCCCTCCGGGACTAGGCAAGACCACACTTGCAAACATTATTGCGCATGAAATGGGTGTAAATCTTAGACAAACTTCAGGCCCTGTATTAGAGAGGGCAGGAGATATTGCAGCGATTTTAACCAATTTGCAGGAAAATGATGTTTTATTCATTGACGAAATTCATCGTTTAAGCCCTATCATCGAAGAAATTCTTTATCCCGCGATGGAAGACTATAAACTTGACATTATGATTGGTGAAGGGCCTGCCGCTCGCTCGATTAAACTAGAGCTTCCTGCCTTTACCCTAATTGGTGCAACTACGCGAGCAGGCTCTTTGACCTCGCCGCTTCGCGATCGCTTTGGTATTGTTCAGCGTTTAGAATTTTATTCTATTGATGATTTAGCGCATATTGTATCCCGTTCTGCCAAATTGCTAAATGTTACTACTGTGAAAGAAGGCGCCTATGAAATTGCCAGACGCTCACGAGGTACTCCAAGAATCGCAAATCGTCTATTACGACGTGTTCGTGATTATGCGGAAGTGGAAGGCCAAGGAATTATTACCTTAGAAATGGCCAAGCATGCTTTGGAAATGTTAAGTGTTGATGAACAAGGTTTTGACATTATGGATAGGAAATTAATGTTAGCCGTTATTGAACGTTTTTCTGGAGGACCTGTTGGCCTAGATAGTATTGCTGCTGCGATTGGCGAGGAAAAGGGAACTATTGAGGATGTACTCGAACCTTTTTTGATTCAACAAGGGTTTTTAGTTAGAACTTCAAGAGGACGAATGGCCTCAGAGTTAGCTTATAAGCATTTTGGCTTGGTGATGGAAGGAGTACGTTAGTTGCGCTATCTTTACCCAGCTGAAATCGATGATCTCTTAAAAGTGACAACTACCATTTCCAACAAAAAATCATGCAGTGATGTATTTGATCAAAGCATCCGTAATCAGCATAATACCCAACTTTGTAAGGCCAAAATTAAAGTCGTTTGCATTGACAACCAGATTAAACCAAGGCGTTTGCCTGAGATTTTTTTAATCGTTAAAAAATAATTATCAATTAAGCCATTTTGGAGGAAAACGTGGTAAATCATGCGGGCGTATTAGGCTATTTCTTACAAGCCGGGCTAGTCGTTAAATCAGTTATGTTTCTTTTACTACTGGCCTCAGTAATATCCTGGACTCTAATTTTACAAAGAGCTTGGTATTTTAATCGTAAAAAACAACAATGCGAAGCGTTCGCGCAACGCTTTTGGGATAGTAGCGATTTATCTAAACTCTATGCAGATATTGATAGCAACCTGGATGATAAGCAGGGTTTGGCTTCTATTTTCTATGCTGGATTTAAAGAATATATTCGCTCACGCAAATTAGGTTATGTTACGATTGAACCCATTCAACGAGTGATGCAAATTTCTCATTCTAAAGAAGCCATGCAATTAGGCGAACATTTGCCATTTTTTGCCTCTGTAGGTTCAATTGCACCTTATGTGGGTTTATTTGGCACTGTTTGGGGAATTATGACTTCATTCCAAGCCCTGGGTCAGGCGCAGCAGGCAACCATTGCAATGGTTGCGCCGGGAATTTCCGAAGCCTTGGTTGCAACAGCTTTAGGCCTTTTCACAGCAATTCCCGCAGTTATTGCTTATAACCGTTACAGTACTCGCGCGGCTAATTTACTCGATCGCTATGAATTATTTCAAGATGAATTAGTGGCTCTTATCGAACAACAAACGTCAACTGCGGCAAGAGGGTAAAAGATGTTAAGACCAAAAAAACCAGCTATTCGGCCAATTTCTGAAATTAATGTGGTTCCTTATATCGACGTCATGTTGGTTTTGCTTGTAATTTTTATGATTACAGCACCTATGTTAACTCAAGGGGTTACAGTTGATTTACCTAAAGCCGCAAGTGAAGCCTTAAAAACAACTGATCGAGAACCAATTATCGTTTCTGTGAATGAACAGGGTGATTATTTTCTAAATATTAATACTAATCCTGGCAATTCAATCGCACCCCAGGCACTTAAAATTCGAGTTGCTGCAGAATTAGAGTTAGCTAAGGAAAATAATCAAAAACTTAATGTATTGGTGAAAGGTGATAAAGGGGTTGCTTATGGCAAGGTAGTATTTGCAATGTCTTTATTAAAACAAGCAGGTGCTGAGCAAGTTGGGTTATTAACCGATTCCTCTGAGGTTAGCCAGGAGAACCGGGGATGATTAATAACAGCTCTTACCGAAAGGCATTTCTTGCAGCAATTGCTTTTCACTTCAGTCTTGCTCTTATCTTATTAGTTGATACAACCAACCACCAGCCTCCAGTAATGACGCTGGAAGCTAAGAATGAGCCGAGCTTGGCAATGCCAGTTGTTCAAAATCAACCTCACGATGAAGTGGTTAAGGCTATTAGTGTTGATAATCAAGATCTAATGGAAACTGTAAACCGTTTGAAACAAGAACGTACCAACCAGCTAAGAGCCGAGCAATCTAGGCAACAAGCGTTGGTCAAACAGGCAGAGATGGCAAAAAAAGCCCGTCTTGAAGAACAGCAGCACTTAACAAAATTGAAAGAGGAAGCAGAAAAAATAGCAATCGCTAAAAAGAAATTAATCGAAGATGAAAAACGGCATTTAAAAGAACTCGCCGAACAAAATCTTGCTGAAGCAAAGAAAATTGAAGAGTTAAAAGCTAAGCAGGTACAGCTTCAAAAAAAACAAAAGGAAGAATCGGAAAAATTAGCTTTGTTAAAACAAAAGCAAGCCGATGAAAAAATTAAAAATGACAAGCTTAAAGCTGAGCATCTTCAAGAGGAGCAAGCAAAAACTTCGAAGGCTAATGCAGAGCAAGCAGAAAAAAATCGTCAGGCTCAGATTCAACAAGCGGCAGCGGAGACTGCGAAAAGAGCGCTACTCTCTGGCGAAGTCGATAAATATAAGTCATTGATTGTTAATGCCATTAGCCGGCGCTGGATTTTACCGGAAAATGTTAATCAAGGTTTATCTAGTCAATTTAGAATTCGTTTAGCTCCGGATGGTGCGGTTTTGCAAGTTAGCTTAATCCGTAGCTCTGGTGATTCTGTGCTTGACCGCTCGGCGCAAACTGCAATTTACAAAGCCTCACCGTTACCTGTACCTAGTGATTCAGCTACCTTTGAATTATTTAGGGATATAAGTTTAACTGTTCGTCCAGAAAATGTTAGGGGATAATATGATACTGAAACGGTTTAGTATACTAATTCTTCTGCTTGTTCCAAGCTTGATTTTCGCCGTCGATCTTGAGTTAACTCAAGGCATTAACTCTGCATTACCAATAGGTATTGACTCCTTTGGCTATGAAAATGTAGGTCTTCAGTTAGCTGAGGTCATTAATAATGATTTGAAATTTTCCGGTCAATTTAGAATTTTGATGCCGCCGCAGCAAGGTGCAGTTCTCTACGCCTGGCGCCAAGCCGGTGCTGATAGCGTATTATCTGGTCAAGTAAGTCGAATTGGCTATAATCGATTCGAGGTAAATTATAAACTTGTCGATGCAGTAGAGAATGGCAAAGTGCTTTTAACCAAAAGTTATCAAATTAATGCTAATGAAGCTCGTGCTTTAGCTCACCATATTAGTGATGAGGTCTATGAAAAATTAACCGGCGATCGGGGCATTTTTTCAACGCGAATTGCCTACATTCTGGTTCAACGTAATAGCGAAAACAAGGCTAAATATTTTCTTGAAATTGCTGACGTTGATGGCCATAATCCTCGAGCACTTTTGGTTTCAACTGAAAATATTATGTCTCCCTCCTGGTCTCCGGATGGAAAGCAAATTGCCTATGTCTCCTTTGAAAAAAAGAAAGCTCAAATTTTTAGTATCGCGGTTGAAACCGGAAAACGTCGTTTATTAACGGATTTTTCAGGTATTAATGGTGCTCCTGCCTGGTCAGCCGATGGTCGCTCAATGGCGGTAGTATTATCGAAGGGCGGTGCGCCGAAAATTTATAGTGTTGATCTATCTAGCGGAAATATGAAGCAACTTACCTTTGGTGATGCAATTGACACTGAGCCTCGTTATTCACCTGATGGCAAGTCTTTACTCTTTACTTCAGGTCGTGGAGGTTCTCCGCAAATTTATCAGCTGACCCTCGCAGACGGAAGTATAAAACGGCTAACTTTTGAAGGTAATTACAATGCCCGCGCGTCTTTTACTGCGGATCTAAAGCATATAGTGATGCTTCACCGTGGGGAAAAAAGTTTTAATATTGGCGTACAAGATCTTGGGAATGGCCAAATGAGTCAACTGACTTATTCATCCTATGATGAATCACCTACCGTTTCTCCTAACGGTCGTTTGATTCTTTATGCGACTCATGGAACTAAAGACCAGGGAATTTTGGCGATGGTTTCCGTCGATGGACGAACAAAATTAAACTTGCCCGCAAGAAATGGTGATATACAAGATCCTGCGTGGTCACCCTTTGGATAAAATTAGATGAGAACTGTTCTACTCTGGTTTTTTTTTTGCTCCAAAGCGAAAATTCCCTTGCTTGGTCTAGTTTAGGTCATCGCCTGGTTGCGCAAATTGCCTATAATCATATGACTAAAGAGTCCAAGCGTCTATGCCAGGTTTATAATCATGCCTTAGATAAGATTTATAAGCCGTTGAGTTTAGTTAATTCCGCGGCTTGGCTTGATAGTTTACACAAGCCCCAGGAGAGATGGTTAAGAAAAAAACATTACATCAACCTTCCTTTTAGCAGGGACAATGCTGTACTAATACCTCCCGATAAAATTAATGCGATTTCTGCCGTTGAAGAAGCCACCACTATTTTATTACTGTCTGTAGATGATTTTAGCAAGGGGTTTAACTTAAGAATTTTGATTCATGTTGTGGGGGATCTTCATCAGCCTTTACATGCTGCCAGTCAATATAGTCTTTCTCTTCCTAGAGGTGATAAAGGCGGTAATCTAGTAAAATTAAAAGCAAACCCTATTGCTCCCAACTTACATAGCTATTGGGATAAAGGCGGGGGATTTTTGCGCTCTAAACCCTATACCAATAAACAACTTAAAAAAAAGGCAGAGCATATCGAAAAAAAATGGCCTTGCTTTGTGGAAAAAATGAACCTCGATCCCAAAGTTTGGGCGCAAGAGTCTCATCAACTTGCTGTGAACAAAGCTTATGGCCTGACAAAAGGAGAGAAGCCAGATTATCAATATCAGCTTATGGTAAAAAATATATCAGAACAGAGACTGGCCATAGCGGGATGCCGATTAGCAGCGCTATTAAATAAGATAGGCACAACACAGCTAGCACCTAAGCTAAAGTTAAATCTTGAAAAATAGAAAAGCCAAGCTTTATAACTGCCCTGTGTGCAAAGGGAAATTAAAAATACTTGGTTTTCTTAATATTTACTTAAGCTTTTCTTTATATCATAGCCCTAGAATAAAACTCTAAATTGAGGTTTTAAATGAGTCAGTACAAGTTGGAACTATTTAAAGGTAAAGGATTTTCAACCCTGGAAGAGAGTCCTTTTGGCCAGGTCTTAAATCGTTTAGAAGGCAAACTTGAAAAATATCTCAATAAAAAAACGAAGGATAATTCAGAAGAGTATAAATATTCTATCGCGCAATTAGAAGAATTTAAACAGCATATAGATGACTTAAATAAAGTAGCATCCTATTTCAACCAAGGTAAAGGTCCTGGTCTTTTTGACGGTTTAATCAGTTTTCCTGCAAGCCGGTTAACAGAGGCGCTTGATGCTTCACCAATGTTCATAACACCTGAATATCGCGCTTACAAAAAGATAGCAGCTAAACTGGATGGTTTTATTAAATCCTGCTATGAAAAGTTAGAAATTAAAAAATTAGAACCTAATGTCTTGCATCTTTTTAAAGACTCTTTGTCTCTAAAAATTAATAAAATTTTTATGAAAAAAAAGCTTCAAAGTTCATTTACAACTGATTTTAACGACTCAATTAATAATTATATAGATTTTCTGGACTTTGATGATGACGAAACTATTAATAATTTAAGTAAAAATCTTGTAGAAGAGTTACTCACTAAATTATTTACCCAAGAGCACCCCAAAGCAAAATACAATAAACTAAAATTTAAAATTGTTCATCCTCTAACCTTTGACTTTGTACAGGAGCTGTTAACACTTATTGAGCTTTTGCCTGATACAGTTCCAGAAATACTACCCTTTTTTAATCCTGCGGTAGTTGTTGAGGGTTATGTTCCAGGAATGATTGAAACATTTTTTTCTAAAAAGGTCGAATATCTAGCTTCTACAAACTCAGAAGAGCTTTCATATAAATATAAAATTAGATCAGCTGGTAAGGAAAAAAATTATGACTTAAAGGTTAAGTTTAGCAATGATTTGAATAATTTTTATTTTTCTTTAATCAACTCCATAGCAACTTACTATAATAATTATGCAAAATATACCCATGTTAAAAATCAATTAGATAGAGAATCACCGAAGGCTGAACAAATTAGTGAATTTATTAAAATTGAAAAGAACCTTGAGGCTGAATGCACAGCAAGTTTTGAGAATGCAAAACAGCTCTTCAACTGCCAAATAAAAAACTCTCCTAAAATACAAGCAATTGAGGAATTTGAAATTATAGATGGCGAGAAAACAAGCAACGATCTAAAAAATACGATTCAATATGATTTTTCTGAGCAAGGCTTAGAAAAACTTGCAAAAATTTTCGATTATAAACTATCTAATTACTCAACTGACAAACTAAAGCTCATGGTGTTAAGTCACAATTTTCTTGAGACTATAATTAAAAATTACTCAAGCCTGGCTATAAGAAAAACAAGCTACGCAACAGTTGCAATTAAAAATTTGACTGATGGTCTTTTATCAAAGGAATTGAGCAAAGTAGGTTACAATATTAATTTACCCTTTCCTAAAGTTGTTATTACTAAGAACAGTGAAAACCAATATTCTGCATTTTGTTTTAAAGAAAATTTAGCCCTTGATTATAACTTCAAACAGCAAGTCGAAATCCTGGAGGCTAATCTTATCGCTTTATCAAGCCAGATGAATAATGAATATAAAGAATTGGCTCAATCTGAACTTGAAATACATCAAAATCAAAATGAAGAAAATATTACTCAATTAAATGCTTTTATGGAAAAAATTAATTTAAATCCTGAAAAAAATTCTTATAATTTATCAGAAAATCCTAATGAACGTATTAATTTTATAAACCAAGAGCTCTTATCCTTAGATCTGCAATTAAAATTACTTAGAGATAACGTTACTGAGGTCAATGAATTAGCAGCCTTATTCAATAGAACTGCAAAATGTCCTGATCATCTGAATTATTTAATTGAAAAAGTGGACAATTGTTACGCTACTTCCAGGGCAAAGGTTCAACATGCAATTTTAAATTTAAATAATGCAGTTAAAACTATCGAGAACAAAAAAATAAATCTCGAAGATGAGCTAAGATCTGCTAAGTCCTTTTTAGAATTAATGAAATCTTCAAATCCTAATGACACCTTGGCCCTTATCGAAACTGAAAAGAAAAAATTAGATGATTCAAAAATTAATCAGTCTAAATTAAAAAGCGAAATAGAATTAAATTTAATTAATTTACAAAAGTTAGAGAACTCACTAACTGAGAGCGAAGAATACGAAGAAGTAGCTCTTGAACCTTTAAAGGCTATAGAACAGGAAGAGATACTAAAAAATAGCTTTGAAAAAATTCTTTTATCAATTGAACACACAAATCCTTTAATGCAAATTTTAACCCAACTTAATGTGGATGCCGGACTCAAATTAACTAAAGATAATTTAAGTAGCCTCATAGGAGCAAAATCAACTGCAGATTGGCTCTCTAACTTAATTGAAGAAACTAATAAGCAAGCTGAAGAAACAACGGATACAGATTATCAACAAAATTCTAAATACATTGAGGTTTTGAAAAAGGCAAATGCCCTAATTAAAAACTCTAAAGAAAATTTTCCATTTACAGAATTAGAAAAGTTATTTAAAGATTACTATAACCTAAGTTTTTATAATAAAAATGGCTTTGATTATTTTCTTGGGGAATTTAAAGATTCTAACCATACAATTGAACAATGGAAATTGCACCGTCAAAAAAATAGTTCTTATCTAAGCGCTGATAGAGAGTCCTTATTAGAAGCAATAACGGCTCGGATTGAAGATACTTATAAGTTAATAATTCATCATGAATTAATGATCAGTTTTAAAGAGATTAAGAAAGATCTTTTTGATCTAGGCTATGATTTATTACTACTATTTAAGTCTTATGAAGATTTAGAACAGCAAAATAATAGAATAGCTGAAGCATTTAAAGAAACTAAACTTAAACTAGAAGAAAAAATTCGTCTAAAAGAAGAAAAAACAACAAAAATTCTAAACGAAAAAGAATTAATCCTATTAAAAAATATTGAATTAGAAAATAGATTAGCTGAGGAATCAAAATTACAGGAACGTTTGAGTTCAAGCATTGAAATATTTGAAAAAACAGTTTTGCTTCTTGAAAATAACCAAGAGTTAGTCAAGGAAATTAATAATTTTGAGCAACAGATCAATCAATACTCTGTAGAACAACTCCAAAGCAACCAAACTGAGATTAATCTTTTTATTCAATCCCTCTTCTTTAAACTAAATGAGATTAAAGCTAAGTTAGAAAAATTAGAAGATAAATTCCCTGTAATTGAAAAACTACTCATAAAATCCGAGAAAAAAATTCTTGAATTACCTTTTGGCATCTTTAATCGTAAAGAAAAAGACCTGGATGATAATTTAGCTAACATAAATTCCATGTTAACTGGTTGTATGAAACTAATTAACCTGGGCAATCCTGGGTTCAATGATTTCTCCACGCAGTTAGAGCAACTTTTAAGTTTTCCTGAAATTGCTGTTCTATGCCAGAGTAAATTAAATTTTTTGAATCATGATGCCCTAGAGCTGAAAGACAAAGATCTCATGGATAAAATGCTAGATGTTAGTTTTCAATTTAGTTGTTTACCTCCTAAGGTGGCTGAGCATCGAGTTAAGTTATTAGATCTAATGAATTCTAAATTTAAAGGAATCTTTACCAAGCCTATCGAAGAGGAATCAGAAAATGATTTGGATAGTTTAATAGACTTTCCCATTCAACAATTATTAGAACTTCAAAAAACCTTAATTAAATGCAAGCCTGAATCTGACGCTGCTTTAGAAGGTTTAAATGCGCTTATCAACCGATATTTTGAGCAAATTATAAAAACTGTCAATGATCTTACTTTAGAACTAAATAACGAATATGAAAAAGTTACTAATTCTTTCATCAATGAGTCCAGTAAATTTAGGGCTTTGAATCTGAAAAAAATTGATTTAGCTCAAGAGTTTTTGAACAATTTTCCTTTTAAAAAATTAGGTAAAATTGAAAAATCTTTGAATGGGTTGAAAACTCCAAAATCATTTGATATAGCTATTGAGGTTACCCAATCTCAATTTATAACCTTTGAAGCAGCCGTCTTAGCTCTTAAAACTAATATAAAAAATAAAATTGATTTTTGTAAAGGCTTAGACAAGCGCATTGAACATAGAAAGAAACTTGTTGAAACTTTTAAAAGCGATTTTGCCAAGTATTTAACCGACCGAGCTATACGTTTTAAATCTAAAGATTATTTCTTTTCTAAGGATGCAGACTATCGTGCTGATTATATTAAATCAATAAAACGTCATTTGAAAAATTATGAAGAATCAGGAGACGCAAAGGATATTTTATATGTTTTAGAACAACAATCATTTCAAGGTTATTATTTACAACCACTTATTAACCGCTTCCAATTTGAAATAATAAAATTAGAGAAGTCTATACCTGGTAAAAATGAGCGTGTTAGTAAAAATGAAAAAACAAATACTACGCCAATTGAGCAAGTCTCTAACATTCTTAGAGAGCTTAATAAGCAAAAAGTAAATCAGCCTTTTGTTTCAGGAGTTCAAGATCTTTTTGATGCAATAATCGCCTTAGATGGCTATTCAAAAGATTTGGAAGAAGAAAAAATTGATGAAATTAATGCGGCCTATACGCTATCTGTAGAATTAAAAAATCTGCTCTGTTATTTTCTTATAGATAACAAAGCTCAATTAACCCAACCAGAAAATTATGAAAAGAATAGGATTCTGTTACGAAATTTCCAGAAGGAATTTAATTGTCTACTTCATACTAAAGATGCGATTTTGTCGAAGACCACGACCGTTGAAACAGTTATCAAAAATATTGTTATGGCCTTGCTGTGTATTCTAAGTCTAGGTAGTTATCCTGCAATCATTAAATGCGTAGGTCGCGATGTATTTTTTAAACCGGATGGCATTCAAGAGCTTGACGAAATTAGCAGTAAAGCCAATGAAATTTCAGCTCCCGCTGTATAATCTGCACTGATCCAAGTTGGGTTTCAAGCCCAACTTTCTATTGTAACATTTCAAACAACTTGTATTTGAGAATTTATGAAAGTTAAAATAGAAAAATATCTAAAAAATTTCAAAGATCTAATCATTTACTCGCAACAACTGGTATCGGATGAAATTTCTGAAAACAGTTTAGAGGCGCTGGAAAGCATCTTTTTAAATTGGGTAGAGAGTGAAGATGAATCGTTGAATAATATTTGGCTTAACATTAATAATCTAGAAAATGAATTCCAAACGAAAATAGTAATGAGATTAATTTCTAATCTCCAAATTATTAAAGAACCCCCTGAAAAAAATATGAACCTTAAGCCTGCTAAAAATCTGAGCTTTGAGCTTCAATTAGGACAGGCTAAAAGCTTATTACAAAACAGAGGCCTTATAAACTCAGAATTATTTTTCCAATTACTTAGAGACTATAAACAATTTATTGATAATAAAAATGGCTACTATCCTCGAGCTGAAAATATACTAACTATTGATAAGCCTACCAGTATAAAGCCACCAAAATTAAAGTTAATTAGAAATTTTGAACCAACTCGATCGCTTGAGAAAATAGAGCTGTTGAATGCAGTACATGAGCAACAGATTAATACTATTAATACTTTATTTAATTCTTTAAATCAAAGAGAAACTATTAAAATAAAGGTTGGTTTAGAAAAAGATGACTTAATCGCACAACAACTTGCTATTCTTTTAGAATCTAAAAAAAATATATCCAGTGTGAATGTTCGTTTAAAAATTGGAACGAATTTCTTAAAATTTCATAAAAATGAAACTATAAGTGAATCAGAAAAAACTAAGATTTTTGAATACAGAGAAATATATCAAAAAAAATACGGATTATCTTCTCTGGTTTTAGAACATATATACAAAACTACCATTGAAAATAATAAAAAATTTATTGTTGAACTTGACCTATTAGCCACTACCATTCATCAAGTGGACCGAATCATTAAATATAGGTTAATAGAATTAGAATTTCCTGAAAATATTAATGAACTTAAACAAAAATTAGATATTAAAATCAAACTCTTTTCTATCGTAGAAACTAGCCTTCAATTTAGTAGTGAAAATTATACAAAAGAGCGAGATTATTCATTAGAAAATGAATTTGAGGTTTTCAGCTTAGCTTTAGCCTACGATAAAAAGTTAGGGGACATAAATAAGCTGATTCAAGAAAAATCTAACCGCATTAAAATTTTAGAAAATCCTCCATTTCTTGAACCCGGATTTCAACTTGAAACAGCTCGCCTAAATGAACAACTACGATTTACAACAACTGCCCTGCAAAAATTAGAACTCTATCAGTCAGAGCTTTTAAAAGCTAAATTAAATTTAAGCAATGCGACTCTACTTGCCCTGAGTTCCAAGCAATTTGCAGTAAAACTAGCTGAAAATTTATCTAAATCTAGTCTTAATGAGCTTAATGAAATTATTACTAAAATACGCTTGAATCCGACTTATTGTAATAATATAGACCTAAGTAATGATGAGCTTAAAATAGTAGAATTAAGCAAAGAATGGAATGATTTTATAGCTAACTTTTATAATAAAACAATTTTAGAAAACATAAAAATTGAAGAAAAGATGGTGAATAAATCTACGCTAATAAAAGGTTCACTAGGTCGAAAAATGGGTTCAGTTAATTATTATTTTTTAATAACAAAGGATAAATTTTTAGAACGCCTAAATTTTTTGCAGCTAAAACCCAGGCTACCTGACTGCATTAATATTTCATTATTAACCAAACGTGTGAATGTATTAAAATCACCAAATCGTTATCATGATTATTGCTACTATGAGCTGGATGGTGATGAATTAAAAGTTCTAACGAATGAGATTAAGCAGGCAGAATTAAAAGCTTATTACAATGAAATAGGTGTAAAAAATCGCCAATTAAATGAATTGATTAGTGCAGAAAAATTAATTTCTACCTTAAATAATGAAATCAAACAGTTAGATAAGGGGGATGCACGCCGAGTATTTTTAACAAATCTTCTTCAGCAATTCGAGATCCTTAAAGCTAAATTCTTAAGTTCAGAGTTAAACCCTGAACAATTTAAAATAAATTGTTTAACTATAATCCAAACAAATATCACTGAGTCTAACTTGAAAAAATTGACCAACGAGGCTCCAGATGCATCAATGCTTGGAAATTTTGGTCGTTTTCTGCTGGATTTTATTCATCTAATAGCAGATTTATTTGAAGAAAAGCAACCTTATCGTACACAGTTTTTTGCTTCAGAAATCGAAATAAAAATTGCAAAAGCTGCTAAAATTGCACATCAAGATTTATGGGAACTTAACAATCTAGTCGAAAACACCCTATTAACCAGGTCTCCTCTAACTTATAGTGCTTAAGTTTGATGATTTCTTCTGACGCTCTTCACAGTAAAAAATTACACCGCCTATTACTGCAGCCGGCAAGGTTAATAAATTTAAGACCGGCACAAAAGAAAGAAAATTGATAGCCAGTCCAAAACCTAACGAAAGCATTGTTTTTTCTCCCACCTTTTGGCGCATTTCGCTAAAATTAATTAAATTATTATCCATAACAAAATCCTGGTATTGAATACTTAAGATCCAGGCGGTGAATAGCAACCATAAAAACGGATAAATAAAGTGAATAAAGGGAACAAAAAAAAGAATGACCATACCAAAAAAGCGGGGAAGAAAATAGGCTAAAAATTGTCCTTGTCGTTTTATGCTTCGAAGAGTGATCTGAGTAAGTGATAAAACAGGAATTTTAGATTGATAAAGTAAATTCTGAGTTTTTTCGGCTAATAATCCATTAAAAGGAGCCGCAACAATATTAAAAAGCACGGTAAACATTGAAAGGAATAGTAAGAAAAAACAAAGAGCAAAAATAACTAAAAATAAGCTGTTCAGAAAGTTCATCCACGAGGGAAGGTAGCTAGTAAGATAATAAGAGTATGGGAATACATAGTGATAGATAAGATAAAATAGTCCTGCAAATAATAAAAAATTAAATGCAATTGGCAAAATAATAAAGCGCTTTAGTCCTTTGGTAGCTAGATGTCTAAAACCTGCCATAAAGTAAATCATACCTTTAACAAAATCTGTCATTCCCATACCTTGAATACAATTTCCTCGGATACTCTATGCTAAATCTCAATATCACTTGCCTCTTTTATAGTGCTAAGAAACAGGTGCTCAAGCTCTGCATGCCAAGTAAAATATTAGTAAGCATTGCTAGTTCAAATATTAGTAAGCATTGCTAGTTCAAATATCTAATCTAACTCTATTAAAATAGACAAATCGTCATATTTTTTTCTTTCAAATCAGTCTATTTTATCTAGCTGTAAAGACTCAATAACCGCTCCTAGAAATCGCGTGGCTTCCCCGCCGGTCACTGCACGGTGATCAAAACTGAGAGATAAAGGCAGCATGCGATGGGCTTCAAATTTACCATTGGTTGAAACTACTCCGTCTTTAAATAATCGTCCTACAGCAAGAATAGCAACCATGGGGGGAACAATGATTGGACTAGCAAAACGACCAGCAAATTTACCAAAATTAGATAAGGTAAAAGTTGCGCCTTTAAGTGTCTCCGGTGCTAAGTTTCTTTCGTTAACCCCTTGTTTATATTCATTGATTGTCTTCCTCAAATTTTCATTACTATAGGAAGCAACATCATGAATAACAGGAACAAATAAGCCTTCTTTGCTATCCATTGCTATACCTAAATGGACTTCATTAAAACATTTTCGTGCTGAATGAGCCGTGTCAAACCAGGCATTCAAAGCCGGCTCTTTAGAGCAAGCATAAAGAATTGCGCGAATTAGCCGCAGGGTAATGTCTGCTCCAGCTTCCCAGGCTTCAATGTCTGCTTCATCAAAGATACTTACTGGCACAACTTCCTGATGTGATTGCACCATGCTGTTTAGCATTGCGCGACGAACACCACGTAAAGCTTCATATCCTTCTGGAAGCTCAGTTTTTTGATTTGCAGCAGCCTCTACATCTTCACGTTTGATTAGTCCTTTTTCCCCGCTACCTTTAAGACTATTTAGATCAACAGAAAGTTTCTTAGCCAAAAGCCTAATTGCAGGCGTGGCTTTAATACGTTGAGTTTGTGATTTTCCAACACCGATTGTAAAATTATCATCACTTACCTCAGTGCTTTCTTCAAGATCACCCACGACAGTACCTTTATCTACACGCTTTGCTTCAGCGGCAGCAAAACCAACTAGTGGATCGCCTGTTTTGATCAGATCACCGGGTTTACCAAAAAGTTTGCTAATTAGACCAGCCTGAGGGCAGGGGACGTCGACTACCGCTTTGGCGGTTTCCATCGATACTAGCGGCTGATCCACGCAAACTTCATCGCCTTCTTTAACAAACCATTCGTGTATTTCTGCATCAGGCAAGCCTTCGCCTAAATCAGGTAAATTAAAAATATTCATCATTACTCCATTACATTCAAGACAGCGTCTTTGATGCGAGAAACACTGGGAATATAGTGTTTTTCAAGTTGAAAATATGGCATAACCACATCATAGCCCGTGACGCGCTGAACGGGTGCCAATAAATCAGCTAAAGAATTTTCCATCAATAAGGCTGAAATTTCAGCACCGACCCCACAAGTTTTGGCTCCCTCATGGACGATGACGCAGCGTCCTGTTTTTGTGACAGAAGCAAGTATTGTTTCTATATCCAGAGGTTTAATTGTTGCGACATCAATGACTTCGCAAGAGATACCTTCTTCTGAGAGTTGTTTTGCAGCCTGTAGTGTTTCGTGCATCGAAGCACCCCAACTTATTAGGGTGAGGTCAGTTCCTTCCTGTAAAGTAAAGCATTTACCTAAGGGAAGTGCCTCACCGGTATCTTCAACAGGTTGTTTTACTAGTCGATAAATTCGTTTTGGCTCAAGAAAAATAACAGGATCAGGGTTTCTCATCGCGGCAAGTAGCAGACCATAAGCTCTTTTAGGAGAAGAGGGAATCACGACTTGCAAGCCAGGAATATGAGCAAACAAAGCTTCGGTGCTCTCGGAATGATGCTCCGGCGCTCTAATTCCTCCGCCAAAAGGAGCTCGGAAAACGAGCGGACAATGTAGACGACCACGAGTACGATTACGCATACGTGCTGCATGAGAAATAATCTGATTCATAGCAGGATAGATAAATCCCATAAACTGGAATTCGGCAACAGGTTTTAAACCCTGTAAAGACATGCCGATTGCTAAGCCGGCGATCATAGATTCTGCGAGTGGAGAATCAAAAACACGTTTTTCGCCAAAGCGTTCTTGCAAGCCAACGGTGGCTCGAAAAACGCCGCCATTCTTTCCCACGTCTTCGCCAAAAACGACTACATTTTCATCGTGGGCAAGCTCGTAAGCTAAGGCTTGAGTAACGGCTTCAACCAGGCAAATATCAGGCATTCGATGTATCCTCCATAGCGGTAGCACGTTGCTCAATTAAATAATCTGGCAACTCGGCAAAATGATAATCAAACATACTGGAGATGGGTTGTTTGCCTGAATTTAAATAGTCATCTACCGCTTTTTGCACGGCTTCGGTACAGTCTTTAATTAATTCACTTTCCTGCGCAGCGTCCCAAAGGTTATGCTTTTCCATAAAACCCTTAAAACGACTGATGGGCTCTCTAAGTTTAGCCTTATCGACTTCATCTTGAGGTTGATAGCGCGTTGCATCATCAGCCGTGGTGTGATCACAAAGGCGATAAGTAAGGGCTTCAATTAAGGTAGGTCCTTCGCCGCGTCTTGCCTTCTCAATTGCATCACCAACAATCTGGCGACAGGCTAAAATATCATTACCGTCAATTTGAATGCCATTAAATCCGGCCGCTATTGCTTTTTGAGCAATTGTTTTAGCTGCTGTTTGTTTGGATAAGGGAACAGAAATTGCCCAGTGGTTATTATTCACAACAAAAACTATAGGTAAATTCCAGGCCCCTGCAACATTCATTGCTTCGTAAAAATCGCCTTCGGAGGTTCCACCTTCACCGACACAAACGACGGCAACGCGAGGTTCATTGCGATATTTAAAAGCAAAGGCAACGCCTGCAGCGTGAAGGCATTGAGAAGCAATTGGCACACAGATGGGTAAATCTTCTGAGTTAGCTTGAAATTGGCTGCCACGCTCATCGCCGCCCCAATAGGCAAAAATTTCTGACATCTTCACTCCACGCTGGAGCTGAGCTGCATAGTCACGATAATAGGGAACCAGCACATCTTCTTTTCGCATTGCATGACCGATTGCTGTTGAGATAGCTTCTTGCCCATTTATGGGGGCATAAGTGCCCATTTTGCCTGTACGTTGTAAGGCAATGGCCTTTTTATCAAAAATTCTGGTGAGAACCATGACTCGGTAAAGCTCTTTTAAAATTGATTTATCACTTGCAAAAGAAGGAACAGGATCGTGAATTTCACCATTCTCATTAATAATTTGTGTGAAGGGTACTTCAAATTGGGCGATTGTTGTCACGCTCTGGTCTCCCTAATTAACAACACCTGGAATAGGATACTCAGAATTGTTTCTAAAAACTAGGTGATAATAGCCAGGTTTTTAAGTAATTTAGTCGAATTCGTGAAAAAGCATTATATTTTGAAAAATACCGATCGAACTGTACAATTTAACGATCTAAAGAAAATAAAAAGGCAGGCCGTGTCAACATTTAAACTGGTTGAATTAAATTATACTGAGGAGCTGATTGAACACTACAGCAACTTTGCAGATTTACCTGGTTTTGTATTGCTTGAAAGCAGCGATAAAGTGGTAGGGCGTTATGATATTCTCAGTGCCTTTCCTTATAATTCACTTAGTGTTTTAGCAGATAGCGAGAATTTAGCTCAAATCTATTCTCAATTAGAACAGGCTTTGTCTAAACCAAATTATAACCTCGATTTGCCTTTTCAAGGCGGAGCAATAGGTTATTTTTCCTACGATTTTGCAGCCGAGCTGGTGGGGCTAAATAATCCTCGCCAAGCCGGCCTTGAAGCGATGCCTTTGGTAAAATTGGGTTTATATGATTGGGCTATTATAAGTGATCATCGCTTAAAAAAGGTTTTTCTATTTGCAGCTAATAATCAACCTGAAACTGCTGAGCTAGTTGAAAAGATACTAGCCCTCTGGAAAAGTCCTAAAAAAATAAACTCAAACGTACATTTAACTCAAAGCTTAGCGCCCATAGATTCTAAATCATCCTATAAAAAATCATTCCGAAGCATTCATGCTGCTTTACAAAAAGGCAGAGCATACCAGGTTAATCTAACCCAGCCTTTTAAGACCTGCTATGAAGGCGATGCTTTTGCAATGTACAAACGAATTCGAGCTATCAATCCGGTTCCTTTTTCAGCCTTTTTGCATGATGACTGGGCCGATGTTCTTAGCTTTTCTCCAGAGCGCTTTCTCTTGATGGATAAAGGTCATTTACTCACCTCACCGATAAAAGGCACTGAGAAACGATCTGAAGTCGCCATAGAGGATAAACTTTTCCAGCAAAAGTTGCTGGAATCGAGTAAAAACAGAGCTGAAAATATAATGATAGTCGATTTGTTGCGCAATGATTTGGGTAAAATTTCTCAAACCGGCACCGTAAAAGTCCGAGACTTATGTGCGCTTGAAAGTTACCAGGCAGTCCACCATTTGGTTAGTCATATAGAAGGACTATGTCGGGAGAATATAACTCCGGTGCAAGCATTTAGCTACTGCTTTCCTGGAGGCTCCATTACTGGCGCTCCAAAATTGGAAGCCATGCGCATAATTAGTGAAGAAGAAACTTATTCACGAGGTATTTACTGCGGCAGCATTGGCTATTTTTCAAATCACGGACGTTTTGATACCAATATAGCGATTCGCACGGCTTTAGCTTCTAAGGGAAATTTATATTTAGCGGCAGGGGGTGGGATTGTCATTGACTCCAATTGTGAAGAAGAATATCAGGAATGTTTTACAAAATTAGCAGCTATTGAAAAGGGGTTAAACTAATTGGTTCAATTTAAAAAAGCCGCTGTGCTGGTTTTGCATGAATTACAATCAAACTCGATTATCCTGACTCAACGGTCGCCGAATTTACGTAGCCATCCTGGCGAAGTTTGCTTTCCGGGCGGCTCATGGCAAAAAGCCGACCTAAATTTATATGCGACCGCTCTGCGGGAGTTAGAAGAAGAGTTAGGTATTGGAGCCTCAAGGATTTCTTTGCAAAATGAATTAAGCGCAGAACCAACGCTAAGCGGTTTTACAATTTATCCCTGGTTGGCATCTATTGAAAATTTACACCCTTATAATCCCGATCTAAAGGAAGTCTCAGCTGTTTTTCTTTTGCCTTTGCACGAGGTTATCAATCCTGCTAATTACAAAATAATTAAGTTTGAAAGACCGGGTTTAACAGTTGAAACCTATCAATTTACAGCGTCTAAGTTTAATGTTTGGGGAGTCACGGCTAATATAATGCGGCAGCTTATTAACCTTAAATAAATTATGCGCGTCGCAGCCTAAGAACCAAAAGAATCAGGCTAGAACTCCGTGAGTATTTTTTAAAGCTCGCCTTAAAATTTTACCCACATTGGTTTTAGGTAATTCTGTATAAAACTCTATAACTTTGGGAATTTTATAAGCGGTTAAATGTTCTCGGCAATGCTTTATGATTTGTTCGGGCGTTAGCGTCTGATCCCGTTTTACCACACAAGCTTTAACTCGCTCGCCTGAGTCTTGATCGTCAATGCTAACCACCCCAACTTCTAATACACCAGGCATCATGGAAATTACCTGTTCGACTTCATTGGGATAAACATTAAATCCGGAAACAACAATCATATCTTTCTTACGATCAACTAAATAAACAAAGCCTTTTTCATCAACTCTGGCAATATCACCAGTCTTCAGAAAACCATCCGCGGTAAAAACCTGTGAGGTTTCTTCAGGTCGCTGCCAATATCCACGCATAACTTGAGGACCTTTAATACACAACTCACCTGTTTCATTATAAGGAACTTCGATTTCCTCATCATTGCGAATCGAAATGATGGTAGAGGAAATAGGGAGGCCAATACTGCCATTGTAGTCACTTAAATTCATAGGGTTAATTGTTGCAGCAGGGCTGGTTTCAGTTAAACCATAGGCTTCAATAACCGGACATTGGGTAACTTCTTTCCATCGTAGTGCCACAGATTTCTGTAAAGCCATGCCTCCTGCTAAAGCACATTTTAATCTTGAGAAATCAATAGTTCTAAATTCATCATTGTGTAAGAGTGCGTTGAATAGAGTATTAACGCCAGTTATTGCTGTAAATCCTGAGTTTTTAATTTCCTTGATAAATTTAGGAATATCTCTGGGATTAGTAATTAAAATATTTTTTGCGCCTGCTTTTAAAAAACTAAGGCAGTTAGCCGATAAAGAGAAGATATGATAAAGAGGTAAAGCGGTAACAATTATATCCTGATCACCAAATTTTAAAGGAGAGATCCAGGCCGATGCTTGAAGTACATTTGCTACCATATTGCCGTGAGTAAGAATAGCACCTTTAGCAATACCTGTTGTACCACCTGTATATTGTAAAAAAGCGATATCCTCGTGATTGAGATATTGCTTAATCAACTCCCCATTTTTACCGAGCTCTAAGGCTCTATTAAATGATATCGCTTGAGGAAGTTGATAGTGGGGAACCATTTTTTTAATATATTTTACCACTGCATTTACAATGATTCGTTTAGCAAAGGGAAATAAATCACCAATTTCAGTAGTGATAATAAATTTTAATGATTTAAGCCTGGGTAAGGCTTTCTCTATAGTTTGAGCAAAATTTGCGAGCACTACCAGTACTTCAGCACCTGAATCATTCATTTGATGAATGACTTCATCAGGAGTGTAGAGTGGATTAGTATTAACAACGACAAGGCCTGCACGCAAAACCCCAAATAAGGCAACGGGATATTGCAAAATATTTGGCATCATTAAAGCGACCCGAGTACCCTTAGCCAAACCCAATTGTTGTAAATAAATAGCAAATAGACGGCTTTGTTGATCTAGCTCTTCATAACTTAGTTCAGTATTAAAATTAACATAGGCAATTTGATGGGCATAAGCATGGCAGGACTGTTCAAAAATAGATACTATAGAGTCGTATTCGTTAATATTGATCTCAGGGGGGACACCTTGTTGATATTCCTCTAACCATACCTTATCCACATCAACATCCTTCTGTTATTTTGTCCTGCATGGTAGTATAAACAAAAAAAAGTGCAATGGATATCATGGTTAGGGTGGATAATTTATTGAAATCACAAGCTTTTAAACTCAAAGGTCGCTTATATACCTTCACTGTTTTGCAATTATTATCAAATAGTCGAGAACTCTTTGCTCAACAATTAGAAGAATTTATTGCAAAAGCGCCACGCTTCTTTGATAAAACTCCTATCGTTTTAGACTGTAGTGCGCTACTTGACTCTCAACTTGATTTACAATCTTTTTGCCAAACGCTGCGACTGCATAAACTAATGCCCGTAGCTGTTCAAGGCACAAACTCCAATTTAGAAATACTTGCACAAGAGCAAGGATTAGCCATTTTGAATTCCTCGTCAGCACATGATAAACCCATTGTTGATGAAAGCCCCGAAGAACAGCCGACCTTATTAGATCAAGTTAAATTTAAATTGCAAACAACACCAGTGCGCTCAGGACAGCAATTAGTTCGCAAAGGTGGTGATTTAGTTGTCGCCTCTTCAGTGGGGCATGGTGCTGAATTACTCGCTGATGGTAATATTCATGTCTATGGCGCTTTACGTGGAAGAGCTTTAGCCGGCATTTCCGGAGACAGACAAGCACGAATTTTTTGCCTCTCGCTTGAAGCTGAATTAGTCTCTATAGCTGGGTTTTATCGTTTAAGTGATGCCATTGAGCCTCATGCCGGTCCTTGTCAGATTTATCTACAAGATGAACATATCCTTATTGAGCCTCTATGCTGAAAGTTGTAGTTAAGCCCTGCGAAGCCGTTTTTATCTCTGATTTACATTTACATCCTAATGAACAACTCATCACGGCACGCTTTACAGCCTTTGTTGCCTGGGCTGCGCAAAATACTCATTCAGTCTATATTCTTGGGGATTTTTTTCATGCTTGGGCCGGCGATGATCAAGCGGATGCCTGGTCGAAAAGCATTGCCGCTAAGCTTAAGTGGCTCTCTGAGCAAAATGTTTCAATTTATTTTATGCATGGCAATCGTGATTTTTTATTAGGTCAAAATTTTGCTTGTTCTGCAGCCATGACTATTCTAGAGGAACCGACAGTTATCAACCTTGCTTCTAATAAAATCTTACTAGTGCATGGCGATCGATACTGTACCGAAGATAAGGCCCACCAACGTTTCATGAAACTTACAAGGAACCGCTGTTTTACTAAGGTTTTTTTAAAACTACCTTTAAAATTAAGGCAGAAATTAGTTCATCAGGTAAGGCGACACAGTCAATCAAACCAAAATAAAACACCCAGTCAAATGGATGTGGTTGTTGAACCTATGCTCGCGCACATGGAAGAACAAAATACTACTATATTAATACATGGCCATACACATAAGCCTGCCTTAATAAATCATAGGTATACTAATAAGATATACAGCCAATATGTTTTAAGCGATTGGGATGAAAGCCCTAAGATACTGTGTTATTATAAGGCAGAGGGTTTTCAGTTTAAACAAGATTTGTTTTAGAGGACTATAATATGGCACAAACCGAGGAAGAAAAACGAAAAGCATGGCTTGAGAAAGATACGGCTGTTCAGGATGAGCTTTTAAACATTCAACGTCGCATGAAAAGGCAGCACCAAAGAACAGTGGGTGCAGAGGATGCTAACGCTAAAGCCCTTGAAAAGACAAAAGATCCGGTTGATGGAAAACTCTACTGGGATAAAGTAAAAGAAAATGCCCATCACATGATCAATGATAATGCTGCTGGTTATCAGGAATGGCCTAATATCATGATGTCTTTATGTCACTATGCTTTAAAAAATGCTGAGGCCAATTGGTATGATCCCATCGATTACCTCTATTTTATTCCTTACAGAGACGAAATAGGCGGAGCTTTTGTAGCTTTTAAAAATCAATTTAAAGATAAAATTGCAGATATTATTCAAAATCCTATCGACCGTCGCTTTTTTATGAATAAAGATGAGCTTCCCTCAGTGGGATATACCGCAGCTTTTACTAACCAAGGTCAATTAAATCTTCAAATTATTTTAAATGGTAAACCAGCTACAGAGCAAGAACCTAACATAAAGAACCATCTCGATACAGGTATTGTAGCTTGGGCAATGACCCAAGATTATGAAAGAGATGCACAGGGAGTTTTTAAAGATAGCGCTGGTAATCTCATGACTAACGCGAAATTCCAAGAATTAAATGCCGAACCAGAGAATAGCTTATTAAAATTTCTAAGCGGACGCTTTGATTTGAACTTCAATGTTTCTCCATCTCCATAGCCGTACAATTCTCCAGTTCAACAGGTATTCCGCTATGAAAGCGGAATACCTGATCTTTTCCAGCTATCAAATCATTTTCCAATTGTCTAAATTGACCTAGACGTTTTTCAATATCGCCACCATAGAGCTTAGCCAAATAGAGATAGTCCTGAAAATGACGAGCTTCTGACTTAACTAATGAACTATAAAATTTAGCGAGCTGATTGTCCTTAAGCTGAGGAATTAATGCACTAAAGCGCTCACAAGAACGCGCTTCTATTAACGCGCCTATAATAAGTTGGTCTCGCAAACGTTCCTTGCCATCAAGTTTTGTCACTAATCGATGCATTTTTTGGGCATAATCGGAGGGTGGTAAAGGAACAAAAGCAATGTTTCTCTCATTCATTAGAGCAATCACTTTTTCAAAATGAAGTAATTCTTCTCGAGCCAAAGGTGACATTCGTGCCACTAGCTCAGCGCGCTCAGGATACTTTGAAATAAAATTAAGAGCAGTTGCGGCTGCTTTGCGCTCACAATGAGCGTGATCAACCAAGAGAGTAGGAATAGACTCAACTGCTTTATCGAGCCAGGCTTGAGATGTGGAAAGACCGAGAAAGTCATTTAACATTTGCAAATCAGTAGTCAGAGCGTTTAGCATGATAAATCTAGTCTATTAAAATAACGCATATATATCACAGCGTGTTGAAAAATCAACTTGGATGAATAATGAGCGAAGAAAACGAGCCAAATGAATTATCCGCCTGGATGTCAACTTATGGATTAATTACAGCTGAGAGAATTTTAGAACGTTATCAAATTCGTCTGCAACACGAAGAACTTTTTACAGCCATGAAAAATCCGAGTTCCTTTTACCATAAATTATTAATAGTTCCTTTAAAGAACGTATTTAACGGTATTATTCTACAACAGGCCTATGATTACCAAGTTTACGCTCAGAAGTTGTTTATTGACTACCTGGTATCGGGTGAGAGTTCAAAGCCTGATGAAGCCGCAGGTGGTTTTACAAGAGAGGATCTTGAGAAAGAGCGTAAAAATTTAGTGGCATTGACTGAAGATTTTAGAAAATTTGAAATTGATCATTATAAGTTAATTGCTCAATCACAAAAAATTTTAATCGAACAAGCCCAAATCTGGCAAAATGCTTTATCAAGCTCTGCTGCTACTTTAACGTTACACTTGAATAAAGAAGAGGCAGCGATTAAACAAATGATCAATGTCTTATTAGTCCATCCCGATTTCACTAATAAAACAGCCACCTTTTTAAAAGCTGATTTTTGGCAAGCTATCGAGAAGGTTCATGGGGAAAGTCTCACAAAGGATTTAAAACAAATTTTTATAAATGAGGTGCAAAAATTAGAAGAATTCAACCTTAAGCTTGAGGATTCTCTGGCGGGCTATGCTGAATTAGTGCGGGAAATGGGTCTAAGTTTGCGAAATTGGCGCTCTGAGTTTTATAATTTTATACTACGTAGCAATAACTTATTTAATCTACTTCCTGAATATCAGTCAAATGAGTCGCAAGATAAGAAAAATAAAGAAACTTTAGATTTTGATTCTGAAATTGGTTGAACCACTTTGGAGCACTTTATTTGATTTCCATTTTATAATTTTGTAAATCTAGCTAGCTGCTGACGATTTCATGTATAATACGGCGCTTTATCCATCTATCAAACCGGAGCGTTTCATGACAGTCGAATTAACCCTTTCCATTATCAAGCCAGATGCAGTTGCTAAATCAGTTATCGGTGAAATTTATTCTCGTTTTGAGAAAGCTGGTTTAAAGATCGTTGCAGCTAAAATGGCCCAGCTAACACGTGAACAAGCTGAAGGTTTTTATGCTGTACATAAAGATCGTCCGTTTTTCAACGACTTGGTATCTTTTATGATCTCTGGTTCTGTGATGATTCAAGTCTTGGAAGGTAATTTTGCCGTGGCTAAAAATCGTGACTTAATGGGCGCAACTAACCCTAAAGAAGCAGCTGCGGGCACTATTCGTGCAGATTTTGCCGATAGTATCGACGCTAATGCAGTCCATGGGTCAGACAGCGTGGAAAATGCAGCACAAGAAATCGCATTTTTCTTTGAACCTCACGAAATCTGCAAAAGATAATTAACCTGGTAAATAGTTCAGAGATTAATTGCTTAGCCTTTGAACTTTTTTGCCGAGGAGAATAGCATGGGTCAGAAAATTAACTTGTTGGATTTTAATTATCAGCAAATGCGAGATTGTTTCACTGAGCTGGGTGAGAAACCTTTTCGCGCTCAGCAATTGATGCAATGGATTCATCAAGCAGGTTTTCATGACTTTGAACAAATGACAAATCTTTCTAAGGTTTTACGAGAGAAGTTGACCAAGATTGCAGAAATTCGTTTACCTGAAATTGTAACAGCGCAAAAGTCAAATGATGGAACTTGTAAATGGCTTCTAAAATTAAGCTGTGGCAATTGCATCGAAACTGTTTATATTCCTGAAAAAAATCGAGGAACTCTCTGTGTTTCTTCTCAAATAGGTTGTGCTTTAAATTGCAGTTTCTGTTCGACAGCAAAGCAAGGGTTTAATCGCAATCTCACAACCGCTGAAATTATTGGTCAAGTCTGGCTTGCTGTACGTGAATTATCGCAAGATAAAGGGGTTCATGATAAAAGAATAACTAACGTGGTAATGATGGGCATGGGAGAACCGCTTCTCAATTTTGAAAACGTAGTTTCTGCTATGGATATCATGATGGATGATTTTGCTTATGGATTAGCGAAGCGCAGAGTAACCTTAAGCACCTCTGGTGTGTTACCGGAACTTGAGCGCTTGCGTGAAACTAGCCCCGTTGCCCTAGCTGTTTCCTTACATGCACCAAATGATGAATTACGTAACAAACTTGTGCCAATTAATAAAAAATATCCTTTAGCGCAGTTAATGGCTCTTTGTAAAGATTACTTCAAAAATGAACCTAAGCGAAAAGTGACCTTTGAATATGTTATGTTAAAAGGTGTTAATGATCAACCTGAACATGCAGCGGAACTGATTCAACTATTACGTGATATTCCTGCTAAAGTGAATTTAATTCCTTTTAACCCTTTCCCCTTAACTGAATATCAACGTTCCTCACAAGCAACTATAGATGCCTTTCGTGACAAATTGGTTGCCAAAGGAATTAATACCATTACTCGCAAGACACGCGGGGATGATATAGATGCAGCTTGCGGACAACTTGCCGGAGAAGTTCAGGATAAAACAAGTCGCTCACAGCGTTGGCAAAAATTGCACTTTGTTGAAAAGCAATGATCTAACTTATTTTACTTATTCTGTGAGTTTTTTACCCTCTCTACCAATAAAGGGAGATCCTTCGCTTCGCTCTGGATGACGGGATGGGTGAGTTGGGTATTCAACTTGTGATTGTCATAACTTCCGATCATTGTCTTACATCCCCGTCATCGTAATATTTTACTGCATTGGCACAGCTCCACTTCATCCCGAGTGAAAGCGAGGGATCTCCTTTGTAGTGGTATAGTCTTTTTGGTTTACCAACATCTCTGCTCTGCAGGGAGATCCTTCACTTCGCTCTGGTAGACGGGGTTGTTACTGAATCCGCTATGAATTATTCAACCCATAATATATCAAAAGTTTCCTCAGCATTTCATAGATACCCGAAAATGAGTGCGTAACTTTTTTTTAATGGTTATAATGACCAATCTTTTTTGTGCCCTGTGATAGCTGTGTTAAATTTGTTGCGTATTTTCTTGGGTTTGACTCTTTTGTGGCTTCAAGGTTGCCAACAGAAAACTTCTCTAAATTCAGAGAGTGCTCCTTGGACTAGCAAGCCAATTAGCGCTGCAATTTATAACACTCAATTAGGCTTGGCTTATTTAAATCAAGGGAATCGGTCAAGAGCAAAACATAAGTTGTTAAAAGCGCTCGAATTGGATCCTAAATCGATTGAGGCGAATGCGGCAATGGCTTATTTTCAAGAGAGCTCTGGAAATTTAGAAGAGGCTCAGAAATATTACATAAAGGTTTTATCTATAGTACCTAAAGCGGGTGCGCAACTAAATAATTATGGTAGTTACTTATGTCGGCATAGGCATTATAAGGAAGCGGAAGGATATTTTCTAGCAGCGGTTAAAGATGTTCATTATATAAATACTGCGGGAGCTTACGAGAATGCAGGCCTATGTGCTGCAGCAATACCTGATTATCCTAAAGCGCGGCATTATTTTATTCAAGCCCTTAATCAAGACCCACAAAGGAAGCAATCGCTTTATGAATTAGTCAAAATTGAACTTGAGCAAAATCATACAGAAAAAGCCTTAGCTTTAATGCAAAACTATCCAAAGCTTAGTTTCAATGATCCGGCTCTACTTAAGCTTGCTATCAAAGCCTCTCATCGTTTGGGTAAAACAAAGCTTGAAAAGACTTATAAAATCAGTTTGAACAATTTAACCAATTTTTAGGCTTTGTTAACATCTCACTTAATATAAACAAAGCCATAGTGGAGTAGACAATGAACACAACGACAATAATGGATGAAATTCATAATGGCACTCAAGAAAAGCCTGGTTTTCAACTGGCGCGTATTCGAGAGAAAAAAGGTTATAGTCAAGAGTATGTTGCAGGTAAATTGCATCTAAGAGTTAGAATTATCGAATTGTTAGAAGATGATAATTATGATCTTATGCCCGAACCGGTCTTTATCAAAGGTTATTTACGTGCTTATGCGAAGCTTCTTGCAGTTCCTGCGGATCCCTTATTAGAAATCTTTAATAGTACCTATTCTATCGAACGCAAATTAGAAAAAACACTTTGGCAATCCAAACGTGAGTCCAATAAAGGCGAGCAGCTTGTGCGTATTCTTACCGGTATTATTGCAATCGCTGCCATTGTCGTGGTTGGCTTTTGGTGGCAAAAAGATAAAGCTAGTCAACAACTTCTTTCTACCAAATCAAATCCAGTTGTGGTTGAGCTTGCTCCTGCAAAGGCTGAAAATGAGATTCGTCTCACTGATCTCTCGAAAATGAATTCCTTACTTAATCCATCAATTTTAAGTGAGAAAATATCCCCAAGGGAGTTAACAATAGGTGGCTGAAAAAATACGTGCTATTCGAGGAATGAATGATATTCTACCTCACCAAACTGCAGCTTGGCGTCGGCTAGAAGAAATTTTTAGCTCCTGTTTATTGCAATACGGCTATCAAGAGATTCGTTTTCCAATTCTGGAAAGTACACAACTTTTTAAACGTACTATTGGAGATCTAACTGATATTGTTGAAAAGGAAATGTATACTTTTACTGACCTTAACGGGGATAGCCTAAGCTTACGACCTGAAGGAACGGCGGGCTGCCTTCGAGCTTGCCTTGAACACGGCCTATTACATAATCAGCAACAAAAGCTCTGGTATATAGGGCCAATGTTTCGACATGAAAAACCGCAAAAAGGACGTTACCGCCAATTTTACCAATTTGGTGTTGAAGCTTTTGGTATGTCCAATGCTGCAATTGAATTAGAACTTATCGCGCTTTGCAAACGTTTGTGGACTGTACTGGGAATTGATAAGGAAGTTCATTTAGAGATAAACACTTTGGGTGAGTTAGTAGAGCGCCAAGCTTATCGCACCAAGTTAATTCACTATTTTAAAAATCATTTTGAACAACTTGATGAAGACAGTAAACGCCGTCTGGAAAAAAATCCAATGCGAATTCTCGATTCAAAAAATCCCGAAATGCAAGAATTAATTCAACAAGCTCCCAAATTAATTGAATCTCTAGGTGAAGAAAGTCAAAGGCGATTTAATGATCTTTGTGTGGGTTTAGACAAATTAGAAATTTCCTATTCGATTAATCCTTTCCTGGTGCGAGGACTGGATTATTATGGTCACACTGTTTTTGAATGGGTTACTGATAAACTAGGTAGTCAGGCAACTGTCTGTGCTGGTGGCCGCTATGATGCTCTTATCCAGCATTTAGGTGGGAACCCAACACCTGCAATTGGTTTTGCAATGGGTGTTGAACGTTTATTACTCTTACTCGAAGCTCTAGACCTAACACAAGCGACGACTAAAAAACCCTCTTTATTTATTATTGCCAATGGCAATGATGCGATGTATGCGGCATTAGTTCTTGCAGAAGAGCTTAGAAATCAACATCAAGGGTGGCAAATAATTAGTAACACTCTAGGAGGAGCCTTTAAGAATCAATTTAAAAAGGCAGATAAAAGTGGTGCTGATTTCGCCTTGATCCTGGGTGAAGATGAAATCGCAGGCAAAAAAGTGAGTATTAAAAATCTAAGAATTCATGAAGAGCAAATCACAATCCCACAAAGTGAATTAAATAGCTATTTACAAAAAGTTGAACTACCAGGCTGAGTGCTCAAGTCTGATAGAGAGGTAGCAACACTAGCAAATAACAATAGGAATAGCAGGAGTATTAAATGTCTTATATGACAGAAGAAGAACAGTTAGCCGCAATAAAAAAATGGTGGTTTAAACACAGCAATTTATTAACGATAATTTTATCTATAATTTTGCTTTGCGTTGCCGGTTATAAATATTGGTCATGGCATATTGAAAAAGTCAATTCCCAAGCCTCCACAGCCTACGAGCAGCTTATGCTAGCCTTTTCTAACAAGGATGAAAAAAGCATTCAGTCCTATGCTAACCAGTTAATAAAAAATTATAGTAAAACTGTTTATGCTGACGCAGCTCGCCTAACACTTGCTAAATTACAAGTCACTGAGGAGGGATATGATGAAGCTCAGGAAAATCTTAACGTTGTAGCGACTCACTCCAAATTGCCGGCCTTAAAACAATTAGCCAGATTACGCATAGCGCGTTTACTTTCAGCGAAAAAAGACTATAAACAAGCACTGGAAAAATTGACTGTTGTAGAGGACAAAGCTTACATGCCAGTTGTTAATGAATTAAAAGGGGATATCTTTGTGGCCACAGGGCAGTATCAACAAGCCATACTTTCCTATAAAGAAGCGATAACAGAAGTTCGTACTAGTGGTATGGGTAACCTCTTTCTTGAAATGAAGACTAATGAGCTTGCCGCCCTCCATCAATCATCAAATACTGATGCTGCTACTCAAAACACTTAATAAACAGAGGTTGTATGTTTACTATTAATAAAAAATTAGTTCTTGTTGCTTTATGCCTTACCTTACAGGCTTGTTCAAAAGTAGATGACTACATGTTAGGAAAGGATAATACACCTGTGCCAAGTGCTTTAAAGCCAATCAAAACAAAGGTGACTGTCGCGGAAAAATGGTCGGTTTCGATAGGCAGTTCTCAAAAAGCTAATGCCAATCTTAAATTAAAACCTGAAATTATTGGCAATATTATTTACACTGCTGATGCCAGCGGCTTGGTACAAGCCGTGAATAAAAGCACTGGAAAATCGCTATGGATAAAAAAGTTAGATAGTGCTATTGCCAGTGGTCCCACTATCAGCGGTGGGTATATTGCCCTAGGAACTGATTCATCGTCTGTCGTTTTGCTTAAGCAGTCAGATGGCTCTCAAGTTTGGCAGGCTAAAACCTCTGGAGAGGTGCTTTCTAAACCGGTAATCAGTTCCAATAAAGTAATTGCCAAAACAATAGACGGTAATCTTTATGCTTTTAATTTAGCCACAGGTGCTCAATTATGGATGGCTGAACACGGTGCTCCCAGTCTTATTTTAAAAGCGAGTTCATCTCCTGTTGTCATTAATAATTTAGTCCTTGTTGGTTTTTCAGATGGCAAGATGGATGCAATTGATCTACAAACAGGACATCTAGTTTGGCAACGAAGTATCGCTTACGCTAGTGGTTCGAGCGATGTAGAGCGCTTGGTTGATATTGATGCAGATCCAATTGTTCGCGGCAAGATAGCTTATTTGGCAAGCTATCAAGGTTATGTGGGCGCTTTATCTCTTGATGATGGTCATTTTATCTGGCGAAAACCAGCCTCTGTATTTAAAAACATGGCAATTGATGGCCAAACACTTTATATGACTGATAGTGATGATATTCTTTGGTCAATCAATCGTCAAAATGGTCAGGTAAATTGGAAGCAGGTTGCTCTGAAATCAAGAGGATTAACAGAACCTGTGTTAATGGGTGATCGTTTGGTGGTTGGCGATAAAACAGGATTATTGCATGTACTGGCAACCCAAACTGGCGAATTAATTTCCCGTTCACAAGTGGGTGGCGCTGTAGCTATTGCCCCTTCTGTAGCGGGCAACAATATTTATGTGATGTCTACTAATGGCAAATTAAGCCGTTTCTCTGTGAGCTAATTAATGATTCCAGTTATTGTCCTTGTTGGACGTCCCAATGTTGGGAAATCTACACTGTTTAACCGTTTTACACGTACTCAGGATGCTCTCGTTGCAGACTTTCCTGGGCTAACCCGTGACAGACAATATGGCCAGGCAGAATTTGAAGACAAACCTTTTATCGTCGTGGATACGGGTGGAGTTGGGGTTGATGATTTAGCGGTTGATGCGCTAATGTCCAAACAATCGGAAACGGCACTTGAAGAAGCTACTCTAATTTTATTTCTAGTTGATGGTCGTGATGGCTTAACCGGCATAGATGAAAACATTGCTTTACGATTAAGAAAAATTAATAAACCTGTATTTCTCATCGTTAATAAAACAGACGGCCTTGAAGAAGAAGTGGCCTGTGCAGAATTTCAGCAGCTTGGTTTTAATGATATTTTTGCTATATCTGCCTCTCATGGTCGAGGCATGCTAACTTTAATGACCGCTTTTCCTTTTAGTACAGAGCCGCGGGAGATTGAACCACTAACCAATGACAAAACCATTAAAATTGCCTTTACCGGCAGGCCTAATGTTGGAAAGTCTACGCTGATTAATCGGATTTTAGGTGAAGAGCGAGTAGTAGTTTACGACATGCCAGGAACAACTCGGGATAGTATTTCTATTCCCTTTGAGCGTGATGGCAAACCCTACATTTTAATTGATACCGCTGGAGTTAGAAGAAGGGCTCGTGTTGATGGCAAAATTGAAAAATTCTCGATAATTAAAACCTTGCAAGCGATTAAAGAATCAAATGTTTGTATGATGCTTCTAGACGCTCGTGAAGGTTTAACTGATCAAGACATGCACATCCTAAGTTTCATTATTGAAGCAGGAAAAGCTCTGGTTGTCGCGATTAATAAATGGGATGGCCTTGAAGATGATCATAAAGAGCATGTTCGCTCTGAATTAACACGCCGCTTGCATTTTGTCTCTTTTGCAAAAATTCGTTTTATCTCCGCCCTCCACGGAAGTGGTGTTGGATTATTATTTAAAGATATTGATGAAGCTTATGAATCGGCAATACTACGTTTCTCGACGCCAAGACTAACCCGTTTATTGCAAGATGTGGTTACACAGCATCCGCCTCCTTTAGTTGCGGGACGACGAATTAAAATGCGCTATGCGCATGCGGGTGGTCACAATCCTCCGATAATCGTAATTCATGGTAATCAACTTGAATCCTTACCGGATAGCTATAAACGATATCTAAGTAATGCTTTTGTAAGCCATTTAGGCTTAGTTGGTACACCGCTTAAATTGGAATTCAAAGGATCAACCAATCCTTTTAAAGGCAAAGTTAATAAACTTAATGAACGCCAACTTAAAAAGAAAAAAAGATTGATAAGGCATATTAAGAAACGATAAATTTTAATCTTATTTTTTAAAAAGCCCTAAGGATTGAATATCAGGGGGTTGAGATGACTCTGCAAATAATTCATCTTTGAAAAAACCAGGTGAACTAGAAGAAGAATTATATTTTTTTCCTAGCTCTTGAGCTTTTATTTTAGAGGTTTTTAAATCAAGGACTGGACAAGCGCCTTTTTCAAGGACTAACAAATGAAGACTTGCTTCAATAGAGTTTTCATGATTTTGGATTTCAAGGTTTATAATTTGTTTTTTTTGATCCTGGATAATCAAAATTATAAAATTCTCAATGAGCAAGCTTAACTTGGCTATTGTTTTATATATTGGGTCTACTAATATAATATTTGCAGGAATAAATACAAAAAGCAGTAAAAGGATCAATGGATTAACGAGAATACCTGTCATTAAAATTGCAAAGAGAAGGGTCAAACTAATCATATGATAAACTGAAATTAAGATAATCTCGCTTGCACGTGGGATAATTAATTTAGCCCTCTCCCACCTACGGATTGACCTTATTAAGTTAACTTGCCTAATTTTGGCTTCTGATTGACTGTCTGACATTCGGGCTTCTTTAAATTTAAAGAAGTGTAGTGTATTAACTCTGAGCTTTTTGAGCAATCTTTAATTTAGAACCATTGCTTTTCAGGGTTCTAGGATGGTTATCTAAAAAACTAATTAATTGTTCTATATTCAGAGCCTTTGCAACCAACCCTGCCCATAATCAACGCCCATCTGATAGAGATGAGCACTTTGACACTCTTTTTCAATGCATTCGGCTACGATTTTAAATTTAAACGTTTGGCAATGTTAATAATGTCATCTGTAACCTGACTGGTGACCGATTCATGCCAATTTTATCGACAAAGGATTTATCAATTTTCAAAATATCTAAAGAAAGATTCTGCAAATAGTAAAGATTGGAATATCCTGTACCAAAACCGAAATAGTTAAACTTCTTTTAAAGTTAAAACATCACATTTTGCATGATTAACAATCGCATTTGCAGTGCTTCCCAGAAAAGCAGAAAGAGCGTTTGGCGTATGACTTCCAATAATCATCAATTCAACGCCAAGTGTTTCAACCATATCGAGAATATGAGCTTTAACCGAGCCAACAACTATATGTTGATTTTCAAGAGGGATATTAAGTGCCTCACCTAGGTACTTCATCGCTGCCACGGCTCCTTCTTTAAAAGGCGCAGAGACTTCTGCAAAGCCTAATCCTTGGGCTAATTGTAAACTTGGGGGGAGTTCGATGACATGAATAAGGTGAAATTCAGCATTAAAATTCTGAGCAATTGCTGACGCTTGTTTGCAAAGATTATAGTGATTTGCTGATAAATCAGTGGCATGTAAAATGGTTGAATACACGATTCCCTCGCTTGATAATAAGACTTCATTAAATTCATTGTAGTTTAAGGTCATGGATAAGAACAACAATCCAGAGGTTGAATAAGAGGAAAGTTAAAGATTGTTTAAATATTAAACATATTGGATGTTCTAAATAGAATTAACAACCTCAATCTAACTATTCAAGAAAGGGTAAATGATTGATGTTCGCAATTTCAAGTAAAGGAATCATAACAAAATCGCGTTGATACATTCTTGGATGAGGAATTTTGAGATCTTTAGTTTTAATGGTTTGAGAACCATATAAAAGAATATCAATATCTAATGTTCTTGCTCCCCAGCGAACTTGGCGAATCCGTCCTTGATGATATTCTATTTTTTGACAGAATCTGAGTAAGCTCTGGGGATTTAAGCGAGTATTTAAAGCAATTACCGTATTGCAATAATCGGGTACTCCTCTGCGACCCCAGGCTTTAGAGTAATGAAATTTTGCTACTTTTCTAATATTAGAATCAGGGACTAACCTAAGTGCGTGGAGCGCCTTTCTTATTTGACGCTCAGGCGAGCCTAAATTAGACCCAAGCCCTAGATAACAAAGAGTCATGCGCTAGAAATCTTTGGTTTTGGTTTACGGCGCCTTTTCCGCTTTGGAGGCGCTTGAGGTGCAAGGGCTTCAATCATTTCATGCTGTTCTTGTTCACTTAAGTCCTGAAATTTAGTCCACCATTCAGCTAACTCCATAGACTCATCACCGGCTAATGCTCGCAGAGCCATAAAATCGTAGGCTGCTCGGAATCGAGGGTGCTGTAATAAATTAAAAGCTCGGCCGCCGTAACGTTTAGGGAATCTAAATTGCAAAAGCCAGATTTCACGTATCACTTGGCTGAAACGCTTAGGAATCATAACTACTTTATTTTGTTCGACAATCACCTGCGACATCGCCTTCTCCAAGGCTTGCAGAGGGACTAAATCTTCTTCTTCCTGAAACCGCTTAGTGCATTCCATTAAAGGAAACCAGAGAAGAACTGCATAGATAAAAGCAGGCGTTACGGGCTTGTTATCATGTATGCGTTTATCTGTATTTTCTAGTGCCAAGCCCATTAAGGCATTGACAGGATATTGACTGCCCAACAATATTGAAGTCTGTTCAAATAGTTGAGCAAATAATCCATGTTTTGCTAAAAGATTCTGTACCGCTTCTGCCGCTCCACATTGATAGAGCTTAGTGACTTCATCAAATAAACGTGAACTTGAGACATGTCTGATTAAAGGGCTAAGAGTTATGAGAGGTTCAGCCGTGTCTTCTGCCATGGTAAAATTTAATTTAGCGCAAAATCGTATGGCGCGTAACATTCGCACAGGATCCTCTTTATAACGAGTAGCTGGATCCCCAATCATTCGAACTAAACGTTGATGAACATCATTAACACCGCCAGTAAAATCAACAATAGAGGCATTATCAATACCATAGTATAGCGAGTTGATCGTAAAATCACGCCGCCAGGCATCCTCATCGAGTGAGCCATAAACATTGTCTCTTACTAGCATCCCACGTTCGTTAACTTCTTGATTATTATCAATCTCATCGCTTTCAGAGCCTCTAAAAGTTGCTACCTCAATTATTTCGCGATGAAAAATAATATGTACTAATTTAAAGCGTCGACCTATTATGCGGGCATTACGAAATAATTTTCTTATTTCGTTGGGTGTTGCATTAGTTGCAATGTCGAAGTCTTTGGGAACTTTCCCAAGCAAAAGATCGCGAACAGATCCGCCGACTAAATAAGCTTGATATTCTGCACTATTGAGACGATTCAGTACTTTAAGCGCATTAGCGCTTATATCTGTTTTTGATAAATTGTGATGGCTGCGCGGAATAATGTAGCTTGTGTCAACAGCTTGTTGATTAGTCCTTTTTTTGCGTAGCAGCTTTTTGATTAATTTGATTATTGTGGTCACCTGATTTGCTTGGAATTCGCGCGTCATTATAGCTAATAATACCGAGAATGTGAACCGTTTACCTTTTATCGCTTTCGATAGATAATGTGCTTTCAAAAACCTTTTATGTGATCCCATGGAATTTTTAGAAATAGTCTTGAGTCTTTTAGCATTAATTGTTCTTGAAATTGTCTTGGGTATAGATAATTTAGTTTTTTTAGCTATATTGACGGAAAAATTACCTAGAGAGCAAAGGAAGAGTGCTCGACGATGGGGCTTAACCTTTGCTTGGGTTACTCGTCTTATCTTGCTTGCCTCAGCGGTATGGTTAACTAAACTGACTCATCCCTTATTCAGCGTTGCTAAATTTTCCTTTTCCGCGAGGGATTTATTCCTTTTTGTGGGCGGAATGTTCCTTATTGCCAAAGCGACGCAGGAAATTCATCTTGAAATTGCCAAAACAACTAAGCTAACTGTAACAAAGCCGAAAGTACCTGTTTCGTTTACCGGAGTTATTCTGCAAGTTGCCTTAATGGATATTATATTTTCGCTTGATAGTGTCTTGACTGCCTTAGGCTTAACTGATCGCTTTATGGTGATGGCTGCTGCAATAACTTGTGCAATTTTAGTTATGGTCTTTGCTGCTGAACCTGTTAGCCATTTTATTGATAAGCATCCTACGCTTAAAATGCTAGCTCTGTCTTTTTTAATTTTAATAGGAACGGTTTTAGTGGCCGATAGTTTTTCATTCCATATCCCGCGCGGCTATATCTATTTTGCTATGGGTTTTTCTTTAACTGTGGAAATTTTAAACCAGTTTGCTCTTTCGCGAAAAAAATAGGTGGTAGAAATGCTCTACATTAAAGCCTTCCATATAATTGCAATGGTAGCCTGGTTTGCAGGTCTTTTTTATTTGCCAAGGCTATTTGTCTACCATGCCGAGGCGTCAGATGCTCTATCTATTACACGCTTTAAGGTTATGGAGCGACGCCTTTATTATGGTATAACCTGGCCGGCAGCCTTGGCAACAGTAACTTTGGGCTTGATTCTAATTAGTTATAACCTTAGCTATTATTTAAACGCTGTCTGGTTGCAGGGGAAATTAGCTTTGGTGTTTGTGTTGTGTATATATCATTTGGGATGCGGATATTTTTTAAAACGTTTTACTCAAGATAAAAATACAAATTCAGCCAGGTTTTATCGCTTTTATAACGAAGTGCCTACTATATTACTTTTTGGCATCATTATGCTGGTAGTGATAAAACCTGTATAAAATTAGTCAACCTCAATCATCTCAAAATCATCTTTGCCAGCTCCACAATCAGGGCAGAACCAATTCTCAGGGACATCTTCCCAACGAGTACCGGCTTCGATGCCGTCTTCCGGCCAACCCTCTGCTTCGTCGTAGATGAATCCACAAATAACACACATGTATTTTTTTAAATCGTTAATTACATCAGTCAAAATTTAAAGCTCCTCATTTAGCGAGCGCTTATTATAATTAAAGCCGGCTCTGAATGAAAGGGTTGGTCTGATTGTATATTCACTAAGCAATAAAAATTTAACTTTAGCTGAAAATTAATTAAAGATTTTTGTCAGTTGTTTTAAATAGAGGTAGAATGAAACCATTTTTTGGCATGGAGTAGTCGTGACTAGATCTCAGCAACTATTTGCAAAAGCGAAATCTCTTATTCCTGGAGGGGTTAATTCTCCGGTCAGAGCCTTTAAAGGCGTAGGTGGTGAGCCAATATTTTTTAAATCAGGAAAGGGTGCCTATCTAACTGATGTGGATGGAAAATCTTATATTGATTATGTAGGCTCTTGGGGGCCGTTAATTCTTGGTCATTGCGCCAGTTCTGTAATCGATGCCGTGCAAGAGGTTTTACAGAATGGTATGAGTTTTGGAGCACCCACAGAGCTGGAAATTGAATTATCAGAAAAAATTATTACATTAATGCCTGCTATTGAAAAAATCCGCATGGTTAATTCAGGTACAGAAGCGACCATGACTGCTATTCGTTTAGCTCGTGGTTATACAGGTAAAAACAAGATTATTAAATTTAATGGTTGCTATCATGGCCATAATGATAGCCTCTTGGTAAAAGCGGGCTCAGGTCTCTTAACTCTGGGCATACCCTCATCCCCCGGGATTCCCGCAAGTATAACCGAGCATACTCTGACGGCTGATTTTAATGACCTTAATCAAACTGCAGCTTTGTTTAAGCATCATTCAAATGATATTGCCGCGGTTATTGTAGAGCCAGTGGCGGGAAATATGGGCTTTGTTCTGCCCCAAAACGATTTTTTAAAGGGCTTGCGTGAGCTTTGCGATGCAAATGATGCCTTATTAATTTTTGATGAAGTGATGACGGGCTTTCGTGTTGCCTTGGGTGGCGCTCAAGCCTTATATAATATTAAGCCAGATTTAACGACCTTGGGTAAAATAATTGGCGGCGGCATGCCAGTGGGTGCTCTTGGTGGGCGAGCTGAAATAATGTCTCATTTAGCACCTGAAGGAGATGTTTATCAGGCTGGCACTTTATCAGGCAATCCGCTGGCCATGGCAGCAGGCCTGGCTACTTTGTCAGCTATTGAAAGCCCAGAATTTTATGAGCAGCTGACTGCTAATACTCAATCCCTGATTGTAGGCTTAGCTGCAATCTCGGCTTCGATGCATATTCCTTTTAAAGGCTCCTTTTTAGGTGGAATGTTTGGTTTTTGTTTTAACGAGAAGAAAGAGATTTTAAACTGTAAAGACGTGGCATCTTCAGATGAGCGAAGGTTTAAACAATTTTTCCATGGCATGTTAGATAAAGGAATTTATTTTGCGCCATCCATGTATGAAGCGTGTTTTCTATCTTCTGCACATACTCCCGAAGAAATTTCAAAAACTCTCAAGGCTGCTGAATCGGTGTTAGCAAGCTTAGTGGAGACTAAAGTTTTATGAAGATCTACCATGTTTACGGCGTTGGGAATGCTTTAATCGATAGGGAAGCCAAGGTCGATGACGGATTTTTAGAAGCCTTTGCCGTAGAGAAGAATGTAATGACCCTCATTGATGTGGCAACGCATCAACGGCTCACAGAAGCCTTGGCTGACTGCTTTTGTCATTCAAGCTGTGGTGGTTCTGCAGCAAATACTTTAATTGCGTTAAGCCAATTTGGAGGCAAGGGTTTTTATAGTTGTAAGGTCGCTGATGATGAGGCCGGTCGCTTATTTCTAGGGGAATTAAACTCGCTGGCGTTGGATTGTAATTTAGTTGAGAACAATTTATTGCCAGGTATAACCGGGCAATGTCTTGTCTTGGTAACGGACGATGCCCAACGAACAATGAACACCCATCTGGGCATCTCAGAAACACTTGATAAAGCTGTTCTGGATTTAAAAGCCATTGCTGCTTCAGAATATATTTATCTTGAAGGCTATTTGATTGCTTCACCCCCCGGAAAGAAAGCTTTGTTAGCGGCAAGGCAGCACGCGCAAGCCTCGCATACTAAAGTGGCCTTGACTCTCTCGGATCCGAATATGGTTCGTTATTTTAAAAATGAGTTAGTTGCGGTGATTGATGGTCAGGTCGACCTATTATTTTGTAATGAAGAAGAAGCGCTTTTATTTACGCAAGCTGATAGTTTAGAAATGGCCATTCCTCTGTTGCAGCCCTTTGCTAATCATTTAGTTGTTACTTGCGGTAGTCGCGGAGCAATTCTAGCTATTAATGGAGAAGCAATTGCTATCCCCACCAAGGCCACATCTGCAATTGACACAGTAGGGGCGGGTGATATGTTTGCCGGAGCTTATCTTTATGCGGTAACCCACGGTTATACGCCGAGGCTTGCTGTAGAGTTAGCTAATAAAGCGGCGACTGAAGTTGTTTGCCAATATGGTGCACGCTTAAATAATGAGAAGATTTTAGCGATTAAAAGAGAATTTGAGGCCTTGAATCACAATGTTTTTCAATCAACTTTATACAGAGACAAAGAGTATTCCCAAAAAAAATATAGCTAATCTAAAAAAGGTTGAAATTAATGTGGTAACTCAAGCGCAAAGAATTTACCGTGCGTGAAGCAAAGAGGTATTATGACAATAATTTGCTTAATAAAGATGCATTATGTTATAATTTATGAGTTTTTATGACCTTACCCCTACCATTTTTTCAATTCTGAGTAGTTAAATATTTCAATTGAGTGATGAGCTTTAATTTGGATTAACCGCGTGTGAAATTTTAAAAGGCTAGTAAATGATTATAAATATAAAAAATTTATTAAATGATCTTATTTCTTATACAATAATTACAGATTCCTCTATAAGTTCTCAAGGAGGGGCTGTTTTGTATCATATGCGAGAAGCCTTTAAAAAGGCCAGTTCTCAAAAGGAAATGATTGCCTTATTTTTCGGCGGTACTCTTTATGCTATGCATCAGGATGAGACAAAATACGGTGTGAGCCTTGGTGCTTCAAAGATTGTTAACCATGTTGAGTTCCCTTCACCCTCTACTCATGAGGAGTTCAAAAGAAATATGCTGGGGATAGGTAACTACATTTTAGAGAATCTGCCCAACTCTCTGACTAATGAAATCTATCGTAAAAAAATTAAGCCTAGACATGAAGCTCCCAAACCTTATTTCCCTAATTTGGAATTGAACTTGACTGAAGTAGAGCTATTACTTAACTTTTGCAAAAAATATGGAGGTAATTTAGAAAAAACTGACATAGATACTGAAGAGTTTGTAGTAGAAAAAAAATGTTCTACAAAAGAAAAGCAATTCTTTCAATCTCCACTAGCCAGTAAAAAAGCTCCCCAAAATGAGAAGCAGACCGTTCAGCCTAAACAACTGAGTTCTAAAAAAACTAAGTTAATAAAACCAGAAAACGTAGAAAATATTGAAAAGCTCAAACTAATTGTTGACGAGCTTAGAACTAATATTACTCAAACCAAAAATCGAGTAAAGTTTTTTACCTCTAACATTAGTGATAAATATGGAAAATTAACTACCATCTTAAAATGGCTCTCTAAACAGACCTCGATTGATACGCAACAACAGCAGGTTCTCATTGCTTTGATAGGAGAGGTTACTAAGGAAAAAAGAAATTGCTTGGGCTTGTTTAGTCCTCATAGTTTTGATGAATTTCAATCGCTAATGAAAGCTAACGAGTTTATGATTCCTGAAGGAATCAAATTTGGATCTATCCAAAATTTAGCCTCTGGGGTGCACCAATCGGTGACTGTACTAATCGATAAAGGCCTTTCAAGTATTCCAGCTAATGTTAGTCTCTGTGCTCAGGTTGATATTACGGAAGAAGACATAAAAAATGCGATTGGTTTATAGCTAAAAAAAATTTTCTTGCTTCTTCTGGCATGAATATTGAATGCTTTAGGTAAAATTGTTTTGTTTTACCTAAAGGACAAATTCATGATCACCCCTCAATCTTCTGAAATAGTCCCGATTATCATTTCTACAGTTGTAATTTGTATTTTACTTTTTAGTCTTTATGTCACTATCAAATACAGAAATCCGGAGCAGTATAAAAAAACACGCATTAATGTTTTCTTTTCGACTCTTGCATCTGTTGCAATTATTTTTATTGGTTTCAATATTATCTTAACTTCCATTTCTTTTGAATTTAATCAAACCTACACTCGAATTAACAAGACCAAAGATGCTATTGATAAATTATGGCTTTATCCTAATCAGCTTCTTAAAACCAGTCCTAATATACGACCTGAATTTTTAGCCTCTTTTTTTATGTCTAATCTTGACCTTTATAATTTAATATTGTTGCCTAATAAAAAAACAAACATGACTAAAGAAAGTATAATTGAAGAGGAATTTATTGCTAATGTAATGCTTCTTTCCTGGTCAGATTGTTTGACAATTCGCAAATATGACAAAACCCCTCTAAATTATTGGCTCACTGGATTTATAACCTGGGCACAAAATCCTTATTTTAGAGCCTACTATGAAAGAATAAAATTTGGTTACGATCCCAAAACCATTGAACTAGCCGAACTTTTATTTGAATATGCAGACCAGATACCCGTTCCCACTAAAGATACCTCAGTATATCCGAAAGTTATCGAGCTAATGATGAAGGATCCGCGCTATATCTCGTTGTTAAAATCGCTTAGCTAATTGGGCATCAATACTCGTTATCCCTATTATCAACTAATTTAATTAAATAGAGAGGTGTTTATTGAATGTTATTTTAATAATATGATAAAATAATATGCAATAAGCTATGGTTTTACTGATTATTAGTTTGGAGAAATAATGGAAACAAAACGTGATGACAGTATCGATTACCCTATTACTGCAGTTCCAGGAATGGATGATATTAAAAATGATCTAGACAGGCTCTTTGCATGCAAAAATTACTCTCAAGTAATTGCTCATAAGGGCGCAGAGGATTTACTCGCTAAATTTGAAAGGTTGACCAATCAAGATGAGAAATACTGCGCATTAATTGAGATTGGTGAGCGTTTTCAAAGAGAAAAATCAAAAAATGATGCTCAACTCAATGAATTTATAGGAGCGATAAAAAACGCGCTTATAAACCAGATTAACAATCGCACAGTTATTAAAGGCCTGGTTAATGAAAGAAAACCCTACCTTAATTGGAAAGATGCTTTATTAAAAATTGATGAGAACTATCAACCACTTTCTCATACTTTTTTAGAACCCAAACGCGTCTACCCTGACATTGCTTACCCGATAGCGTTAACGAATGAGCAACGATTTCATACGGCAAGAAGAATGAATGGTTGCACGATCAGTGGCTCTAGTTTTGCGTCCAATAATGAGGAAAAATTACAAGCCTTACTCGATGATTCCGGTCAGCTAAAAGAGGCTGTAATTCTTGATGCGAGTTACACAGCCTCAGTCTCTGATGGCTGGGTAATCGCTATTGCTGATGGTTGTGGTCATCGTAAGGAAGACCGAGAAAATGAAGATATAGGTCGAACTTCCTATTTTGCCGCAAAAAATGCCTGCCGCTTGATGGCCGGTTTTAAAGATGCTGATAGTTTGACTAACAACCTCATCGACCTAAAAAAGCGCTTGAGTAGTGAACTCCCGGTTAAAGTTCGCGCTCATCGAGATCTTAGCCTCCAACCGAAAAGAATCCAGGAGCCCCTCGAAAAAACAACACTCGCCTGTGGCCGTGCTTTTAAAATGGACAATGACCATTTTCGTTTTGTTGGGTTAAACATTGGCGATTCAATGCTGATAGCCTATAACCCCCGTAAAAAGACTTTTGCTACCATTGCGAGAGCGCAACAAATTTTGCGTGGGTGGGGAAAGGGCTCTCCTGCTGCCTTACCAGACTTATGTAAAGATGATCAAATAGTTACCTTTGATTTGATTCTGGAAAAAGAAACTATAGTTTTCGGTTTAACGGATGGAGTATGGGATTATTTGCCAGTATTACAAAACTCTGCAGAAGACCAAGAGCAGAAAGGTAAAATAGACACTGAAATAGACTTTAAAACCTTAATGGCTGATCCTAATTTTAAATTACCGCATAGGGTTACGGTAAGTCGCTTAACCAAATCCCTGGCTGATTATTCCATTCTGCAAACAGAATTAGAAAGGCTTAGCCGTTTAAAAATAGCAAAAGAAGCACCATTGGCAATATTTAATTCAAGGATTGAGCTGACGCGGCTACAGCAAGCGGGCAAAGATGCTTATCATCCAGAAATTAGAGTTAAGGCTAATCAACTAGAGGATGCTATCAGGTCATTAAAGGTAGAAATTGGGGACGATTATACCTTAGTAGGACTGCAGCTCACTGATAATATTGACCTTACTCCAGATTATACCGCGGGTGAAATTGCGGTTTCAATTTTAACCTTAGGTTTATACGCATTAATTAAAGATTGTTTGCATATTGGAACCGACGATAAAATTACTCTCACAGATGGTCTTGGCGCTGCAGCTGCTACTCTTGGTTTTTTTGCTAGCTGCAGTTTCTTGGGACTGGGTTATTTGGCTTGCAAAGGTATTCAGGAATTCACCTATTTTAAGGATAAAAAATCAGAAGGGCTGGTTTTGTGAGATGCATAGGGAAGAATTTAATTAGACCCCCCTATGAATAGTTAAATTCATTACCTTGTATTGCTAAGCGTTTCCCTAAAATTTTTCTCTCGATTGTTTCTGCAAAAGTTTTAGAGGCACTAACCGTGAAAACCTCGCAGAGAGAATAATAAAATATAATATTTCATTAAATAGGAGGCAAAGTCATCGTATATTATAAGGAATAATTTGCTTTTCCTGTCCATTTATTCTACTGATTTCAGATCGGAAAAATGAATTATTAGTGCCAAACACAAGATTGCGTATTACAGCTTTTTTACTTGTGGGAGCTGATTTAATTAAAGGGGTAAGTTTATACCCTTCATAAGTTAAAAGATTTGGCAGACCATACTCACCAGCATTATGAGCTCTTCCAGCAACTACAAGAGAGGTTTTTTGCTGATATGATTGTAATAAAATATCTTCCATCCAGAAAAAATTTCTTTTGATTGCAGATTTAATAAGCTCTGAGTTAGTAGTTTCATTCAAAGTGATTGAATTACTACCGGTCAAATAGTTTCGTGTAAATTCCTTAATTTCCGGGTTTGAAACTGAATTTAAATTAGAGCTATTAAAAAGTTTTTCAGACATAGTTGTGGTTCTTATGAGTCTATTTTCTAATGGCCTTAGCTCTTTTCCTCTTTGATGTGCTTTTAAGACAATAAATTCATCTATATCTTCCCCCAGATCAAAGATGCAACACCTTTCAATTTCTGGTAATACAACATCAACTTGGTCAATGAGATAATCAAATAGATCATCAAACCTATCTTTAATGTTGAAATTATTGATGCTTATATGTGCTGTTCCGTATAAAAATATGGGTGCCCATCCTGTTTTTTCAGCCTTCCATAATAATGCCTTCTCATTAATAGAATCAGAAATAAGACGATATTTTTTTTCTCCGGTTTCAATTCTCTCCAGAATTTTTTCTTTATCCAGATTGCAAATCCCTTTCAAGTTGTATCTAAGCAAATTATAAAGACTAAATTTTTCTTTTTGCTCTTCTTGCTTTTTTAATTTCTTATACCTTTCATTAAAATCATTTAAATTATTATGTGGCGATGAAACTCGCTTCTTAGATTCATGTTTTTCTTTATCTAGAGCTGGCAAAATATCGCAAGGGAAGGCATTTTTTTGATGAGAAAAAGTACCTACATCATTCAATGCTTTTATAGGTTGATTACTATTAGCTTGAGAAAATTTTTCTAGTTTGGTTAGCATTTCATAGGCTTTGACTAGTTTCTTAAACTTTTTTTCACTATCTTTTTTTTCCTCTTTAGGCTTTCTATCAGGATGAATCCTCAGCGAAAGCTTATAATAAGCTTTTCTTACATCTGCTTCATTTGAAGTTGGAAGAACGCCTAAAATTTCATAGGGATTAAACTTACTACGCATTGCATTTCCATTTATATTTAATGCGAATAATAATACAGATTAATCCTTAATGATTTATTAAGGATTAAATTTCGAAATTGGTACCAGTTAGAATCGATAAAAGGTGCTGGAAAATTTATACTTTACCCTAGATAACCCCTATAAGCACAACTGAGCAAGTTTTTCAGCCATCAGCGCTTCCTCATCGCCGCGTATCACTAAAATGGGTATCCCAGACTTTGAGATAGAGTAGCAAAGTTCATCTGAGGATTTTAAGTTTAATTTTTCATCGATTCTCAGATTTAAATGAGCTAGTGGGGCGATAATTTTTTCACGGATGAACGATGCATTTTCGCCAACCCCGCCTGTAAAAATAAGTGCATCCAGAGGGTGGAGTTGACTATAGTAGGCACCAATCATTTTTTGAATAGCATAGACATAGATATCAATGGCAAAAATAGCAGCTTTATCATTGGCGAGCGCTCGGCTTATAAGTTTGCGCATATCATTTTCATCAGCGATCCCTTTCAAACCGCTTTGCTTGTTTAATATATTATCCACTTCAGCTGGAGTTAACCCCTGTTCTTGCAAATAAAGTACTATAGCTGGATCAATATCGCCACAGCGGGTGCCCATTACTAATCCGGCTAGAGGTGTTAGTCCCATCGAGGTATCAATAGATAAGCCATTTTTAATTAGGCAGGCACTTGCCCCATTACCTAAGTGGAGACTAATTAAATTAGTTTCAGTTAACTCTTTGTTTAAAAAAATAGCGGCTTGCTTTGCTACATACTCATGATTTATACCGTGAAAACCATAGCGCCTGATTTGATATTTATTAGCTAGCTCTGCATTGACTGCATAAGTACGGGCGTATTCGGGCATAGTATGATGAAAGCCGTTATCAAAAATTGCAACTTGAAGTGCGTCTGGAAATTGGTTCAAGGCGAATTCTATGCCTAGCGCATTAATTGGATTATGAATTGGCGCCAGCTTTGACAGTGCAATAATATTCGCAAGTACCTCGGCTGTGATAATTGTAGGCTTGTGATAGCGATCGCCACCATGTACGACTCGATGACCAACCCCCTGAATGGGCAAGTTTTGTAGTTCTAACTTCAACTTTTCACCCAAGGCGTTAAAGGCTTGTTCATGGTTTTGAAAATGTTGGATAGCGATTCGTTTCGCTCCATTACTATGGTGCCATTTACTTTTAGATTCACCGATTCCTTCGATTAAACCTGAAATAATAGCTGTGTTATTGCTAAAGACCTTGTATTTAATAGAAGAGCTGCCGGCATTAATAGTTAAGAGATTCATAGTTTAGATCCTTGAGCCTGAATTGCCGTTATTAAAATGGTATTGATAATATCTTCAGCTGTACACCCACGGCTTAAATCATTGACGGGCTTGTTTAAGCCCAACAAAACAGGACCAATTGCAAGGGCTCCGGTTTCACGCTGAACGGCTTTGTAAGTATTATTGCCTGTATTAAGATCAGGGAAAATCAGCACGTTGGCCGCACCTGCAATTCTTGATTGCGGTAGTTTTTTTGCAGCAACGTTTTCATCGACTGCTGCATCATATTGCGTGGGTCCTTCAGCTAATAAATTGGGCTCTAAATGGCTTAAAATGGCCATGGCTTTAGTCACTTTATCAACACTTTCCCCTTTGCCAGAACCCCCAGAAGAATAGGATAAAAGAGCTACCTTGGGATCGAGACCTAAATTTTTAGCAATGCTTGCAGCTTGAACTGCTATTTCAGCTAGTGTTTGGCTATCAGGTTCAGGATTTATTGCACAATCCCCGTAAATTAATACACGAGCCGGCATACACATTATAAAAATGGAGGAAACTTTATTGACACCTGGCTTAGTCTTTATAATTTCCAAAGCCGGCCTAACCGTGTCAGCAGTGGTATGAGCCGCCCCCGAAACCATGCCATCGGCATCGCCACAATAAACCATCATCGCCGCGAAATAATTCACATCGCTCATCCGTTCCAAAGCAATTGGTAAATTAACATTTTTGTGCTGGCGTAGTTGATGATATTGGCGCGCGTAGCTTTCTTTCTTCTCTGAATATTCAATATCAATAATGGTAATTGCGGCTAAATTAATATCTAGACGTTTAGCTTGCATTTGGATTTTTTCAAGCTTGCCAAGCAAAGTCAATTTTACAATACCGCGCTGAGATAAATGATTAGCTGCGAGTAAAATCCGGGGATCATCACCTTCAGGCAGAACAATATGTTGGAGGGATTGCTTTGCTTTGTTAACTAATTCATAAAGAAATACCGCCGGACTTAATTGCAGGGGTAGGGATTTATCTTGCAGTAAAGTTTTTGAAGGCTCGGTAAAATAAGGGCGCATGAGTTCTAGCGCTGTCTTAACTTTTTGTGGATCAGTGTTGCTTAAGCTGTATTTGGCGGAAAACAGCATTGTAGCCGTTTCATAAGTTTTATGTTCAGTAAGCAAGACAGGAAAGGGATGTTCAAGGCCTGCAATGATATCACGGATAATGGGACCAGGCAGCTCACCACCAGTAAGCACAATTCCTGCAATTTTAGGATAGTAGGCTGATTGATCAGCGAGTAAAGTCCCCAATAGTACATCAATTCGATCATCAGGCGTTATAATAAGCATTCCACTGCGATCAAGCCGCGATTCCAGAAAATTTCCTACGGTTTTAGCGGCAATTGAAAATTGTTTGACCGGGCGGTTTAATTCATTTTGACCAAATAATACTTGCGCTTGTAATTTTACAGCGATGTCTTGCACTGAAGGATTAGCCAAAGTTTCAAACTCAGGAATAATGGCGAGCAACAATAAATCAGGTAACTGAGTTTTAAAAAGCTGGAGCGCTTCAATTTCGTTGAAATTTTCGACACGATTAATGATCACGCCGACTACGCGAACATGTGTTTTTTTACTCATTTCAAGCGCTGTATTTAATATCGCCAAGGTATGCTGCAACGTACGGTCTTTAGCTGAAACGACTAAAATCACAGCACAGTTTAATTGGTAAGCAAGCGTTAAATTAAACTGGTATTCAAAAACATCATTATCACTTTTAAAGTCGGTGCCTTCAAAATAGGCGAATTCGTGGCTCTTACTTTTGGTAGCTTCAAGAACGGCATTCACTAAATCATCAGGTTGCGCATGCATTAAGGAGATTGCTTGATTTACGTTCATTAGAGGGGTGATAGTTTGTTCACTAATTTCTTCAAGTAAGGGGATCTGGGCTTCATCGGATTCAGAAAATAGTTTAAAACAACTTAGATTTTTTTGCAGAATTTTAAGACTTGCAAGAAGCCCCAAAGAAACAAAGGATTTGCCAGGCCTTTGCTCAATTCCGGTTAAATAAATCTTATTATGCATTTTAACCCTCCTGCTCTCTTAATTTGATAAGTATAATTATCTCTCAGAAGGTAAACAATTGTAAGGATTGTAGAGAAATATAGGTATTTGTAAAAAAATTATTTATCTCTACAGTATTTATCTCTATTGATAGTAAATATGTTTTTAAAAGAAACAAATTTAGATTTTAAGATTAATTCTGTATAATTATTTTCTATTCTTTTTCATTAAGTATTTCAATTTGAGCCAAATTATCCTTCCCATCGAACTGGCCTCCTTATCTTGGCCTGGGGATTTACCATTTTCGCAAACCTTTAATGAGAGCTATTTATCAGTAAAACAGGGGTTAGCAGCAAAAGAACATGTTTTTATTAATGGTAACCAGTTAAAAGACCGATGGTCTTGTTTAACAATGGAAAATTTTGTCATTGCTGAAATCGGCTTCGGTTTGGGATTAAATTTCTTATTGAGTTTGGAACTTTGGTTAAAACAAGCGCCGAAATCTGCAAAGCTTTATTATTTTAGTTGTGAAAAATTGCCTCTTGCTAAAGCTGATCTACAGCGCGCTCTGGCCTTGTGGCCTCAACTAACAAACCAGGCAGAAATTTTGATTGAAAATTATCCAATTCTAACGCCAGGTTTTCATCAGCTTCAATTTGTTGATGGACGAGTTAATTTAATATTGATGTTAGGCGAGGCAAGTACTTGCTTTCAACAATTGCTAATTTGTGGCGATTTGCAATTCGAGCAAAAATTTAGAAAAACCTTTGTCGATGCCTGGTTCCTGGATGGCTTTTCACCTCAAAAAAATCCTGCCTTATGGTCGGCAGATTTGTTTAACATCCTTGCTTTGCTTTCAAAAAAAGAAACAAGTTTAGCGACTTACTCTACAGAATCTTTGGTTAAAAACAATTTAAAAGCAGCTGGTTTTTTGCCCAAACAATTGCCAGGGCTTGGTATAAACCCGCCAATGCTCGTAGCAAAATTCAAAGCGCCTTTGTCAGCTAGCCGAAACTTACGTTCGACAGCCTGGCATAGCAATGCTAACTCACTTAATTATAAAGCCAAAAAAATTATAGTTCTTGGAGCTGGCTTGGCTGGTTGTTATACGGCACATGCTTTGGCTAAGCGAGGTTGGCAGGTCTGCCTTATTGATGAGAATAGTGATGTTGGCCAGGGCGCTTCTGGCAATAGGCAAGCTGTGCTCTACCCTAAACTATCTGCATTTAATTCACCTGTTAATTGTTTCATGCTGAATGCTTATTTATTTGCTATCCGTCATTATCGACAAATTTTAAGGTCAAATGATATCGGCGAATTATCAGGAGTTCTTCAGCTTGCCCATAATGAGAAAGAACGATTAGCGCAAGCTAACCTGGCAAATTGGATAAAAGCTTATCCTGAGTTTGCTCAGTTAGTAAACGCTGAACAAGCCTCAGCTCTTGTAGGGATTAAACTAACGCAAGGGGGGTTATTTATTAGTAGTTCAGGTTGGATTAATGCGCAAGCTCTGTGTCGCTATTTGATTCAAAGCAAAAATATAACTTATTTTGCCAATACAAAAGTTAATGAATTAGTTTACAAAGATAGCCTTTGGCATGTTGATACTCATTCAGCTGAGGTTTTAGTTCTAGCTAATGGTCATCAAGCAACGCAATTTTATCAAAGCGAAGGTTTACCTTTAACTGCAATTCGTGGCCAAATCAGTTTTATTGCAAGTAATGCTCAAAGTCAACTTTTAAAAATGCCACTTTGTGGTAAAGGTCATGTTTTACCTGCAAGCGGAAATGCTCATGCTTTAGGAGCGACCTATGAGTTAAATAATATAGACCTGAGCAGCAATCCTGGTGAGGATCAAAAAAATTTAATGCGCTTGGATGAACTGCCCACTGAGTTAGAGTGGTCAAGTGATTTGCTCGCCAACTGGGTGGGGATAAGAGCAACAACAACCGATTATTTACCTTTAGTTGGACCAATACCTGATCTAATTGAGTTTAATCATCGATTTGTATCGTTAGCAAATGATGCCAAACGTTGGCTTCCTTATCAGGGTGCCTATTTACCAGGGCTATTTCTTTGTGCCGGCTTTGGTTCCAGAGGCCTGACCACAATTCCTTTAGCTGCTGAATATTTAGCCTCAACTATCAATCAGGAGCCACTACAAATTACTCAAGCTATGGTACGTTCTTTGTCGCCAGCACGATTTTTAATTAAAAAGTTAATCAAGTTAGGAAGTAGTCCGGACTAAGGCTAATTTTTGATTACATCAAGCTTAAGCTAAAAAAATCTTCTATAATTAATTAATAGAATCAAAATTTATGAGTGAAATTATGGATAAATATAATACAATTACCAGTGGTGTTGATGATCCCTTAGAACCCATGCTGTGTTACTGTAAAAAAGTTTTGCCTGAATTATTGAAAGAAGATCCCGAAAAATTATCAATAGAATTACTCGAAATATTAAAAAATTTTAGGATGGGTTTTCGAGCAAAAAAGAAGTCTTTTTATATCGATCTCAACCTAAAGAGCTCAGATAAAGCGGCCGATTCAGCAATATATAATTTAAGTTTGATACTTAAAAATAATAATCAACATCATCTACGACATTAATGAATTATCGAATTATAAATGTTAAATTTAGTTATAATACAACGGATTAGATGTGAGAAAATCACAATCGTATTTTTATTATCAACTTAAATCTTCAGTGAAAGACTAGGCAATTTAGAAATTTATGTCCTATCCTGATAAGAGAAGGTTTAATTTAGAACAACTGCATTCAATAGTAAACTAAGGATGAAATTATGAACGCATGGAATAGTGTGATATTTATGAAAACAAATAAGTCTTGGGATGATTTAAATATGATTTCCAAGTGGGAAGGCGTTGAATCTATGTGGTCTACCACTGGTGATTGGGATTGGTGTATTAAACTCGATTCCAAAATGTCAACACCTGAACAAACTCAAGCTTTCGTAGCTCGTATGCGAGAAGGCCACTGGGCTACTGAAACCCGAACTAATTGGTGGAAAGAAGTACCAATGAGCTAAGGAATAAACTAACTATTCTTCTCTGCCTCCCCGCTTAACGCGGCGGCAGAGATTTACTTGGTTGCTATCCATCTGAGAGCATGTTAAAAAGGCAAATCACTTGAGCATGGAGCGATAGTAATGGCCTTTTCCGCGGGCAAAACATTTCGAAATCTGATTAAAACTAATTCCCCCTTACAAATTGTTGGCACTATTAATGCCTATTCAGCCATGCTTGCTAAAACAGCAGGTTGCCAAGCAATTTATTTATCAGGAGCCGGCGTTGCCAATGCTTCTTATGGACTTCCTGATCTAGGAATGACTTCTCTAACTGAATTCCTGGAGGATGCACGGCGAATCACGCAGGCCTGTTCATTGCCTCTTTTGGTCGATGTAGACACCGGTTGGGGACATGCCTTTAACATTGCGCGAACCGTAAAGCTTATGGAAAGCACGGGTGTTGCCGCTATTCATATTGAAGATCAAATATTAGCAAAACGTTGTGGCCATCGCCCCAATAAAGCCATTGTTTCAATGCAAGAAATGGCAGATCGCATAAAAATTGCTGTTGATACCCGTAAAGATCCCGATTTTGTTATTATGGCTCGCACTGATGCTTATGCAATAGAAGGTATGAACGCCGCTATCGAACGCGCACAGCTTTGTATTGAAATGGGTGCTGATATGATTTTTCCAGAAGCTATGAATACACTTGCTGAATACGAAACGTTTACAAGACAATTGTCAGTTCCTATTCTTGCTAATATTACTGAGTTCGGTTTAACTCCGCTTTTTAACAGGGAGGAGCTAAGTGCAGTCGGTGTACAATTAATTTTATATCCTTTAAGTGCTTTTCGGGCAATGTCACAGGCGGCTTTGAATGTTTATAAAACCATTAAAACTGAGGGAACCCAGAAATCCCTGGTTAACACCATGCAAACACGTAATAAATTATACGAAGTGCTTGGATATCATGATTATGAAAAAAAATTAGACCAGTTAAGGGAGAATGAAGATGGTCAATAAATCAGCGGGTGGATTGGCTGGTGTCATTGCAGGTGACTCGGCAATTTCAACTGTAGGGCAAGAGGGGAAAGGGCTCACTTATAGAGGCTACTCGATTGACGATTTGGCAGAACACGCAACCTTTGAAGAAGTTGCTTATTTATTACATTATGGGCAATTACCAACTCAAGCTGAATTAGAAAGCTATAGAAATAAATTGATTGGCCTTCGTCAAATTCCCGAGACTTTAAAAAAAGTATTGAAGCTGATCCCTAAAAATACTCACCCCATGGACGTACTACGCACGGCATGTTCCATGCTCGGCACCGTTGAGCCTGAAGAAAATTTTGCTCAGGAATATCATGTTGCCGATAGGCTATTAGCTTTATTTCCCGGGTTAATGTGCTATTGGTATGCTTATCATTTTCAAGATAAAGAAATTAGCGGTAAATCAGAAGAACAAACGCTAGGCGGCCATTTTCTTGCGCTTTTACAGGGTAGAAAACCATCTAAACTTGAAACGGATATGATGAATGCTTCACTAATATTGTATGCAGAACATGAGTTTAACGCTTCAACCTTCGCCGCTCGAGTAACTGCTGGAACCTTGTCTGATTTTTATTCGGCAATTACCTCAGCAATTGGCACTTTGCGAGGTCCTCTGCATGGCGGTGCGAATGAAGCGGCTATGGAGTTAATTGAAAAATTCAAAGCTCCTGAAGAAGTGGAACCTGTTTTAATGGATATGCTAGCCTCTAAAGCTAAAATTATGGGCTTCGGTCATCGCGTCTATCGAGATTGCGATCCGCGTTCGGATATTATCAAAGCCTGGTCTCTAAAACTTGCCAAATCTCAACATTCCCTTTTGCTTTATCAAGTCTCAGAACGAATCGAAGCGGTGATGAGAAGAGAAAAAAACCTCTTTCCTAACCTTGATTTCTACAGCGCATCCGCCTACCACTATTGTGGTATTCCTACAGCAATGTTTACGCCTATCTTTGTTATGTCCCGTATTACTGGCTGGTCAGCTCATGTATTTGAGCAACGAGCGGATAATCGCTTAATCCGACCAAATTCAGTTTATACAGGCCCTGAGCCTAGACCATATACCCCCATTGCAGAGCGAGGTTAAGATGCATTCCTTTGTTGAAGATAATGTAAAACCTGATTATGACTTAGTGATGGCTGGAATAGTCGATTATGTCTTAAATACTGAAATTAAAAGCGCGGACGCTTACGAAACAGCTAGACTTTGTCTAATGGATACCCTCGGCTGTGGCATCTTGGCACTTAATTTTCCCGAATGTACCAAACTTCTGGGGCCAATCGTTCCCGGTGCAACCCTAAGTAACGGTGCACGCATACCCGGTACCAATTTCGAGTTAGATCCAGTTCAAGCAGCTTTTAATATAGGTACCATGATCCGTTGGCTTGATTTTAATGATACCTGGCTTGCAGCTGAATGGGGACATCCCTCTGACAATCTAGGTGCTATATTGGCAGTTGCTGATTATGTTAGCCGACAGAATCTGCAGGAAGGAAAAGACGCCATTAAAATGCAGAATGTCTTAACGGCAATGATTAAAGCGCATGAAATTCAAGGTTGTTTGGCCTTAGAGAACAGCTTTAATCGCGTCGGCTTAGATCATGTAATTTTAGTGAAAATAGCCAGTGCTGCCGTGGCAGCAGCACTCATGGGCGCAGATCGTGATCAGATGCTCCGTACTTTATCGCAAGTCTTTGTTGATGGTCAAAGCCTCAGAACTTATCGTCATGCCCCTAATGCAGGTTCCCGTAAATCCTGGGCGGCAGGTGATGCGACGTCGCGTGCTGTTCGTCTGGCATTAATTGCAGCAAAAGGAGAAATGGGCTATCCAAGTGCTTTATCTGCACCCACTTGGGGATTTTACGACGTTCTTTTCGGATCCAAGCCTTTTAAATTTCAGCGTAGTTATGGAAGCTATGTCATGGAAAACGTCCTGTTTAAATTATCTTTTCCCGCTGAATTCCATGCACAAACAGCTGTGGAATGCGCAGTTGCATTGCATCCATTGGCTTTAGCTCGTTTTAATGATATTGCTAGCATCGAATTAGTTACCCATGAATCAGCAATTCGTATTATTTCAAAGCAAGGTGCTTTATATAATCCTGCTGATCGCGATCATTGCCTACAATACATGGTGGCGATTGGCCTGCTTTTTGGTACTTTAAATGCTGAGCATTATGAGAATGAAATTGCCACTGATCCGCGAATCGATCAATTACGAGGAATGATGCAAGTCACTGAAAATCAACAATTTTCTCATGATTACCTCGACCCCAACAAACGATCAATTGCCAATAGCATTAAGCTAATTTTTAAAGATGGCAGTCAATCTGAGCAAATTTCTGTTGAATACCCTATTGGTCACCGCCGCCGTCGTGAGGAAGGGATTCCAGTGTTGCAAGATAAATTTAAGCGCAATTTATCTACACGTTTTGAACCTGCACGAGTCGAAAAAATTATTAGATCCATGAATGATACGAATTCACTGGCAGCCATGTCTGTAGTCGATTTTATGGCGCTTTGGATTAGTGCTTAGGTGGCACAACAAACTTAACTATCAGTTCGCTCCGATAGGGCTCAATGGGCGAGCTGGTAGAGGGGTTTATCAATAGTTAAGATCTAATATTAAGATTGCTTTTTGAAATCCAAAGCTGAATCCTTTGATTTAGCGAAGGTAATTGATTGATTAGCCTGAAAAAAAACAGGACTAGACGATACCAGGCGATTTGCCAAACGTAATAAACCATCTTGAAGAGTTTTCGGAACCTCAAGCAGCAAAGGCATCCATCGCTTATTAGCTAATGAAAAGATTTTGTTAGGTCCTAAATTGTCTCTAACCATTTGATAAGTTAAATTTTCTAGAAAACGCGCACCCAAAACACCATTAATTTTCTCTTTTTCTAAAGATTCTATGGTATTTTTGCAAGATATTAATGCCTCATTGATGACTGCTCTTTTATCAAGATCCAAAACCTTCGCCTTTATTAACTTTTGTGCATCGGCAATTTCAAAAAAACTATATTCAACACCTAGTTCATTATGATATTTCCCATTCTCATAAATTGAGGCAATTTTTTCAGCGCGTACAAAGAATCCGGTATTTCTACAAAGTTCTGCAATCGCTGGATTCGACGTAAATAATTCCAGTTTTTTTACTCTGCCTTCTTCGAGTAAGTTTGTTAAAATTTTTCGGAGACCCTGTTGGACTTCTATAGAATGATTACCAGAATGTAGCTTTATCGTTATAAATCCAATGTGTTGTATTACCGATTCATCGGGTTCAAAGTCTAGCGTCAATAATAATATATCTTGGAAATAACAGGTAAAATGATTGTCTACACGATTAATTTTAATTGAATTGTGCTCTGCTTTTACTTGTGTAGGCATGATTTCTTGATAACTTAAGGAAGGTAGGGTAGAAGCATGTCAATCAACCCTTCATCTAATAATCGATAGATATAACGCTCAATTAGATAAAATTTGCCCTCATAACCAGCTCTCTCTAGCCAATCGGGGAAAATTCCTTCCTCGGAAAAATTTTTATCAGCAAGGTGAAAAGCCGCTTCGTTACCACCACTCTGGGTTAACTGGATGCGTTTTATACCTTGTTCTCTAAGAATTTTTTCAAATTCCTGATAAAGAAATTTTCCGTAACCTTTACCTTGAAAATCTTTGTCAACACCCATGGAACAATATTCAGCGCAGTGTTGATACTGATCTTTGCCAAATTTAATTCGTCGAACAGCTACTATTTTTTCTTCATTATCAATTTTATCGATAAGCACATAAATAGTACTGGATTTCTCCATGCGTAGATAAGTTGCTTTAAATTCCTCTTGTGATTGTGGAGAGAAAGACATCCATTGAATTACATGAGCCTGCATCCATATTGACCATAAGGCTTCATAATCTTGAGGCTTTGCTTTTCGAATATAGGGAAAGGTCATTATTAAACCTGCAAATTAATTATCTAACATTTCCTAAATTGTATATTAAATGCAGATACTGATCAATGTATAATCATTATGCTAGTAGGTAAGTTGACTATAAGTTTATTAAATCGGAGCATTACGTTAAAATAGCGGGCAAATTACTGCTGGGAGTAAAAAATTGTTTCATTATTCATTTAAAGCAACAAACTATATAGTACAAGAG
>JACCWI010000053.1 GCA_013697725.1 Tatlockia sp.
CTACCAGGGTTTCAAATAACTCTTTGAATTCAGGATAGTCATCTATGTAGTAACTAAGCATCTGAGCAATACTGCCCACATCTGAGATGGGAGTAGCTAGATCGTGTCCCATATTGGCAATAAATTCGGTCATGATGTAATTAGCGGCTTCCGATTTTTCTTTGGCAATTTTAAGTGCTTCCTCAAGATTTTTTCTATCAGTAATATCAAGGGAAACTCCCAATAATCCATTAACTTTACCTAATTTATCATGCAGCGGTTTTTTTAAAGACCAAAAATATTGAAGATCGCCATTGGGTAAAACTACAAATTCCTCCACAGCTTGAGCTTTATTAGATTTCATGATTGAAATATCGATTTCATCAGTAATAGCAGCTTGCTTGCGTTTCTCTTTTTCGGGTTGATCCTGAAAAAGTAGATCGTAGGCTGTTTTTCCGATAATTTGATCACGAGAAGCCAAGCCAGAATCGATGGCTTGTTGATTATTACAACCCTGCAAAATACAGTCAGTATTTTTCCAAAATACATGGCCTGGTAATGCCGCTATAATTTCATCCAGATTAAAAATAGATTCAATTTTTAATTGAGGGCTATAACTTCCCACAATATAAATAGGACATTGATTATGATCCCGCAGTACTTTCCTTTTAAGGCAATAATCCCCTAAGGTTGTTTGTATTTCTTGGTTCAACTCAATAGCGGTTTGCTCTTGCTTAATAATTGCCTCAGCCTGATGCTTCCAAGGCATATTATGGTCTGTAATAATATTATTTTTATAATTAGCGTCAATACCAGCTTCATCAGCTAAGGCGGTATTATAATAGAGAAATGCACCCTCAATATTTTTTATATACATCGCCACAGGTAGATTTTCAAAAATAGCTTCCAGGATAATTGGTGACTGAATTTCATGCCAAATACCCCCTTGTTTGGGTTTCACTAATTAAAACTCCTGTAATGATAATTAGGGTGAAAGACTTTTTATTCTAGCTCAAAAGCAAACTCTTTAATAACTGGCTCTATATAAGAATCGAAAAGCACGTTTTGAGGTTGAATTGTCCCACAAAAAATGTGATTCACAACAAAAAGGGACTGGTTTTCATAAGAGCAACCTAAAATTGAGGCTAAAAACTGCATATAATGTCGTTCTTCTTCTAAGGCACTTTGAGAATTATCAATACCTATGCCCTGAAATATATTTTGATTATAGGGGGATAATTTTTGACCTGTGTATTGCGGATGAGCTGCCATTGCTGATAGTAAAATATCTTTTAGTCCCGTTGCTATAAACCGTTGCAAGTAATTCCCGCTGCTTCCCTGCGAATGCCCTGAAATTAGGATACAAGGCTTTTGTAGATCATCTGGCAATATCTTACTAAAGATAAATTCATTTTCCTTCGCTTTAAAATACAAAGGAATCACTTTGCATTCGATAGTAACCATGATGAAAATTGAAATATTTTGTCTTAATGCAAAATTATAAATTACTTTTGTAAACAGATAACAAGGCAATACCTCTCTCTCATCGTCATCGAGACGCCGTACTAATTTCAGCGTTTCTAAGTCCATTGGATTGAGTACCAGGCTGCCCCACTCCGCTATTTTATTACACGAATAAGAGGCTAATGACAATTGATAATGCCTTGTCAGTTTTTTTGATAATTTTCTAGAAAGTGTTAAATGGTGGCTTATCTTATCAAAATCAATAAGGATTGCCTCTTCACTGACCTTTTTCTTATATAGCGTTAAAAAATAAGATTGAAATAGAATTTTTTCCTCTTCTGTAATAAAAAAATGGATACCAATACTATCGACGAGTTCTCTTATTGTATAATTATTATTCTTTTCAGGCGACAAGTTACGTTTTGATTTTTCTTTAAATTCAGTTAACGTTGTATGAACTTTCTTAATTTCTTTCAGTCTTTTTAAGTATATTGATATTTCGTCACTATTATTGGCAAATATCACCATAAAACAGGCTCTGATTTGGCAGGCTGTATCCCCTACGTGCGGATCGAACAATTCAAATTTTTTATCAATGTAAAATAATGAAATAACCTCTAACAGAGTTTGCAAAATAAAGGCTGTGAAATCTATTACATAGCCTCTCATTTTGTTATCTCTAACCATTGAACTATCTGATTGAACTAATAACTCTAAATACGAATACTCCATTTACCCTCCAATATAAATACAAACGATATTTCATAGAAATTAATTTCTAGTGAGAGATGATTAGTTAGGAAAACCACTTTGCGATAGATTTATAATTTATAAATCATTATAAGATTTTTTAGGAAGAATATAATCGTAATAAATCACCAAGACTGAAACTGTTCCACAACTTATGATGCTTAATAAATAGCCAAATACTAACAAATAGTCTCGAAGAATTAAACCATGAAAAATAGTAAAAAGCTGAATAATATTAAATCCAAGAAAAGTAATCAACAACAAGTACACTTATAACAGGGCAAGAGCATCAAAGTTTAAATTCCCAACACCTGTTCTCTATATTGGTCATATAGAGCTGCCTTTCTTCTTTTTCTTGGGACTGAGAACTTCGTTGTCTCTTCTTTTTTTATCAAATTC
>JACCWI010000024.1 GCA_013697725.1 Tatlockia sp.
GCTTGAGATTGATAACAACGCCGTTGAAAACAGCATCAGACCCTTCGCTTTGGGTAGAAAAAACTGGCTCCTATCGGGAAGCCCCAGAGGCGCTCATGCCGCAGCGCTATTTTATAGCCTCATTGCAACGGCCAAAGCCAATGGCCTTAATCCTTTTGAATATCTCAAACATCTATTTGAAAATATTCGTGCTTGCAACAAAGAAGAGGATTACTTAAATCTTTTACCCGTTAAGGTTAGTAGCAATTAGATTGAGCATCGTGTAGTTCGCCGAACGGTTACATTGCCTCTTCTATTCCATCAACAGAAGTGCCAACTAGCTCGATAATTTGATATACACGGTTGTTCATTTCTCTCTCCCTGAGATTAAAAGTCCAATAGTTTTCATTGTAGTTTAAAATTGAGAAATTAACACGAAGATGAAATTCACTTTGGACAAGAAAAATAAACCTAACCTCTGATTTGTTAAGGGCTACTAAGAAATTAACCAAATGATACAAAATTCAAGATTTATAACTGAATAAGCAGGCACAGTTCTTGCAATTTTCCTGACAAACCAGGAGAAATTCTAATGAAAGCAAAAAATAAGTATAGAAAATTTATCCCATTTATTATTTATTTAGCAATTTCTCTAGCCTATAGTTCCTCTTTAATTTTTTAAATTAGCGCTTGAGCCTTAGCAACCGCTTTTCTGATCATCATTGCATCTTCTGACTGTTTTGGAGCCAATTTTAGGAGTTTTTGCCAATAATTGATGGCTTCCAAATAATTTTCTTGTTTATAAGCATCGATTGCCAACATAGACAAAGCATCCACTTGCTTAGGATTTGTAAGCAGCACCTTAGTTAACAGAGTATTTATCTGCTTATTAAGAGTTTGATGATTAAGTTGCCAAAGGCTTTGTATATAATTTACTGTTACTAGCTCATCTTGAGGATTTAATTGATGGGCTTTAAAAAAAACTTCTCGCGCTTCAATCCACTGACCTTGGCTTGCATACAAACGCCCTAAAAGATACCAGCCGCGAGCCTGGTCAGGTTCTTGGGCTATACGTTGCTTCAATCGCTCGACTAATTCCTCTGGACTTTTTATTGTTTGCAAAACTGCTGCAATGCGTTGCTTGGAGGCTTCTTTTTGCAGATTAGCTTTCCATTCCGGCCAAGCTCCCCAATTAAAATAAGCTAAGCAACTGAATACTATAACTAAAGGAACGACAATCCTATAAGCTTTAGATTTACCAAAGGGATAAAGAATAATTGGCAAAGCCAATAGGATCAAAATTAAAAAAGACAGTAGAAACCAATATTCATTCATGTGAGCTTCGCCTAAAACAGGTTCTCCAGAAAATAAACAGACCTAAAATTAAAAATAAAAGAGGTCCAAGCCAAAGCATTGCAGTGATGAGTTTGAGAGGTGGTTTGAATAGGATAAAGTCACCATAGCGCGCTGTTAAATAATTCAAAATTTCTCCGTCACTATTACCATCTTTTACTAAAACATAAACCTGATCGCGTAAATCCTTCGCGAGGCCGGCATTGGAATCAGCTAAATCTTGATTTTGACATACCAGACAACGCAATTCTTTTAATAAATGCAAAAATTGAGCATCTTGTTTCGCTGTTGGCAAGGGGTAAAGACTATTGGCAAAAGAGGTATACGTCGCTAACACAAGAATTAACGCGATTCCTGCTCTCCTCATGCTTCACCTTGTAATTGCTGTACTAGCGGCAAAAAATCCTTTTGCCATATATGTTCATTGAGAATGCCCACATGGCGATAACGAATGACACCATTTTTATCAATAAGAAAAGTTTCAGGTGTACCATAAACCCCTAAGTTAATGGCAAGTTTTCCCTCTTTATCTTCGCCAATCGCTAGATAGGGATTCCCCCACTCAATTAACCAGCGTGCGGCATTTTCGCTTTTATCTTTATAATTTAAGCCATAAATAGGCATAGCTTCGCGAGAAAGTTTCATAAGAAATACTTGTTCCTCAGCACAAGAAGCACACCAACTTGCCCAGACATTAAGTAAAGCAACCTTGCCCTTCATTGCTGCTGGAGAAAAGGATTTCTCAGCACCTAACATCGGCAAAGTGAAATCTGGCAGAATTTTGCCCATTTGCACTGAAGGTAATTTTTGCGGCTCCAGCGATAAACCACGCCAAAAAAAGATAACTAAAACAGCGAAGACTGCTATTGGCACAAGACGCCAACCTAAAGTTTTCATGCTTTGACCTCATTAGAATTATTGGATGTTAAATCTGCAGTTGCTCGATAATATCGCCTATCTGCCAATGCCAGTAAACCGCCTATCAGGATTAAAAATCCCCCGCCCCAGATCCAGCGAATGAAAGGTTTAAAATAAATACGAACAGACCAAGCGTTTTCACCTATAGGTTCACCTAGAGAAATATAAATATCTCTAAAAGGATTCACATCAATTGCCGATTCAGTCATCGCCATTTTACCTACATTGTAAATGCGCTTTTCGGGGTAAATCACCGAGGTCTTTTCACCCTGGCGTATTTCAAACTGAGTTTTGCTTCCATGATAATTTGCACCTACTAAAGGTGATTCGCTGATAAAGCTAATCTGATATCCTGCAAGGTTAATGTGTTTACCCGGTTCCATTTTCACATCGTCCTGTATGCCATAACCGGAAGAAATAGCAATGCCCATTAAAGTCACAGCAATGCCGCAATGGGCAAAAACCATTCCCCAAAAAGATTGTCCCAGGTTAAGCAAGCCACGCTGCTTTGCTCTGATTAAGATCAACTTAAGCGTGCTTAAAATTATCCAGAATGCCAAGCTTAAACCTAAGAGCGTATATAGGTGGATTGTTTTAGTAAAGATGAGCAATAATAAAGCAGGGGAAAACAAACTAATAAAAAATACAGAAGTTAAGCGTTTAATTACAGTTTTCAAACTATCCCGTTGCCAATTGAGATGAACACCGAGCCCCATGAGAATTAATAAAGGAATCATCAAAGGTATAAAAACCGCGTTAAAATAAGGAGAACCCACTGATAATTTTCCAAGACCCAGGCCATCAATAAGCAAAGGATAGGTTGTTCCCATCAATACAGTTAACATGATAACAGCAAGGAGGAGATTGTTTAGAAGCAAGGCAGTTTCTCGTGAAATAAGGGCAGGTTTTTTAAATTCTTGCAAGGTCTGTGCTCTAAAAGCAAATAACAGCAGTGAGCCACCAATAACCAGGACGAGAAAACATAAAATATAAAGACCTCTTTGCGGATCCACGGCGAAAGCGTGAACAGAAGTTAGAACCCCAGAGCGAACTAGAAAAGTCCCGATTAAACTTAATGAAAAAGCAGAAATAGCTAAAAGCATCGCCCAAGCTTTAAATTGTTGTCTTTTTTCAGCAACGGCTAAGGAATGCAGCAAAGCAGTTCCTACTAACCAAGGCATAAAAGAAGCATTTTCGACCGGATCCCAAAACCACCAACCACCCCATCCTAATTCTCGATAAGCCCACCAGCTACCTAAAGTAATTCCAGCAGTTAAGCAACACCAAGCTGCTAAGGTCCAAGGCCTCGTCCATTTTGTCCAAGAGGCTTCAACTCGCCCAACCCAAAGTGCTGCAATGGCAAAAGCAAAAGCAACTGAAAAACCAACATAGCCCATATAAAGCATAGGAGGATGGAAAAGAAAACCGGGGTCTTGCAAAAGAGGATTTAAATCTCGCCCTTGCGTAGCTATAAGTTGAAATTGACGGCTAAAAGGATTTGAAGTTGTTAAAAGAAAAAGAATAAAACCAATGCTAAGCCAACCTAAAACTACCAATACTCTAGCGCGCATTTGTTTTTCAAGGCTAGCGCTTAATAAGCTAATGCTAAGCATCCAAAGCGAAAGAATGAGCACCCAAAGAAGCATTGAGCCTTCATGACCCCCCCAAACCGCGCAAAGCTTATAAAACCAAGGTAGAGATAAGCTTGAATTGGCAAGCACATAAGAAACAGAAAAATCATCGTATAAAAAGCAAAGAGTGAGACAACTGTAAGCAAGCAGTATAAAAATAAATTGACCATAGGTATAAAACGTTGCAGCATCAATCCAATTAGTTTTTTTACGCCAAAGACCCAGCATTGGAATTACGGCAACTAAACTTGAAAATAATAAAGCCAGAATCAGGGAGAACAGGCCAATTTCAGCAATCATAGCTTCGTCTCTTTTAAGCGAACTTGTTTTGCCAAAGCATCTTTAACTTCCGGAGGCATATAATTGGCATCATGCTTGGCAAGCACTTCTTGTGCATTAAACTCATGATTTATAGAGAGCTTGCCCAAGGTCACTATGCCCTGCTCCTCACGAAAAAGATCAGGTAAAATTCCGCGATAATTTACAATAATACTGCGATTATAATCAGTTATTTGAAATTGAATGCCAAGGTCATCTTTTGCACGAATGATACTACCTTTAACAACCATACCACCCAAACGAATAATTTTCTCAGTTCCAACCTTGCCCTCTGCTATCTCTGTAGGCGTATAAAATAAATTGATATTTTGTTTCAGCGCATAAAGAACAAGCGCAGAAACCAGCGAAATTATCAGCGCATAAAAAATAATAAATAAAACTTTGCGTTGACGCACAGAATTCATAAAACTTGTCTCTTAAACCATTGATGCAAATTTTTGCGCACACGTCTAGCCCGTAATTTGAAACTGAGAATATTTACCAGCATGACTAGAACAACCAAGCCGTAAGCAGGCCACACATAATAGGAATAACCACCCATAGCCAACCACTTCGTCATAATTTCTCACTTTTAAGCAAGTCTTTTACCCAGTTCTGCTTGAATTCACGTGCAAGTATTTCTGTGCGTGCTTTATGTAAACCCAGCCAAAGGCAGAAACTTGCAAAGCCCACCAATGTTAATAATAAAGGGTAAAGCATTGGCGCTGCGATTTTTGGTTTAGCGAAGGCTGAAAGAGTTGCACCTTGATGCAAGGAATTCCACCAATAAACTGAGTAATGAATTATGGGTAAGTCAATTAGACCCACTAACGTTAAAATTGCAATAATTTTATCGCCTTGTTCTTGATTTTGAAAAGCGCTTTTAGTAGCTAAAATTGCCAAATATAGAAGTAACAATATCAATTCAGACGTTAAACGCGCATCCCAAACCCACCAGGTTCCCCACATCGGTTTTCCCCAGATAGAACCTGTTGCTAAAGCAAGAAAAGCCATTGATGCGCCAATCTGCGCAGCTAAGCCCAACATTAATCCTGCCAATTTAATTCGCCAGACTAATAACAGGATGGCCAAAAAACCCATCGTAAAATAAATAAACATAGATAAAAAAGCGCTTGGTACATGAGCATAAATAATGCGAAAAGCATCTCCTTGTTGGTAATCAGGCGGGGCAAACACCAACCCCCATATAAGACCAATCAGAAGAAAAAATAAGGCAAAAAAACCTATATAACTAAGCCAGGTTTGGGTTTGTTGGTAAAATGCTTTTGGCGAAGCCATTTGGTATAAAAATTTCCACATAGGGAACAATTCAGCTCACAAAAGGCGGAATTTTATCACTCTATAACTTAGATTTACAAGGAAAGCTTGAATTTGCTAAGTGATTAACTCTTAATATCTCTTTTAAATATCCTCAGTAATTAAAGAAACTCGTATCATTCCAGGAAATAAACTAAACAGCGCCCGAAATCCTTACTACTTTGGTATAGACATCGAAATTTATCTTGCCTTCTCCGCTTATTTCTTATAAAAATCTCTTACAAAATATCGCCTGTAAAATTTTATGGACAAAATACAAAATTATTGTACAATTTGCAGTCCAGATTTCGTTTCATCATTGAGAGAATAAACAGTTAGTGACTAAATATATAGAAAACTCTGAGGCACCAATAAATGATGGTGGTTACAGACGAGGATTAAAAGATCGTCATGTTCAGATGATAGCCTTAGGCGGAATAATTGGCTCGGGCTATTTTCTTGGCACAGGAGCTGTAGTTAACGACGTAGGGCCATCTGTTTTTATCGCCTATATGTTAGGTGGTCTCATCATTTATCTGACTATGTTATGCATGGGAGAGCTCGCTGTTGCTATTCCTATTTCTGGTTCATTCATTACTTATACCGCAGACTTTATTTCACCGACTGTAGCTTGCGGCGTCGGTTGGTCTTATTGGATAAGTTGGGTAGCCTATATTCCCGCAGAATGCATTGCCGGTGGCATTATTATGCAACATTTTACCGGAGTTCATGGTTATATTTGGGCAGTCTGTTTTGGCTTATTGATAACGTATATCAATATTGCCAAGGTGGGAACCTTTGGTGAAATTGAGTTCTGGTTAGCGATTATTAAAATTGCAGCGCTCATGGGCTTTGTCATTCTTTCTATTATGATATTTTTTGGTCTCATCCACGGCCCGCATACTTCTGGGATAATCGGTAGTCGTTACATTTATGGTCAGGGTGGACTTTTCCCTAATGGCGGAATGGCCTTGCTTACGGCAATGGTTTTGCTTCTTGTGAATTACCAAGGCTCTGAAATCATTGGTCTTGCAGCGGGAGAATCAGTTAATCCTGCGCGTATGATCCCTCGAGCAATTCGGACCGTCACGCTTAGAATACTGTTTATTTATATAATTCCTGTCTTTTGTCTGGTTCTAATTTTCCCATGGCAGAAAGCCGGATTAGCTAATTCTGTTTTTTCTGATGCGCTTAATTTTTACGGGCTTCATTGGGCAGGAGCAGTGACTAGTTTTGTAACCCTGACTGCCACCTTATCTTGTTCAAATTCTGGGGTTTATGGCATTGTCAGGTCTTTAAATGCTTTGGCTCGTAATGGCATGGCTCCTCAAAAGTTGGCCATATTGAATCGCAATGCAGTTCCTCAAAATGCCGGGATTGTTACCTTGATATCAATTTGGGTTCTGCTGGGTGTCTCGCATTTCTTCGGTCAATCGAATCTTTATATCGCTTTGTTACTTGTTTCAGGTTTTACCGGTGCTATCGCCTGGATTTCCCTGTGCTGGGCGCAAATTAATTTTCGCAAGCGGCTCTACAAATCAGGCTATACTACTGATGATTTGAAATACAAAACGCCGGGTTCTCCATATACCGGTATTTTGGCAATTTGCTTAATGGTGCTTTGTTTGATCTTTTTAGCCTTTAACAAAGATCCTGCCTATAAAATTGCGTTTATCATGGGTGTAGTGAGCCTCTCAATACCCATGCTGGTATACAAATACGGTGGATTTTCTAAAAGCCGTGCAGCTGTAAGCGAACTGAATAAGTACCTACGCTTTAAGGATATTTTCCCTGATCGTAATGCAAAGTAGAATTAAGCTAGCTATCAGAAAGGCTAATGCGTAGCACGCCCGCGATGGCAAAAGGCAAGAAGGCTGCAGCAAGAATTGACAAGGCAAGTAAAATTGCCAAATAGCCTGCTGTTGTTAGGCCTTGCATGGCAGCACTAAGACAGCCGCTGCCAAAGATCATAATGGGGATAGTTAATGGCAGTAACACTAAAGCCATTAAAAGTCCCTTTTGCTGCATCCCAGCGCTAAAAGCTGCTGCAAAACCGCATAAAAACAGAATAGCCGGCGTCCCTAAAGTTAAACTCAACATAAGTATCCCTGTCTCTTGCCAATTCAAACTAAATAATAAAGCGAGTAAAGGACAAAAAATTAAAATAGGCACTAAATTAAGCAGCCAATGAAGAAATAATTTAGCAGCAACAATTACACTTAAAGGGTAAGCAGAGATTAATAATTGTTCAAAAAATCCATCTTCATAATCTTGTTGAAAAAGATTAACTGAGGTTAATAACATAGAAAAAAGCATGGCAATCCAGATAAGACCTGGCGCTGTAGCCCTTAAGAGAAACTTTTCAGGTGCCAGAGTCAAGGGGAAAAAAATAGTGACCATCAGAAAAAATAACGCAGCCTGCAGTATTAATCGAGGCTGACGCAGATGAATTAACCATTCACGCTGGCATTGTTTTTTAAAAACTAGCGGCAAAGACATCACAGGGAATACTCCAAATAGCTTTGCGCTAAAGGTAGGTTTTGATGAGAAGTTAGAATAACTTGCCCGCCCTGCTTAAGATGTTTTGTTAGATAGGACATTAGCTTAGCGATGACCTCCACATCCAGGGCAACCAGTGGCTCATCTAATAACCATAATTTTGCATCTGTCATTGCAATTCGCAGAATACTTATGCGGCGCTTTTGTCCAGCAGATAGACGATAACAAGGCTCATCAGCTAAACTTTGTAAACCAAATTCTTCAAGTAGTTGCTCAAAATTTAAACTTCGACGACCCCAATGCATATCAAAATAGCAATTTTCCCGCACAGTGAGTAAAGGATTAATGCCAGCTTTATGGCCAACATAGCAAAGTTGACGTTGATAAGCGCTTAGGTCTTTAGCAATCGGTTGCCCCTTGTAGTAAATCTGACCTTCTAAAGGCTGCAAAAGCCCTGTCAAAAGTTTTAATAAGGTCGTTTTACCTGCGCCGTTTGCTCCACGCAAATGCATTAGTTGACCGCAGGCGAGTGAAAACTCAACTTTATTTAGTAAAGGTTTGTCCTGATAGTCAAAAGAGAGGTCAACTATATCAAGCATATAAAGGGCTCTTAGTTGAAAAATGCAGACTAACGACATTTATTCCCGCTGGCAAGCGTGAATTTTATAATTTAGCAATTTACAATTTTGAATGCGGTCCATGCTTGCATCAATAAGCCGTCGCGAGGATAATTAGTTTTTTTTAATTACTAAGGTAGCTAATGGAATTTCTTACCCAATATGCTTTATTCCTCCTAAAATCGTTAACTATTGTGATTGCCTTACTTTTAGCTCTTGCTGGTGTTTTAGCATTGAGCCGGAAGAAACCGAAACCCTCACTGGAAATAACTTCATTAAATAAGCTCCATGATAAAACAAGACAACGCTTGGCGCATGAAATTAAAAACGTAAAACCTGAGAAAAAAAAGAAAGAAAAATCGTCTAAGCCCACTTTATATGTTGTTGATTTTCATGGTGATATAAAAGCATCTCAAGTAGAGCAACTTCGCGAAATTGTTTCTGGCATATTATCAGTTGCGCAAGAAAAAGATGAAGTTGTCGTTTGTTTAGAAAGCCCTGGGGGTTTAGTAAATACCTATGGTTTAGCAGCCTCTCAGTTGCAACGTTTGCGTGACCGCAATATTCCGCTTACTGTCTGCATTGATAAGATTGCTGCAAGTGGCGGTTATTTAATGGCCTGTGTCGCTAATCATATCGTTGCAGCGCCTTTTGCGATAATTGGCTCAATTGGTGTCGTGGCTCAACTTCCTAATTTTCATCGTTGGCTCAAAAAAAAGGATATTGATTTTGAATTGCTAACGGCTGGAGAATACAAACGCACACTGACGCTGTTTGGTGAAAATACCGAAAAAGGACGCGAAAAATTCCAGGAAGATCTTGAAAAAATCCATAAGGCTTTTCGTAACTATGTTCTGGCTAATCGCCAACAATTAGACATCGACGAGGTCGCAACGGGTGAGCACTGGCTCGCTAAAGAGGCTTTTGAACTCAAGCTTGTTGATGATTTAAAAACAAGCGACGATTATATCACGGATAAAATGGCTAATTTTAATGCCTTTAAAATAGCGATGCATGGTAAAAAATCGCTAATTGATAAATTGCTAAAACCTGCTGCAAGTTTGTTTTCTCCTTGGCACTAAAGGAAGTATTGACAGAACATATATAAATTTTAATTTAATTAATTGGCTCTATTTTTGTTCTAATAAAATACAAAATAGAGCCTATGAACTGCAAAGATTCTAGCCTATTGCTATTTTCACAAAAATAAACATATTCTTTGTATATACTTAGATATAAAACTAGCTAACTATGGAGTAGACAATGAGCGAATCAAAATCAAAATTTCCTGATCTGAAAGAGATCTCTTCAATGGCTGGTAAGCTATTTAATGATGTGAAAAAAAGTGTAAGTGAAATTTATTGCGAATATAAAAAAAATCACGCTGAACCTGCACCTACTGAACCAGTAAAGCCCCAAACAACCTACACCAGTACAAAAACAGAAGAAACAGTGATAATAGAAAAACCTGTACGAACGCCCACTCCCAGAAAGCCTAAAGTGGTCGTCGATAAAGTGGTTGTTCCTAAAGATGACAATACAACTGAGAATTAATAGAGCCCTGCCGGCTCTATGTAATTAAGCACGCTCTGGACGAATTAATCCATATTTACGCATTTTTTCAACCAGAGTAGTGCGTCGCATATTCAAATAAGAAGCTGCATGGGCTACTACCCAATCTGATTCATTCAAGGCCTGACTGATTAAAGCAAGCTCGGTTTTGATCATATGTTCTTTAAGATCAATTCCAAAAGCCTTAGAACCAGGTTGCGTTTGACTTGTAAATTGCAAAAGAGTTTCTCGCTCCGTTGCTAAAACACTGAAGCCATTGCCTAAATCTTCTATTTTGAAACGCCTGGGTAACTCGTCATGATTAATAATACCATTGGGATACAAAATAGATAAACGCTCAATTAAATTAGCTAGTTCACGAACATTTCCAGGCCAGTCATAACGACTCAAGATCTCCAGGGCATCAGGTAACAAACGAATACTTGGGCGATTTTCTCCTTCTATTCTTGAAATTAGCTCATTAATTAATAAAGCCAAATCTTCTTGTCTCTCACGTAGAGGAGGCATCTCAATTGGAAATACATTAAGACGATAGAAAAGATCCTCACGAAATTTGCCTTCTTTAATAGCTAACTCTAAATTGCGGTGCGTAGCTGCTATAATTCGCACATTAACACTAATACTTTTATTGGAACCAACACGTTCAAAACAGCGCTCTTGTAATACTCTTAATAATTTAACCTGCATTGCCAAAGGCATATCACCAATCTCATCAAGAAAAAGTGTTCCTCCTTCAGCAAGTTCAAAACGTCCCTGCCTTGACGTAATTGCTCCGGTAAACGCTCCTTTTTCATGTCCAAATAATTCACTTTCCAATAATTCGCCGGGAATTGCACCGCAATTGATTGGAATAAATAATTTATTAGTTCGATAGGATAGAGCATGTATATTGCGAGCAACCACCTCTTTACCCGTACCTGATTCACCCAGTAACAGCACACTAGCTTCTGTATTAGCAACCTGGGCAATTAATTTGCGTACTTGACTGATTGCTTTAGATGTTCCTACTAGTGAGCGAAATAAGGGTGTGCGTGGAGTAGAATTTGCTTTATTTTCTGTGAATTCTTGGGCAATCTGACATTTATGAAGCGCCTCAAGCATCTGGGCGTAACTAAAAGGAAATTGCAAATTGGCAAGCACATGTTTAGTTGAATAGAGATTTTCTGTTAAAGGAGAATCAATAAGAATTATAGGTAAATTAGGAGCCAACCTCCCCAGACCTTCAAGAAAAGCAAGAGAATCATCAATGGAAGCTGACGAGCCGACAACAAGCACTCTCGCTTGATTAAAAGGTAAATCTAGCCAGTTATCGTAGGTTAGTAGATGACAGTGCTCTCCGATAAAGTTAAAAATAGTTTTGAGCTTGCGTGAACGTTCTAAATTGTCATCAATGATAAAAATAGATTCGTCTTCATAACTCATATAATTTAATCTCTAATTTACATTAATGAAAAAGCCTGGGCTTGTCCCTCATCATTTGAGTATTGGTGACAACCTATACCCTGTCAAATATTTGACAATCATAAGCAAACAGAGCGAGGAAAAGGATTTCTTTTTCAAATGTAATTTTGGCAATAATTAATAACTCATTGAAACCTTGTCTTGACCTATCAACTCATTTAGCGTCGATATAAGCTCATCACAAGGTGAAACTCTCCACTCTGAAGCTAAATTTAAAATTGCAGAAGCGGCACTATTTGAATACTGTATTTGTACAACACAATCACCTTGGTGATTTTTTAAGACTGATTGCAGAGTTGGTATGGTTATATTAATGCTTTCAGATAATCTTAAGGTTAAACATTTAGCAAAACGTGAGCGAGCCTCACCGATAGTGTAAAGCTGGCTTGCTGTCATTTTAATGCCACCACTGTAATCATCAGTAGCGATTTCACCTTCTATCACGACCATTTGACCATTTTGCACTTTAGCTTCCTGAGATTCATAAATTTCAGAAAAAACAACTACATCCATTTTAGCTTTTGCATCTTCAAGGCTGATAATGGTTAATTTTTTGCCGCGTTTGGTCATAACACGACGAATTGAAGTAACTAGACCACAAATAAGTGCTTTTTTTATAGCAGCGGGATTTAAATTAGAGATGGGTTGAATAAAGCCACTAAATTCATGACAATAATGACTTGCGGGATGTCCCGTTAAATAAAGACCAAGTGTATCTTTCTCACTATTCAAACGTTGCATCTCAGGCCAGGGTTTGGCTTCTATGTAGTCTTCTTCATCATTAAGCTCATCGAGTAAAGAAAACATATCCGCTTGACCACTGGATTGATTTTGATGCACTTTTTCAGCGACCTTTAGCGCTTTTTCTAAAGTGGCAAAAAGAAAAGAGCGCTCGACGGCCCATTCATCCATTGCCCCACTTTTAATGAGCGCCTCTAAAACGCGTCGATTAACTTTACGTAAATCTAAACGCTGGCAAAAGCTGAATAATCCCTTATAAGGACCATTAACACGCTCATCCACAATGCACTTAATAGCTGATTCGCCTACGCCTTTGATAGCGCCAAGACCATATAAAATCCCGCTTTTACCGCTAACTGTGAATTGGTATAGCGAACTATTTACTGAAGGAGGTAATACCTTAAGCTTCATCTGGGCGCATTCATCAATAAAGGTCACTACTTTATCCGTATTATCCATATCCGACGATATAACTGCAGCCATAAAACATGCAGGAAAATGAGCCTTTAACCAGGCTGTTTGATAAGCAACCAAGGCATAGGCTGCAGAATGCGATTTATTAAAACCATAGCCAGCAAATTTTTCCATCAAGTCAAAAATCGAGGTTGCAGTTTGTTCTTCTACTCCTCGCTCTTTTGCACCCGTGGTAAAAATTTCTCGTTGCTTGGCCATCTCCTCGGGTTTTTTCTTACCCATTGCCCGTCGTAATAAATCAGCTGCGCCCAGGGTATAATTAGCTAAGACCTGAGCAATTTGCATAACTTGCTCTTGATAGAGAATTACACCATAAGTTGGTTTTAAAATGGGTTCTAAATCAGGATGAGGATACTCTACCTTAGCACGACCATGTTTTCGGTTGATAAAATCATCTACCATCCCTGATTGCAGCGGACCTGGTCTAAATAAAGCCACTAAGGCGATGATATCTTCAAAGCAATCAGGTTGGAGACGATTGATTAACTCTTTCATCCCACGAGATTCTAACTGGAAAACAGCTGTTGTTTGACAGGCTTTTAAAAGGGTAAACGTTGTTTCATCGTTGGTTGGAATCAAGGTAATATCAATTGCTTCCTCGCCTTTTTCTTTACCCTGCTTATTTATAATGGCCAAGGCCCAATCGATGATGGTTAAAGTTCTTAGACCAAGAAAGTCAAATTTTACTAAACCTGCCGCCTCTACATCATCTTTATCAAATTGACAAACGATTTGATTAGAATTTTGTTCGCAGTAAATCGCAGTAAAATCAGTAAGTTTGGAAGGCGCTATTACCACACCGCCGGCATGTTTGCCTGCATTGCGGGTGAGCCCCTCAAGCTTTAGGGCTAGGTCGATTAGCTCTTTAACTTCTTCTTCATCTTGATAACGACGTTGTAGTTCTGCTTCATCCTCAAGCGCTTTGCTGAGTGTAATACCAATTTCAAAAGGAATCAGTTTAGCTAATTTATCGACAAATCCATAGGGATGACCTAAAACTCGCCCCACATCGCGCACCACTGCTTTAGCAGCCATGGTACCAAAAGTTATAATTTGTGAAACGGCCTGACGGCCGTATTTTTCTGCCACATAGTCAATAACCCGATCGCGACCTTCCATACAAAAATCGATATCAAAATCTGGCATTGAAACTCGTTCAGGATTTAAAAATCGCTCAAAGAGAAGCTCGTAAAGCAAAGGATCAAGATCGGTAATGTTAAGCGCATAGGCGACCAGCGATCCAGCACCTGAACCCCGTCCTGGTCCAACAGGCACGCCGTTTTGTTTTGCCCATTGGATAAAATCTGCAACAATAAGAAAATATCCGGGAAAACCCATGCTGTTTATAACATCAAGCTCAAGTTGTAAACGTTTGTCATAGGGTATACGCGCATTAACTATTTCTTCCTGGTTTTGTTTAGCAAAAATTAACTTAAACCGTTCTTCCAACCCTTTTTTTGATAAATTGGATAGATAGTCCTCAACTGTTGTACCCTCAGGGATAGGAAAACTTGGCAAATAGTTAGATCCTAAGTTAAGTTTCAAATTGCAGCGCTTAGTAATTTCTATTGTGTTTTCAACGGCTTGCGGCAAATCCTTAAACAATTCAATCATTTCCTCAGCAGATCGTAGATACTGCGCAGCGCTGTACTGGTGATTACGTCTGGGATCCGCTAAAGCGATACCTTCATGAATACAAACACGAGCCTCATGAGCGTTGAAGTCATCTCTATGAAGAAAACGTACATCATTGGTTGCAACTAAAGGAAGTTGTAACATTTCTGCAAGACGAACTACTTTTTCATTGTAATTAGATTCTTCAAAGCGGTCTGTCCGCTGAATTTCCAAATAAAAGCGATTAGGGAAAATTTCGATAAACGATTTTGCCAGGGAATAAGCTAGCGTTTCATCATTGGCCATTAAGGCTTTACCAATAGCGCCTAAGCGTCCACCTGATAAAGCAATTAGACCTTCTGCATGCTGTGCTAGCCAACGATTTTGTACTCTTGGCTGGCCTTGATATTGTCCTTCCTGATAAGCTTTTGAAACAAGGCAGGTTAAATTACGATAACCCATTTCGTTTTGGCATAAAACGACTAATGAACTTAGTTGTTCAGGCGTTTCAGGATCATGGCAGGGCAAATCTGCGCCGATAATTGGCTTTATTCCCTGGTCAATCGCTTGGGTGAAAACTTTTACTGCAGCAAATAGATTACAAAAATCGGTCACTGCAACCGCGTTCATCCCCTTCTCAGCAAGGGATTTCATTAAGGGTTTAATACGAATTAAGCCATCAACTATAGAAAATTCAGTATGAACTCGTAAATGAGTGAAACGTGGCTGCATATCTGTACTCAGCAAAAATAATCAGAGAACTTTACCGAAGTCAGGTGGAGAGGGCAAGACTTATACCTTTATATTCCTCGCTTTATTTATTGCGATCCAGCTCTTTTTTTCATTCTACAAGTTGATGTGGTATTATACACAATCTTTAATTTTTCATCATGTTTTGAGGCTGGAATGATAAAATTTACTGCTTTGGCAATTTTGTTTCCTTGTTTAACTTTCGCGGCATCACTAACTAACGACATTTCTGGAGTTGGACCTAACGGAGCAATTAAACCTTATATTTGCATACAAAATAAAGCTGGGAACTTAACACTGGCCCTAGCGCCTGGACAAGAAGGCGATGCCAATAAAGCGTCTGGTAATAAAAGTTATGCCGGCGCAACTCTGCGGTTTGAGGGCTGTGCACCGCATAATACTTACTTGGGCTATATTGGTTTTTTATTAAATGGAAACGGTAACAATAGCATTGATACTTACCAACCCCCAGAAGGTGTTCATATTGCTTTTAATCATCGGTCAATAGACTCTATGGGGCATGTCAAAGGAGCTATAGAATATACGCCAATAGCTGCAAACTTTAATTTAGAGAAAGCAGCTAAATCTCTAGAAGATGAACAATTTAAGGGAATAAATTTATCAGGACTGGAGTTTGATAAGGTAATTAATCCAACTGTTATCCCCAATTTGTCAGACGAAGATAAGGACACTAATTATTCCGATTTAAAAGCAAGCAATGAATTTATCAAGGCCGGCGTTAATACAATTCGTTTACCTCTAAGTTGGAGTTTTCTGCAATTAGACGGAGCGGGAAAAGGAGGGATTAACCTTGCTTATTTTAACAATTATGTACGTCCTTTATTGCAATCATTGACGAGCGCGCAAGTCAATACTATCGTTGATCTTCATGCCTATATGCGCTATTCAAAATTTGGTGAACAATACTCTGGCTGTCCACCTGAAGGCGGCTGCCCGAATGGACCTGAAGGTCAATTAATTAGCGATGAGACGGTATATAAGCAAATTTGGGGGCAGGTAGTGAAGTTAATTCAGTCAGACCCAAAAATTGTTCAGAAATATATAATGCTGGATTTAATGAATGAACCTGTAGATGTTCCAGATGATAAGGTGTTCACGATTCAGGCTTCCTTGATTAAAATGCTGCGTGAACAAAAATTTGAAGGATATATTTTAGTAGAAGGTAATGCCTGGTCTGGTTTGCATTCCTGGTCAAGCCATCATTGGCAAGGTGCTGATAATCAAACTTTTTCTAACGCAACTTTGTTTACCCGCGAGAATTTTTTTAAGCAAGGCATCAGTGATTTATCAAAAATTATAATCAATGTGCATCAATATCTCGATTCCAATTACAGCGGAACGCAAGATGATTGCTTACAAGATTTAACCACCATTGGCGATAATGGCTTTAATTTGAGTGAATTTGTCGATTATTTATCAACCAATAAATTAAAAGCCATGGTTACTGAATTTGGGACAGGTAAAAATATTGCAAGTTGTCAGGCTCCACTCAAGCAATTTATGCTCTATCTTCAAGATAATTCGGCCAAAGGAAAAGAGTTTGGGTTTTTAGGTTGGACGCTGTGGTCTAGCGGGCATGGTTGGGGGTCTTATAAATTGAGAGTAGAGCCTTCTTCCTATCAAATGGATGTGTTAAGGGAATTTCTTTAATTAGCATGATGCGGATCAAAGGCATCTCTCAAAGCATCAGCAAATAAGTTTGAGGCTAATACCAAAATAAACATCAAGGAAAAAGCAGCTAGCATGGGCCACCAGACGATTGGTTCCCTTGCTAGTTCAAGTCTTGCTCCATTGATCATATTGCCCCAACTTATTGTCATCGGTGATACGCCCACACCGACATAAGATAAAACGGCTTCCGCTAAAACTAAAAAGCTGAAATCTAAAACCAGAGTTATCAGAACAATATGCATGACATTGGGTAAAAGATGTTTGCGCAAGATAGTAAAGGCACTGGAACCTAAGGCTCTTGCAGCCAGAACGTAATCAACTTCTCTTAATTTTAAAGCTTCTGCTCTTAATAATCGACAGAGACTTGTCCAGCTGGTAACTCCCAATATTAAACACAGTACGAGCAAACGCGCATCGGCACTTTTTGAAAGTGTAGTAAATTGTTCGGGATGATTTGCTATATAGGTTTGCATTGATAAAACCGTAGCGGTTATCAATAACACACCAGGTATTGAGCTTAGTGTGATATAGATATACTGAATGATATCATCAATTAATCCGCCAAAATAACCGGCACTAATGCCAAAAATCAGAGCCAAAGGCAACATAAACAAGGTAGTAAGAATTCCAATAACCAAGCCTGTACGAATGCTTTTCACGGTGTAATAAAAAATATCTTGGCCAATTTTCCCCGTTCCTAACAGATGTAAATGGCGGGATATCCAATAACTGGCAAACACCACAAAGATACAAATAAATAAAGTTGCCAAACCCACCGCGGCAGTTTTTGAAGGCAAAATTTTAAAATCACCCCATATCAGTCTGCGTCCTATGCTAATAGTTAACCAAAACAAGACTAGACAAACTAAGGCACTTATTAAAGCCTTAGCAATTATTCGTACAAGAAACTGTTTTTTTATTGAATTATTTTTTATCGTATCTGCCGGATAGGTCAAACGCGGATAAATTTGCTGGGCAAGGCCATTGACTAAAATAGTTTCTATAGAATAAAGATTTAACGCGAGCGGCATTGAATAGGTTTTTTCATAGCTATTACCCAAGGGCGCAAGCAGACGATCAAGAACAGTGTCATTTTCAATCGCTGAAATTTCAGAATTAGAATTCGAACGGTTAGGGCTTATATGAATAGAGTCAAGAAGACCCACTGCGAAAAAAAATAATAAAATAATCCCCGCACTAACCGCTATAGGTCGATGGCTAATTCGTGAAAAGGAACGTCGAGTATGTTCTTTTCTAAGGCTAAATAAAGTGATAATCAGGCTAATCATTAATACTGCCAAAAAACATTTATCTGTCCACAATAATTCCATCAACTAAACCTCACTCTTGGATCAACAAGGGTATAGGAAATATCGGTTAGAATTAAGCCTAAGATATAGAGAACTGAACCGAGATAAACCATGGCTCGAACTATCGCAAAATCTTGCTGTTGAATAGCATCAATAATATAACTTCCCAAACCTGGCACGCCAAAAAAAGATTCTAAAACCAAGCTACCCATAAAAAGAGAAGGAATGAGTACCACCACGCCAGTTAAAATGGGAAGCATCGTATTTTTTAAAACGTGATGAAATAAAACTTTAACCTCAGACAATCCTTTAGCACGTGCAGTTTTCACGTATTCCTTATTTAGCTCTTCTAAAAACAAAGATCGATACCAACGAGAACCAGCACCAAGTCCTGCCAGTACAGCTACTATAACGGGTAGTACCACAAATTTTATACTATCCAAGCCGCCATCGTAACCTGAAATAGGAACCAACCGTAGAACCTTACCAAAGATATATTGCCCGCCGATAATATAAAAAAGACTGGAGATTGACATCAATACTATACAAAAAATGACAGCGCTCAAATCAAGATATGAGGTTCGAAAAAAAGCCATGGACATGGCAAAAACTATATCGGCAAACATACCAAAAATCAGTATTGGGATTGCTATCGCCAGACTTGGCCACATTCGATGAGAGATATCATAAGCAATATCTCTTCCTCCATCAGACATGCCGAAATCAAAGACAAACAAGCGCAAAGACTTCTGAAAGAATAATGTTTGACTCAAATGTTGCAAGCCCGGCTTCTCTGTATTATAAAAAAGTGGTAAATCATAACCACGTTGTGCTTTCCACTGAGAAATTGCCTCGGGTTTGACATGCTTTTGCCCTAACTGCATGCGTGCCATATCGTCGGGGGAATTGACTAAGAAAAATAAAGAAAAAGTAATGAGGTTAATACCCAATAAAATAGGGATTGCATAAACAAGTCGTCGCAATAAATAATAAATCATAATTTGAGCCTCGCTGCCGGCATTCGTTCTTTTTTCCGATAAGCAAAAAACAACGGTAAAAGAGACATTACAATAAAAATTAGCAGCAAAGCGATAGGCCACAAGATTGGCTTATTCCATTCAGCACGTAATTTGTTGCGCAAAGGTACATCAACTGCAATATATTTCAGTGAATCCAAACTTAGAGTATTGGGTTTTGTTTTAGAAACCCATTGCTGGGTTAAAAGCAAGGTTCGTGAATTGACTCCCCAAACCCAAGGCGCTTCGTATCTTAGAAGCTCAACCATTTCATCAATAAGTTTTTTTCTTACCTCATCATCAGGACGATTTTTCATAAGCTCAAATAAATTATCAAAGCGCTCTGAACTGAAATTGGCTGCATTTTCACCTCCAAATTTAGCTTTGCCATTTCTACTGTAAAACATGAATAGAAAATTCTCTGGATCAGGATAATCAACATTCCAAGCCCAGGAAAAAATTTGAGTATTACCACTGCGCATCTTGTCTTGAAAGCGATTGTACTGAGTCGCGCGTACATTTAAGTCAATACCAATCTTAGCAAATTGCTTGCGCATCCAGTCAAGTTGGGCTTTATCATCCGGGCCACCGCTAATGGCAACGTCATAGTTTAACACCAGGGCTTTTCCAGTTGCCGGATCTCTTCCCTCAGGGTAACCGGCTTCTCGAAGCAATGCTTTTGCCTCGGAAATTGGACGACGCTTTGCTTTGTTTCCGTCCCAGCGATAAACATAGGGATTAATTCCTTCCTTGCCGTCTTTATAACCAAAAAGCCCCGGAGGTATTGGGCCTTGAGCCGCCCTACCCCTCCCATTTAAAAAAATTGCAATATTTTCATCATAGTTAATGGCTATAGAAAGAGCCAAACGTAACTTTCTAGCTTGTTCAGAACGACCACCCACTGATTTATCAAGCATGTTAAAACCTAAATAATAAACCGTGGCATCAATCGTTTGAGTAAGGTTCATTTTTCTGTCAAGCATAGCTTGGGTTAATTTAGGCTCTCCACTGCGACTAAGCTGTATTGCCTGGTCAAAGCTATCTGCACTAAGCCCCGAAGCATCGTAATAGCCTTGTTGAAACTTAGACCATCTCGGTATTGATTCTTTTTCAAGGGTATAAATCGCCTGATCGATTAAGGGTAATAGTTCACCAGCATGATGTAAATAGCCGCTAAATACATCAGCCATAGAACCATTAGTTGGAAAATAATCTTTACGAAAATTAGGATTGCGCTTTAGAACAATTCGACTATTAGGATTATTTTCACTCAACATAAAAGGTCCTGTTCCGATAGGATACCAACCAAAGCTTAGATTTTTGTCATTCATTCCTATTTGCGAATAGAAACGATCGGCCTCCCAAGGAATGGGTGAAAAAAATGGCATGGTTAGCCAGAAGATAAATTGAGTATATTGACCTTTTAATTGGATACTAAAAGTATAATCATCAATTTTTTGCACGCCTGCCAAAGGATATTTTTTTAGATCAATATAGTTGTTGATTTTAGCAGATTGAGACAGTTGACTACCGTATTCACGAAATCCCACTATATGCTCACTCATTAAGCCATAAATTGATGAATTTACATCGGGATTTGCCAAGCGTTTAATTTGGTAAATATAATCATCTGCTTTTAATTCTCGAGTTCCTGTCTTGGGGAAATCGGAGAGTTGGTTAATATCATTGGTTTCTAAAAAATCTTCCGGCAAATTTAAATAGAGATACTCACCCTTTTTATTCTTTGCTAAAGCGGGATGGGGTTGAAAAAAAACACCAGATTTTATGCTAATAGTGTAAATGCTATAAGCAATTTCCTCATTATTTTTTACTAGCTGATTTGCCTTATTATAAAACCGAACTTCCGGCATTTTTGCAGCGGTTTGCGCTATCATTTTAAAGGGACGAAGAAGGTAATCATATTGTAATAGAGGCTCATAAATTTGCATGATAAACAGGTATTCATTACTTGAATAAGCACGCGCAGGATCTAGTGTTTTTGGTTGCTCACGAAAGGAGGAGTAGTAGATTTTTTGATTTTCTTCGCTTTTTGGATAAGGGTTATTAAAAACCCAACTATTAGCAAAAAGCGGCAGCATAACGCAAATTAATAAGGTGAAAACCAGTCCTTGTGGGCGAAGTCTTTTCAATCTATATTCCCTTTCATCGAGACCAACAATATTTCCTATCAAAAGACATCTCTACCTCACGATCTGAGGAAGAATTTTATACTTCACCCAATAAAATTAAAAACTCCTCTTCACTCAAAACTCTGACTCCTAACGCTCTTGCTTTTTCCAGCTTAGACCCAGCCTCTGCACCGGCAATAACAAAATCAGTTTTAGCAGAAACAGAACCCGTCACCTTCGCGCCAACCGCCAATAAAGCAGCCTTTGCTTCATCACGGCCCCAGGCCGCTAAAGATCCCGTCAATACAAGCGTTTTATTATAGAAGGGATGAGTTTCATCGAGTTTTTTAATTTTTTCTGCCGGCCAATTTACCCCGTATTCCAATAGTTTCTCAATGACAGCAACATTATGAGCTTGTGCAAAAAAATAAACGATGTGCTGCGCGACGACGGGGCCAATATCTCTAAGCTTCATTAAATCCTCTACTGAAGCTTTTCGCAAAGAGTCTATATCAGCAAAATTAAGAGCCAACACGCGTGCAGAAACCTCGCCTACCTCGCGAATTCCTAAGGCATAAAGAAATCGGGCAAAGGTTGTTTTTTTTGAGGCAGCGATTGCTGCGATTAAATTTTCGGCAGATTTACGGCCCAGGCGTGGTAATTTAATAAGGTCTTCTATATTAAGATTGTACAATTCAGCGATATCCTGAACCAACCCCTGATCCACTAAAAGATCGATCAAGCCGCCACCCAAGCCATCAATTGCCATGGCTCTTCTGGAAGCAAAATGCCACATCATACGCTTAAGTTGAGCCGGACAAAATAATCCCCCGGTACAGCGAGCAACCGCTTCACCTTCTTCACGGATAACCGCAGCCTTACAAACTGGACAATGTAGCGGCAATTGAATCAGTTCCGTATCTATCGGCCGCTTTTCTAAAATTACTGTAACTACTTCAGGAATAACATCACCTGCACGGCGAATAATAACATTGTCGCCGATACGGATGTCTTTTCGATTGATTTCATCCATATTATGCAAAGTCGCATTGGATACAATGACACCAGCCACTGCAACTGGTTTCAGCCGTGCAACCGGAGTAAGGGCGCCTGTTCGGCCTACCTGAAAATCTACCGATTGAAGCACAGTCATCTCCTCACTGGCGGGAAACTTATGAGCACATGCAAAGCGAGGCGCTCGGGATACGTAACCCAGACGCTTCTGCAAGCAGATGCTATCAAGTTTGTAGACTACGCCATCAATTTCATAGGGTAAAGTTTGGCGGCGTTTAAGCATTTGTTGATAATAAGCCTGACATTCGGCAAAACCTTGAACTAACGTTACTTCGGTTGAAACACGAAAACCCAAACTGCGAAGAAGTGTTAATTGCTCAAAATGACTATCTGGCAAACTTAACCCTTCACAAGCTCCGATACCATAAAAATAAACGGCTAAAGGTCTTTCAGCGGTAATGGCAGGGTTAAGCTGGCGTAAGCTACCGGCAGCAGCATTGCGTGGATTGGCAAAGGTTTTATAGCCTTTTAAACGTGCTTTTTCATTGTAAGTCTCAAAATCTGCTATCGGGATGTACACTTCACCGCGAAACTCAATTAAAGCAGGTGGCTTATCACAAAGCAATCTTAAAGGCACAGAAGCAATTGTTTTGATATTAGCACTTATATTTTCCCCAACAGCACCATCACCACGAGTTGCAGCATGGCTTAACAGGCCATTTTTATAAGTTAAATTTACTGCCAAACCATCCAGTTTAGGCTCACAGGTAAAGCGCAATTTATCTTTATCAAGGTCTAAATTATCAGCAACCCGCTTAAAGAAAGCTTGTAATTCTTCCTCATTGAATACGTTACCCAGCGATAGCATGGCTTGTTTATGTTCAATGGGTTCAAAGGTTGCAGAAGGACTGCCCCCGACACGTTGGGTTGGAGAATCAGCGCTGACGAACTGCGGATGGAGAGCTTCCAGATTTTGTAATTCACGAAAGCAGCGATCATATTCAACATCAGGCACTAGAGGTTCATCCAGCACATAATAATGGTGATCATATAATCGAATACGCTCACGCAGGGCATCGATTTGTTTTACAAGAAGAGCCTCTTTCATCAACACTCCTGGAATCAAAGCCATTTGAAAATGAGACCTTATTTGCCGGACTCTAACATTTTTTTAAAAACTTGAAACTTATTCTAACATCATAATCTTAACTGATAGAAGCTTGCTGACAGTGGATTAACTATGATATAAATCGCATGCCTCAAATTAGATCAAATTGGAGAATTAAGTTGACACGAGTCCTCGCCTGTTTTCTTTTATTTATTTCAGCAAGCACTTCATTTTCCGCAAATAACTCTGAAAATTTTGGTATTGCATTCGTTCACGGTACCAATGATCATCGATTAGATGCAGAATCGGAATATTGGAAAAAAGACTTTACCGATTCATTGGCCGCGGTGCTTCCTAAACCTGAAAATAAGGTTATTATTCATTGTGACTTTACGCATTACATGTGGGATGAAGCCACCTCAGGCTGTGTTGCTCAGCAGTTACTTGAGTTTGTTGATAGTCAGCAAATCACCAAATTAGTGGTTTACACACATTCCAATGGTGGCAATGTTACTCGGTTTATTCTCTCGAATCCTACTTATGATCCGCGTTTTATGCGTTTAGCAAAAATTATTCATCAAGTCATTGCCCTAGCCCCTTCAAGTGGAGGCACTTCACTTGCTGATGATGCTATTAATGGCAGTCGCTTTGAAGCTGGGCTTGGATGGTTATTGGGTTATGCTCACAACGCCGTTAAGCAACAACGCGTTGGTGATATGGCTATCTATAATGATGAAGTTATCTTCGGTACAGAAGGGCGCCCTTCTCTCCCTGTTCCTTTTCGCGTGATTGTAGGTACAGATGTAATTGCTTCACCATTCAAACCTTCTAGCTATTGCAATGGTTATCTGCTTAATGCCAGTTTAAAACTAATTCAAACTTATCTGACTTCTTGCTCGGATGGTTATCTGGATTGCAGTTCACAAGCCCAAGCCGGCACAATTTGGTTTTATGATCATGATAAAACAACCGATCAATCACCATTAAATCATAATCAAAGTCGCCATTCTTGTTTTGGTGTTGACCAAATCCTTCGTAATGACCTAGTTCAAACTCAAGGGGCAATGCAATGAGAGCAAAAATTTTCATTTTATCAGGACTTTTTTTACTAACTGAACAAACCCTAGCTTTCAATTTACCCAATCCTTTGGCTATTAAAGCTTATGAATGCCCTAAGTGCAGAAGCTCATCGCAAGAAACTATGACTATAAGTTGGCCTTTATCTTCTTTGAATCTTGATCATGACACACTGCATCAGCAATCGAGCCGTAAATATCAAATCAAAGTGAGTTTAAAACAATTGCAACAAGGGGTAAGTATTCATACCCTGGCTCCAAAAGCCTTAATTCGGATTTCTCCCGTGAATCCACAATCAACATTAAAACCTACATTTCAAATTAAGAGCACTAATTCATTAAAGCTCTCTTTAATGGACGCGTCTTCGCTTTTTGCAAAGGAAGAAGGTTTAAAAGAAACAGCTTTTACAGAAAATACCTTGGCTATTGCAAAACTCAAACCTGAACTTGGCTCGGGGGAATTTATTCTTTCAAGCCCTGATAAAACCTTAACTAAGGCTGAGGCTGAAGATAGCTATTTTATTCAAGTTTTTGATGCCAACTCAACTACTGAATTATCTATTCGAACTGATAAAGCGCGTTATCAGTGGGGTGACAATTTAAAAGCAATCTTCTCTCTGCACGATAAAAATACTAATCATTTAATTGAGACAATTGACGTATTTTTGACAAATCCTGAGGGAGAAAAAATTCCCTTAAAGCCAGAACCCAATGAAGATGGCAGCTATGAGGTAAGCTATCCTCTTGTTTCTGAAAAAAATGACAACGGTGAAAATTGGTATATCACTTCCAGTGTGAGCGGAATGGTAGGCAAACGAAAGGTTGAGCGTCAAAGTCATAGTGCTTTTTCTTACACCATACCTTCAGCAGCATTAAGAAGTCTGAAAAAAAATCCAGAAAAGGCTTTTGGATTTACCGCGGAAATTGAAGTGGCAACGGCAAGCCGCTATGCTTTGCAAGCCGTTCTTTTCGGTACTGATGCTCAGGGAAAACTGCATCCCATTCAGACCGCGCAAACAGCATCCTGGTTAACTGAAGGATTAAATAATTTTAATTTTTCTTTTGACTCCAATCTTAAATCTGATTATAAAGAACCTTACTATTTAGGTTACCTTCGTTTAACAGATTACGGCCAACATAAACCTGTTTATATTTACGATGAACCTATTGCGCTATCTAACCTAGGGTAAACATGCTTCAACATATTTCTAAGTTGTCTCTTCTAGAGGGCGTTGCGCTTGCAATTGCCCTGCAAAGTATTTTAATTTTATTGATTATCTATCGTCAGAGCCGTCAAGGTCTTTTAGTGCAGGCCGCTTATGAGCAATTTGAACAATCCTTGGGTTCTCAGTTTCAAGAGTTAAAACAAAAGTTGCAGCAAGACTATCAAGCAAGTCAGTTCAGTATTCATGAACAAATTACCCAAGGACAATTAACCAATCAACGGCTTATTAGTGAGATTATCCAAGGACAAATGACTGATGTACGTGAACAAATGACGCATAGCTTTTTACAGCATACAGGCGCTATAACTTCGCATTTACAGTCTTTAACTGAAGAAATAAGAAACCATCTGCACAATTTAACACAGCAAGTGAATAGTCGTTTGAATGAAGGATTTGAAAAAACCTCATCAACCTTTACCGATGTGGTGAAACGTTTAACCATCATTGATGAGGCGCAGAAAAAAATTACAGAGTTATCCTCACATGTGGTCAGTCTACAAGATGTCTTAGTGGATAAACGTGCACGAGGCGCTTTTGGTGAGGTTCAGTTAGCTTCCTTGATTGCGAATATGATGCCAAGTAATCACTATCGCTTGCAGCATACACTCAGTAATCAAAAAAGAGCCGACTGCATTTTATTTTTACCTGAACCAACTGGCCATGTTGTTATCGATGCCAAATTCCCTTTAGAAAATTATCAAAGATTAATGAATCTTGATGCCGTTTCTCATGAAAGAAAACCTTTGCAACAACAGTTCCGTCAGGATTTACAAAAACACATCAAAGATATCGCAGAAAAATATATAATTCCGAACGAGACTACTGATGGCGCAATTATGTTCATACCGGCTGAGGCGATTTTTGCAGAAGTCCATTCTAACTATCCCGAGGTTATCAGTCTTGCCCAGCGGCTCAAGGTCTGGCTAGTTTCACCTTCGACTCTAATGGCTGTACTCACTACAGCACGCGCTGTTTTAAAAGATGATGCGACTCGTAAACAAGTCCACATTATACAAAAGCATTTGCATGATCTAGCCGATGATTTCCAACGATTTGATAAGCGCATGGACAAACTTTCAAAGCACATTGATTTAGCTCATCAAGATGTTTCTGAGGTTAATATTTCTGCTAAAAAAATATCACAACGCTTTCAAAGAATTGAGTCTGTTGAATTAGCAGTTCAGGAACTTGAAGTGGTTACAGCAGAGTTAAGCGAGGAACTCGCTTCTTCTGTTGTCTAGTATCTAATACTTATTTGATTGGTAATTAAGATATGCATTTAAAAAATTTTTTCTTAATCACAAAAAATCAAATCATTTCACTGTCACCTATGTATGACCTACTCAATTCAACCATTGCTCTTAATAGCAAGGAGGAATTGGCTCTGCCTTTGAATGGTAAAAAAAATAATTTAAGACGAAAAGATTTAATCGATTATTTCGCAGTTGAGCGCTTGGATTTAAATCAAAAAATCATTAACAAAGTACTATTGGAAATTCAACTAGCCATCCCTTTATGGAAAAAATTATTAAGCTATAGTTTCCTATCTCCTGTTATGCAAAAAAAATATATTTCTTTGCTCGATGACCGAACTCAAATATTAGAATTTCAATTTTAACATCGCTTTAATCTGAGATTGACTCATGGCCTAAGGGAACGGTATTCTCAAAACCTCAAATTATTCATAATTTATCAGGAGAATTTTTATTCCCTGATTTAGCAATTAGTTAGATAGGACCTGATTTATGCGAGGAAAAATTGAATACCCAAAATCTTATATCTTTGCTCATCCGATTCAAAGCTGGATTTTTGAAAACGCTAACCTAATAGTTACCTCATTAAAAGCCTCTTTTAGAGAAACTAAAGTAAAAAAATATTTTAAAGAAGCCAGTTCACGTTTATTGTTTAATAATGAAATTAAAGAATTTGACCAGAATTTGAGTGCTTTTTTTATGATAAAAATGAGCGCGCAAAAAAATGGCCCAAGTCTCTCAATTAAGGCTTTGTCAAAAACAAAGTCTGTCTATATTTTATATGATGATAATCGGATTTTTTACCTCAATCCTTATTCAGAACTTATAGAGCTTTATTTTGATAAAAAATTTCTCCCCAAAATTCATAATTTATTTCCGCGTGATCCTAATCAGCTAAGCTTAGCTCTAATAGAGAACCTGGAAGAGTTGCAAAATTTCACAAAGCATTCTCCCCTGGATTTAGTCGAGGAATTTAAAGCGCATTTTAATGGTATTGATGAAAAAGAAGGTATCAGTGAATTTTTTAGAAATAGCTATAATCTAATACATTTTCTTTTTTCACCGATTTATGAGTCATCTGCCTGGGAGAAATTTGCAAAAAAAATTGAAATTAAAGAGGGTGATAAATTTTTTAATATGATCGCCGGTGCATTTACCTACAAAATTTCTACCTTAATCATTAAGAAATATCATAAAGAAGCCCTATGGAATGAGGAACTTAAGCAACGTTACAACGCGATTACCAAGATCTGCGCTACTCCGTCCATTGATGAGTTTAGAGAGAGTTGCGAAAAGCTGTTGAAATTTGATGTGAGACTGCAGATATCTAACAACTTACAAGAAGAGAAAACTCAAAATGAGAAACTGGCAGACCTATTGAAGGTAAGAGAAAATATTTATTCTAAACTTCTACCTGATGCTACAGAAATTTATAAAAATGAAATAAGAGCTACCATCGATTATTTAAATGAAGTACTCATTGTAACAAGCCTGGAAAACCCCAATTCCCAAGAATCTAAATCACCCTCTTCTATTTTATCTTTAAAGGAAATTCATTCGGTTAACTCCTCAGAGAAAGATTTTTTAATGGTAGATTCCGTCGGCTCCAATATAAACTCCTCCTCACCCATTGATATTAAACAAAAACAGCCAAGCTCTTCTAATGAATCATCGCCCGGGGGAAGGAGTGCTAGCTCGAAAACTAATAGAGATTCATTTTTTAGCTACTCAAGCTCTGACGGTTCCAAACCGAGACTAGCTGCAAGAAAATTATCGCCTGAGGTAAAAAAAACCTTAAACACCAATCTTACAAAAATTGAAATGCCGGAAATACTGATCACTCAAGCCGACTCAGTTAGCTTAACTCGTCGTGAAACAGGAATTGAAAACCCTGATCTAGATCTAAGCAAGCCGAAAAAGCACTATCGTGCTAAAGGACAAAATAAAAAACCCAGATCGGAGCTTATTAGCTCAGAAGATCAAGCAACAAGCTCTGAAAGCAAAAATAAAATAAGCATATTTTTTGAATTGGAATACGAAGAAAAAACCAAAGGTAATAACTTAGCTAAACCTTTTAATTTGTAATTGAGCATGGTTTTAAATGACCTATTTTGTTGTTCAGGAATGTAAAACATGATACGATGTGCACCTTTATAAGACAAATAGATTGGTAATATCTCATAACTTGATCAGCTTTAACAGGCAGAGTATATGCAAAGAAACAAAGTTCCATATTTTGATTATTTCAGCTGCAGTTTAACAACTAAGTTAAGAATTGTTATCGCCGAAAATCAACGCTATAAAATAGTAGCTCAGAGGCAAGCTTATTTGAATCTTGTCTCCCATGATTAATAAAGAGAAAACGGCTAAACTTGCCGCTTGGATGACGAGTCTGTCACTACTGGAAACTGATATCCTTGAAAAATTTATCGTTGGCAGTGGCAAAGGCGGTCAGAAATTACACAAAACAGCATCCACTGTTTATTTGCATCATCTACCCTCTGGTATTGAAATAAAATGTCAGGAAAGTCGAAGCCGGGCAGATAATCGGTACTTTGCAAGAATGCGGCTTTGTGAAAAATTACATTCGATACAGTGCGATGAAAAATCGAAGGAACAACAGCAAGTTGAAAAAATAAAGCGTCAAAAAAAAAGACGAACTCGACGTTCAAAACTTAAAACCTTGGATGAAAAAGCAAAGCATGGTCAACAAAAACGTTTGCGGAAAAAAATTGAAAGTGAAGACTAAAATATTTATGGAAAAGGTGCCTAATGATTAAAAAATTTCTTTGCCTTTGCAGTGCCTGGCTAATCGCAACATTCGTTTTTGCTTTAACTCCTGAAGAAATCAAAACCCAGCGCTATTTTGAATCCATTAAAACTAAGCCTGAGGAATTATATACACTCTTAAAAACAATGCCCAAAGGCGGGGATTTGCACAATCATCTATCGGGAGCCAGCTATGCCGAAAAAATGATCCGCTACGCAGAAAATGACCATCTTTGTCTTAATACCAAAACCTATGCGGTATTTACCAAAACTGACTGTGATAAGCAAAGCCTTCTTGATGCAAAATTACTTACTAAAAAGGAATTGCACGATAAATTAATTAAAGCTTGGTCTATGCGAAATTTCAATGCAAAAAACGAATCTGGACATGATCATTTTTTTGCCGTTTTTGGTAAATTTTCTGCAATAAGCAATCTTCATCAAGGCGAAATGTTAGCGGAAATCATCAGCAGAGCTGGACGACATAATGAATCCTACCTGGAAATTATGGCTACAGTGGATAATAATGCCTCCGGTAAACTAGCTAAAAGATTAGGCTGGGATGCTGATTTTAATAAAATGCGCTCTAAACTTTTTGCGCATGGTTTCGAAAAAATCATCAAGCAAATGAGCAAGCAACTCGATCAAAATGATAAAACAGTTAAAACCTTACTTCTTTGTGACTCTAATCAACCTAAAACAGGTTGCGAGGTTAAATTTCGCTATCTCTACCAGGCCTTACGCGAACAAGCACCCGAAATGGTATTCGCACAATTATTAGCCGGCTTTGAAATAGCAACTCAGGATAATCGCGTTTTAGGTTTAAATCTGGTTCAAGCTGAGGATGGTCTTATCTCTATGCGAGATTATACACTGCATATGCAAATGATAGCTTTTTTGCATCAAATCTATCCCAAAGTTCCTTATAGCTTGCATGCAGGAGAATTAACCAAAACCTTGGCTGGTTCAGAAGGTGTCAAATTCCATATTAATCAAGCCGTTAACTTAGCCAAAGCTCAGCGTATTGGACACGGTGTTGATATAGCTCAGGAAGATAACGCAGCTCAGCTGCTGAAAACCATGGCTGATCAAGATATTTTGGTTGAAATTAATCTTAGCAGCAATGCCTTAATTCTACAGATTAAAGGCGAAAATCACCCTCTCCCCCTCTATATGCACTATGGCGTGCCCCTCACCCTTTCAACTGATGATGAAGGGGTAAATCGTTCGAATTTGAGTAAAGAATACAAACAAGCAGCCCAAGCCTTTAACTTGAATTATGCCACCTTAAAAAACTTTGCCAGAAACTCCTTAAGCTATTCTTTTTTGCCTGGCGAAAAATTATGGCTTGATAAAAACTACCAAACAGCGCAGCAGGCCTGCCAAAATGACCCTTTAGGTACAGAAACACCGACCCAGCAGTGCTTAGCCTTTCTTAAAAGCAATGAAAAAGCAGCCTTGCAATGGGATTTAGAAAAGCGTTTCAACCAATTTGAAAATAAATTTTCCTAGGGTTGTGTGCTATATTTTTAAACAAGGTTAATCAAAAACCTTTTAAAGGGAATCTAATGAAAATATTATCATTAATATTAGCTTTAGTAGTTTCTACAGAGGTACATGCCGTAGCCTGTAAATGTAGCTGCGATCCCACAGATAATCGTACATGCGCAAGTCTCTATGATATTGACTATCCTTGCGGCGTAAGCTGCAATACTAACTCCATATCCCCTGCTGGATTCGCGGTACCAATGGGAAGAACAGCCTGCCCCACTGTGCATGTTTATAATCAAGATAAGGGTATCATGGAATGGCGCACCTTTTGTATTGATTCAGGGCTGATCTATTAAACGTCAAAGCAGTTAACCTTGATCTCAGTTATTTTCACCCGCTTTAAGGCAACCATCCCGGGAAGGTCTCTCTATTGAAGTTTCTTCTATCCGAGGTATCTACTTGATGTCTTGCTAATTTCAATAAATTGGCTAGTCAGTACTCCTTGGCTACATTAGTTGATTAATTTTTTAAACTTTGATGGAATCGCTCTGGCTGTGAGCCGTCAATGCCTTACTCTTAATAATTAGTTAATAAATAAATGTTAAGATCTTTAAACAAAGCATTAGTCAATATTTGAAATCAACTATGAATCAAATTTTGAACAACCTACAGGTGAAAAATGAAAGCTAAACAGGATCTTTTTTATAAACTTTTAAATGGACCCACTAAAAATTTAGAAAAAAGCCTGGAGCTTGATCCTGGATTAATTCTTAGAGAAGATGAAATTGGCATGACTCTATTAGATCATTCTACTAGAGAATGTTACGAAATGTGTTCTCGAGCCGGACCAGCCTATACCGTAATTCTCCGGGAGGCGATGAAACAGGGAATTGATTTTAACAAGCCAATTTATAATGGAAGAACCTTGCTGCAAAAGGCGGTTAGTGAATGTGATAACCATGGCATTAACAATACTCGGATTCTCTTATCAACTATTCCTGATCTTGATATAGACGCTACCAGTTCTTCAGGCATGACAGCATTATGTTATGCCCTTCGATATTGTAACCTATCAGCTGCAAAAACCCTGATTGAAGCCGATGCTGAAGTCAATATGATAAACAATCCTCATCAAGCGCCAATAATTCAATTGGAATTACTAAAAAAGTACTTTCAAGATGCTCTTAAGGAGCCTGGAGCCTGGATTAGCCATTGTGAAGATAGGTTAAAGCAGATTGAGGAATTAAAACAATTAATAACTCCTAAACTTTATTACTACAACGATCAAGAAATTAATGAATATGTCCACCAATTATCCGAAAAGAATCAGCTAATTCAAAACCAGATAAAAGGATTTAATGAATCTTGTTCCCAAATTAAAGATAGGCATCCTGAACAAATCAAGTTAAAAAACCGTATGCTGCAAGAGATTAAATTGATTAGGCACCCCTCGGTAGAAGAGTTATCCCAGATCGTAGAAAAAACTTATTCAGCCTCCAATCGAATTAATAAATCCGAAGCTAAAGGATTTTTTCCCGCATCTCAATCAGAACTCGCAAATAAATGTAAAGATTTTGTGGATTTAATCACCAATCAATCAAAAATAATTGCAATGCAACGAGAAGATAATGAAAGCAATGAAAAGAAATTAAACCTGATTAATGACGTTGTATGCACTGTATTTGCACAATTTGGAGAGTTTAAAGAAATAAATGGTAATAAGCTGCCTCTCGGGGGCCTAATTTTTTCCGGTAGTCTAGGAAAAGAACCAAGCTTTCAGGAGCAAAATTCCAGAGCGAAGTTTATTGAAATTGCAAATCGATACACTAATGTTCGGGCAAATAATGCCACTTTGAGTCTTATCGAATTAAAAATCGAATTAAAAAATGAGCTCGAAGACCTTAGCAAAAATGAAACTAGTGATTCTATTGCACGGGGTGCCCAAATCGCTTTATGCGTCGCATACGAAGATCCTTTAATTTTGGTCAAAACATTGTTATTTCTACAAGTTTTAAAGCAAATAGCAACCTGGTTTTTTGAGCTTGTCTCTAGCTGTTTTCCTGATTTTTCTACACAAGAAGACCCAAATCCTAGTGTGGGTTCTAGCTTATAAAAAATAACGACAAAATAATCGCTAACCGGAGTTTACATGAGAGATAAATTATCCTTTGAAAAACAAATGGAGTTTATAGATTGTTATATTAGAAAAGAGATTAAAGATTCTGATAGGCAACGTTTAAATAGAATTCATCAACTTCAAAAAAGACAATCCATCTTTTTTCTAGACGAATTTTTAGAGATTGAATCCGGTAAAGAGTTAGACACAACAAGAATCGGTTATAGACCATTATGGCATAAGTATTCAGATCAGGAATTAATTTTAGCACCGGAATTAGCCCCCTTCAGGTATCTATCAAGTTATAGATTAATCTCTGGTCCAGTTGATTTTTACATAGACTCTCATCCTACCGAGATTCATTTAATTACGACCTGTGCTCCTAATCTGGCTGGTAGTTCTCCAGTTGACTTAAATAATTTTTCAACAGGTGGCGATAAAAATCGACAAATAAAAATTGATGTCTACAGAGCAGAATGCATTAAACTTGCTGATTTTATTGTCAATACGGTACAAGAAAGCGGTAAAACTCGATTAATTATGCCAGCCTTTGGAGTTGGCGTTTATATTGATAAACTGGATAATTCTTCAAAGGCCTTAGCAAGAGAAGCCATGTATAAAGCTTTTGCCACAGCAGCATTGAAGCATAAAATTGTTATAGATTGGGTAGTATGGGGGAAAGATAAATTTGCTTTAGAAACCCAACAAAAACTTCAAAGTTATGCCCCTGATAACCAATTTATACGGCCTATCATTCATGAAGACATATTGGTCTATGCCCACAAAGAGTGCATAGAAAAAGGAGAATTAGTTTTATTAAATCCAGGCAGCGATAGGACCATCGGTGGACAATACCACCGTAAGGATAAACAAACACTTGAGGAACAAATCGCTCAACAATCTGATTTAATTTTTCTGCATTCAGAGTTTAACAAACCACTAGTTGAAAAATTTAAAATTGAAATTTCAGAACGAAGGAAAAAGAAAAATCAGGCCTTAAATCCACAACATGTTGTCTCAACTGATATAGCAAAATCTAGGGAATCCCAAGATTTTAAAAATTTAGCACAGCAAATTATGAGGCAGATAAAGTCTAAAGAATTACCCCACATAACCCTCCATGAAAATTTGAACTATAAAATTTCTTTCAAGAATATCGAATCAGCAAAGCATTTTAGCCAATATTTATTCGATATTGATATTAAAGGTAAAAATGGCCGTCCTAAAACGGTACAAACTGATGGACATTATCAGACTATTTATTTAACAAACCGACAGATAAACACTCTATCCAAACTGGAAGTGAGATCATATGAAAACATTAGAAATGATTCCACCCATGCTTTTGTTAAATTCAACTTTAATTCGGATAAGGAAGCTTTACTAACCACTATCCAGCGCTATCTAAAACTTAAAGAAAGGCCAGAGCTATTCCAACACGATAGTGGAAAATTTGCTTTCGTATTTTCAGAGCAAAATGCAGATAAAACGTTTAGCCAATTTTTAGAAAATATTGGGTTTATAGACTTTGCAACAGCAGAAGAACCTAGTGGAATCTATAAGGGTATAATTCCCTTTTCAAAAGAATTCGAGACCATTTTTAAACTTTTTAAAGTTATTCAGGTTATTGATAGTTATCCTACAAAATCCCTAAAACAACAGATTTTACTTAAAATGATTAAGGAGAATCATTTTTCCGTGTTAGAACTTAATCAATTATACAAGGTCTTGAAGACCGTAGAGGGTTTAAATGACCCCAGAAATCCTAACAGAGATAGCTTTTTTGGCATTAAAAATACCGATTCCTGGCAAGACACTTTAGGACAATTAAGAAAGATAGCCCTTACGACCTTATTTGCAGAAATGAAGACGAAAGGGTCTGAGAACATGATGCATGATTTTTTAAACCACGCCAAAACACTGCCCTTATTCGCGGAACATCGCTCCAATTCAATATTTACCGGGGCATGGGGAAGGACGGATTCCGTCAAAAAAATTGAAGAAGAGGAAGATAAATTTAACCCAGATTCGTGCTGCAAATTTTAGAAATATTTCTTTGCCGACTCTCTGGAGTCGGCTTGAATTAATTTAAGTTTAGCTTTTGTCAATTTCAAAAACCTTTTAGAAACCATTTTTGATAAGACTTATAATAAAATTGTTGCCCTATAAACAGACTGCTATAATCAAAGCAAATAATTATATCTGAGTTAGGATGCCTTTTAACTTATTAAATCAATGGCTTATCGAAGAAAAAGATGCTGGCGCACCAAACCCCCAGCACGCTGTTCTAGCCACTTCAACTTTAAATGCTTTACCCCATAGCCGCGTCATCGCAATTCGTGAAATTAGATCCACAGACTTAATTTTTTTCACCCAGAAAGGAACACGAAAAGTCTGCGAACTCCAAGAAAACCCGCAGCTATCACTCACTTTTTGGTTTGAATTAAATCAACGTGAAGTCATAATTGAAGGCTTTGCTGAGCCTTTAACGGATTTAGAAAACGAAAATTATTGGCATGCTTATCCCCATTCAGCCCAGCTGCGATTTGCAGCCTATGCCCCCACTTCAATGCAGCCTATTTTATCCAAGCAAGAAATTGAAGCTAGCAAAGAAGCTATTGAGCAAAAATATCTCAATCAAAAACTGCCGCTTAATCCTTTTTATTGTGGTTTTCGCATAATACCTCAACGTTTCGTTTTTTATGCTTATCGTTTGGATGAACTATCTGATGTCTGTGAATATCAATGGCAGAATAAGGTTTGGTCAAAACAACTGCTTTCCCCTTAAATTAAATTGGATTAGATAATGACTGAGTTAAACAATAAAACCATTCTCATAACCGGTGCATCCAGTGGCATAGGACTCGCCTGTGCAAGGCTTTTAGCTAAAAAGGGTGCACGATTAATTCTTTGCGCTCGACGACAGGAACGCTTGGAACACCTTGCGAAAGAACTGGCTAAGGCGCATGGCACTGATTGCTTGCCTCTCCTGCTTGATGTAAAAAACAAATCCCAAGTTAGAGACAGCTTGAAAAAATTACCCTCGCAATGGCAAGGAATTGATGTGCTCATTAATAATGCTGGCCTCGCCCTTTCTAGCGATCCGATTCAACAAGGGTCTCTTGAAAATTGGGATAAAATGATAGATACCAATATTAAAGGATTGCTTTATGTGACTCGAGCTATTTTACCAGGCATGTTAGAACGTGAAATGGGCCACATTGTAAATATCGGTTCCATTGCCGGTCAGGAATGTTATACCAACGGTAATGTCTATTGTGCTACTAAATTTGCTGTGAGAGCACTGACAAAATCGCTGCGAATTGATTTGAATGGTAGTCCGATTCGAGTGACAGAAATTGCTCCAGGTGCAGTTGAAACTGAATTTTCAGAAGTTCGCTGGAATGACAAAGAAAAAGCGAAAGCTTTTTATCAGGATTTTAATCCGCTTTTAGCTGAAGATATTGCAGATGCAATTTGCTATTGTTTAACACGGCCAGCACATGTCGATATTGCAGAGATGACAATTATGCCGACAGCTCAAGCAACGGCTTCGCAGATTTCTCGTTCTGGAAGGCTGGATTAAAATTTAATTTAAGTTTGTATAAATTACTTACTCAACCAACACAAATTAAACACCGCCTTGTTGGGCGGGCCAGCCGACTAAGCCACAGTTGGGGAGATTCGGATTATAAACTCCGCTTAGCTCTTTCCAGCAAAAAGTTTTTAGACTGGTGTCTTTTTTGCATCCTGAGCAACTTTTCACTGCAATCGGTGGAACACCAACGCAGCGAATGGTAGTACTATCAGTAGGTGTTAAGATATATCCTGCGGGGCAGGCAATTGCAGCTACTGCAGATGAAGAAAAACCTAAAAACAAAGCTAAAGCTGCACCCGCGAAACTTGTTTTTAATAGAGTATGAGACATAACCTACTCCTGCATGATTACTATAAAAAAGAAAAACCCTAATTTAGCCACTCCCCAGTAATTAAAACTTATAATTTAATGGCTAAGAATGGTTCAGGGTTAGAGATCAACCTAGGAAAATTTAGTTCTTAATAGTCTAGCTAAACTGTTTTATTCAGATTAACTATATTATCGTTCCCGAGGGCCATTATCTGAAAATAAAGGAAATTATTCAGTACTTCAATATATATCTTATCTCTGCTCTTTAGAACCATTGGCTCGCAAAGATAGAAATACTTTCAAATTTAGAAACATAGAATTATTATAGTATAATTTTGATCATATTTGTTTATTATTAATCATTTTGCTCCCATAAATGTACCTTGGGAAGGATAATGAGTTGAAATTTTGCCAGTAAAAAATCAACTTATTAACCGAGAACACTTAAGATTACATTAATAATCTTCCGATATACTTAATCTAGGCCTATCAAATATTATTTTCTTCAATGTGGGAGGAATAATGGATCGTTCAATCGCAAAGATCTTAAGTAAATTAAGGGTACATTTTGCTTTTGACGAGAGTGAACTAGAATTAAGCCCTGATGTTGAGGACAATTTGAGGTCTATCCAACTAATTTGTAATAGTGACTATTATGATCAACGTTTTTATGGAAACGCCGCTTTAAATCGTAAAATTTTACTTGATGCACGCATAGCTCAGTTACTTACCCCTGAAACTATAAGCGCTATATTTTTAATTCATGCAAAGACAGCCACACTTAACTTTAATTCACCCATCGCGATCCGCAGAAACAGTTCAGGGCTTAGTTCTTTGGCTGCAGTTTTATTTTATGGCTTTAATGAAGGGTTAGAAACTATTGAATCAATGCCTAACAATGAAAGCCTCTATGGCAAAGAAAACTATCTTCAACAAAAGGATAATTTTTTAAAAAATACAGAAAAAATAATTGAAAATATAAAAAGGGTAGCTACACAATTTAATATAGAAAAAGAAGAGGATAGAACGCAGGAAACTCGTACTCTTACCGAAATGTTTGAATCAATTAACAATACAATAAGCAAAATAAAGGAAGATAAAAAAGAAAAGAGTTTACTCTATGTTCCCGGCTATTCTGCTGATGAAATACGCTCACAAAGCTTGTATGGTTTTAGTATAAGTTGCCAGTTATTAGGGATAAAACATAAGATTGGTTCAAACAATACCATTTTATTAATTGAAAACTCTAGTCTCGATGATTTTGTCAATCAGTTTATCTCTTCGGATGAAGTTCTTCTTCATGGTAAGGTGATTCATTTGTTTTATGATCGTGTACATTTAGAAGCCTGCATCGAACAAAACATTCAAATAAATTTTCAAAATAAAAATTACTATTTAAGAGATGTTTTAAAGGAAATAGTAAAAAAAATTGATGGATCCCAAACCTCCAATCACGTTGCAAGAGAACAATTTTCTACTCGCTTAGCGCTATGCGACGTTCATCTTCGCGAAAATTTTTCTAATTATTATTTAAGAGAAACAATTTTAGTTGACCAAAAGCTACCTCTTGGTTATTTAGATATCAAACAAGCTATTTTAAGTATTGAAGCAAATATTGAAAAAAAATTATGGGATTTTAGCTACCTAATAAATCTTTATTCTCAACGCGATTTTTTAAAATCAATCATCAACTTTTATGATCAGGCAGAAGGAAAGCTAAATTTAAAACAATCTACTATTTTAGCCAAATGGCAAGAACCAAAAGGCTATAAGCTATTCACTGATAAAATGGGTTACTATTTTTTCTTAACAATGCTTAATGAAAAATTAACTCAGGAGCCGATTCAAGGGCCAAGACAAAAAAACCATGCATCAATCGAATTAGAAAATTTACTGCATCATCTATTAAATGGTTATGAACAAATGAAATGTTCATACAATGCTTTCAATGAACTGGAAATTTCTATCGATAATAATCATTTTAATCTCAGTCAAATTTTGCTACATAAGCCCGATTTTGAGCATCTTTCTTTTTCAGAAAAACAATTAGCAAAATACGCAAATTTTGTTAATTATGTTGCCCCTCATAAACCCTTTATTAAAGTTGATGGTTATGAGGTAGAGCCCACGGTTGATAACTATAAAAAAATGGATCCTCATGGCGAATTTTCTCATCTTCAATACGGAGAAAAACTGGCTATTTCAACTTATTTATCGGGTTATTTCTATCCTCATATTCAACATTTTTTAAGATCAAATGGTAGATTGGCTCAAGAACACGATTCAGAAGGTTTGAATATACTAGTCCCAGAAATAATATTATCTGCTGCAATTGCAACGCATGGGCTTTCAAAACCTATGATTGATAAAACTAAAAATGCTAGTTCTATACCGGTTAGAAATTATCGCAAAGAACATATAAACCCAAATGTTAATTTTTTTAAAGCTAGACTGACATCCTTGCAAAACAAAAGTCCCTTAGTTGAAAAAGGCTTTTTAAGTACAAGTGCTGATAATAGCTTTCAAACCCAATTTGCTAATATTAATGTTTTTAATGTGATTCATGAAGAATCTTCAAAACAAACTTTGGGGCGAAGAGTGAGTGTCCTATCTTCTTTTAGACATGAAAATGAATTTGTTTACAGCCCTGGAACACAGTTCCAATATACCGATTACCATAAAGTAGGTTCTTCTCATTTTTTTTCAGCCAAGCCTATGCGCTCAATTGAAGGATATGAGGTTAATTCCTATACAGTACAAGCTAAAACAAAACATGAATTGCAAATAGTTAATAAGATGTTTGAGCTGTATTTAATTAACAATAAACACTCATCCCTTAGGCGCTTGTTTGATACCGTATCAAATGATGAAAAATTGAGCTGTGTGCGGAACGCTAAAAATTCTATCCTCACTCTAATTAAGAATTCTAAAGAAACTAATCTAAGTGCCGGCCAGTTAGAGGAAGCTAGGATGGCAATTCTAACAGCTATTGAAGCTAACAAAGCGATAGTCTCTAAGGCAACTATTGCCTCTTTGGGTAAAACAGATAAAGTGTTACAAGAGGCCTTAATCCGGGTAGAGCGAGTAATGAGTTATCCTGAAAATAAACCTCAGAATTTCGAACAAAATTCTCTGCAGTTTTGATAAATCTATTATGTGTGCAAAGTATCCTTGTTAATTTTTATTTTGCATGACTTCTTCATGCACTAATTTAATCTGTTGCTGCAAAGTAGTTTGAACTTGTTGGATTTGGCCCTGTGTAATAGAACTGAGTTTTTGGATTTGTCCCTGTAACTGGTTTTGCATTTGTTTCATTTGATTTTGGAATTGTGAGTTAAGTTTATCGAGTTGAGCTTGCTGATCTATCAAGAGTTGTTTGATTTGCGCTTGTACCTGATTGCTTAGTTGCTGGATTTGTTGCGGTGTAGAACCGGTCAGTTGTACGGGGTCCGCTTGAGCTAAGCTAAATGTGCAAACTGATACGAGAAAAATAATCCTTTTCATGAACAACTCCTTTAAATTAATAACCATTAGTCCTGTTTATCTTTAATTAAATTTTCTTTGATTGCAAGCAACTCTTTTATAAATAACTATTTACAATTTGCTCGGTAAAGCTTGCACGCAAATAAAAACCACGAGGGAGAGTAAGCTCTTTTCTGCCTTCGCTGTTAAATCCATAACACAGCGATTTGGCATTTGCCGCTTTGGGTCTAATTTGTAAATATTGGCCAATCGTAGCATTTATTTCTCCAAGTTGACCGGTAGTAATCATCAAAATTAATTCATTCCAGTCCTGCGCTAAAATAGCTGTCTCGCTAGAATTAGGTGACCATAGAAAACCACGACCAATGCGACGATGACCAAAGGGAATTGTAATATCTCCTTCAATTGGCAACCAAAGCACTCTTTGTAATTTGGCATAGCATTGTGAAGACTGCCAATTTTGTTGATGAATAGTTAACAAAGGGATGCTAGTGACAAAGGTTGATTCAGAAGGTTTTTTGTTATTGTTTAAGGGCAACGTTTTCAGTTCAATGCCCAGATTTGCAAAATCCGGTATTGCCTTGTTACCAGCAGTTGTGCCTAAAGCTTGTTCGATTGCCATACCTGTCCAGCCCTTTCGTCGCTGTTTTTTATCAGGTATTCTAAGCTCTAACAGAGCTGCAAGTTGAGAAAAACTAAGCCCTTCGATACTGGAGCAACGTTCTAATAATTCGTCTTCAGACTGTAATAGGCTTTTTGACTGTGAATGGATCATGCTCACCTTCTTTCAATTCAATGCTGATTGGCGGTATTGGAGCTCTCACACCAGCGGCTTTGAATTGCGCCATAATGGCGAACAAAATTTTAGAGCGCACTTCAAAACGAGTATATAGTTGTACGTTAATAAAATAGCGTACTTCAAATTCAAGTAAAGCATCGTCAATTTGCTTAAGAAATACTTGTGCTGGAGGCTCCGGAACGATTTCTGCGGTCGTTGCCAAGACATCACAAATTAATTGTTGAATCATTGCCGGATCATCAGCACGACTCACCTTGATAGGTACAACGGTTCTAACAATCGAGTCTTGATGAGTCCAATTGGTAAAAGGTTTATTTAAGGTTTCTGCATTGGGAATTAATACTTCCATATTATCCCAGGAAGATACACGCATGGAACGAATACCAATATGAGCCACGCGCCCTTCATGAGCGCCTATGGTAATCAAATCCCCTTCGCGGACTGGACGTTCAATCAATAACATAAGACCTCCCACTATATTGGAAGCAAAGTCACGTAGTCCAAAACCCATACCGACAGCAAGACCGCCGATAACCATTGAAAGGCCGCTAAAATCAAGACCTAAGGCTCTCAGAGCAATAAAACCACCAATCAAAATTACTGCGTATTGCGTAAATACCGATAGACTATTTCTTACACCGGCATCCCTGGCGTCACGGTAAAGTCTTCGATAACAAAACTCACGAGTCCATTTTGAAATCCATATAAAGACAGAAGACAAAATAAAAAATTCAATCATGGAAATCGCTGTGATATGAATACCTGACATATTAACCAAAGGATATTCTGCATATTCTTGCATTCGATCGAGCATCACTGCATCTGAGTTCCAGCCAAAGAGTTGGAATAAAACAATAATACTACCAAGGAACAATAAGACACGGCAGATTTTGTCCAAGGGTTTTAAAAAAATCTCAATCCAGAGCCAACCATTGGCTGTTGCGGAGATAAGCCATTCTGAGAAGAGTTCGAGTGCATCAAAAATCATTCCGCGTATTAAAACATAGGCAGTAATGATTATAAGAATTTGTGCTTGATAACGACTCATAGTCCAAGCTAGATTGATATAGCCAATCAAGCCAATGATGGCTGTAGTAAATAAAGTGAGAGGGATTAGAACAACCAGAAGAATTATTGCATTGCGTAGATAGCGTTTTTTGGTGACTAAAATCGGATTAATCAAATGGGAGATAACTTCGCGTGAACGCCATAAAACCATAGAGACTGAAACAAGAAATAGCATAAATAAACGGCTGAAAATATCCTGTAAAAGAGAAGACAACGGTAATTCATTGGATATCACCATCAAAGCCGTAGTCCAACCGCCTACTAAAAAAAGCCATTTAAGTCGATAGAATAAAGAAACGTCATAGCCTGAAGAATCACTAACTCTCTCAAGCAAGGCTAAGCTTGCGGTTAAAATCAAAAGACGAAAGGTAAGCCAAACCACCATCAAATTTAAGAGAAGTTGATAATTTGCAAAGGGCACATGATTTAAATAAAGAGAGAGAATTACTAAAGTGGCAACCGTCAAATGGGGTAAATTCCGGCAAATTAAAGTTAAGGCGCCATCATATAAATGGCCAGATAAACGCGAACGTTCCTTATCACGAGTTAAACCTTTCAAGACCTTGTGTAAACCAAAAGAAAAAAGAACTGTAAAACCAAGTGTCAACCACATCATCACGGCAGGAAATAAATCTTGCCAAAGATAATTTTCCTTGACCTTAAATACTAGCGCCTTGGCATAATTATAGAGCTGACCGGGAATTCCATAGGTTTGTTCAATAATAGTTGGCCAGCTATCTAACCGAAATTCTGATAAACTTTGTCTTACAGACAATTGTTTTTTTAATTCCAATTCATGATTTTCTAAATCTTCCTGTAAAGTTTGTTCTTGAATAGTAATTTCAACCATTCTCGATTTAACAATCGAAAGTAAGGAAGCAAATTGCTGTTTTAAATTTACATCGGTTAACTGCAAACGCGAACCACTTAATAAGGACGACATTTTTTTTAAAGATTGTTCAAGATCTGATAATTGATTAATCGTATTTTTATAGGTTTCCGTAACGGCTTGTAAAGTTCGAATATCAGGACTTTTTTGCAAGAGAAAATCGGCCTTGACTTGCTTTTTTTGCAAATCGATTTCAACAAGACGAAGCTGCGTTAAATTTATTAGCTGATTATTTAACAGTAATTTCGCTTCAAGATTAAAATTATGCGTGGAGCTATCATTTATTTTCGCTTCTTGCTGTAATTTAATGCTGTTTTCATAAAATTTATCTAAAGAATCTCGAAGTTTGTCATCCTGATTGTGAAGTTTAGTAAGCTGTACTGCCAGTTCGTTTTTAGCTTTCCATAAATCCAACTGTTGATTCTGAATCACTAAAGCAGTTTGAAATTGGTTAGATAAAACCAAATTTTCATTAATTAATGCGATCGTTTTTTTATTAATTTCACTAAGTGTATTAAGCTGACTGATTCGTTCTTGGGCTGAGATTTGTGTCACGTCAAAGATAGGTTTTTGTTGCAGACGTTTTAAACGAAGATTAAAATCTTGCTGCTGTTTTTTTTGATTGACTAAAAAACTCTCGAAACTTGCAATTTTTGCTTGATTTAAAACCAACATAGCTCGCTGCTCTTGCATGCGTTTGCTGTACTCTTCCAAATTACCTGGAGCTGAGAGTAGTTTTGCTTCATTTAAAGCTTGAGCCAAATTATTTTTTTCTTGCACTAAATATTCAATTAATTTACTGGCATTTGGTTCCGATTTTGCCCAAAGGGGATTTATCGCCAGAAATAACGAGGTAATAAAGAAGACTAGACTTAAACGCCAATTAGAATTGGCGCCATATAACTTATGTAATTTGTGGTTTTGGTGCAAGACGAATTCCTAACTCATTAAGTTGAGTATTATCTACGGCCGTAGGCGCGTTGGTGAGCAAACAGGTTGCAGATTGCGTTTTTGGAAAGGCAATGACATCACGTATTGAAGTTGAATTGGTTAGCAACATTGCCAAGCGATCCAGCCCTAGTGCGATACCCCCATGCGGTGGACATCCAAATTGTAAAGCTTCTAGTAGAAAGCCAAATTTTTCATTGGCTTGCTCTTCATTGATATTTAGTAAATCAAACACGGCTTGTTGTAAATCCGGACGATGAATTCGAATTGAACCGCCGCCAATTTCATATCCATTGATTACTATATCATAAGCTCTGGCTAGCGTTTTGGTAGGGTTTTCTTTTAAAGCATCAATCGCAGCTTGCTGAGGTGCGGTAAAAGGATGATGCATAGCAAACAATTGATTCGTTTTGACGTCTTTTTCAAACATGGGCCAATCAATTACCCACAGTAAACGCCAACCCGGCTCTACTAATTTTCTATCATGTCCTAATTTTACTCTCAAAGCGCCCATGGATTCGTTGACTATCTTCTCATGGCCTGCTCCAAAGAATATAACATCACCCGTTTTCGCATCCACGCGCTCAAGTATAGCGTTAATACTTTCTTCCTTGATGAATTTAAGTATGGGTGATTGCAAACCTTCAATTCCTTTTGTTCTATCATTAACCTTAATATACGCAAGACCTTTTGCACCATAAATACCTACAAAATTAGCGTAGTCATCCAGCTCTTTTCGGCTTAACGCACAACCCTCTGCTAATTTTAAAGCCACAACCCGACCTTCAGGGTTTTCGGCTGCCAAGGCAAATACGTTAAATTCAGACCCTTTAACCAGATCAGCTATATCGACTAATTCCAAGGGAATGCGTAGATCAGGCTTATCAGAGCCAAAGCGTCGCATAGCTTCGCTATAGGTCATCCGTGGCAGTGTTTGCGGTAATTCAACTGCTAAAATTTCGCGGAATATCTTTTGCAACAAACCTTCAATGATATTCTGAATACTCGCTTCATCAATAAAAGACATTTCCATATCAAGCTGCGTAAATTCCGGCTGTCTATCTGCTCGTAAATCCTCATCGCGAAAACATCGCACGATTTGATAATATTTATCAAAACCAGACATCATTAATATTTGCTTAAATAATTGGGGTGATTGGGGTAAGGCATAAAACTGACCGGGATGAACACGTGATGGTACTAAGTAATCACGAGCACCCTCAGGGGTTGCTTTAGTCAGCATTGGCGTTTCAATATCAATAAAATTTTGCGCGTTAAGATAATCTCGGATACAGCGAGTTAGATTATGGCGAAGAATTAAATTATTTTGCATATCTTCGCGTCTTAAATCCAGATAGCGATAGCGATAACGTAAATCTTCGTTGACTAGTTGGTGCTCATCGGGCAAAAAAGGTGGAGTTTGAGCTGCATTTAAAATTTCAAGGCTTTTGCCTAAAATTTCAATTCGACCCGTTGCCATTTTATTATTAATCATACCAGCTGGACGGGCTCTTACCAGACCTTCAATACGTATTACGTATTCATGGCGAAGTTTTTCAGCAAGACTAAAAAGGTCAGTCTGTTCAGGCTCATAAACGACCTGCACTAAACCAGAACGATCACGAAGATCGAGGAAAATGACACCACCATGATCACGGCGATTATGCACCCAGCCGCAAATAGATATAGACTGGTCAATCATCGTTTCATCTATATCTGTACAATAATTTGATCTCATAAAACCGCCTGTTTAATTATGTCAGCTCTATCTGCACATGAGGTGCTGATTGCATCACCCCTAAGGAGATAATAAATTTTAATGCGTCCTCAATTGACATTGTTAACTCAATTGCTTCATTTTTAGGAATCATCATCAGGAAACCCGAAGTGGGATTAGGTGTGGTAGGCACAAAAACTGAAAGCATTTCTTCACCTGTTTTAGTGATTATTTCGGCAGATGCAACCCCTGTTTGGAAAACAATAGACCACAAACCCTTACGTGGGTATTCAATAAGCAAAACCTTTCGGAATGCTTGAGAGTTAGTTGCAAAGACTGCTTGTATAACTTGCTTTGATGCATTATAAATTGAACGCACCAGGGGAATTCGCGCTAAAACAGCCTCTCCCCAGCCCATCAAGCGTTGGCCGAAAAAATTAGTCGCTAAAACCCCAGTTATAAGTAATAAAACTAAGGAAATAATGACACCTAAACCGGGTATGCGCATACCCACTAGCTGTTGGGGTTGATAAGCATGGGGTAATAAAGCGATCGTTCCATCCAGAAGATCAATGATAAAATGAAGTACCACAAAGGTTGCCAGGATTGGTAACCAAACAATTAGCCCGGTAATGAGATAGCTACGAAAAGATTTCACTCTTTTTCACCCTTCTTTGCTGGAGTTGGCGGGGGTGGTGTACTGGGTTTGTTATCACCACTGGCCTTTGTCTCAGAAGGAGTTTCTGTCTTGTCTTTTTTAGACTCGGGCTTAGTGTTATTTTTGAAGTCAGTTGCATACCAGCCATTACCTTTTAATTGAAAACCGGCTGCCGAGATTAGACGCACTGCTGTCTCTTCCAAACATAACGGGCATTGTTTAACCGCTGGCTCGTTAATTTTTTGCATGAGGTCAAACTGATGATGACAACTTTTGCATTCGTATTCATAAATCGGCATCAATATCTCCATACTGCATTTAAGTTTAGAAGTTATTCGTCACTCTCAAATTAAAGATGGATCTCATAAAGCGCTGAGATTAGTCGATGTATTCTGGTGACATACTTTCTGAGAAAAAATGCCAATTATATCGAAAATAGGCGCTGTGAACAATGGATTAAACACGATTGACAGTTTTATCTAGAATTTTTAAGATATTGATTGTTTGAGTAAGGGTTCAACTCAAAGAAGAAACTTCGCAATAAAATTAAATCGCCTCGAAGAACTCTTCTAAATTCAATGCCTCAGTAAATTTCCCTTGATAAGGTAAAACAGCAAGCAAAGGCATTTGCATTTTTGAACGCAAAGTAGCGATATTCTCATCCAAAGCTAGCATGTCCTTAGCTAGACAATTTGCGATCCATCCCAGTGTTTTAATTTTATTCATTTTTAAAACTGCGTCAGTTAATAAGGCATGATTGATACAACCAAGACGCATACCCACGACCACGATAACCGGGAAATCAGTTAACTTTAAAAAATCTATCCAGGTTTCCTCGTCGTTAAAGGGAACCATTAAGCCTCCAGCACCTTCTACAAGCACAATATCAAAAGGCGAAAAACGATTTGCTAAACAGAAATTTGCAATGTTCACCGCCGACAATTGTTGATTATCAGCCTTAGCTGCAAGATGAGGAGAAATAGGAGCTGCAAATTGCCAGCCATTGATAGGAAGACCAGAGCTATTATGCAATTTTAACAATTCAACATCGTCATTTTGCAATAGACCGTTAATTTCTTTACAACCACTTGCAATTGGTTTTAAGGCAAAGCTTGTTTTTTTTTGAGCTTTAAAATGATTAAGTAATTGGCAAGTTACATAGGTTTTACCACAATCGGTATCAGTTCCAGTAATGAATATTTTCATTTTAGTACCTGCTCCAAGCAGGCAATGAATTCCTGCTGGTGTGATAAAAAGGGCATATGCGCCGCTTTCTCAAAAATTTGATAACTAAATTTTGGATAAATTTTTTGCATCGCAGCTCCGGTTGACCTTGGCGTAATCATATCAAGCCGTCCAAAAATAAAACAAGCAGGTTTAGAAAAATTATGCAAAGCTTCTCTTAAATCCCAATTTGCCAAAATGTCCAGACCATATTTCAAACTATCTGAGGAAGGTTTGAGTGGCTTATCAGGATAAAAAAATTCATCGCCCATTTGTAAACGAACAAATTGTGCAAGGGTAAGATCTGAGTTCTTGGCTAAGTTTTGATAAAAATCATCAAGCACAATTTTATCTATGCCCGGCCAAGACTTTTCTCTAATAAAGCGCGGCGATGAACATACTGAAATTAAATGAGTGCTTCGAGTTGTCTCTTCCAGAGCCAAACGCATTGCAAAAAGACCTCCCATAGACCAACCAATAATCGCAAAATGTTCAGGTAAATGTTGTAATAATTCTTGTTTAAAAGAGTTCCATTCCATCATTGAGCTTAAGCCAAAGCCGGGTAAATCAACCAAATAAAGGGTGAAGCTATCTTCCATAGCTAATGCAAGTTTCAACCAAATTTGATTATCAAATCCCCAGCCATGAAAAAAGACCAAAGCGTTCCCTTTTCCTCTTTTTTCAATATGCAAGGTCATAATTCACTCCTTATTGAAAAATTGGTGTAAAAGAGAAAAAAGCCTATCAATATCTTCCTGCGAATGATGATAATTCAAGAGAACTCTTAAACCCGTTTCTTTTTTAGATACCGTTGGCGCGCGCATAGCCTGGCAAAAAATTCCTTTAGAACTTAGATAAGAGCTACATTCCAAAGCTTGAATTGGGCAACCTAATTGGAGTTGTTGAATAGGGGTTGAAGAGTCACGCCATGTTAAAGATGAAATTTTTTGCAGACTCTGAAAATAAATTATTAAATCATACAATTTTTGCCGTCTATCATCGGCGGCCCTAATAATCGACAAAGTTTCCGTTAAACCATAGGCCAATGCAGGGCTTACTGCTGTCGAATAGCGATGCGAGCGTGCTAATTGCAACAAACCCTCTATCCAATCACTCTTACCGACAACCATGGCCCCTTGAAAAGCAAAGGCTTTTCCCAAGGGAACTATTCGTAAGGGGATTTGATCTTGGTTCAACCCATGTTGTACCACCCCTCCTAGACCCTGCGGTCCAAAAACGCCAAAGGCATGAGCCTCGTCAATTATACAATCAGCATCAAAGTTAGCACAGATTTTAGAGAGCTGGCTCAATTCAGTCGCTTGGCCACTCATTGAAAAAACACTTTCGGAGATAACAACAGGATTGGTTGCTCTGGTAGGCAAAATTTTAGCTAAGCTTGACAAATTATTAGGTAAATAACGATTAAAGTCACAGCCGCTCATCCGTAAACCATCATAAAATGAAGCATGAGCTGCTTTGTCGATAATTATTTGTGCATTGAACTGTGCTAATAAAGCGATAATGCCTAGATTTGCTGTATAACCCGAGCTAAATAAGAGTGCATCATCAGCTTTTAATGCCTCAGCAAAGGCTCGCTCCAAAGTACGGTGGCTTTCATGATAACCACAAATTACCATTGACCCACCAGAACCCGTTGAATAATTGTTAAAGCCTTTTTGAAAGGCTTTTTTAATTCGAGGATCCTGGGTCAATGATAAATAATCACTGGAACTAAAATTAACTCGCTCATCAGCCCCATTTTCATTCACTGAAAGACGCTTACGAGTTAAGCCCTGGTCTTTTAGTTCATTCAGATATTCACTGAGAGCCGCAGAAATCATGCTTCAGCAAAAGCCTTTAAACCAAGCTTATCAAAAAGTGATTTATCTTTATCCTGTTCAGGGTTAGCCTCAGTTAATAATTTTGTACCGATAAAAACTGAATTTGCCCCCGCGAAATAACATAGAGCTTGTAATTCTTCGCTCATTTCTGTACGCCCTGCTGTTAACCGGATGGCCGAGCCTGGCATCGTAATTCGTGCTGTAGCAATTGTCCGGACTAACTCAATGCCTTCAACTTGTTTTGCATTAGCCAAAGGAGTTCCAGCAACTGGAATCAGACGGTTAATGGGGACTGATTCCGGTGGCGAACTCATATTGGCTAAAGTGTATAAAAATTCAATTCGGTCATCGCGTGTTTCTCCCAAACCTAAAATCCCACCACAACAAACATTAATTCCAGCTTGGCGGACATTTTCAATTGTTTCCAGACGTTCGCTAAATTTGCGCGTGGTGACTACTTTGTCGTAATAAGAAGGAGAGGTATCAATATTATGATTGTAATAATCCAAGCCAGCTTCTTTTAAATCTTTAGCTTGTTCGGGCGCAAGCATGCCGAGAGTCATGCACGTTTCTAAGCCTAAGGCTTTAACTCCAGCAATCATCTCTTTTAATTCAGGCATTACTTTAGCCGGCGGACAACGCCAGGCCGCACCCATACAAAAACGTTTTGCCCCACTGGCTTTAGCCTCAGTTGCCTTTTCTAAAACTTGGTCGACTGACATTAATTTTTCTTTTTCAACGCGGGTTTTGTGATGACCGCTTTGAGAACAATAGCCGCAATCCTCAGGACAAGCACCCGTTTTTATGCTTAATAATTTAGCCAGTTGCAGGCTATTGGGATCGTGGTTTTCTTTATGAATTTTATGTGCTGAGTCAAGAAGCGTATTAAAAGGTTGCTCATAAATTTCTTTTATTGCGCCCAAGCTCCAACGTTCACTCGAAATACTCACTTTTAACCCCTTTTTTTTTACGTGCTGACCATGATAGAGTCAGGCACGATCTTGTCAACCAAAATTTAATCTTAGGTTAACCTTATGCAACTCATTGAGAAGGATTTAAGGCATATTTGGCATCCTTGTATGCAAATGAAAGACTTTGAAATTTGTCCTCCACTAATAGTTAATCATGCTAAAGGCTCATATCTTTATACCGATCAAGGGCAATTAATTGATTCTGGTTCCAGCTGGTGGTGTAAATCCTTAGGGCATGGCCATCCTGATATTCTCGCTGCAATAACCGCCCAATTAGCCTCTTTCGAACATGTAATCGGGGCAAATACTACACATCCAGCGCTTGCAGAACTGGGCGTAAAGCTTAGTGAACTAAGCAAAAAACAGCATGTCTTCTTCGCCTCCGATGGTTCCTCTGCTGTGGAGATTGCAATGAAGCTCGCCTTGCATGCGTATCAACTGCAAGGTCAAGCAAACCGCACAGAATTTATCGCCCTTAAAAATGCCTACCACGGTGAAACGTTCGGCGCTTTATCGGTTAGTGATTTAGGTTTGTTTAAAGAGCCTTATCAAGATTATGGTGTTAAATGTCATTTTCTTAATAATTTACCCTATGTAAATGATAAAACTGATCCTCTATGGGCTGACTCCTCTGCTTATTGGCCAACCATTTTAAAACAATTGGAAGAAGTTAAAGAAAATGCTTGCGCAGTCATTGTCGAGCCAATCCTTCAAGGGGCAAATGGCATGCGCTGCTATAGTGCTGATTTTTTAAAAAAATTAGCTCTGTGGGCAAAAGAAAATAAGATTTATTTGATTGCTGATGAAATCATGACTGGCATGGGAAGAACGGGTGAATGGCTAGCCTGCCATCACGCCGGAGTAGATGCAGACCTGGTTTGCATTTCCAAAGGGTTAACTTCGGGCTCTATACCTTTGAGCTGTGTTTTGATCGACAATTCTATCTATGAATTATTTTATGATGATTATGATCAAGGCAAGTCCTTTCTTCATTCGCATACTTACAGCGGTAATGCCTTAGCTGTTAGCGCTGCTTTAGCGACCATCAAGGTTATGGAAAAAGAGAATATTAACCAAAAAGCGACACAATTAGGTTTATTGATGCAACAATGTTTTCAACAGCTTGCCAAATTAACTGGAAAATTACAGAACCTTAGAACTATGGGAGCAATGGTTGCTGCCGATCTGGAAGATAATGGTAAGCCTCGCATTGGCTTTCAATTTTATCAAGAGGCATTAAAACGGGGCGCGCTCATTCGACCCTTGAATAATACACTTTACTGGCTGCCTCCTTTAAATACAGATAAACAAACCATTGAGAATTTAGCTGAAATCACCTTAAACTCGATAAAGGCACTCTATTGAATGGGCTAAATGAAAATTAAAAAAATAAAATCTCATAAAAATCATTCTAATGCTCAACGAGCACTTGCCTTTTTATGGATTTTATTAACAGCGCTAATACTGCTAATAGTTCTTCAGCAACAGTGGTCTAAATATTATTTAGACAGTTATAAGTTACAACTTCATGCCGCTTCAAAACTCAATCTGCGTTTTACAGCTATGATTGATTCATTTCTCCATGAAATTTATTCATTACCGTTATTTGGGCGCGAACTTAATGACTGTGAAAATGATTTACTTCCTATTTTAAAATCGATTCCAAAAAAAAACCCCAATGTTTTAGGCGCATTTATTAGTGAAAAATCCTCAATAATTTGTTCTACCTTAAGCCAAAATACAGAGTTAGCTGTCACTGCTGAAGAATCCTTAGCGCTCTATGGGCCAATTTTACTACAAAACAATGAGACTGTATTTTTACTGCAGCAGCGTCTCGGTCAATATTATCTTGGACTTTATATTAAAGAAAAAGTCTTTGCCGATTTACTTAGATCGTCACTTGGAAACAATGAATTTATCGCGCTTTATAATATAAAAACGCAAACAAATAATTTAGTGGTAGGAAACAGTTTGAGTGAACTGCAAACTACAGAATCAATTAAAACACCCATAACCCACATTGTTAATTCTGGACTCAACGTGACCACGCTGCCTTTAAAACCCAATCTGGATTTTTTCTATCATGAACTATTACCAATCAGCGGAATTCTACTGCTTTCATTCCTTCTCTATCTCAAATTTCGTTCGATGTTATACAATCGATTTTCTCTTAACTATGCCTTAGCTCATGCGCTAAGGCACAATCATTTTCTACCTGCCTATCAACCTATTATGGATACAGAACTCAATCAATATTGTGGAGCAGAGGTCTTGTTGCGTTGGCAAACGGATAGCAATGAAATTATAATGCCTGATGTCTTTATAACTGATGCAGAAGAATCAGGTTTAATTATTCCCATAACTTTACAACTCATTGCAAAATCTTTGCAGCAAAGTCAAAGTTTATTAAAATCCAACCCTAAATTTCATCTGGCTTTTAATCTTTCAGCCATTCATTTTAATGATAATGATTTTCTAAAACTTTTTTACGACTTATGTTCAGTTTATCAAATTCCAGCGCAGCAAATTATGCTTGAGATAACAGAGAGACAACTTTTAAATCAGGCTGACGAAAGTCTTATCTCTAAAATGACTGATTTAAGATCTAGAGGTTATTCTTTAGCAATTGATGATTTTGGTACAGGTCATGCCAGTTTTAAGTACTTGCAACATTTTCCTTTTAACTACCTTAAAATTGACCAAATTTTTATTCAGGCAATTGGAACAGGAGCTATCACTGAAACCCTAAATAATGCCATCATACACTTAGCAGAAAGTTTGCATTTAGCAATTATTGCTGAAGGCGTAGAAACTGCTGAACAAATGGAATTTTTGCTTAAACGAAAGGTAAAATTTGCTCAAGGCTGGTTTTTTGCAAAAGCTCTAGCTTTTGAAGAGCTGGTAAAGCTAATTAAAAAGCCACTATAAAAATTAAATTAACTAGTAAAAATAATATAGCCAAATTGCGCCAATCAACTCAGAAATTTATTTAAATAGGGATTTTAAATGAATAAAATGTCAACAGCGATACTTATTATTGGAGTTTTTTTTATTCAACAAAATCAGGCAGCCCCGCTAAATTCTTGGTCTTGCCTTACGCGTGATATGGAAAATAAACAATGGATTATGACTTCTAACTATGGCCTTGCTGCAATGAATAAATCATTTGATGCCTGTAAAAAGGAATCTAATTTCCCTAATAGCTGTAAAGTTATTAAAGAAAATTGTGATCTCTACTTACAAGCTTCAGTATTGCAAACACAATGGGTATGCACAGCCCTAGATGCACAAAGCAACCCCTGGCCAGGAACAGGCTCCTCAAAACAAGATGAAGCAGCTTTAGCCGCTAAAGCCAATTGCCGTCGAAATAGTCTTATACCTGAAACTTGCTATATTAATTTAATAACTTGCAAAAAAGTAACCCTGGGTGAATAAAATGTTTTGTGTCGGTTTAACCGGAACTATTGCGAGCGGCAAATCAACAGTTACTCAGCTTTTTAAAAATTTGGGCGTAACTATAATTAGCGCAGATGAAGCTGCTCGTGAATTGACCAAAGCAGATCAACCGGCGTTAATTGCTATCGAAAAATATTTTGGTAAAGCCTTTATCAGTACTTCCGGTGAGCTTGACCGCAAGGCCTTACGCCAAGCAATTTTTTCAAATCCTCAGCAAAGAATTTGGCTTGAGCAATTGTTGCATCCTTTAATCCGACAATATATCCAAGCCCAGCTTGAGCAAGGTGTAAAACCTTACGCAATTGTAGAAATCCCTCTTCTAAAGGCTCGGGATGATTACCCCTATTTAGATAGAGTTTTATTAATAACATCCCCTTCTAAACTAGCTATTGAACGATTGATGCTTCGTGATAACTGTAGCGAGGCACAAGCTGAAACGATATTGGCTCTACAAGTTGCGGAATCTGCTGAGAGAAGCAAATTTGTTGATGATCTAATTGAAAATAGTGATACTCTTGTTGAACTTTCAATAAAAATTGAAAAACTACATGGCCTCTATTTACAATTAGCAGATCAAAAGTCATGATAGAGAAATTTTTTTAATGTTTACAAGCATTTAAAATCAAAAGCAGCAGTTATAGGGACAGCAATTTTTTATGCACGATGAGACCATTGTTTTCGAGCTAGCCACTCATTTTTTACCTAAAATTGCTTTGCGCTTGGAATGCCTCTACAAAACAATACATCAATCTTGTGAAGAAGTTCACCCAGTTATCCATCATTATGCGTTGAAAAGTCTTATTGAGCTCATGGGATTAGTAGAAAAACCGGAGCTTAAAAGCAGATTTTTGAAGGAATTAATGCGTATTGAACATGCGCTCATCAAATCTAATGGCAAAGTTTCTGTAGAGTTATTTAGCCGCTTACATCTGCAAATTCAGACTTTAACGCATGTAATTGGCCGTTTTGGTGAGAATATTCACCTTAATCCTTTTTTACAATCGATAAAACAAGCTCAGCTTACCCAAATTTATGATTGTGAAATGCATTGTCCACAACTTTTACTCTGGTTAGAGTCAACTGCAACGCTTCGTCAGCGTGATATTGCCAAGTGGCTTCTAAATCTTAAGGCTCTGCAAACCACTGTAAGTTTGTACCTTGCCTTGCTAAGGGATACTGCTGAGTTTAATAGGATTGAAATGCTAAACGGTTTCTACCAACGCCCTCTTCCACCGAAAACCTCTTGCCATCTTATCTTAGTTCGGATTAATAAATCCTTTGGCATTGTTCCACGGATGCAATTAGGACATCATGGACTTAGTTTGCGCTTGTGTGAGCTTGCTACTATGCAAGATCTACATGCATCAGCAGCAAGCTTGGAGTTGGCTATTTGTCAGTTGTAAGTTAATTAGTGTTGAGTTATTTTCTTTGCATTTTTCATTTTTAAAGTTGCTTGAACTTTCGAACTCCTGCGTCAACCCTTCTTCACCAGCTTAAATGGATTTATTATTGAAATTAAATTCCAAATAATCTTTCGTTCCGTGCTTTTAATTAACCATTGAGAACTAAAATATAGCATTAAAGGGGTTTTTTAATTATAAATCTGCTAACATTTAGCCAAGCTAATTTTTACAGAGACAACAATTTGTTTTTTAAAAATAACGGCGCATTTTACGCAATACTGTCAGGTTTATTTTTTGGACTTATCGGTTATTTTGGCATTAGTGTTATGCAAGAAAATATTTCTGTATTCACTATGCTATTTTGGCGATTTTTTGTATCAAGCCTGTTTATTTTCTTTTTATTACTGCCCCAATTAAACAGTTTAAAAACTTCTGCGACAGAAACCCTTAAAGTTGTATTTTACGGTCTTAGTTTTTACGGAAGCACCTCTATTTTTTATTTTATTGCTGCTCAATATACAGGCTCAGGACTTGCAATGGTGATTTTCTTTACCTATCCCGCTATGGTAATGCTAATTAACTATTTATTTTACAAACAAAAGGTCAATAAAATATATTATTTAGCTTTATTCATAATTTTATCCGGCTTATGTTGCCTGGTTAGCGGCAGTGAATTTATCTTTAGCTATAAAGGACTGGGTTTTGGTTTATTAGCTTCTGTTTTATATGCTTTATATATTGTTTTTTCAAAAAAAAGCCAACTTGCGCCTTTAGTTTCAACGTTTTGGGTTTCTCTAGGCTCAGCATTTATCTGTCTAATTGCTGCCCTGATACATCAGACTTTTAAAATTCCTGAAACTCTCTATGCCTGGCTTAATATTGCCGGAATTGGGGTTATTTGTACGGCTTTGCCCATAGTTCTTCTTTTAAAGGGATTAAAACATATCAGTTCTTTACAGGTTTCTATACTTTCGGTATTGGAGCCAGTATTTGTAGTTATTTTTGGTATTTTTCTTTTAGACGAAAAAATTAATTTCTTGCAAAGTTTAGGCATCTTAATCGTCTTGTCTGGAGCTTTATTAAGTCTATTAAGTCGCCGATTTGATGCGCATTTAAAAGACAATAATATAGTGACTTCGGCTGTAGTATATAAATACTAACCCTCATAGATTAGATAGCCAGAGAACCAGGACCTGAGATCCTCCCTTAGCTGAGATCTCTCGCTGTGCTTAAGATGGCGGGGATAAGGCTTTAACTAGTTATATTTTGGGAACTTATTCCGTTCTTTACTAAGTTAATTTTAACTAGAGGTTCTTAATACTATTTTAAGTATTATTAACTATAATCCCTACTAATTCCTTCATTTTAAGAATAAACCATGAGTTTTAATATAAAAAAAATCAGCTCTTCAAAGGCAAAAAATCTATATAAAGATTGTGATAACCCCGGTAAAAATGATTGTGGATTTTATTCTTTTGCTAAAGGGCTGATTCACATTATTCAAAATGAAATTACTCGGGGGAATACTAACCCTATTCAGTTAGACCTTTTAAATCGTTTTTCTAGTAAGTCTCATGGTTATAGTGCTAAAGAATTTGAAAATGATAAGATCAATAAATTATCCACGCCTTTATTGGAAAAGCTAAATGAAGATTTGCGAACTATTTTATATATTCAATATTTAGAAGAAATCGCCAAAGAATCTCTAATGATTGAAGGCCTAAATACGATTGGTAACAGTACTATTTACAATCAATTTTCAGAAATTTTTTATCATTATCATAATGGAGCTCCAATTTATAAAGATCAAAATTTACTTTATATGTCAAAAGATGTACAAGAGCTTGCTAGCTTCTATGCAAATCAGTGCAAGGATTTATCAGAGGGTATTGAACTTGAACGCCGCCTGAAAATAATATTTTTAAGTGATTTATTTGGTCCTGAATATAAAAAGATCACCGAGCTTTCCTGGAAGGACACAATTAATCTTAGTGATACCTTTTTAAATGAAGAAGAGATAAAAATAATTCTTCAATTTAAGCAATATAAAATACTGGTAGATGATTATTATGATTATTCTTTAACTACACGCAAATTAACAATTAATACAGAGTTAAAATCTAATGCCTTTAACTGTGCTCAACAAATTAAAGCTGCTAGCAAATCTCTTCATCAACGTATCAAATTAATTCATGAGGATGAATTTTTGCTTCCTGATGAGCTAGATCCGGGTACATTATATTTTCAATTTTCAACTATAAACAAAAAAGTACGGATTTATTCTGCTGCTTTGGAACAAGGCCACGATTACACCACTGTTAAAGCAGAAGGACTAATTAATACCATCTCACAAAAATATCAACATTTCTTCACGAATTTTACCTCGGAATTAGTTATTGATAAGAACCTTGATAAGCTCATGTTTGATAAACTTTGCTCTTCTGCAGACGATACTTTGAAAAAACATCTCTTATATAAACAAATTGATCAAGAATTTTTGACCTACTTTTTCTTTAAAAAATTTGGCAAGTCCATTGAAAATTTAAATGAAAATGAAAATCTTGAATTGGCAAGAGTTAAGCTGCTTCTTGATACCAAGAGCATTCTTCCACTCACTGAACAAGAAAAAATACCCTTGAGAAGGCAGCGAGAACATTCTATTCAAAATAAATTCCAAGAAAATTCTATAATAAAAAATGCTTTATCCTCTTTAACAAAAAAACGCTTATGGTTGGCAACCGATGTGGATCTCAACTACCTTGCCAAACGATTTAAAGTCCATTTAACAATTTTGGAAAACGGTAAGTCAACCCCACGCTCTCAAGGTGCTAATAGCCATAGTCGGCCAAACCTTGTCATCGATAATTTGCGAAATTCCCATTGGATAACCCAGCTTAAAATTGCCTATCTTCCTGGATATTCAGCCAAAAAATATGCAGAATGGGTATTTGACCAACCTATATTGGCTAAGAAAGAAATAAAAAATCTTCTGTTATCCTATACTACGGGATTCGTTTCTTTTTTTGGACGAACTCACATGAATAAAGCTCTAGAGCTAATACAATGCTGCGATAATTCTGAATTGGATGTTGCTTCAATTATGAGTAATATTCGTCAATACATGTTGACACAAGAGTACAATCCCAACTCAAGCTTTTTGAAACGTTTTGAGTATCTGGATGCTCGTTATAGAACAATTGACGGGGAAATATTTAACAAAAAAGATATTCAAAGAATTTTTGCAGATTATATTCATAACGGCTACTGCAGGAACCATTTGCATCAGGCTCAACGAATTGTCGATGATTGTGCAGATCCTGACAAAACCATTGAAAATATTATTGAAAATACCCAATTTTATGTGAATACCCATAAATTCAATCATGACAGCCATTTTATTGAACGGTTTGAGCAGATTAAACAATTGAAACAGATTCTTGATGAAAATAATTCAAATATTGCTGAGTTAGAAAATCATAGCCCTTTAATTTTTTAAGTTAAATAAAATTTTTGTAGACTGCCCAGAGCTTATAGACTTTGAGCTAAATCAAACAATTAGGCTGTCGAGTCCAGGCAATGTGCTTGCAATAGGTCAATTATTTGCTGATTGGCTTCAGGAAAATTATATTGACCTAATTCCTTTAATTTAACCCAGCGCAGATCAGATTGCATCTCGCGGCAATAGGCTTGACCACGATATTTTTTTACGCTAAAAACTAATAAGTTAACTACTTTAGAGCCATAGTCATGTGTAATCGAATCTAGAAAACAAGACTCAATAATATCAATACCCACCTCTTCTTTAATTTCCCGAACCAGAGCTGTAGAAGGCAGCTCTCCAGCTTCCAACTTGCCCCCTGGGAATTCCCAAAAACCACCATGACTTGCATGCGTTGGCCTCTGGGTAATTAATACTCGCTGCATCTTATCAATTATAAGAGCTACTGCGACTTTCATCCTAAAGTGCCATGGCAACTTTTGTATTTTTTCCCAGAACCGCAAGGACAGGGATCATTGCGTCCAATTTTTCGCTCTGTGCGTCTAAAAGTCATATCAGCATTTTCATTCATTGTTTGCTCTGTATCATCTTGATGTAAAAAATGCATTTTTTGAACTTGTTCAGCTCGTCTTTGTTCTTCAACTGCATCAACATCGGCTTCAGTTTCAACTTCCACAGAGATCAATATCCGAATAACGTCATATTTTAATTGCTCGAGCATGGCTTTAAACAAGGAAAAAGCTTCGCGTTTATATTCTTGTTTAGGATCTTTTTGAGCATAACCTCGCAAATGAATCCCTTGACGCAAATAATCCATTGATGACAAATGCTCACGCCAGTGATTATCCATTGTTTGTAAAATAACTGATTTTTCAAATTGGGAAAGTACTTCCCGACCCGCTAATTTCTCCTTTGCATCATAGCGAGTTACAAAAAGTTCAAAGATTTTTTCTTTGATTTGCTCAGGTTGGATAGAATGATCTTCTTCAACCCACTGATTAATATTTACCTTAATTTGAAAATCTTCAGTTAATGATTGCGACAAACTTTTGAGATCCCATTGATCTTCCAAAGATTGCGGCGGAATATAATTATCAACTAACTCCGAAACTACTTCATCTCGCATTCCATTTACGACTTCTTTGGGATCAGCCATTTCCATAATCGCTGCGCGTTGAGTATAAATAACTTTTCTTTGTTCATTAGCCACATTATCGTATTCAAGCAGTTGCTTACGGATATCAAAATGATGACCTTCAAGCTTGCGTTGGGCATTTTCAATTGCTTTGGTGACTAGGCTATGCTCAATAGGTTCACCCGGTTTCATACCTAAACGGCGCATCATGGAAGCAACCCGCTCAGAGGCAAAAATTCGCATCAGATTGTCATCCAGGGACAAATAAAATCGGCTGGATCCTGGGTCACCCTGCCGACCTGCACGACCGCGAAGCTGATTATCAATACGTCGCGATTCATGACGCTCTGAACCAATGATTCTTAAACCTCCGGCAGTCAATACTATCTCATGACGTTTCTGCCAGTCTTTATGGATAGATTCAAGTTCAGATTCAGTTTTCTCTGATGCAATTGCTGCTAACTCAGCGGCTAAGGAGCCTCCCAGAACAATGTCAGTTCCTCGGCCAGCCATATTAGTCGCAATAGTCACTGCACCAGGCCGCCCTGCTTCAGCAATAATTTGCGCTTCTTTTTCATGAAATTTAGCATTTAAAACTTGATGTTTTAGGCCAATTTGATTAAGTAAATTACTTAATAGTTCGGATGATTCAATAGAAGCCGTACCAACTAGCACAGGTTGTTTGCGAGCCACACAATCTTTAATGTCTTCAATAATTGCTTTGTATTTATCATCTTGCGTTAGATATACCAAATCAGCTTCATCACGCCGGCACATTTGTTTATTAGTTGGAATAACAACGACTTCAAGATTGTAAATTTGTTGAAACTCATAAGCTTCTGTATCGGCAGTACCGGTCATGCCTGATAATTTATTATAGAGCCTAAAGTAATTTTGAAAAGTAATTGAAGCGAGGGTTTGATTTTCCTGTTGGATAGCGACATTTTCTTTCGCTTCAATAGCCTGGTGCAACCCCTCAGACCAACGTCTTCCTGCCATGGTACGACCGGTATGCTCATCAACAATAACAACCTGATTGTCTTGAACAATGTAATCAATATCACGATGAAACATAGCATGGGCTTTAAGAGCCGCATTAACATGATGCATTAACATAATATTGCTTGCATGGTATAAGCTTTCGCCGGGATCAAGCAGATTTTCTTTAATTAAAAGTTCTTCGATATGCTGGTGTCCAAATTCCGTCAGATGAGCCTGCTTTTGCTTCTCATCGATGGTGTAATCTCCCTCATCGCCTTCAGCAGCTTGCTTGATTAACTGCGGAATTAAGCGATTTACTTTGACATAAAGATCAGAACTACCTTCGGCCGCTCCAGAAATAATTAAAGGAGTTCTAGCTTCATCAATTAAAATTGAATCAACCTCATCCACAATAGCAAAATTTAAATAGCGCTGAACTTTATTATCTAGACTAAAGGCCATATTGTCGCGCAAATAATCAAAACCAAATTCGTTATTGGTACCATAGACTATATCAGCGCGGTAAGCGGCTTGTTTATCCGTATGCAACATATCAGGATAAATAACACCAATGGTTAAACCTAAAAATTCAAAAATAGGCTTCATCCATTGGCTATCTCGTTTTGCAAGGTAGTCATTTACGGTAATTAAATGCACGCTTTGACCGCTGAGGGCATTAAGAAAAGCGGGCAAAGTAGACATTAACGTTTTACCTTCACCGGTACGCATTTCAGCAATATTGCCTTCATGCAAGACCATGCCACCTATTAATTGAACATCAAAGGGTCTTAAACTGAGAGTTCGAACTGAAACTTCTCGAACTAGCGCAAAAGCTTCGGCGAGTAACTCATCCAGGGTTTCTCCTTCAGCAAACCTTGCTTTATATTCAGCCGTTTTAGCAGCTAACTGTTCATTACTGAGAGCCTGCATTTGCGGCTCAAAAGCATTAATTGCCTGTACAGTTTTTTCCATTCGCCGTAAGGTACGTTCATTACGACTTCCAAACATTTTTTTCATTAACGTAGTCAACATAGCCCTAGACATTCCTCTCGAGAATTTCAGTCTTAAAGCCGCTTAATTTACTAGATCTTTGCTAGAAATGCCATTTAAACTGGCGAAAAACCTAATGCCTGATAAAAATGCTGCCATTGTCGCTATAAAATTGTCACATTTAATAGCGAACCTATTAAACTGTGAGTAAAAGATTAGCTTCCATTTCTGCCATTAGGTTGGCAACTTGAATAAATCCATCCGTTCTTTTCAATTGCTGAATGTTAGCAAGCCGCTCTTTCCAGACTTTCGCTCCGGCTAAACCATGAGCTAGATTGAAAATTGGTTTAAGCAATAAACTCAAGGGAACCGCTTGTTCAAACTGATGTTGAGCATAGGTTAAATAGTTAAGCAGAACACTGTGGCGAGAAGGTCTTGAAATTTCAGGAAAGAAATAGTGATGAATCGCCGCCAAGGCATATGGATTTTGGCAAGCCAAGCGACCTAACATTACTCCATCAACATGCGATATATGCTCTTTTATATCCTCAAGAGAATTGATATTGCCATTTATCACTATGGGCAAACTGGGGTGTTTATTTTTAAATTTGTAGACATAATCATAATGTAAAGGCGGTATTGTGCGATTTTGTTTAGGATTTAAACCATTTAGCCAAGCTTTTCGCGCATGAACTATGAGTTTGTCGCAACCGGCTTCAATTAGCTGTTCTGCAAAATCAGCAAAAAATTCATAGCTATCATTAGCATCTATACCAATTCGTGTCTTTGCAGTGACGGGTATTGAAACAGCAGCTTTCAAAGCGCGTATACAATCTGCAACCTGTTTTGGTTCAGCCATTAAACAAGCACCAAAGCGCCCTGCTTGTACTTTGTCACTGGGGCAGCCTAAATTTAAATTAATCTCAGCAAAATTATTCTCCTCAGCGATTTTTGCGCAAGCTGCCAACCCTTCTTTATCTGCGCCCCCTAATTGTAAGGCCAGAGGATATTCAGTGGGATGAAAAGCGAGCGCACGCGCTGGGTTATTGACAATTGCCCCGATAGTTTGCATTTCAGTATATAAGAGCGCCTTGGGTGCGATAAATCGCATGAGTACGCGGAAATGAATATAAGTCCAATCAATCATTGGCGCTATTGATAGTGGGGAAAGTAAACTGGGTGAGGAAAGGATTGAGGATTTCAATGGAGATTCAGGTTATAAAAATAATATTATACTCTATTTTGGTTGTTGAATAATAGTGCAAATTTTGAGCTTCTAATAAGATCTGTTAAAACTCTGGATACCCTGCTTGTCCGGGGTATCCAGAAGTTAAACCCTAACTAAATCCAGATCACAGACCTACTCAAGCTGCAGAAGGCTTAGCTAAGATTAGAAAATTGTTGAGCCAATTGTTTATTTTGTTCGATGCGCTCTTGTACACCGCCAATATTTAGCTCTTTAATGTTTTTAAATAACCGATAATCAGATGGATTTTTTAAGTGAAGTGAGAATTTAGTCAGCAATTTGTTATCGTTTTTCCATGATAATTCAATCACTTCCGGGTTTTTTTTATCAATAGCAAGATCTATCGAATTTTCAGGATCTTCTAAACCTACTTTTTTAGTGTAAAGGACTTTTCCTATACTGGGGTATGTATCTAGGGGAAATACTGCTTGCCAGATAAAATACTTATCAAGATCATCCTGAGCCAAGGTAGATGAGGGATTAACATTATCATTTAAATCAAATTTTTTCCTAAAGCCCATAATATCTTTAATAGGTACTTCCCAGCTAGTTCCTGAAATGTAATAAAGTTTATTAGTGTTTTTTATAAAAATAAAACTTTCCTGATAATTTTTCAGTTGAGGAGGAAGAGCTGTTTGTTCAAAATGAACCGTAAATTCCTTAGGAGACATTCTGTAAGAACGAATTTCTTCTTTAACTTCATTTTTAGCGAAAGCCTGCGCTATCATCACAAAAGGGGAGCATATTATAGTCATAGCTCCTGCAAACAAAAGTCTTGGAAGGTTTAATACAAAATTGGTAAATAATAATGGAATTACCAACAAAAGATTATCATCAACATTATTCGTTAAAAAAAATAATAATTGAGTTAGGGCATAATGGACACCTAACGTTAGGAAATCAAATAAGCCAAAGTGCAAACCATTATGAAGCACATCACCATTTTTTCGGTTCTTAATCAGTACAGTGCCGCTAAATACACCAAAAGTATCCCACATTTTACCCCAAAATGTAGAACGATGTGCTCTGGCATGAGGAAACTCTTTTGTTTCTATAAGACCGGTAAAAGGATTAAAAAAGCCCACTTAGTTCTCCAGATATGAGTTAATTGGGCAATGTTACCATAGAAAGCACATAAAAAGCACATAAATAACAAGAAAAATACTTTTACGATAGCGCATACATAGCCTCAACTAACAACTGTAACCTTGTTCTACCCTGATAAACATTAATATCTAATTTATAAGCAACATGTGCCTTACGAGCACGATGGTTTGGCCAGAGTTTGGGATCAATATTGAAAGCAATTGCATCAATAATATTAGCACTATCAGGATGAACCAGACTTAATTTTAAATGATGCTGGCCAACTAGTCTTTGATCAACGATCTCAAAGATATTATCAAAACAAGGTTCAGAAAATTGCTGTCCCCAAGGCCCTGCTTGCTGTAGCAAATGGGCAGTTTCCAAGGTTAATTCACTAAAGTGTAGTGAACCATCGGTTAGTAACTCACCTTCACATTGAGACAATTCAAGATGCTTGGCAATTTCTGCTCTAAAAGCTTCTGCAAATTTATCAAAAGATTCAAGCGTTAAGGATAAACCAGCCGCCATGGCATGGCCGCCAAATTTAGTAATTAAACCGGGGTTATCTCTATCCACAGCTGCCAAGGCATCGCGTATATTTATACCCGGCACGGAGCGGGCAGAGCCCTTAAGTTCAGTTTCATTTACCACAGCAAAAGCAATCACAGGACGGTGGTAACGCTCCTTTAAGCGTCCTGCAAGAATACCAATTACTCCTTGATGCCAAGTCGGATCAACCAGACAAAGGGCAATTGGTAGATGATGACTATTCTCCATTTTTTTGCTTAGTTTATCGACAGCGAGCATGGCTTGCTCTTTCATTTCAGCCTCAATAACCCGCCGCTCCTGATTTAATTCATCCAATTGGCTAGCAAGCATAGTTGCTTTAGCTGGATCTGTGGTTAGCAAACATTCAATGCCAAGCGACATATCATCCAAGCGACCTGCAGCATTCAATCTTGGCGCTACAGCAAAGCCTAGATCTGATTCTCTTAAGCGAGCGCAATCTCGGCCAGCGATTTCAATTAACGCCTTAATTCCCGGACGGCAAAGGCCCTGGCGAATGCGTGCTAGACCCTGACTTACCAGAATACGATTATTTTGATCCAGGGCTACCACGTCTGCAACAGTTCCTAGGGCAACCAAGTCAAGTAACTGAGCCATGTTTGGCTCGGGGATTTGCTCTGAACTAAACCAATTTACATTAATTAAATGACGTCTAAGAGCCAACATCACATAAAAAATCACACCTACACCAGCAATCGATTTTGAAGCAAAACAATCCCCATGCTGGTTAGGATTCACTATGGCACAGGCTTTAGGTAAGGTTTCTGCAGGCAAATGATGATCGGTGATTAATACATCAATACCCGCCTCATTGGCTGCCTCGACTCCATCAAAACTGGCAATCCCATTGTCTACGGTGATTATCAAATCAGGGCGCCATTTTTTAGCAACATCAATGATACCCGGAGTTAAACCATAGCCAAATTCAAAGCGGTTTGGGACTAGAAATTCAACTTGAGTCGCGCCCATTAAACGCAACGCACAAATTGCAACAGCAGTGGAGGTTGCGCCGTCTGCATCAAAATCACCGATAATCAAGATACGTTGCTGTGCTCTTAGCGCCTGCTCCAAGCGTATACAGGCTTTATCAATATCAGTGAGGGTATTAAAAGGCAATAAAGCTTGAAAGCGTTTATCCAATTGCGACTCTGAACTTAGGCCGCGTAGCATGTAGATTCGTTGCAATAGCGGCGTATGATTTTCAAAAGCAACCGAAGCCTGGGGAAGTTCCCGTTGTTTAATCCGCATTTTTTTTCAACTCCAAATCCTCGACCACCAATGAGCAGGACGGCTTGAATAAGAACAATTAGTCCAATACCAATTTACCGTAAAATTTTTTATTTTTTCTGTTAAATTTGATAGTTCAAGCTGAGAAGGATCTTTAATAATCACCAGAGCATCTTTGCTAAAACGGGTTTCTAAAGTTAAAGGACTTAAATTTTCGCCAGTTATCGCGGCATGCTCCAGAAGAATCTCATCATCGGTAATTAGGGGTTTGGAATTCTTTAAAACAAAATCTCCCTCCCCCCAAAACCAAAGACCATTAATCGCTAAGCCCTGCCGTTTTGAATTGAGTGGATGCGCACTTAGATACATTTGCAATTCAGTGATAAGCCTTGGCCAAAAAAAACTGCTATCTAAAGTATCAAAGACTGGCATTAGCGATTTGTGCATAATAGTGTCAAGAGTCTGGCTAGTAATTTCGGGCTTATCATCCACCTTAAATAGCCAGGTTTGAGCATCATAATAAACAGGGGTAAAGTCATCTGCTTTAAGAAAATCTGCTATCTCAGTAAACCATAAATGCGATTCGTTGTCTGACAAATCTAATTCTTTGCCGCTCGCCACAAGCATTGCATCATTATGACTGGCCTCCCAGTGAACAGGAGAAGCAATAAGCCATTTACCGGGTAAATGGTGATAAAGCTTAAGCAGAGCAGCGAGAGGTAAGTATTCGGCTTCATAACCTAAACTGAGTAAAATATTTTGATAATAATCAGTTTGTCGATTTAAAGGATTGGAGTCCGTTGGAATCCCATTTCTTTCACCATTGATAATAACATCCATATTAAACTGCCTCTAAATAACCATCTCGTTTAAACATCATCCTAAGATTACGTAAAGCTTGTCGTATTCTTTGTGAATTTTCAATTAAACCAAAGCGAACAAAACCATCACTTTGTGGACCAAAACCTAAGCCAGGGGAAACTGCAATTTTTGCTTCTTTAAGAAGATACTTTGAAAATTCCAAGGAACCTAAATGGCTATATTGAGCAGGGATGGGTGCCCAAACAAACATGGTTCCTTTGGGCTTTTCCACGGGCCAACCGAGTCCTTGCAAACCCTCGCACAAAACATTGCGTCGACCTTCATACCGTTTCCTTATTTCCTCAACACAATCATCAGAACCTTCAAGGGCGGTTATTGCTGCAACTTGAATGGGTGTAAAAGTACCATAATCTAAATAAGATTTTATTCGTGTCAGTACCGAAACCAATTCCTCATTGCCACAGGCAAAGCCAACACGCCAGCCCGGCATATTGTAAGATTTAGACAGGGAATAAGTTTCAATAGCTACATCTATAGCACCGGGAACTTGTAAAATTGAAGGTGCTTTATAACCATCAAAAACTATATCCGCATAGGCCAAATCATGGATAATCCATATGCCATTTTTTTTTGCTAAAGCGACCACGCGCTCAAAAAAAGCATAATCGACGCAATGGGTACTCGGGTTGGCGGGGAAACTAATCACCAAAGCTTTGGGTCGTGGCCAGGATTGCTCGATAGCAATTTCCACTGCTTCTAAAAATTGGTATTCATCAATTAAAGGAATTTGTTTGACGTTAGCTCCGGCAATAACGAAGCCATAGGTATGAATGGGATATGCCGGATCCGGGACTAAAATAGTGTCGCCAGGACCTGAAATTGCCAAGGCTAAATGAGCTAAGCCTTCTTTTGAACCAATTGTGGTTAAAACTTGCGTCTCAGCATCAAGACTAACTTGATAGTGACGCTGGTACCAGCTTGCCATAGCACGCCGTAAACGTGGAATTCCCTTAGACATGGAATAGCGATGCGTATCCGGGCGCTGCACAGTTTCAATAAGTTTATCAACAATATGTTTTGGTGTTGGCTGATCAGGGTTGCCCATACCAAAATCAATGATATCTTCGCCACGCATTCGTGCTTCTGATTTTAGTTGATTTAAAGTATTAAAGACGTAAGGCGGTAAACGTTTGATGCGCGGAAACTGGCTCATGTTTTTTGCAACCCCTGTGATATACTGCTCGCCAGTATAATTTATAGCCTTAACAAACACCATGAATATCAACCTAGAAAATGCGGATAATCACAGCATCCAAGCCTATAGTGAGGAAGAGATAAAGATTGATTCTCAACTCTATAAAAACAGTCTTATTCTTAGTGTCCATGAACTCATTAGCGATTGGCCAATCACCGCCATAAAACAACTTAATGAACAAACTTTAGAACCACTATTACGACATGTGCCAAAGGTTATTCTTATCGGTCATGATGAGCCGGGACAATTTGCACCACTATCTATCATGCAAGACTTGGCAAAGCGTCGTATTGGTTTAGAGGTAATGTCTATTGCTGCAGCTTGCAGGACTTTTAATGTGCTGCTTAATGAGCATCGTGAAGTGGTATTAGGGATTATTAAAAAAACTAAAGTTTGATAGCTCTAATTTAATGGTTTCTATATTAAAGGAAAAGCCGGGGTCTGAGCCCCGGCTAGTATATATAAGCTATACACTATTATCTTTGTGATTGCTTATCAGATTGACCTTGCTTTGGATGACCTTGACCTTGTTGATGGCCTGGTTTGTTTTGTCCAGATTTGTCTTGACCTTGACCTTGACCTTGACCTGGTTTGTTCTGACCTTGTTGACCCTGATTTGGTCGATTTGAGTTATTGTCCATAATATTCTCCTAAGTTAATGTAGCTTTTAACGAATAGGATATATTTATAGATTTTGCAAATCTGAATTTTAAGTTTTTTAACTTAGTCTTTGAATATAAAGATAATTTTATTTTGACTTTTATTTGGATTTTCAAATTTATCTACGAATTCCAACCAAGTTAAAAGCAAAAATGACGTAAATTAATTCCAGATTAACCCCTTTTTTACAGGCGATTTCATCAAATTTTAAAAATTTGCCAAGGAAGAAAATTCACTAAACGTAGCCTTGCTCAATATTTAAAAGTGATGGGATTTTATATGGGTCTCATTACGATGTAGGAAGCAAAAATATTAGTTAAACTGCAAACCTCAGCTTTACACCTGAGCAAGCACCTGGACTCAAGCTATAATGACATTCTCAAAGCACTGAGTAGATTTTTGGTTTTTGAAAAAGGTAGGCTATCAGAGCTTGCACTCAACTGGGAAACTCTAGGCAATGTAAGGATAAAGCTAATTTTCCTGGAGCAATTAAGGCTTATAAAAATTCCTTAAACATTTATAGCCTCCCATCATTTAAATTAAAATTAATTCATTCGGAGGTAACTTTAGATTCTTTTTGCACAATTCATTCATAACTATTCTTTGTAAATTGATTGAGGCGCTTTGTACACTTAGTTCTAAATTTTTAAACCAAAATCAATTAGATAAAGCTCTATCCTCTAAACAAAAGGCCAGCCAATTAATAGAAAAATATCAACTACTTATAGGTTCAGAAATTAAAGACTATTTATAAACTATTATAGAAAATTTGAACCCTACTTTAAGTTTAAATCAACAGAGTTTAATCGGCTTTACTATATTCAAATCAAATATTCTACATCTTAACAAAGAAGATTACAGGTCTCTGACCCCTACTAGGGTAATGGTGACTTAAGCTGATTTTAAACTTTGCATTATTGCTCTTTTTATTTACAGTCAAATTTTTTAATGTTATCTTTTGTCATAATAGACGCTGTTGCTTATCCTTTTTTTTTTGAGAAAAAATGAAAAAATTTAATTTAATTATCCTGTTAATTCTATTTTCTGTATTTTTATCTAGTTGTGCAACAGTATATCACCCCCCAAAAGCTTCAGAGCCCACTTCTTTAGTTCGAGTTAAAAATGAGCGCTCAGGCCTAGCGACTTGGATAAGCCTGCAGGTTGAAGAAATTGACAACCGTTCAGCAGGCTTGCAACTCATGCCTGGCAACCTACGCATCTATCCCGGCATTCATACCTTGACTATTAAGTCAATGTTTAATAAAGGATTTTTCTCAAGCGGACCTTTTGAAGCCTTTAGCGACATCAAAGCTGATTTTAAGGCCAACGAAGCTTATATAGTTCAAGCCAAAGTTGACGGGGCACAACTTTTGGTTTGGATAAGCGATAAGACTGGCCGACGGATATCTTCATTAACTAAAACGCCTTACCGTACTGCAGCTCGCCCCATGATTTTATTGGGCTAAACTTTATAATCAATTAGTTTTCATCTATCTCTATTTTTAATTTTGCTTTAATAAACTGGTTAAAACTTTAGACGGCCCAATTTCTATAAATTCAGTCTCCCCTTTTTTCTTAAGCTCAGCAATTACTTGATCCCAATGTACCGAAGAGGTAAATTGTTTAACTAAAAATTCTTTAATCGTGTCGTCACTAAAGGGTTGCACAGTCGCATTGGCAATTACAGTGGTGTGAAGTTTAGAGAAATTATAGGGCTTTAAAAATTGCTCATAGCAAGCGGCGGCTTCGGTCATATAACGAGAATGAAAAGCAGCACTGACCAAAAGTGGAATGCATTTACGCGCTTTGAGGGATAAAATTTGCTGGGCTCGTTTTATATCTTCTGCAGGCCCGGCAAGTACAATTTGCTTGTTTGAGTTAAAATTTGCAAAATCAATTGAATCAAGATCATTTTCAAGCAACATAAGTTGGATTGTTTTAGCGGGAAGATCAAGAACAGCTAACATGGCGCCATTGCTCTGTTGAGCCATTAATTCACCGCGTTTTATTACTAGTTCCAATCCGGTTATAAAATCAAAAGCGCCAGCAGCATACAAAGCAGAATATTCTCCCAAACTATGACCGATACAATAATCTGGCTTGTTTTTAGCTGAATAATTTAATTTAAAGCTCAAAGCCTCAACCACATACAATGCAGGTTGGGTGAATTGAGTCTGATTTAATTGATGTTTCGGGTCGCTGATGCATAATTCTTCTATTGAAAAACCAAGCAGCTTATCTGCAATTTTTAGTTCATCAGGATAATAAGCAAAGATGTCAGCTCCCATACCTTTAAATTGTGCACCTTGTCCGGGAAACATGCAGGTCGTCATAATTCCTCTAAGTTAGAGCACCATTGTATTAGATAAATATAGTACAAAATCAGCAGCAATTATTTCGGTTTAATAACAGCTGCAGGCGGCTGCTCTCATAGATTGCCAAGATTTTAGCACTGTACTGCGGATCAGTTGCATAACCGGCTAGATGTAATTCTTCCACATAACGTTTAGGAACAGTGGAATTAGCCAAGGCTTTTTCATAACGAAGATTGTTTTTAATCAAGTTCACATAATCATCAAAACTTTTTCCAATTGAGGAATATTTTTTAAAAGAAGCCTTGATAGAGACTGCCCTATCATTAAAAAATTCTTTAGTCTGTGTGGATACAAAATCCCGGTCTGAACTTGTTGCTTTAATGTTAAATAAATTGTTAGAGCTTTCACCATCAAAGTTTTTAACTACATATTGACCCCAGCCTGTTTCGAGAGCGGCCTGCGCAAGTAAAATTTTGGGGTCAAGTCTTAATAATAAGCCTGCTTTTTTTGCATAAGACCAGGCTAATCTAATAAAATCATCAGCAACTCCGCCCTGAGGCTGTTCTTGACTCTTTTGAATTTGGCCTAAAGCTAAAGATTCAACTGATAAGGGGATAGCGGTTTTACTCATAGAAACAGGCTTTATTATTTCATTGTTTTTTAATACCCTTAGTTCATCATTATTGTCTACATCTTCTCTACTAAAATGCTGAGCCATTAATTGAGCTTTGACTAAGGTTTGGAGATCTAAAACTTCAAATTGCTGCGACACTCGGTTAGCCTTATTGCTTAAGGTTGATTCTGAATGAATTAAACTATGAAAATTATTGATGGCTATTCCATTTATTGCCATTTTAATGCCTACAAGAGTTAGATAATCAATTCTTTTAGAAACCTTAAATTAAAGCTCGCTAAAAAATAATTAGAAATTTTAGCTTCACCTTGAACAGATGTAAACCTTAAACTTATAGTTTTAACTAGACTTCATTAATAATGTCTTTAAAATAGCAATTTATGCAGTTTCTAACCTTTTTTGCAGCAGATTCCGAAGAGATGAATATCGAACCAAACAGTCTACCCAACGATGCTATTGAGCAAGTCAAAGCTTATCTCTTAAAACTGCAAAATGATCTTTGTAATGCCTTAAATCAACATGACCCTCGGGGTAAATTTATTGAAGATTCCTGGAGCAGAACCTTAGGCGGAGGCGGCATCACTCGTGTTTTTGAAGGCGGCTCAACCTTTGATAAAGCAGGAGTAAATTTTTCCCATGTTGCAGGCGAACAATTACCTCCCTCAGCCAGCGCGCATCGTCCAGAGTTAGCTGGCCGCAAATTTTCTGCCCTGGGTATTTCTTCAGTAATTCATCCAGGCAATCCTTATGTTCCATCAGCCCATTTAAATGTGCGTTTCTTTGTCGCTGAAAAAGAAAATCAGCCACCCGTTTGGTGGTTTGGTGGAGGCTTTGATCTCACGCCTTATTATGGTTTTATCGAAGATTGTATACATTGGCATCAAACCGCCTTTAATGCTTGCTCCCCTTTTGGCGCAGAGCTTTATCCACGCTTTAAAGCATGGGCTGATAACTATTTTTACTTAAAACATCGTGAAGAAGCTCGTGGTATCGGCGGGATATTTTTTGATGATTTTAATGAACAGGGTTTTACCAATAGCTTTGGCTTTATGCAAAGCATTGGTAGCCATTTTATTAAATCCTATGAACCCATTGTAAAAAAACGAAAAGACTTAGCTTATAGTTCTCGCGAAAAAGAATTTCAGCTTTATCGTCGCGGACGTTACGTAGAATTTAATTTAGTTTATGACCGAGGAACGCTTTTTGGATTACAATCAGGCGGACGAACTGAATCAATATTAATGTCGCTGCCCCCGGAAGTACGTTGGCTCTATAATTGGCACCCGGAAAAGGACAGCGAAGAAGAAAAACTTTATCAGATTTTTTTACCGCCAAGGGATTGGCTAGGCTAAGATCCAGATTTAAAAACAGCAACCTAGATCCTCATGTATGAACCCGGCTTTAGAATTCTCAATCCACATTGTTAAGTCATAGAGAGATTGATTTGGGTTTGATAAATTCAAAGCTGCACATTTTTGGTAAAATTCATCAACCTTTCCTTTTCTTCCATCACCAAAAAAACTGGATTTAGAATACCAATTTGATAGATTATCTTCTATTTTACGTTCCCCTAATAATTTCACTTCATCTAATTTTTGAATAACTGATTTCTGTGATTTTAAAATTTTAAAAAATTCAATAATTCCGGAACTATTCGAACCTTTAAAATATTTTTCTTTAGGAAGAATATCTTTAAGCTGACCTTCCCAGGCTTCCAAGCTAGTTCTTATAGGCTCTAGGGGTTGAAATGAATAAGGATTTTGATACTCAGAAATTGTTTTATTGTTTTCAACCAGCAATTTACTTTCAAGGTAATGGCTTCTTGGCTTATTAATCCCGGCCTTAAATGAATTCAAGCCAGCTTCTATCGTACTGAAGAGAGTGGGCTTAGTTCCCTTCAAAATGGAAGTAAGATAATTGTAATATTGTATTTCTCGACTCAAAGCCTTGGTATAAAGTCGTCTTTGGTTAATCGCCAGAAAAAATTTAGAAATAAGGTTAATATCCGGCCTAAGCTTTGAATCAGCACTCTGAATGTCTTTAAAGAGGTCTTTAAAATCTTGTAATAATTGCTTATCCACATCTGCAGGAATAGTTAGACCTTCAAATAAATTATCAAAATTATAACTTTTTTTCCTTAGATCTCTCAGTGGTGAATTTCTTTTCTCTTTAAATAAATCTGGACACAGGAAGAGTTCCGCTAAAATAGCAGCTAAGGCATAGATATCAGATTGAAGACTAGCATTTTCATCAGGCGCCATGTAATAGCGAGTTCCTGAATTATTTTTAATCTCAGTTTTGTTTGATTTTGCTATGCCAAAATCAATAAAACGGACTTCAAAAGTTGAGGCAGTTTTTTTTACACAAATATTCCCAGGTTTTAAATCTCGATGGACTGTATTATTTTTAGTAAGTAAACTCATATCAATGAAAATACCATAGGCAATTTCGAGTCTTTCATCAAAGGTAAAATTACCTGGCAATAGCTTATCAAGGCTTGGACCACAATCCTCCATAATAATATAGGCAAAATCACCTTCTACTCGAAAACCCTCGAGTTTGATACGATGTTTAAGTTGGTTAGATGCCTCTTTTTGAATAGCCTTTTCCTCAATCTGACGTTCAGGTGCGGTTTTTCCTACTAATTTAACTATTTTTACGATGACATTGGCTGGCGTTAATATTACCTTATCTTTTTCAATCTGGACTTTAATTTTTGATTGAGAAACGGCGCCAAAACCGCCTTCCCCTATGGGATTTGAGTCAATAATAAACCATTGATTATGTTTAAAGCGAATACCATCTTGATAAGAAAGAAATTTAGGATAAGATTTATATGCTGTAAAGGTATCTTCTTTGATTAAATTTAAAGCAATGATTTCTTCCGCCTCTTTCCCTGTAAGAGTAATTTGAGTAGTAATGCCGTAATATTTCGAGAAATCAACCATAACCTTTCCTGTAATCTTAAAAGGTATGATTTTATCGTATTAAGATTAAGGTATTATTAACTTGGCGTCTGCTGATTAGTTGTTAATCTTGATGTGCACGTTTTGATAAAGTACAAATGATTTTTTCAAGGCTATGGCGATGAGGTTTGGTTTGGTCAATGATGGTTTTTGTTCGCTGTTCACAATAATCTTTGACTTCTTTGTCAGGCAGAATATAAAAGGTATTGTTGCGAATTTCTCGCACTATATGCTCAGCTACGTCATGAGCTGGTCTTGAGCGAGCAATTAATTCAACCATCATTTGATGTAATTTATTATTTTCAGCAGAAGAATTGCTAAGTAGTCCAGTATTAGCAAAGGATGGGCAGACTACAGAGACATCCACTGGTTTATTTAAACGTTGTAAATCAAAGTACAAAGATTCTGAAAGAGCTACCATTGCATGCTTTGACATGGCATAGGCCGCCATTTGTGAACCACTACATAGACCATAAAAGCTAGCCATGTTAATAATATGAGAACGATGGGTTTGCTTAAACATGAGAGGCAAAAAGGCTTGTAAACCATGAATCGTGCCATGCAAATTTATATCCATCACTTGACGGATATGCTCGTTAGTCAGTTCCCAGATTGGCGCCATTTGACCTGAAATGCCTGCGTTATTAAATAACCAATCCACCCGGCCGAAACGTTCAAAAGTTTGTTTTGCAAGGTTAGCCAGATCATCTGGTTTGCTGACATCACAAACAAGACCTAAGACTTTATTCGTTCTGCTTTGACTTAACTGCTCAACTTTTTGGGAGAGAGTTTGGGCAGCAATATCAGCCATTACCACAATAAAACCATTACTAAGACAAACTTCTGCTAATGCCAAACCAATACCACTGGCAGCCCCAGTGATTACCGCTACCTGATGATTTGACTCCATTTTAATTTTCCTCAATCAAAATTATACCCAGTCTGAATAAAGTTGCGCAAAATAAAAACATGATAGCCAGCAGGATTTAAATGGTCAAGGTTTAAAGCTAAAAACAGCTTTCCCTTAAACGGGAGGAGACAAATAGAAAATTTTCGTAGTTGCTTTTGTTTAATTGAATAAATTTTATTTAAATAAACAATGAGATCGTGCAAAGCAAGATCTCATTAGCTATAAGAGAAATATTATCCCAAAAAGACGGAATTCTTGTTATTGTTCGCTGACCACAAGAACATCCTGTGCTTTGAATCCCTTAGGACCTTTATCAAGAACGTAAGTAACAGGATCATTTTCGTGTAGTGTTTTAAAACCGACTCCCTGAATATCTTTGTAATGAACAAATATATCGTCTCCCGTTGGGTTAACGATAAATCCAAATCCTTTTTTTTCATTAAACCACTTAACGTGGCCAGTTTCTCTATCCGGCATTCACTATCCCCTTTTGAACTCTTGACCCTACAAAGTAGACCAAATATAACCAGCATCCATTCCAGTTTAAATTCCGAAACATAACAAAAGAAAGACTCCAATACCTCTTAATTTGCGCTACAATGGATGCCTCACAATGTCCTGATTTAATTGGACATTACACTTAGCATAACAGTTTTTTATTGATTGTTAATGATTTTTTTAAAAATCATTTGAGACTCGAATTTAGAGTCACAATCTTGATGAAAGTTTAGAGCAATTTTAGAAGGAGAGTTAATGGATTTGTCGAAAGAAGCATTTATTCGTCTGGCCCTGGATTGCCAAGTTTTAAAATTTGGCGATTTTAAATTAAAATCAGGTCGTCAAAGTCCTTATTTCTTTAATGCAGGATTATTCTACGAGGGAGAAGCATTAAGGAAACTGGGTTATTTTTATGCTAAAGCTCTAATTGATCATAACATTGACTTCAAACATTTATTCGGACCTGCTTATAAAGGTCTTCCTTTGGCGACGGCAACAGCTGTAGCTCTTGCAGAATCAGGCATTAATACTACCGTCACTTTTAATCGTAAAGAAGAAAAAACGCACGGGGAAGGTGGAAAATTAATCGGCGCCCCACTTAGTGGCAAAACAGTAATCATTGACGATGTCATTACAGCAGGCACTGCATTCCGGGAAGCCCAAGCGCTTATCAAGGAATTTGGCGGCGAACTAAATTGTGTAGTGATTGCTCTGGATCGTTGCGAACGTGGTTTAACTATGCAATCAACCTTGGCAGAAATTCAGGCGCAAGGTATCGAAGTGCTATGCATTATTAGCCTTGGAGATCTTATTAATTATTTGCAAAACGACGGTCAGGTTAATGAAGTTGCTCGACTACAAGCTTATCAAGATCAATATGGCTGCTAAGCTTAGATTCTGCTTGAGCATTTTCACAAACCTCAAGCAGTATCAAAATTAAAACGCTGCAATATCAATCGTTTTCATTTTAAAATTAAGCTTTCTACCCTGTCTGAGAATTGAAACCTTTATCGCATCACCCACATTGATATTAGCCAGAAAATAATAAAGCGCATCATAGTTTTTAGTCGGAGAATCATTTAAAGCAACAATAATATCGCCTAAGCGTAAACGACCCCAATTATCGCGATAAACCCCTCTCAAACCAGCATCTGCTGCCGGTGTTTGCGGAATAAGAGCGCCAACTACAATTCCTTTTTTAACTCCCAAGCTTTTCGTAACAGCCGAGCCAACCCACTGAATTCCTATACCTGGTAAAACAACTCTGCCATTTTTTATAATTTGAGGCACTAAACGTAAGATGTCACTTGCAGGAATAGCAAAACCAACTCCAGCAGAAGAACCAGAACTTGAATAAATAGCAGTATTTAAGCCAATTAAACGTCCTTTAGAGTCTAGCAAAGGTCCACCGGAATTGCCGGGATTTATTGAGGAATCAGTTTGAATCATCTCTCGGATCACAACTCCGCCTATACCAGGAACCTGCCGACCTAAGGCTGAGATAACACCAACTGACAAACTATGATCCAAACCAAAGGGATTACCTATTGCGATTGCTTTTTGTCCTACTAATAATTCCGCAGTAGAGGCGAGTTCAAAAGGCTGAAAGGATTTTAATCTGGCTAAGGCTTTAGGCGCTTTAATCGCTAAAACCGCAAGATCTTTCCGCGGTTCAGCACCAATAATCTTGGCAGGAACTGTTATATTACCGATAGTGATAGTTAAAGCGTCAGCTCCTTTTATAACATGAAAATTGGTAACAATATGACCATTAGCGTCCCAAATAATTCCTGAACCAGTGCCAGCTGGAATTTGACTTCTTTTAACCCCTTTAATTACAGTTTTTAAACGATTAATAAACACTACTTTGGGAGAGTATTTTTGAAAAATTTCAATTGTATTTTTTTCTTCAGGTAAAAATTCACTCATATTAAAGCTATAGGCTGGTAACGCCATTAAACTTGCACAAGCAATTAAAAAGGAAACCAAAATTTTAAACTTCATACCAAACTCCATAAAAATGAGTTAGGACAAATTTTGCACTATAAATCAGCTTGGTTTAAGACTTATTGAGCCATAATTTGTCGCAATTGCGCTAATTATGCCTCAGTTGGATTAAAATAGACAAGCAAATCCACGCCTGATTTAAAATTGTGAGTATTATTAATTGCTTAAACTGACTAAAATTTTAACGAAGAGGGTTTAAAAACTCTATCATAACGATTATTGAAGATGATAGAGTTGAGTATGAATATCAATGGCAAAATATCGACTAAAAGTCTGATAGGAATCTACAGCAGGCCATTCCTCAGCTTTAGTAAACATTCTAAACATTTCTGCTTCAAATATATTCTTATAATAGTTTTTAACGAATGATTTTATATCAGATAAGCTGGTGAAACTCTTAACAAGAACGGTAGCATTAGCCGCGAGATGAGAGAGGTTAAATTCCTGAAAGGGATTCTCACCCTTTACTTCAGCAGCTGTTTTTAACCATTTGAGCAATACAGAACGCGGCTTGACTCTCAATAAATGTTGACCTGAGGCCAATTTAGGTTCCATAAATACGATTTGAGAATGCAATTCAAATTTAAAACAGCATAAAAAATCAAGAAAGCTTCCCTTAATTTTATTCTGAGCCTCTTCTCCTAGCCAACGACTGATTTCATGACGAAACATAGTGGCATAATGACGCTCAATTTCACTGAAGGTAGCCTCATCGTTTTCTTGCTTTGTCATTACATAAGCCGTGCTATCCATCTGTAATAAGCGTAATTCAGGTAACTCTACATCGGCGGGCAATTGCGAGCCCAAAAAAGATAAAAACGCACTCGTGGGCTTGAGAATGATAACTTCCCATTGATTCGGTTTCATGACGCTCTCCATTGTTTTTAATGACTCTTCCTGAGTACAACTAAAAGCAAAATCTACGTCTTACACCAACTCGTTTCCTTGCAAGGTCTAACAGATTACTATCGCTAAAAAACAATAGCAAGCACTAAAAATATTTTTTTATTAAGGTGCTCAAGTTGCATTTTATAGCTATATTGTTGTATAAAGAACGCCCGAAATTTCGCTCTTAGTCTGCTGTAATCTATTTATGAAAGTTCTAAAAAAATTGTTAGCTCTCCTGGTTGTCATATTCCTAATTACACTAATAAGCCTCTGGCTTCTTACCGAATTAGTCAAACCAGAATTTATAAGATCGTATCTTAATTCCTATTTCTCCGGGTTAACTCATCAGAATAGTGAGGTTGAGGGGAATATATCTTGGCAGATTTTTCCACGACCAGGAATTAAAGCGACTAAAATAAGAATTGGCGATGAGAAAAAACCTTCTTACTATTCAGCTAAATTAGAAAATTTACTTTTTAATCTAAAAATAACGCCTTTATTAAGCGGAAAACTGGTATTTAACGAGTTAAAAGTTGATGGATTTATTATAAATGTACATAACCAATCCCCTGAATTTTTAATTTCAAATCCCTCAAAATCTAAGGTAACACATGAGAGTAAATCTAATTTAACTGAACATTTTGCCATTGAAAGCTTTTTACTAAGCCATGGTCGCATCCATGTTAATGAAAATAATCAAACCATTAGTTTAACCGGCTTACAAATCGGGGGCGAACAATTTAACTTATATCGGCAAATATTTCCTTTTCAGTTAAAAACTGATTTTAAGATTGAAAATGACAAACAAATTTTATTAAAAGGTCAGTTAAATTTTAAAGGAAGTACAAGCCTATCGCCTCTATTATTTTCAAACCCTTTTTTAACCTTGAAAAACACGCCTTTAGATGGTGTTGTTTCACTTCAACACGTCAAATTTAAACAATTTAGAATAGCTGAACTTTCTGCCCATACGATAACCAGGCCGGGGGTAATTTTATTCAATCCTTTAACTTTAAATTTATATAATGGGGAGTCTCTTGGGGATTTAAGTTATGAATTCGGTAGTCAAAAACTCACTCTAAACCAAACAGCTACAAATCTTGATAGTTCAAAATTCATTAAAGATTTACTCAACAAATCTTTATTTAAAGGAACGCTTGATTTATCAATTCACGCGCAAACAAATCTACAAAATGCCAATTGGTTAAATAATACCAGCGGAAATGGCAGCTTTACTATTAAAAATGGAATGGTTGAATCAATCAATTTAGTCAAAGTCATTGAAGATCTCAGCTCTAAAATCAATCAATTATTTAATGGCCAAACCGTTAAAAAAGAACCTTATTTAGATTTGCTTCAATTTAATAATTCTGAATTTTTTAAAGGTGGTACTGATTTCAAACTTTTAACTTTTCAATATCAACTCAAAGATGCGAACTTGGTTTCCAATTCTTTAATTTTACAAACTGACTATCTGCAATTAAAAGGGGAAGGGAGTTTGAACTTAAATAATGAAAGAATTGATGCCAAAGTCTTAGCAAAAATTAAGGATTTAAATAGTGGGATAGGTAAAGTTCAACAATTAATTGGAGGTAGTTTCCCTATCCAACTGAGTGGTACATTAACCGAACCAAATCTCACCCCTGATTTACAAAAAATAAACCCTATTCTCGCTCAGATCTGGCTTAAAACCACATTGACCCATCCTGTTGAAACGCTTGGAAAAACGCTTAAACTTATTCTCGAAAATGGTCAGCAATTACTATGATGCAAAAGCAATTTAGCGTCCTGTTACTTGAATGGTTTAAGAAGAACGGCCGCAGGGATCTACCCTGGCAGCATCCTCGTAGTGCCTATCGCGTTTGGATTTCAGAAATTATGCTACAACAAACTCAAGTAAAAACGGTCATCCCTTACTTTCTTGAATTTATGCTTAAATTTCCTGAGCTTCAGCAGCTTGCCGAAGCTTCAGAAGATTCTGTGTTAGCTAAATGGTCAGGACTTGGCTATTACAGCCGTGCGCGCAATTTACATCAGACTGCAAAAATTATAGCTAAGCAACATAAGGGCGAATTTCCCTCTGATTTAACTAAGCTGACTGCCTTACCTGGCATTGGCCCTTCTACAGCGGCTGCAATCGCATCACAAGCTTTCAACCAACCCACGGCTATCTTGGACGGTAATGTTAAACGCGTGCTTTGCCGTTATTTTCTAGTTGATGGTTGGCCAGAACAAACTAATGTTAAAAAAAAGTTATGGCAGCTAGCTCAACAATGCATGCCTACAGAACAATGTGCTGATTATACTCAAGCAATTATGGATTTGGGCGCTACTTGCTGTAAGTCAAAAAATCCCCATTGTGAATCCTGTCCGTTAGAAAGTAGTTGTTTGGCAAGACAGAAAAATTTAATCGGCCTCTATCCTCAAAAAAAATTAAAAAAAACCTTAGTTACCAAACAGCAGCAATTCCTTTTACTATTTGATATTGAAAAACGTATTTATCTCGAGAAAAGGCCACCAACGGGGATCTGGGCGGGTTTGTGGTGCATGCCCGCTCTTGATATAAATGATTCTGCTCTAGAATATATTGCCAAAAATTATGACTTTAGCTGCCAAAGCTTGCAAAAGCTTCTTTTCATCCGCCATAGTTTTAGTCATTTCCATCTTGAAATCAGTTCTTTTGCTTTAGAGACTAAAATTAATGCTAACTCCCTTAAAGAGACAGCTGGGAAATGGTTCGCAGCAAAAGACCTATTAGAGCTTGGCTTAGCCAAGCCAATGAACGACATTATCAATTATTTTTTTAGCCAGACGGTTAATTTAATACCGGATCTTCATCGAGCAGATCCGGCGATCGGGCTTTAAGGCGACGGTTATTGTAAATCATGATCACTAACAGGAAGCCTGCCAGAATTAAGATACAAATTTCCCCGACGTAAAGAGAGGTTACTGGCAAATCTTTCCATTGCGCCAACAAATAATAAAAGAGCACTATAATTAAACCGGACACAGAGTTAAATAATGACTGAATTCTTCCTTGATAATTAATGTCAGTTAGCTCTTGAGCCAAGGTTGTTAGTAAAGCCCATGAGGAGAAGGCAAAACCAATAAAAAAATGGTATAAAATTGCCAAGTTGACATTTTCTGTATGACTAAATAAATAAAAAGCAATAATGCCAATTATAACCTGTGTAAAAATTACTCGCACCAAGGAATAGACCTCAGCCAACCATGGGCTTAGAAAGCCCCCCACTACAATTCCTGCTGAGAGCGCTGCTTCTAACCAGCCGAATTGCGCCACTGAGCTATGTAAAACCAATTTGGCAAAGGGTGCTAGTAAAACCGGCGCGGTCATATAACAGATAAAGAACAAGCCCTGTACAAAATAGATTATTAATAAAGGCACACGTTTTGAGATATAGCGACCACCTTCTATTAACTGCTGAAAAAATGTTTCCTTAAATGGATTGAAATGTTGAGCGGGTTTATAGTTTATTTTCCATAATAAAATAGTGGACAGCAGATAACAAAAGGCATTGATCATGAAACAAGTTGCAAAGGAAGTTGTTGCAAGTATTAAACCCGCCCCTCCCATTCCCAACACTGCGCCAATTTCATAAGCGGTATCTATAAGCGCATTGGCATATAACAACTCATCTTTTTCGCATACAAGCTCGCGCACAAAGGTCAGAGCAGTGGGAATATAAGCAGCTAGCAAAGTTCCGAGGATGGTTGCTAATATATAAATAGCGAAAGGGCTTATCTGATTAAAATACGCAATAAAGGCGAAACAAAATAAAGAAGCCGCTCTGAGGCTAACCGTCAAAATTAGCATATATTTTCGATTAGAACGATCAGCTAACACACCTAAAAAAGGTCCAAACAGAACATTAGGCAACCAGAAACAGGCCATTAATATAGCAGTCGACACAACTGAAGTATCAAAATGCATTAATACCCAAATCATAATGATATAGGTAAGTCCATTGCCAAACATGGCGAGCGCGCAACTTAGAGTAAAATATCTAAAAGAAGGATTGCGCATAAGAGATAGCTGTTTACTAAACATAATTTTGACCAAAGACCGTTATAAGGTTGTTTTAGAGCATTAAAGCTTCACTTGAGAAAACAGTAGCTGTTGTAGGGACATTTAATTTTAATAAAATTAAACCCTAAAATTGAATGAGCAAGCCAAAAGGCTGATCAGTATTAACCCACATTGAATGAGTATTGACAGTTATTTTCAATCAGTGAAATTGCAATTTTACAACAAATAAATCATTTTGTAAATATTTTAATCATAAAAAAGCACTATTTATTATTGTGTTAAAGCTTAAATGAAGTATTATCAATTGCTAATATTCATTGAGAGGCGGGCATGATAATAATATTTTCCCTTATATTGAGTCTTATTGCCTTATTATGGTCAGCAACTCATCTAGTAAGTGGTGCTTCTGGCATTAGTGAATATTATAAACTTCCGCCCTTATTAATTGGCTTAACCTTAGTTGCCTTGGGTACTTCCGCTCCTGAAATTATGATAGCAATTAGGGCTTCCATTGAAGGAATAAATGACCTTGCTATCGGCAATGCGGTAGGGACTAACATTGCAAACATCGGTTTAGTTTTGGGTTTAACCGCCCTCCTCAAACCCCTAAAAATGAATTCGACGCTTATGCGCCGTGAATTCCCTTTACTTTTTCTAGTGATGCTTTTTACCTACTCAATAATGCTTAATGGTTATTTGAATGTGCTGGATGGTTGTCTGTTTTTATTAGCCAATATTGCTTTAATTCTTTATTTTATTTTTATCACAAGACAGCAGCGCTCTGTAATACAACCGGCTCTTGATTTCCAGCAAGCAAACCTACGTAAACGTCCTTTTAGTCTACATCTTGTTTCTTTGCTTGTTGGTCTTATCGTTTTACCCATAAGTTCGAAGTATTTAATCAACAATTGTGTTGCACTCGGTCATTTATTGGGTCTTAGTGATTTAATTATGGGTTTAACGGTGGTAGCGTTTGGAACCTGTTTACCAGAACTGGTTACTTCAGTAGTCGCTGCCATTAAAGGTGCGGATGATATAGCTATAGGTAATATCCTGGGCTCTAACATGTTCAATCTTCTCGCGGTAATGATTTTTCCCAGCATTATTCATCCAGCAGCAATCTCTAACGCAGTTTTGTGGCGTGATATTCCTGTAATGTTTATCGTAACGTTAATACTCTTAGGGATTAATTATCATCACAAAAGAAAGATTGCCCGCTGGCATGGTGGAATATTGGTACTTGTTTATTGCTGCTACATTTTATCATTGGTCATTAGCGCGAAATATGCTTAAGTGCTGTTCAATCAACCTTAATAGTCTTATTCATGCTCAAACATTCTCATAGAAAAATAGCCACGAAAAAAGCAGAAAACAAGATTAAAGAGATTTAGAAGCAGAGTTCACCTCAATTTTAGGATTTGGCACAGAACTGTGTAAACTCCTCTTCGGCAGAAAATTCTTAGGCAAACTGTACTCTAATGATTTAAAAGTCCCATTTGCCATTTTAAAATGTAAAAATGCTTCTGTTTTCGCTTTAGTCATTTCAGGAACATTTAAAATACGTTGACAAACTTCAATTAAGTGTTGTTTTTTAAAACAATATTTGCCTTGTAGAGCTTGAAGGCTTTTCTGAGCAATACCGCGAATAATTGTATCAAGTTCTCCAAAGGAAAAAACATCGCCTTTCATGATTTGAGGAGAAGTGGAAGTAAAAAAAAATGTTCACTCCATGGTGTTATATCACCTATAAAAGTCCGTAGATGATTAGAAGCAACCATGCTAGCCAGTAGCTTCTCTAATAAGCTTTAGATTACTTAGACTATAAAGTACGCTAAGGAAAAGGTTTAGCAGTACCAAGCCTGGCAGCTTTTTAAACGCAAATAGCTATAAAAACGAATCAAATGGTGCTCGTATAAAAAGAGCCGATAATAAATGGGCAACGACCTTCCCACCTAGTCAGAGGAGTGTTTATAAATTAGCGGATCCAGAGGATTTCTTGAACGTATACGTGGCTTAAATTTTATAATTTTGAGAGCCTTTATTGCATCAATTTGACCTGCGGCTGCCGCACGGTTAATCCATATGCAAGCTTTCTTCCTATCTTCCGCTACTCCTTTGCCATAATAATACATATAGCCCACTGCATACTGAGCATCTACTTGGCCTTTATCTGCGGCAGGTTTTAAATGAATAAAGGCTTCACGATAATGCTCTTCGCGAAAACAAATGATTCCAGTATTTAAATTGGAACGGTAAACGCAAGCAAGGTCTGGAAGAGTTATACAAAACAACAAAATCAGTTGAAAAACAAAACGCATAACATTAATCCTTGTCCTTTATCAAAGGTTTAGCAGGTTGATCGAAGATTAATTCATTTTTGGGTAAACTTAAACTCTCCAGAGCACCATTGTGTAAAACTAATATCCCTTCTGCAGAGATTCGTTTAATAATAGCCCCCCCCGCTAAACTATCGCCGACGGTATAGGTTTCTTCTTTACCACCACCTACTCGCAAAATAACTTGCGATTGATTTTCTTCTTTCGCAAACAATATACCAAGCACTTGCACATCCAGCATAGATTGCTTAATGTCGGCTTCCGATAAATTGACTGGAACATAGTCACCAAACATTGCTATTTTAAATAAAGGAGAGTTTGCGTGAACTGGCTCTTGAACCTTGGATACTAATTCAGGTTTTTTAATGGATTGTACGGGGATTGTAAAATATAACCCACTAACAATTTCCCAAACAAAAGCTATAAAGGTCAGAATAAAAATAATAAGCGCAGCTATTTTTTTAGGTTCTTGAACGGTTGTAAAAGCTAAGTGAATTGGCTTCATTAGAAATATAAGTTTGACCCTTTAGATGGATAATCCTCACTTTAGCAAAACTTAGTAGGTCGAACTACTATTATTATGTAATACCGAGCCAAAAATATGGCGCTCATCATAGATAGCTTTTAAACCTACCCAATCTTTATAAAGGCTGCCGAAATGACTTTGCCAATAACTTTCACATAAATTAGAGCCCAGATAACCCGATAGATAACGCTTACCGCCCAGTTTTAGCAATTTTTTATCCAGGTTCTCAATAATTTCAAGGCAACCAGGAAGAAAAATTGGATTAATTCCTGGATTCATAATCATTAACGAATATACATTTTCCAAATCTGGTAGCATTAAAAACCCATTTTGTTGCTTATTGGCGAGCTGAACTACTTGCAGAGTAGAGGCAAAAAAAAGGGGTAATTCCGCCAATAACTCATCTAAAATAGCCTCAAGTATAACCTTGGGAATGAAGCATTCATACCAGGGATGAACCAAATCCCATTGACCTGATAATTTCATCGCTTCAAAGCGCGAGTCATGGCGAAGAAGAAAGGTGTGGATTAATTCGTCCTGCTGATGAAGAATTTTCCAGGGTTTAAAATCTTTAAACTGAGTGCTAAATTCAGGAGGGGTTTGATCGTATTCAAAAGAAACATGAATAGCAAAAAGCCATTGAGCAAAGGGCACTCGTTTTCCTGCTACGAGTTTAGCACCTTGAATTGAAGGTGAGCAGAAGGCTTCGATATAATCTGCTTTCCTTTTAAATTCATCCAAATCATTTAACCATTGAGCTTTATTTAGGTAACTTAAGAAAAAGCTACGAACTTGTTTAGCACAAGGTCTTAATTTTATACACGCCTTTGTAATTACAGCAAATCGTCCCTGACCTGACAGGCAGGCATGGAATAAAGGTGAATTTTCATCAACAATTCTAATCTCACCATTCGCAAGCACTACTTCCAATGCTTTGATATGAGCAGTTATAGGACCAAACTTAAAAGAGGAGGCTCCAACTCCACCGGCAGAAATCACACCAGCTATAGATAAATTACAATTATAAGGAAGAACATAGGGAATTTGTGAAGATTTTAAACTTAAATCTAATAACTGAGACCACGTGCAATTTGCTTCTACCCAAATAGCTTGAGGCTCTTTATCAAGTACTTTAGACAACTGTTCTAAATGCAAAGTCAAACCACCATTTAATGCCAAAGCTTGACCACCTTGGCTTAAACCCTTAGCTCTAATAGTGAGCGCCAGATCGTTTTGATGAGTAAAATTTAGAATAGTTTGAATTTTTTCTGGGGTTTCAGGACGGCAGAAAGCTGCTGGATCAGAGCGTAGTATTTTACCGAAATCTTGAGAATAAGAAACAAGCAAATGCTCATCACTGAGCATTGCTTGTCCTGTTTCCTTATTACAGAGCTTTATCTGCTGCGTAGACCAATGAGTTTGCGGCATTTTGCGCGTTCCTTTGTTTTGCTTCTTCCAATCTTTGATTACAAGCAACTATCAGTCCATCAAACATTTTATTGAAGGCATCATAGCAGCGGTCAATCATTTTTAACGCGTCACGTCTCACATCAACAGGTACCTCAGTTTGGAATAATTTTGCTTCCATTTCACCTTCGAATAAGGCATGCGCTAGTTCTACATCAAGGTGATTAGAGGAAAAGTATTTTAAATTTTGATCTTCACCGGCTTTTTTGACTTGTTTAACTACTTTTTCGAAGAAAACATGGCCAGATGATTCAAGAGTTAATAGTAAAGCTATGTTTAATAATTCGTTATCAGTTTTATAAATCTCTGACATGATCGCGTATGCAGCATCTCGTGTCAGTTGTGATTCTTTACTATAGAGCCAGACTACGCCATCTTTTGAGCAGCATTTATCGTGACTGATCTCACCCATGTATTTTTTGTCTTGTAAGAACCATTTTTCATGGCCTGCATCTTCGAGACGATGGTGACGGGCTACTTTTTTCAAATAAGGGTCAGAAACACGTTCTTCGTTTAATCTTAATATATCTTGGAAAGTCATGGCCCAGAATGTTAATTCAGGTACAAAGTAACTAATTTCTTCAATGCTTTCTAAATTAGAGAGAAGTTCAAAGAAAGGATGGTTCATAAATTCATTTTGTTTAGAATCAATATAGGATTGTATAGTTTTCATGATAATAGCCTCCTAAGGCTTGGTAAAACTGGACACTTTAGGTACTGCAGTCTTTATGCCAAGTTTTTAATCAAATTGCATTGAAAAAACCCCTGTTTATAACTTAATTATATTTAAAACAGGGCTCTACCTCGAAAAGCGCCAAAATATTGTCTTCGAATAGCATTTTAATGACAAAAATTTGACTTTAATAATCTTTATAAATTAATAACTTTGCTAAAATCAATTTAAATTCGCCAATTTCTTGTCGTAATCCTTCATCAAAAAATTAATTTCATTCCAATTTATATCCTTAATAGACCTCACTTTGTCACAAATTTGATCTAAAAAAACATTTTGCACTTCCCCATAAGCTTTTGCTTTCGCATAGGGTGTATTAGTAAACATCACTAAGACGTGCTTGGATACATAACGCTCTGGATAGCGATGCATCAATTCACGTTCAATTTGTTTCTTTAAATTAAAAGTTGGGGAGCGTATATCACTTTGAATTTCATGATAATTATCCATAGACATATCAGACACAGCATCCGTATTTATCTTTCGAGTTTGATAAAAGACAGGCAATACCCGCTGCCAATCGTCCTCATATTGATCAAGCAATTCATTTAACAATCGACAATCTTCAAAGGAACTATTCATACCCTGTCCAAAAAAAGGAACTAAACCATGTGCAGCATCACCAATTAGTAAGCAATGATCAGAAAAATACCAGGGGGAACATTTAATTGTACTCAAACGCCCCGTTGGATGCTCCATAAATTCATTAATTAAATCTGGCATTGCCCCGTAAGCATCCCTAAATTTATCTTTAAAAAACGCATGAACCATTGCTTCGCTGGTTAATTTGGCGAAGCTATTCTCTCCTTCATTGGGTAAAAATAAACTGCCAGTTATCGAGTTATCTATATTTGGATTGCCAAGTAGCATAAATAAACCTCTCGGCCAAAGGTGCAAATGTTCTTCTTTGAAATTCTCATTGTGTTGTTTAGTGATTGACAATTCTTTATAGCCATGCGGTAGAAATTGACGTGAGGCAGCTATTAATTGCTCTTTTACAAGTGCTTCCCGTACTTTTGAAGCCGCTCCATCTGCTCCAATTAAAATCTGGTAAGAGGTGGAAAACAAATTGTCATCTTCACACTCAAAAATTAGTGTTTTTTTGTGTACGTCAATATCTATTAATTTTTTATTAAAATGCATATGGATTGAAGGAGATTTTTCTGCAGTATCAAGTAATAGGCGATTGAGTTCAGATCGTAAAATAGCGTTAATATGTTCACCTTTTTTGCGACCAAAAGGTTGATATTCTATTTTTCCATTTTTTAAATGTATCGCGCGGGCTCGCATTGGAACCATTATTTTTTCAATTTCCGACATCAGATCCATGGCCGCCAAACCAGTGATACCTCGACAGGAGAGTGCAAGATTAATTGAGCGTCCTTTATCACTCTTAGCGAGCCTGGGATCTGGCCGTGATTCGAATAATTCAATATCATAACCACGTTTAGCCATAAAAAGCGCAAGCAATGATCCGGCAAGGCCTGAGCCAATAATGGTTAGTTTTCTCATCATTTTTCTCCATTGCCTTTTGCAAAGTATTCAATCTAATGACTTTTCATCAACAAATTTACGGGCAAGGTCAAATTGCTGCTTTTTTAATTTATATGCAATCATAGCCTTTAGCTCAACCAATAGGCAAATATGACTTTCCATAAAAATAGACGCTTATTTAAAGCGCAGCAAGATTCATACCTGGATTAAGAATAAAGTTATGGATTTGAAGTCAGAAAATTAATTTTTTTTGGGGAAATTTTTTAAAAACTCGCTTAATTCAGTGGGCACATTGGGTGGTTTAAAGTAATAACCTTGAGCAAAATCACAATCATAATTCATAATGAAATCCCGTTGAATTTCAGTTTCAACACCTTCAGCAAGTACTTCTAAATTTAAACTATGGCCTAGATTAATAATGGCTCTTGCAATTGCAGCATCACTTTCTTTATTGACTAATTCCATGATAAATGAACGGTCAATTTTTAACTTATCGACAGGGAATTGTTTTAAATAAGATAAACTGGAATAACCGGTTCCAAAATCATCAATCACTAATTTTGTGCCCATGTCTTTTAATTTAAACATGGTTTCAACAATGTGTTCGATGTCGTCAACTAATAAACTTTCAGTTAATTCCAGCTCCAGGCATTTAGGTTCTAATTGTGTTTCTTTTAAAATGTGGTCAACCATTTCAGTCAAATCTTTTTGGCGGAACTGTCGTCCTGAAATATTAACTGCAATGTGCATGTCTTTATACCCTTCCTTCTGCCAAAGTACAGCTTGCTTACATGCTTCATGCAAAACCCATTTACCGATATCAATAATTAATCCATTTTCTTCGGCCATACCAATAAAATCAACGGGTGATACATTACCTAATAGATGACTATTCCATCTTAGCAATGCTTCAAAACCTACAATAGAGTTCTTTTTTAAATCAATCAGCGGTTGGTAGACAAGATAAAATTCTTTTTTCTTCATCGCATCGCGTAGAGCATTATCGAGTTGCATATGGTTAATTACACGCCTGTTCATTTCAGGATCAAACATTTTATAGGAATTACGTCCACTATTTTTAGCTTGGTACATCGATAAATCTGCGCTTTTCATTAATGAACCGTAGTCTGTCCCATCTTTAGGATAAAAACTTATGCCAATACTGGCGGTTATTTTCAGCCTATGTTGATCCACTTGAAAGGGCTTTTCGATAAGATGTAAGATCTCCTCAGCCTTTTGTTGTGCTTGAGCTTCGGTACTTAAATCAGGTAAAACAATAATAAACTCATCGCCACCTAAGCGCGCGACCGTGTCGAAATCATTAGTTGCAACTAATAAGCGGTTAGAGACTGCCTGTAGTAATTTATCACCTATGCTATGGCCTATAGTATCATTGGTCATTTTGAAGCGATCCAAATCCAAGAATAGAAAAGCAATGAGAGAATTTTTTTTCTTAGCTTGTAAAATGGCCTGATCAACTCGGTCAATCAAAAGCACACGGTTTGGAAGTTCCGTGAGTGAGTCATGTGTTGCTTGACGCACTAGCTGTTTTTCCATTTCACGTCTCTGGGTTATATCATTAAAGATACAGACATAATGGCGAACCGTGACAAAGGAGTCCGTGACCGGCGCTACACTGAGTTCACACCAGAACAATTCACCATTTCGCCTATAGATTTCAATTTCCACTACTTCTTCACGCTGTTCTCTAATCGCTAAATTTAACCTTTTCTGGTTCACTTGATCCGCTTTTGCACCCTGCAATTCAATTAAATTTTTACCGAGAGCGTATTGTTCAGCATAACCTGTAATTCGCTCAAAGGCTTTGTTGACGTATATAATTGGGTTATCTTCTTTGGTGACATCAATAATCGCCACCCCATGTGAGCTGGCCTCTATCGCTCTTTCACGAATGCGTAATTCGTCTTCAGACATTAGACGTTGTGTGACGTCGCGAAAACTATAAACCCGACCTACTATTTCTGTGCCTACTCTCTGAGGTTGGGTGAAGCGCTCAAAAATACGCCCATCTTTAAAATGCAATAAGGGTAAATCACCCTGCCATTCTGGATTTTCGTAGAGATATTGTATATCCGCTTTGACTGAGGCGGGATTTGAGAGTTGATCCAAGATATAGTTAAAACTTATGTTTTCAGTACCAACTTTTAGTAAATTAAGGGGAATATGCCACATTTCCACAAATTTTTGGTTCCAATCCACCACGAGTCCTTTACCATTTACAAGCATGATGCCATCGGCAGTGGATTCCAGGGTTGCTCTTAGAAGAGACAGAGATTTTTCCAGTTCGATATTTTTTTCAAGCATTTGCGCTTCTATTTTAATATTACTAGACAGTGGCGCGCTGTTGATGCGTTGGTACTCAGGTTGATTGTGATACCATTTTTCTAACAAAGAAGTGAGTTCAGGCGTATAGGATAAGATTCCTAGCTCTTCACAAACCGAGGTTAAAGAAGGAAGTTTACCACGCTTTTTTACAGCTTCAGCAGCAGAGGCAACTCTTTTGTAGCTCAGATCCTGTCTACTCATTGATCCCTCATATAAAATTGTCCTCTTTGAGCAATTTCTTTTTCTAGATCCTGAAATAACAATGTCAATAAGAGTATTATATACTGCTTATAAGGTTTTTTCCTGTTGCCCCTAAATAAGGATTTTTTTTAAATGCATAAAACTCACTTTGATACGCGAGCAATCCACGCCGGACAAAAAGCTGATCCAAGTACGGGCGCTGTCATGACTCCCATTTACGCTACCTCAACCTATCGTCAATCTGCACCGGGTGTTCATCAAGGCTATGAATATTCAAGAACACAAAATCCAACTCGTGAGGCTTATGAAGGCTGCGTCGCGAGTCTTGAATCAGGAAAACGAGGTTTTGCTTTTGCTTCAGGCATGGCGGCAATTAATTCAGTAGTTGATTTGCTTGATTCAGGTGACCATCTCATAGCTACCGATGACCTTTATGGTGGTACCTTTCGCTTATTTGATAAAGTTAAAACCAGGACATCAAATTTATCGTTTTCATTTGCTGACATGACTGACCTTGGCAATATAGAAGCTCTAATTCGTCCTGAAACAAAGATGATTTGGCTTGAAACTCCATCTAATCCTATGTTAAAACTAGCCAATTTACGAGAGATCGCAGCGCTTGCCAAACGTTATAATTTAATAACGGTAGCCGACAATACCTTTGCAACGCCCTGGATTCAACGCCCTCTTGAACTTGGTTTCGATCTGGTATTGCATTCAGCCACCAAATATTTAAATGGCCACTCCGATATTGTTAGCGGCATTGTAGTTGTGGGTGATAATGCTGATTTAGCTGAGCGTGTAGCTTTTTTACATAATTCATGTGGTGGGATAGCGAGTCCCTTTGATAGTTTTTTTGTCCTTAGAAGTTTAAAAACTTTAGGCTTACGCATGCAACGCCATTGTGAGAATGCCCTGGAACTGGCTAATTGGCTTGAATCTCATCCCAAAGTAGCTAAGGTCATTTATCCTGGACTGGAAAGCCACCCTCAGCATCAATTGGCTCTGGAACAAATGCCGAGTTTTGGGGGAATGATTTCTATGATTGTGAAGGGTGACCTACAAGACGCAACGCGCTTTTTAACACGCTGCGAACTGTTTACCTTGGCTGAAAGTTTAGGTGGCGTTGAAAGTCTCATAGAGCATCCCGCAATCATGACCCATGCTTCGATTCCAGCAAAAACTCGTGAAATCTTAGGAATTCTGGACGGATTTGTCAGGTTATCGGTCGGAATTGAGCATATTGATGATTTGAAAACGGATTTAAACTATGCCCTCAGTTGAAAATGGAGTAAAAGCGATGGTTCAAGATAAGCATAAAGGCGGCCAAGTATATGGTGTATTTGCAGTTTTCGTATTAATTTTAACTACCATTTTATGCTTTATTCCCATTCTTTTTATGGGTCTGTTAAAACTCTTCCCTTATCGCCCATGGCAAAATTTTTGTACAAAAGGGGTTGACGCAATCGTTAGCTTTTGGTCTGCCATTAATAGTGCTTATATTGATAGAATTTCGCAAACAAGCTGGGATGTTAGTGGATTAGACAATTTAAACCCTAAAAATTGGTATTTAATTGTGGCTAATCATCAGAGTTGGCTTGATATCGTCGTTTTACAGTATGTTTTTAATCGTAAGATTCCGGTTTTAAAATTTTTTATTAAAGATCAGCTTAAATGGGTGCCCTTTTTAGGCTTTGCCTGGTGGGCGATGGGTTGTCCTTTTATGAAGCGCTATTCTAAAGAGTATTTGACTAAAAATCCTCATAAAAAAGGCAAAGATCTGCAAGCAACTCATAAAGCAGTCCAATCATTCCAACACAATCCAACCTCAATTATGAGTTTTGTTGAAGGAACACGTTACCATCCTGAAAAAAGTATCAAGCAACAATCGCCCTATAAACATCTTTTAAAACCTAAATCGGGGGGAATTAGCTTTGTAATCTCAGCGATGGGAAAACAAATTTCTAGCCTTTTAGATATCACAATCATCTATTCGGATAGTCAACATTCCTTGTGGAATTTTCTTTGTAAGCGTATGAAGCATATCCAGGTTCATATCCGCAGTATACCCATACCTCTTCAGTTCGCTGACCCTGCTTTAATTAATGATGAAAAAGTACAAACAGAATTCAGAGACTGGTTGAATAAGTATTGGCATGAAAAAGATCGTTTAATTGCAAGCCTGAAAAAATAATATAAAGACTAAATAATTAACTTATAATTTTAAAAGGCCTGGTTAAAGGACAACCAGGTTAGTTTTAACCTTAAGATTACTAAATCTACCTTAATTCGCCTTTATAAAAATCCTGATACCAGACAACAAATTTTTCAATCCCCTCTTTAAATTGAGTAGAAGGTAAATAGCCCAACTCCAGGTTCGAAAGCTTTGTATCGGCATGAGTGGATAAAACATCGCCAGCTTGCATCGGTAGAAATTCTTTAATAGCTGTTTTTCCTAAAGTATTTTCAAGTGCTTCAATATAATCCAGCAAATTAACAGAGTTCCCAGATCCTAAATTGTAAATTTTATAAGGAGCATAACTAGTCGCTGCATTTGGCTTCGCTGCTGACCAATTTGGATCAGATTGAGCAGGTTTATCAATAGCACGCGAAATACCTGCTACGATATCATCAATATAGGTAAAATCTCGTTGCATCTGACCCTGATTATAAATTTTTATTGTTTTTCCGGCAAGAATATCGCGAGTAAAGGAGAAAAAAGCCATATCCGGACGTCCCCACGGTCCATAGACGGTAAAAAAACGCAAGGCGGTTGTGGGCAGCTGAAATAAATTAGAATAGGAATGAGCAATTAATTCATTTGCCTTTTTTGTGGCTGCATAAATAGTTAAAGGATGATTGGTTGCGTCGCTTTCTTTAAAAGGTTGTGACTCATTTGCCCCATAGACTGAGCTAGTAGAAGCATAGACAAAATGCTCAACTTGATAAGTTCGACATGCTTCGATAAGAGTAGAAAAGCCCACTAGATTAGAATGGACAAAGCTCTGGGGATGAGAGAAGGAATAGCGTACCCCGGCTTGAGCTGCAAGATTTACCACACGATGGGGTTGATGTTTAGCAAAAATTTCTTTAATTGTGAGAGCATCTGCAAGATCTGCCTGATAAAATAGAAAATTTGGATAGGCTTTCAATTGATTTAGGCGAGCGAGTTTTAAATTTACATCGTAGTAGTCATTTAAATTATCAATAGCTATTACTGAGTCACCTTCTTCTAGACGAAGTTTGGTCAAATGAAAACCAATAAAACCTGCAGCTCCTGTAATCACTAAACGCATAATTTAAGTCCAAGCTAAAATAAACCTTAAGAGTATATCGACTAACCCAAAGCCATTCTACCCGAATTAAAATGTGCGCAAACCCTGACAGCAACCCCTATTTTCTGAACTCTCTAGTGGAGTATACTGTTTCAACCTTCCACTCTAGAATGAAAAATTATGGACGAGTTAAAAAAAATCATCGAAACTGGTTATGAACAACGTCAAAATCTATCCCCAGAGACAGCCTCTAAAGAATTAATTTTAGCAGTTGATGAAATCATTTCGATGATGGACCAGGGTACTTTAAGGATTGCCGAAAAAATAGATAATGAGTGGATAGTGCATCAATGGCTAAAAAAAGCGGTTCTTCTTTCTTTTCGCTTGCACCCAAACCAAGTGGTTGATGCCAATTTCTGTCAATTTTATGACAAAATTCCTTTAAAATTCGCCGACTATTCAGCTGCCGAATTCGCTAAAATAGGCGTCAGGGTAGTCCCCCAAGCCATGGTACGTCGTGGTGCTTTTATTGGTAAAAACACTGTGCTAATGCCATCTTACGTGAATATTGGTGCTTATATTGATGAGGGGGTTATGGTAGATACTTGGGCAACCGTAGGCTCCTGCGCTCAAATTGGTAAAAATGTGCATTTATCTGGTGGAGTAGGTATTGGCGGGGTTCTTGAACCCTTACAGGCCAATCCCACAATTATTGAAGATAATTGCTTTATAGGCGCACGTTCCGAAGTCGTTGAAGGAGTTATCGTTGAGCGTGATTCTGTTATTTCTATGGGGGTCTTTTTAGGCCAAAGCACCAAGATTTTCAATCGTCTTACTGGTCAGACTAGTTATGGCCGTATTCCAGCTGGTTCTGTGGTTGTAGCCGGTTCAATGCCTGCTAATGACGGCAGTCATAGTCTTTATTGTGCAATCATCGTGAAACAAGTGGATGAAAAAACTAGAGCTAAGGTTAGTATTAATGAATTATTAAGAATTAACTAACCTTAGGGGTATTAATATGAATAACATTAGGCAATTATTAGAAAAGCTCATTAATTTTGAATCAATTACCCCTTTTGATGCGGGTTGCCAAGAGTTCATGATAGAGTTTTTCAGTGAACTTGGTTTCCATTGTGAGCGTTTTAATTGTTCTCCAGTGAGCAATTTTTTTGCAAGAATTGGCCAAGGCGATCCTTTACTGATTTTTGCAGGCCATAGTGATGTAGTTCCAGTGGGTGACGTATCTAGCTGGGCAAGCCCTCCCTTCCTCATGACTGAAAAAAATGACCTGCTTTACGGCAGAGGTGCAGCGGATATGAAGGGTTCACTAGCAGCAATGATGGCAATGGCTGCTAATTTTGTAGGCAATTATCCTAATTTCAAAGGCAGTCTTGGTTTTTTAATAACTAGCGGTGAGGAAGGTGATGACTACGAAAAGGGTACCCCGTATGTAATGAACGAGCTCAATAAACGTAACATCAAACCTGATTTTTGCGTCATTGGCGAGCCGTCCAGCTCTAATGAACTTGGCGATGTAGTGAAAATTGGACGCCGCGGTTCTCTTACTGGAAAAATGATTTTACAAGGTCGTCAAGGCCATGTGGCCTATCCTCATTTAGCAGAAAATCCCATTCATCGCTTGAGTCCCGTCTTAGCTGAGTTGACTTCATTGGTATGGGATCAGGGTAATCAGCATTTCCCCCCCACTTCATTTCAGATAACACATCTTCATTCCAGTGGTCAAGCCTCAAATGTTAGTCCTGGCAGTTTGGAAATGAATTTCAATTTTCGATTTTCTACTGAGCAAACAGCGGCTAACCTGGAAAATGCAGTAGTAGCCTGTTTTAAAAAATTTAAGCTTAACCCGGAAATTAAATGGACTTTAAGCGGCGAGCCTTTTTTAACCGCTAAAGGTTTGTTGCTCGAAAGTACAGTCAATGCAATTGAACAAATTACTGAGCGAAGTCCAGAACTATCAACCTCGGGTGGTACTTCCGATGGCCGATTTATAGCGCCCTACGGTGTTGAAGTAGTTGAATTAGGTCCGCTCAATGCAACTATTCATCAAGTTAATGAAAGTGTATCTTTAGCCGATTTAGAGCGCTTGGCAAAGATTTATTATCATATTTGCGAGCAACTTATAACTTAAACTAAAGTTAGCTCATCCTCAATTTGAATGGATTGAGGAATTACTGTTTCGTCTTGCTTTAGCTTTTCATCAACTACAATAGCAACACAGGAATCAGACCATACATTAAGTGAGGTCTCAAGCATATCTATTAACGTATAAAAAGGTAAGATAATTCCCATCAAAGTAATAGGTACATTCATTGAAGCTAGCAAACTTGCACTGAGGAAAAAGCAACCCATCGGCACGCCGGCATTTCCAATTGCTGCAATGGTTGCTATCACCACCCACAAACCCATCATTGCTAAAGTCACTTCATGACCATTATTTTGCATCAAATAGATAACTGTTGTAAAAATAAAAGCCGCACAGCCATTCATATTTAAACTCGTGCATAGCGGCAATACAAAACGGCTTACTTCAGGACGCACCTTTAAATTTTTCTCAGCAGTTTCCATTGTTACGGGTAAAGTTCCTACTGAGGATTTAGAGAAGAATGCCACTGATAAAGCCGGCAACATGCCCTTCATAGCAGCAAAAGGTTTTATTCCTTGTAGTTTTAACCACAACGGAAGAATTACAAATCCCTGAATTAAATTGGCGAGAACAATAATGAGCAAATATTTAGCAATGCCAATGATAGCCAAACCACCGCGTAATTGCACGACTGTTGAAGTTATAAAACCATAGAGGCCTAGAGGTAGAATGGTAATGACCCAATTGGTAATAACCATAAACAAGCCGTGAGCGCCACGAAAAAATTGAGTAATGGTATTCCTGGCTTCCTTCTCTGGAATATAACGTATTGCTATACCCACCACTATTCCGAGAAGCAAAACAGTTATTACTTGATGTTCTAAAAAAGGTTCCAGGATAGTTGAAGGAATAAGATTAGCTAAATGCTGGAAATAGTTAAAATTATCCATCTGTGTCATTACTGTCGTCGTCTTTGGCTTCACAACAGTGATTAAACCGGGGTGGATAATTAAGTAAAGTATGCAGCTAATTGCAGCCGCGATGAAAGTCGTACCTAATGTATAAGTCATTGCGCGTCGCCAAACTGTCCGCAACAATCCATCAGCTCGATAATTTGCGATGGTAACAATGATTGATAAAGCAATGATAGGCAAGCTTATGCATTTGAAAATCTTGATAAAGATATCTGCAATAAACAAACCGAAATTTTTTAATAAGGGAAAGTCAGAATAACCGCTAAGGATGCCAAGCAAAATCATCACAGCATAAATAACAGGAGTTGATAACCAAATTTTTTTAGTAGAACCAGGATCTGTGTGCATGAATTTAACCCTTATAGAATTTAAAAGACTTAGGCCGGGGGATTGCAATCAGCAACAACAGCAACTTGTTGGAATATCTAAGTTGATATGGATTGAATTGAGTAGCCCTATTAAGTCTTTCATAATCACCATTTGGTTATATTTTGTACATAAAGATCACATATTATCATATTTAAAATTGGAGTCAAGTCTGTTTCAGTGATAAAGCTTATCATCTCAAGACTAATTTAACTCTAAACTTTTTTGCTTTACAAAATTTAGTTGTTTCCGCTTTAACTCAATAATGCGGCGATAAGCTTGCTCGATTCTTCTTTTTTCAATACGATTTTTTTGAACAAGAGCCTCTATTCTATCAATAAGTTCAGAAGCACTAATATCTCCTAGCTGGTTTGCAAAAATCATCATGTCAGCGCCCGCATTAATAGTTAACCTTAATGCATCGTCAATTGTATAATGATTGGAGATTGCTTGCATTTGTAAATCATCGCTAATAATTAATCCCTCAAACCCTAATTCTTCCCTTAATAAACCGGTTAACATTAGATGGGACAAGGTCGCAGGTAAGCCAGATTCGTCGAGCTGACGATTAATTACATGAGCCGTCATTATCATCACAGGTAATTCAGATTTTGGAATTAATAAAGAATAGGGTTCAAGTTCTTTGCTCTGAAAAGTTTCAGTAGTATCAACAAAACCTTGATGAGTATCGCCAACAGCACTGCCATGGCCTGGGAAATGTTTATAAGAGCAACTTAAACCATGTGCTGCAAAAACTTCAACAAAGATACTGGCAGCTCGCGCAACCTGGTTTGGTTCTGCTGAAAAACTACGGCCAAGCTTGCCGATAATACCCTGCTCTTCATTTAAATTCAGGTCGACAAGGGGAGCAAAATTTAGGTTAAAACCTAGATCTTGCAACATTTCTGCCATTTTAGTTAGCTCTAATTGTAGGTCTTTATCAGTTAACCTGGACAATTCAGAAGGTTTTTGTGTCTTAAAGCATCCTTCAATTTCTTTCAGGCGGTCAACTGCACCGCCTTCATAATCAATCGCTATAAAAGGCTCTAAGCCCTCTGCACGACTAAAGGCTGATACTTGTGCATGGCTCTTAAGTTGCGAAGTTAAATTTTTTATTTGCGCTTGATTGATTAAGTTCTTACCAGGCTGATTAGTCCTTAAGTCATAATCAAAGAGCAGAACACCGCCAAGACTTTCGTTAGATAACCAATTAGCAACCGGGGATTGTTCGTCAATGACTGTTCCTGAAAAACCCAGGATTAACATTTGTCCGATTTGCTGTCTTAAGCTGGTCAAATCAAGCCCCTATTTTTATATATGATTTTTAAGCGATCATACACAAAGGCCTGGTCTTCTGCCAAGATAAATAATTTCTATTCGCTACGGTTTGCACTGTGTAAAATGTTTGTATTCAAGCATTAACAGCTGGGTGATTAGAGGCCTCAATGGGCAGGTGGTGAATCCCGAGAGCTCTCGCTTTGCTCGAGATGACTGCTTATTACCGCATAGGCGATTTTGTTATAAATCAATTTAATTCTCACTCCGCTTTCACTTTAACCGGGGAAATTGAGGGAATATCGAGGAAATCACATCTACAATCCCCTGCTGCATGAGGAGGAAAAGGAACTCCTGCAAAGGCAGAGGGGAAACAAACTGGAATGTCCCAAGCACTTTCTTTAGCGCCAATTTGATCAGGTAAAGTCCAGTAATGAATGGCCATATAACTTTTTCCCTTATCACTCTCCCAAAAGATAGGTTGAAAACTGGCCTGATAGATTAGTTTAGTGCCTGGCTCACAGTCAAAAGCTTGTCTAGCCCAGGATTTACCCTTGGCAGCCGACACGGAAGTCAGGAGCTTGTTAGATGCGGCATTTAACACATTTAATTTGACTTCATAATTAGTCCAGCAACTATCTTTTACCAAGGTAAGATAACATTGGAATGCAAAAGATTCGCTTGAGAAAGGGATTAAAAACAGTAAACATGCCTGTTTTAATTTCATTGGAAACCCCTTTTTTTAGATAGAATAATTTAATTATATATCCAGCAAGCTTGAAATGGAAAGAAGACTATTTTTCAGGTCTAAGATTGCTTTCCTTAAGTCTTAGGTATATTCTTTCGCGCTTGTAGGAGAGATGGCCGAGCGGTTGAAGGCGCACGCCTGGAAAGTGTGTATACGGCAACGTATCGAGGGTTCGAATCCCTCTCTCTCCGCCAAATAAAATCTTTTTCCCTTTTTCCTAGTCAATGCAAACCTCGACGCGGTGGCAGCAACTTAATATTCACTGCTCCCTAAATGCCACAGCAGCATTTAAGATAGACTGTCGCGAGCAACCAAGCTACTTACTAAACTAAATTTGCCGTCGTGCCTCCTGCACATTAGGTATCTGTTCAAGTTTAGTTAATAAACGCGAAAGACTGCCTAGGCCATCAATTTCGACCGTCAAAGTAATGAAGGTAGTATTCTCCTGCTTGTTTACTTGAGTTTGCAAGGCGTAGACATGGGCTTTTTCATTGGAAAGTAGCGAGATTATGTCTTTTAATAAAGTTGAGCGATCAAACGCTTTAATTATTATATCGACAATATAATGATCACGAGTTTTCGAGCCCCAGGTCACTTGTAAAAAGCGTTGACGATTTTTATCACCTGCATGGATAACATTAGTACAATCTTGACGATGAACTGAAACACCTCGGCCGAGAGTGATATAACCTACCACTTCATCACCTGGGACAGGTTGACAGCAACGCGCCATATGGCTAAGCAGATTTCCCACGCCTTCAATCCGCAAATCTGATCCACGATTTTCCGGCTGGTGATAGGGTCTAGGAATGGGTAAAACTGTAGTAATTTCTGCTTCAGGCGGATTAAGACGATTAATGATTTGGCTTAGCTTAACATCTCCTCTCCCGACTGCTGCCAATAGATCATCTAGACGCTTAAAATTAAACGAAGTAACGACCTCTTGTAAATTTTCATGCTTAATTCCTAAATTTTTTAATTCCTTATCAAGAATGTCATGACCTTCCGAGCGATTTTTGTCGTAATCCTGCATTTTAAACCAATGCAGGACCTTTGCCTTCGCGCGTGAAGTTTTTAGATAATTATGGTGGGGATTAATCCAATCTCTTGAAGGACGAGATTCTTTGCCAGTTAATACTTCAACCTTATCGCCGGTTTTTAATTCATAGGTCAAAGGAACGATAGCGCCATTGACCTTGGCACCGCGACAGCGGTGACCAATTTGACTATGAACATGATAAGCAAAATCAAGAGGCGTTACGCCTTGCGGTAAATCAAGTACATCGCCATCAGGCGTAAACACATAGACTCTATCTTCTAAAAATTCAGTCTCAATGGCTTCAGAAACGCCTCTTGAGGTAGCCATTTCTTTATGCCAAGCTAAAACGTCACGCAGCCATTCAATTTTGCGCTCATGACTTTCTTTTGGTTTACCGCCGCCTTCCTTGTATTTCCAATGCGCGGCGACACCCATCTCAGCCAAATCATGCATTTCAAAGGTACGAATTTGTACTTCAAAGACACGACCCTCAGGTCCCTCAACAGCGGTATGCAAAGACTGATAGCCATTTAATTTAGGATGGATTATATAATCATCATACTCAGCCGGGATCTGTTTCCAAAAGCCATGCACCATGCCTAAGACTTCATAACACTGCTCTTTGGTTTCTACTAAAATCCTCACTGCCGTTGCGTCATAAATCTCATCCAGAGAGACGTTTTTGCGAGTCATTTTTTTGTAGATCGAGTGAATATGTTTAGAACGTCCGTAGACAGCAAAATGATGGATATCAGCTGCAGAAATTTGCTTATTTAATTCTTCAACGATTAAATCCACATAGCGATCACGTTCTAAACGTTTTGATTTTAAACCCTTGGCAATAGATTTATATTCCTCAGGATGTAAATGCCGAAAGGCTAAATCTTCCATTTCCCATTTAATAGCCCCAATTCCCAGACGATTAGCCAGAGGCGCATAAATTTCCATAGCTTCTGTAGCTATCAGTTTACGCATGGATTCTGGTAACTGAGATGATGCGCGTAGAACACAAAGACGTTCTGCTAATTTAATCAGTACGACCCGCACATCATCCACCATGGCAAGTAACATTTTACGAACGTTATCAATCTGATGTTTATTTTGTGGATAGCGATTAAGGGCCTGTAAATTGTGCATCGCAGACATTTTTTCAATGCCTTTGACTAGTTTAGCAATATTTGAGCCTAATTGTTCTTCTACATCATCCAGTGAGAGATCAGCATAATGCACATTTTCAAAGATAATCGCGGCGGTTAAGGTCTCTTGATCCACTTCAAGGTCGGCCAGTACATCAGCCATAGTTAAACCTTGCTGCAAACAGGAAATGCCGGTTTCTGTCGCATGATCCTGGCCTGCTAACTGACTTAAGGTGCAGGCATTACGAATTAGGCCCAAGTCTTGAAAATATCCTTTTGTTCCTAATTGATGGAGCCATTGCTCAACATCAACAACACCGGCCTCACTTAGCCAGGGAGTATGTTCTTTCACCTTAACCATAAGACTTATCCTTCTCAAATAAAGCGATAGATTCGACATGTGCTGTATGTGGAAACATATCCATAACGCCAGCTGCGCTTAATCGAAATCCTTTTTGATTGACTAATATTTCGCTATCCCTTGCCAAGGTTGCAGGGTTGCAGGAAACATAAACAATGCGCTTAAGGTTTAATTTATTAATATTTTTTACTAATTCAAGTGCCCCCGAACGCGGCGGATCTAATAGCAATTTAGTAAAGGTTTTATCTTTAAGTTCCGCTAAGGCAGTAGGAACTTCTAAATTGGCACAAAAAAATTCGGTATTGCTGAGGCCGTTAGTTTTGGCATTCATACGTGCTCGAGTCACCATTGATTCAGAGCCTTCAACACCCACTACTTTCATACAGTATTTTGCTATAGGCAGTGAAAAATTACCTAAACCACAATACAAATCCAATACTCGATCACTGTGGCTAAGGGCTAATAATTCAAGTGCTCGTGTGATCATAAGGCGATTTAAGCCAGAATTGACCTGGGTAAAATCACTGGGGTGAAACTGAAACTGCAGTTCTTCTTGCGGCAGAGCATAGCTTAAAAATTCGCTAGCCCCTTCCGGATAAAAAAGATAAATCGATTCCGTAGAACCCGGTTGTAAAAAAAGACGAAATTGTGATTGACGGCCGAAATTACGCAAGCGCTCTTCGTCAGCAGGGCTTAAAGGTTCAAGGTTGCGAAAAATTAGCGCTAGGTCCTCATCTCCAGCGGCAACTTCAATCTGAGCAATCGCATCCAAATTCTCAAAGGAATTTAGCAGTGCACGAAGATTAGTTAGTTGGCTGTCAACCTGTGAATTAAGTATAGGGCAATGATTAATATTAGTTATAAAGCGAGGATTAGCTCTGTCTCTGAAACCAAAACTTAAAGCTTGTTTATTTTTCATAAAGCGCGCACTTAATCGTGCTTTATTACGATAATTCCAACTTCGGGAAAACAAAGGCTTGAGAATTTTATCCGGCTGACAATGTCCAATTCGTGCAAGCAAATCGAGTAGCAAGGCTTGTTTTTCATGAATTTGAGTTTGTTCATCCAGATGTTGCAATGAGCAGCCGCCACACTGGGAATAATGCAAACAACGCGGCTCAACTCGATTTGGCGAAGCTGTAATTATAGAACTTACCTGACCTTCATCATAATCGCGTTTAACGCGAGTATAACGAAAATTGACGGTTTCACCGGGCAAAGCACCCCCAATAAAGGTTGCTTTGCCCAAAATTCGAGCCAAACCTCGTCCATCGTGACTAAATTTTTCAATCTCAGCTCTCGCTGTAATTGTAGGTATTTTGGGCCGATTTTTTCTAGTCATTATTAATTTTTAAGCGGATTAGAACTGTTCCTTCATTGAAGGAACAAGGGAGCCAAGGATACCACAGGCAATTTAGCGATGCCATGTGAAAATTTAGAACAGGCTGCATTCGTTGAGATCTTGCAAAATTATCTGTGGATTTTGTAGTTAATCCCAATTGATTTTTTTTCCTTTATCACCCTTGGGATCTGTTAGTAAAGTTAAAAAACTTTCGACTTCTTTCAAAGTTAATTCTTTATAGTCACCCCGTGCAAGGTAACGAGGCATGGTTAACTGACCATAACGTATACGTATGAGCCGACTCACTTCAAGACCTTGCGATTGCCATAAACGACGTACTTCGCGGTTACGCCCCTCAGTTAGGATTACGTTATACCAACTATTAGCCCCTTCCCCGCCTTTAAAATCTATTCGTTTAAATTTTGCCTTGCCATCCTCTAACTCAACACCTTTGAGCAAATTTTTAATCACGTCCTCACTAACTTGACCATGTACACGCACAGAATATTCTCTTTCCAAGGCAAATTTGGGATGCATTAATCGATTGGCTAACTCACCATCATTAGTGAAGATTAAAAGCCCGGATGTATTGATATCCAAACGCCCTACTTGTACCCAACGCCCCTGCTTTAACGGAGGTAATTTATCAAATACCGTATTGGAATGTTTAGGATCATTTCGACTTGAAATTTCACCCACGGGTTTATGGTAAATCATAATCCTTGTATTTAATTTATCTTTTAAGGGATTTTTTATTAACTTACCCTTAACATAGATATTATCCTCAGCCGTTGCACCATCGCCTAACTTGGCCACATTACCATTTACAGAGACCATACCCTGCTCAATCCAGCGCTCCATTTCTCGCCTGGAACCTAGACCTAACTGACTCAATATTTTTTGTAAACGTTCACTACTCATTCAATACACTCTTCTATTTGAAGCCCCGCTATTGGAGCTAAATTAAGGTCTGCCTGCAAAGCGGGCAAATCATTTAAGCTTGCTAAATTAAAATAATCAAGAAAGGCTTTTGTTGTTGCATAAACGGCAGGCTTTCCTGGCACATCGCGATGACCGGCAATTCTTATCCATTCACGTTCAATCAAGGTTTTTATGATTGAACTACTTAAGGTCACGCCTCGAAGCTCTTCAATATCTGCCCGAGTAACAGGTTGTTGGTAAGCAATTATCGCTAAAGTTTCAAGAAGCGCTCGTGAATATTTAGCAGGCTTTTCTGCATGTAAATTGCTAATCCAAAGACTATATTCAGCTTTGGTTTGTAAACAAAAGCCAGTCGCCAATTCTTTTAATTCAATCGCACGGCTTTTATAATCATCGGCTAACTCCCGAAGGGCTACTTCCAGTCGCGCCTGGCCTGGACGCTGCCATTCTGCAAATACCGAATTAAGGTGCTGCAACGACAGGGGTTGCACCGAATTCATCAATAAGGCTTCAAGTATAAGTTTTAATTCATTATCACCCATCAATTAGCCTTTAGATAAATTATTGAATTAGTTTCAGGCTGAACAATAATCAGCAACGATTGCCTTGCTAATTCTAATATGGCTAATAAAGTTACAACCAAACCCATCCGCCCCTCAATTGGGTTGAATAATTGACTAAATTTAATTGTTTTTTCTCGGTATAGTCGCTCAAGCACGGTAGTCATTCTTTCCCGAACCGATAAAGTTTCACGGCTAATCTGATGGTGAACCGAATGACTTTGCCGTTTTATTAAGTCTTGCATGGCCCCTGTTAGCGAATTAAGCGCAAGCTCAGGATAAATCAAAGTTGGAGCCAGTTTCTCACAGCTGATAGTAAATCGAAATAAATCTCGTTCGGAGCGAGGAAGCTCGTCTAATAGAGAGGCGGCTTCTTTAATTTGCTCATAAGCCTGTAATTTACGTATTAATTCCATCCGAGGATCGGCTTCAATCCCCTCTTCAAGATTTGGGCTTAAGGGCAATAACATGCGTGATTTTATCTCAGCCAGCATAGCCGCCATCACTAAATAATCTGCTGCTAATTCCAAACGCGTGGCTTCCATCAGCTCAATGTAATTCATATATTGCTGCGTAATAAGCGCAATCGGTATATCCAGAATATCAATATTCTGGCGTCGTATTAGATATAGCAACAAATCTAGCGGGCCTGAAAAAGAATCCAATAAAATCTCCAGTGCATCCGGCGGAATAAATAAATCCACTGGTGCTTCCCGCATTGGCAAACCGGCAACTAGAGCCAAGACGGGTAACGGAGCATTTAATGAACCCAACATCAATAATCCAAACCCATGACTTCACGAATAGTGGATAAATTTTTATTCGCTTCCTGACGCGCTGCTTCTGAACCTTCAGCAACTATCCGTTTAACTGAGCCCAAATCCCCCTCATAAATTTTAATTTCTTCCTGGATAGGTCTCAACTCGGCGTTGATTGCATCAACAATAGGTCTTTTGCATTCAAGGCAACCAATTCCTGCTGTAGTACAGCCAATTTGCACCCAATCTTTGACTTCTGCTGGAGAATAGATTTTATGTAACTGCCAAACTGGACATTTGGCGGGATCACCTGGGTCTGTGCGCTTAACGCGTGCAGGATCAGTTGGCATTGTCAAAATTTTCTTTTCGACTTGAGCAGGCTCTTCTCGCAAACTTATGGTGTTTTGATAGGATTTGGACATTTTTTGACCATCAATCCCTGGCATTTTGGACGTCTCCGTTAACAACGGCTGGGGTTCGTTTAAAATAATTTTGCCTGAACCATCCAAATAGCCTAGCAAACGTTCTTTATCACCAATAGATAGATTATTTTGATTTGAAATTAAAGCTTTCGCTGTATTAAGTGACTCATGTGAGCCGTCTTGCTGAAATTTTTTGCGGAGTTCGGAGTATAGCTTGCTATTTTTTTTCCCCATTTTTTTAATAGCTTCTTCTGCTAAAAGTTCAAAATTGGGTTCACGTCCATAAAGAAAATTAAAGCGCCTTGCTACTTCCCGAGTTAATTCAATATGAGAAACCTGATCTTCGCCCACGGGCACATAATCAGCCTGATACAAAAGCACGTCCGCAGATTGCAATAAGGGATAACCTAAAAAGCCAAAAGTTGATAGATCCTTGCTATGCAATTTTGTTTGCTGATCTTTATAAGTAGGAACTCGTTCAAGCCAACCAATTGGCGTAATCATGGATAATAGAAGATGTAACTCTGCATGTTCAGGAACCCAGGATTGAATAAATATTTTGGATAAGCTCGGATTAATACCGCAGGCTAACCAGTCTATTACCATATCCCAAAGTATCGTTTCAATAAACCCAGGTTCATCATAACGAGTTGTTAAACCATGCCAATCGGCAACAAAGAAGTAGCAATCATATTGGTGTTGAAGTTTAAGCCAATTGCGCAGTACTCCATGATAGTGGCCAAGGTGTAGACGGCCAGAGGCTCTCATACCCGATACAACCCGCTTGTTCGCGCTAAATAAAGCTGACATCAAAAATCCTTAGCCATTGCTATAAAAATAAATAAAATGTTCACTTACCTAAAGGGTTCAGGATCCCCTTTTCCTTCTCGTAAAATAACAGGATATTCACCCGTTAAATCAATTACAGTAGTTGGCTCATGACTACAATTTCCACCATCAATAATTAAATCAGTTTGATTACCGAGTAAATCCTTAATTGCTTCGGGTTCACTTAAAGGTGCTACGGCACCTGGTAGTATCAAAGTGGTGCTCATTAACGGTGTCTCAAGGCATTCAAGCAAAGCCAGGCAAATATTGTTTTCTGGAACACGTAAGCCTAAAGTCTTACGCTTAGGGTGAAGCATTAATCGAGGCACCTCATGAGTCGCATTTAAGATGAACGTGTAAGACCCTGGAGTAAACGCTTTTAATAACCTAAAAATTGCATTGGATACCTTTGCATAAGTACCTAATTGAGATAAATCACGACATACCAAAGTCATATTGTGATTTTTATCCAAATGACGCAGACGTCTGATTCTCTCTAAAGCTGCTTTATTACCTAATTTACAACCTAAGGCATAACCTGAATCAGTGGGATAAACGATTACCCCACCGTCTTCTATAATAGCTGCTGCTTGCCTTAACAGGCGCGCTTGCGGATTATCAGGATGAATTGCATAAAACTGACTCATTAAAATCCCCTGTTAAATAGTCCATTGATGCCATACAGGCTTGCAATTTAGTGGAAGCTGCGCCTGTCTCCCAAGAGAAATTCGCGCCTGAGCACCACCATGATAATCGGAACCGGTCGAAGCCAAAAGTCCATATCTTAAACATAACCCCGCCATTTCTCGAATTTGAGTTACGGTCATTTCACCAGATACCACTTCAATGCCGACACCACCTGCCTCTTTAAAATCAGAAATTAGCTCTGCTAATTTAGTACGAGTTAATTTATATTTTAAGGGATGAGCAATTACCGCATCTCCTTTAGCAGCAAGAATTCCTTCAATCGCAATTGCTATTGAGACCCAGGGTGTTGGTATATAAGCGGGCTTACCTTTTGCTAAAAATCGTTTAAAAGCAGCTTGCATATCGACAGCAAGGCCCTCATTGATGAGAACTTGAGCCAAATGAGGACGTCCTATGCGACTATGCTGTGCCAACTGACAGGCTTTTTCATAGGCATCATCAATACCGAATAGTTTCAATTTCTCAGCAATCAATTGAGCTCGAGAGATTCGACTTTCATTTTGCTTATTAATGAGCTCGGTGAGTAACTCATTTTGAGGATCAATGTTTAATCCTAAGATATGGATATCGTGGTTTCTCCAGCGTGTACTCAACTCAATACCATTAATAATTCTAAGAGGATGTGAGCTGGCTGCTTCGTGAAGAGTTGCTAATCCCTCAACGGTGTCATGATCGGTAAGAGCTAAAATCTCAAGCTTAGCCTCCAAAGCACGAGTAATTAATTCCTCAGGGCTAAGTTTTCCATCAGAAAAGCAAGAGTGGCAATGTAGATCAATCATAGGTTTAGGGCTAGAGAAAACGCTTAGTATAGCAAAGAAGGCTCTTATAAAGTTAAGTTTTAAGATAAATTTATCTTAACTGCTATACTTTGAGCAGGAAGGCCTAATTTTTGGATTCAATATGATTAAAACAGCCACACGACCGGACGAGTTTTTGATCGTATTAGTCGAAGATAATCCTCATCAACGCAATAAAATGAACAATATTCTCAAAGATTGTTTTCCTTTTTCAAAAGTAAAATCCATTGCCCATGGAATCGAGGCAATGAACTTCCTCCTCACTCCGGTAAATAAATATCATTTAGTAATTTTGGATGGGAAATTAGAAACGTTCCCCAAAACGTTCATTACGCCAGTTCAAGGCCCAGATATTGCAATTGCAATGCAGGAAAATAATATCGATGTGCCGGTAATTTTATGGACCAACGAACCGGCTATGCTTAACCGTTTTGACGAAATATATGGAAAAAGACTTCCGGAAATCGAGAAACCCTGTCGTCGCTCTAATGTTGAGGTGATAGTTAGACCGATCATAGAAGAGCTTTTAGGATTTAAGTTAGTTGATGAAGATAGAAGCTTTAGACCTTCTCCTTAATTCTAGTACTTGCAAACTTACCAGTTAATAACTATTCTTCAACAATAGAAACCAATTAAATCATCACTTTGAGCAGTTTTTCACATACGATAATAAAATATTCCCACCTTAGTCCCAGCCAGCTGGCAAATCTTTGTGGGGAATTACATGAAAATATTAAGTTGATAGAACGTCTTCTTAATTTAACAATTAAAATTGGCCATAATGAAGCGCATCTGAAAGGTCATTCCGAGTTTTTCAATGAAGCCAGTGAGCTTATTCATCAACTTCATCAGCTTAGTGATAAGCCTCTATCTCCTAAACAGATCAAAGAGTTATTCCATGAACATAAGGGTTCCCACTTTACTATGACTCCACAACTTAAATTGAGCCGTAAAGCTATAAGCGCTCGAAATGGTATCCAGGCTGAGTATTTAAATAGCATCAATAGCCATGATATTACTTTCGCTGTAGGGCCTGCCGGGACTGGCAAAACCTACCTTGCAGTGGCTAAAGCGATCGAAAATTTTGAGAAAGGCGAAATACAACGTTTAATTTTTGTGCGTCCAGCGGTTGAAGCTGGAGAAAAATTAGGCTTTTTGCCCGGCGATTTGGTAGAAAAAGTGCTTCCTTATTTAAGGCCAATTTATGATGCTTTGTATGAAATGATTGGTTTTAAAGAAACTCAAAAACTTATTAAGTCGGACGTTATCGAAGTTCTTCCTCTCGCCTTTATGCGCGGCAGAACTTTAAATGAAGCTTTTATTATTTTAGATGAAGCCCAAAATACAACCATTCTACAAATGAAAATGTTTTTAACCCGCATGGGCTTTGGTTCTAAAGCTGTGGTAACTGGCGATATGACTCAAGTCGATCTGCCACGAGGTACTGCTTCAGGTCTCTCACATGCTATTAAACTCCTGGCAAACATTGACGAAATTGGTATTCATACCTTCACAAGCAAGGAAGTGGTTCGCCATCCTTTAATTTCCCGCATCGTGGATTGCTATGACAAAGGGGCAGATAAAGAATCATGACCTTTCATATCGATATACAATGGGCCTGCGAACAAATCATAACAATAAGTGACGACCTTTTAGTTAGATGGGCAGAACTTCCACTGCTCGAACACGAAAATACAGCAGAGTTAACCCTACGTCTTGTCAACGCTGAGGAAATGACTCATTTAAACCATCACTATCGTCAGCAAAATAAATTAACCAATGTGCTTGCCTTTCCCAGTGAAATTCCTGATTTGGTTGAACTCGATTATCCCTTTTTAGGCGACGTAGTAATTTGCCCTATGGTGGTAGAAAGGGAATGTTCTGAGCAAGGAAAAACCCTGGAAGCGCATTGCGCACATCTGGTAATTCATGGGGTTTTACATTTATTAGGCTATGATCATATTAAGGATGATGGTGCCCAACAGATGCAAGCAATCGAAACCCGATTACTTAGTCAACTGGGTTTTGCGGATCCTTATCAGATAGAGGATGAAAATTTTGGCTAAAGAGGATGACAATTGTTCCATGTTTTCACGTTTATGGCAGTTTTTACAGATAGAACCAAAAAATAAGGACGAGCTAGTTGATCTCTTACGAGACGCGCATGGTCGCTCGCTCATTGACTCAGAAACTTTAGGCATGATTGAAGGAGTAATTCAATTTTCTCAAATGCGGGTTCGCGACATAATGCTGCCAAAAAAACAAATGACCTGTATCTCTCAAAGTGCTGAACTCAAAGAAATTATTGAAATTGTAACAGGTTCAGGCCACTCTCGTTTTCCAGTGACTGCCGATCATGGGGATGAAATTATCGGCATTTTACACGCGAAAGATTTATTAGGTTTTAAATTAGAAAATAATTCAGATTTTGATATCGATGATATTATTCGTTCCGCCCGCTTTGTTCCCGAGAGTAAACGACTCGATATACTCCTCGCTGAATTTCGTAACAATCGCAATCACATGGCTATTGTCGTTGATGAATACGGCGCTGTGAATGGTTTTGTTACCATAGAGGATATTATCGAACAAATAATTGGCGATATTGAGGACGAGTTCGATATCGACGAAGAAGCTTATATTAAGTCGCATGGTGATGATTACTTTATTGTGAAAGCACATACGCCTATTGAGGAATTTAATGAGCAACTGCATGCAAGTTTTAGCGATGATAGCTATGACACTATTGGCGGCATTGTTATGACTAACTTTGGATACCTACCTACTCGTGGTGAAGCAATCACAATTGATCAATTTGAATTTAAAGTAATAAATGCTGATGCACGGCGTATAAAGCTTTTAGCCTGTTATGATAAACGCAGCAAGAGTTGATTTGCCTAGTGCGCAGAAATTTAAATTAAGGACTGCCAAGTAATGAATAGCAATATTTTAATTGTCGATGATGATACAGAATTAACCGATCTTTTACTACAATACCTTGAGCCCGAAGGATTTAATGTTAGTTGTGTTCATGATGGCGAAACTGCTGTGAAAGTAGCACTTAATAAAACCTTTGATGCAATTATATTGGATGTTATGTTGCCAAAATTGAATGGCTTCGAAGTTCTTAAAGCCATTCGCGAGCATCTAGAAACTCCCGTTCTAATGCTTACAGCACGAGGAGATGATATTGACCGTATTGTTGGCCTTGAAATTGGTGCGGATGATTACTTACCAAAACCCTGTAACCCTCGAGAACTGGTCGCAAGGTTACGAGCAATTCTTCGACGAACCCAAAAAATACCCACTCAGCGCCCAATAATAGAACATCACAACATTATTGTTAATTGTTCCACACGCACAGCTACTCATGAAGGGGAGCTAATGGAACTTACCAACGCGGAATTTAATATCTTGGAAATGCTTATCAAATCACCGGGTCAAGCCTTTTCCAAAGAAGAGTTAACTGAATATGCTTTAGGTAGAAAATATACCGCTTATGATCGATCAATTGATGTGCATATTTCCAACCTGCGCAACAAATTGGGTGAAAATCCACAAGGTGAACCCATCGTAAAAACAGTCCGGGGGTTTGGATATATGTTTAATGCGTAGTTTATATTGGAAAATATTTCTGACATTTTGGCTCGCTACCATATTAATCATTATTACCACCGCCTGGGTCACTAGCGAAATTGCCCAAAAATCCTCGGTTCCGGCGCGAGAACGTGTATTTATGGATAGCTATGCTCATGCCGCTGTGATTACCTTTGAATCAGGTCAATATAAAGCGCTAAAGCCCTGGCTTGCCCATACGGGTGAAGCAAAACAAATTACTCTTTATCTGTTAACCAATACCGGTGAAATTATCGGGAACCAAAAACCTCCAGAAATTGTGCAGCAAATATCAATTAATTTGGCTCGAGACGAATTGGATGATGGATTATTAAAATTTGGTGACATCATTGTTAGTCACGAAATCGTTTCTCTTTCAGGAAAAGCCTATCGACTGGTTGCAGTTTCAAAAAAACCTTTAGCCCATTTCGTTGAAATCCCCTGGGCAGGTTTAACGCTTCGATTGGCAATTGCGATAATTATTAGCGGTTTTATTTGCTACCTACTTTCTGTTTATTTAACCAAGCCCCTTCGTTTACTTCGATTAGCTGCAAAATCGATTGCCACAGGCAATCTAAACACGCGAGTTGGCCACTTTAAAGGACATTATCGCGATGAAATTGCTGAATTAAGCGGTGAATTTGATAAAATGGCTGAGCAAATACAAGAAATTATGAACTCTAAAGAACGTCTTTTGCAGGACATTTCCCATGAATTACGCTCACCCTTGGCAAGAATGCAAATTGCAATTGAATTAGGCCGAAATAAAGCTACTCATGGCGCTGAATCTGAATTTAATCGGATGGAAACTGAATGTAACCGCTTAAATGCTTTAATCGGAGAAATACTTGATTTCGCAAGACTGGATAATCCTTCAACTCATTTGAATAAATCACTAATTAATTTAGCTGACTTAGTAAAACAAGTTGTCGATGATGCTAATTTTGAGGTAGGCGGCTCTCAAGCAGTAGTAAAATTTCATGCATCCTCTAATTGTGAATTATTTCTTGAAGAGCGATTAGTTCATCGCGCTATTGAAAACATCATACGAAATGCAATACGATACTCCGTCCCCAATCCACAGATAGATGTTCATTTGTACTGGGCTGCTTCAAATACGGATATAATTATTGATATTGATGATAATGGACCGGGTGTGCCGGAAGAACAGTTGGAGAAAATTTTCAATCCCTTTTATCGAGTAGACGCATCAAGGGAAAAGAAAACAGGAGGTTACGGGCTTGGCTTATCGATAGCGCAACAAGCCATCAAACTTCACCATGGTTGTATTAAAGCAATGAATCGTGAACAGGGCGGTTTAAGGGTTAAAATTGTCTTTCCTACTTTGGTAAATCAAAAACATGAAAATTTTTAAATCACTTTATTTCTGGATTCTGGTCGCTTTTGTCTGCGGGTCAACCTTCGGCTTAATTGCACCCAATCTTGCTTTATCAATGGAGTCTCTGGGCACTGACTTTATTAGGTTAGTTAAAGCCTTTATTGGTCCCATAATCTTTCTCACAGTAGCAACTGGAATTGCGCAAACTGGCTCCTTAAAAAAATTAGGTAAAGTAGGATTAAAGGCTTTTCTTTATTTTGAGGTAGTTTCAACGCTTGCTCTTTTAATTGGCTGGGCTGCTGCTGTTTTTTTTGAACCAGGAGCTATGCTTCATGTTGATCTGAACGCGGTCGATCAACAATCAGCACTTAAATTTATTGAAAGCTCAAAAAATCAGAATTTTATTCAGTATTTAGAAAATATTATTCCTAGCAATATAGTTGAGCCCTTTATTAAAGATCAAATGCTCCAAATTCTCTTCCTTGCCATTTTATTTGGCACCTCTCTGCTTGCGGTTGGCGTTGAAAAAGAAGGGGCTAAAAATATTCTCGACTTTATGGAAAAGCTCACCAAAATATTTTTTCAAATTATAAGAGTGATAATGTATGCAGCACCATTGGGTGTGTTTGGTGCCATGGCTTTCACGGTAGCCAAATTCGGAAACCAATTTTTTCTACCACTTTTAGGTTTAATGGGAACTTTCTATTTATCGGGTTTACTATTTATTTTTATCGTAATTAATCTGATTGCACGCTTTGCAGGCTTCTCTTTGCTTAGCTTTTTGCGATATATGGCGCCTGAATTAATGCTGGTGTTAGGAACCTCTTCGTCTGAATCTGCCTTACCGCAATTAATTCAGAAATTAGAAAATCTTGGCTGCGAAAGGGAAACCATCGGCGTTGTTGTGCCCCTTGGCTATTCTTTTAATTTGGATGGCACCAACATATATATTGCATTGGCAGCTCTTTTTATTGCACAAGCGTTAGGGATTCAACTCAGTTTGATGCAGCAGCTCACTCTTTTTGCTACAGCTATGCTAACTTCAAAAGGCGCCGCCGGAATTACTGGTGCAGGATTCATTACCCTTGCAGCTACACTCTCAGCGGTACCTGTCATTCCTCCAGTAGGAATTGTCCTTATTTTAGGTATTGACCGCTTCATGAGTGAAGCGCGCTCGCTCATCAATTACATTGGTAATGGCGTAGCAGCCTTGGTCATTAGTCGCTGGGAAAATGAAGTTACACCGGCTAGTTTAGCTAAAAAATTCTCGGAACTAAAATCCTTTCCTGAGCTTAGTCTTGAGCCAGTTGAAGATAGCTCTGTTAAATTATCATATAATTAAATTAAGAGTTTGTTTGAAATATTGATAATGGCTTAGCGGCAAAAATATAACAATATAAGGCGAAACTTTTACAGTTGTCGCCTCGTTTGAGGTGAGTGATGCGCGACCCAGTGGCAACAATGATAACTCAGGCAAAAAAAGCGTTGAGTCATGCTTACGCACCTTATTCTAACTATCAAGTTGCATCATGCATTTGTGCGGATGATGACAAGCTTTTTATAGGGGTTAATGTAGAAAATAGCTCCTACGGCTTAACTGTTTGTGCTGAATCTTCGGCAATTTGCCAAATGATTGCTGCCGGAAGAAATAAAATAAAAGCGCTTATTGTAATGAATGGTGAAGGCTCGCTTTGCCAACCTTGTGGTGCTTGCAGGCAGCGTATTGCGGAGTTTTCGACCCCCGCTACGCTAATACACCTTTGTAATCATGAAACTGTATTAAAATCTTATTCAATTAATGAATTATTACCTTATGCATTTAAACTTAGAGATTGTAAATGAACCAAACAACTAAAACCCTTGCGCATTTAGCTGCAGAAAAAATAAAAGAACTATCATCTAATTTTGAGCCTAGGTTAGGCATCGTTCTCGGCTCGGGCTTAGGTAGCTTCGCTGAACAACTGGAAAATGCTATTACAATTAACTATGAAGAAATACCCGGTTTTCCTAAAATGACAGTAAAAGGTCATGGGGGTAATTTAGTCTTGGGATATTTAAATGGCATGGCCATCGCATGTTTGCAAGGTAGAGCTCATAGCTATGAAGGCTGTAATCACGAAACGGTAAAAACCTATGTGCGAACGCTTCATTTATTGGGTTGTGAGAATTTCATTGCAACAAATGCATCAGGCTCTTTACACGGTGATATTGGCCCTGGAGAACTAATGCTAATCAGAGATCACATTAATCTCCAACCCGGCAATCCCCTTACCGGACCTAATGATGATGAATTTGGCCCGCGATTTTTCCCCTTGGATAATGCTTATGATAAGGGTTTATGCAAAAAGCTTTTACAAACTGCGCAAAAAGAACAAATTACTCTTCATCAAGGCGTGTACTTGGCTGTTCTTGGACCTCACTATGAAACAGCTGCAGAAATAAGAGCGTTTCGTATTTGGGGGGCTGATGCTGTTGGTATGTCAACTGTACCCGAAGTGCTTGTTGCGAATCATTGCGGCATGAAAGTCGCGGTAATTTCCATTATTACCAATTATGCAACCGGTCTAACTCAAATCAGCCATGATCATGGGGCAGTAGTTGAAATGGCTGCGCAAGCAGCAGATAAATTAGTCCGCTTAATAAAACAATTTATTATTGATCAAGAATCTTGAGTATGAATCTAGAAGAAGATTATTTAATTGCTTATTTTGAACTCATTGCCACATTGAAGACCTATGCACCCAGTTTTCAAGAGGTGATTGCTTTAATTGATTTAACTTTGCTTGACGAAAGTGCAAGTGAAACAGACTTGATTAATCTTTGTGAAAAAGCAAATCATCATCAGGTTGCCGCAGTTTGTGTCCTAGCCAACCATCTGCAAAATTTAAATTTACAACCTGAAATTAGATTAGCAACTGTAGTAAATTTTCCTGAAGGCAATCAGAAAAATGAAGATGTTATGGCAGCTATCGATATAATTTTAACTAACCATCGCGTTCATGAAATTGACTATGTTTTTCCCTATCAAGCTTATCTGGAAGGAAAACAGCAATTAGCTATCACGCAATGCCATGAAGTTTATAAACTTTGCCAGCAAGAAAAAATAGTTTTTAAAGTTATATTAGAAACAGGAGCCCTGCCGTCTTTAAATGTTATCTATCAACTTAGCAGTGAAATACTTGGCGGCGGCTGTGACTTTTTGAAAACCTCAACAGGCAAAATTATTCAAGGGGCAACCTTAGCCGCAGCTTTTGCGATGTTAAAAGCTATAAAAGACAATAATGCTCACTGTGGTCTAAAAATTTCAGGCGGTATAAAAACTCCTGAGCAAGCCTTTAGTTACATGGCTTTAGCTCAACAACAATTTGGACTTAAGCCTCATAATTCCTGGTTTCGTATAGGAGCATCAAGCCTCTTGGATATTCTGGTTCGTCATTAACCAAATGTTGTTATTTTTTTAACATCTAAGTATTTTATTTGGTCACTAATTATGATATTTTGATGACTCTCACACTCCCTAGAATTTAAATGCTTACTAAATCCAAGATTAACTTATTGATAATTATTAGTATTTTTGTAACAAAGACAAATGCGGAGCCTATCTATCCCGCAGAGATTGTGGGCCGAGATTTATCCATTATCGGGCTTACGTGGGCAGGTCATATAGGTATTACAACTGCTGCAAATATTTCACAAACGTCTGATCATATTATTGAAGTGATGAATGATTCGCCAGTAATACAAATCAATTCTTTGATAGATTTTAAAGCCAAAACGGCTTATTGGGGTAGCCGTTATGGCATTTCTGATAGAGGCGAGCATGGTACTCAAATTCTAAATGAGGCTAATTTACAAAGAGGCTTATGCCCAATTTATACGGCTACTGCAGGCTTTCAACCAGGAATGCGATATGAAGATGGTTCTAAACCTACACGCTGCGCGATATTCAGATGCGATACTTTTGTAAATCATGTTTTTCATACAGCAGGCTATGACCTTTCCACTTATAACGGCTTTACCTTACCAGTTACCGTATTTGGCATTTTCCCCAAAGGTCATGCCGATGGTCCTTATGCTAGATTCGCTTCGCAAATGCCAATCACTAGCCAAACTTCTATTAACCTGGTGAAAGCAAAGCAACTCGATCAAATGAGTTCTGAAGAATTTATCGCTACAGTTGATTTACCAAAACAAAAAACAACTCCAAACACCATTTCTAAAACCTGGAACTTAGCTAAAAACTTAAGTCTAAATGAAGAAAAAAGAATTTATTTAGTGGACTATTTAGGACTTGCTGGCACTGTTGATTTGATTCCGCAATTTATTAGTGAATATGCTAAAACCACTAACCAAGCATTGAAAAGCATGCTGATACGTTCAACCTTCACATTAGAACAAAAATTTTCATGGCTTAAAGATTATCCAAATGAAAAGGAACTTTTACAAAAATTTTATAGCAATTTGATTAATCAAAATCTACCAGAACGTGATTCTGAGCTAGTTCTTCGAGGCTTCATTGATTTGAGTTCTAAAGAAATGATTTTATCCCGCATAAATCAACTTAGTTCTGGCATTAAACATGATAAACTATTTTTTAATCCTCAGATAAGTATAAGTCTATGGATTGAGTTAATTATGAAATCAAAAGAATTGGAAAGGAATTCAGTTCCTGAGATTCTCTCCATTCTAAGTCATGAAAATAATCCCGATCTCGATGATATATTTAACCAATTTATCGTGAGAAGATTAACTAAATTAGGCTTAAATTCGCTTGAGTCTGAGTCAAAATATCAAATTAGTGCTTATCTTGATTCTGTAGCTTTCCGCTACAACCCTAATACTTTCCTAAGCACAACTTCGAATCTAAATGCACCTTATTACGGAGCATGGCTTGAAGCAAAAGCGCTTGTAAATTCAGAGACGCTTGAGGAAGCTTCAGACTTTATCACTAATTTTATAAAGTCCAAGCCTGATAATATAAAAGCAAATTTTAGCTCTGGTTTGTCTCAGGCTAGTTATTTAAGGAAAAAATAAATAAGACCTAACCACATGATAAGGCCATAGTAACTGTTGGAGTTAAATGCTTGCAGATAGCTTGGCCTATCATTTTTTCCTAATAAGCGTTGTTGATAAAATAATAGGGCCCCCGCTGTTATCCAAAATAAATAAAAAGAGAAAGAAAAACCTAAATAAATTGCAACTACTAGCCAAAGCAAGTGAAATAAAATTTGAAATAAGCTAATAAAAGAACGGGCATAAGACCCAAATAAAATAGCTGTTGATTTAACGCCTATCCGTAAATCATCATCCTTATCTACCATTGCATATTGCGTATCGTAAGAAATTATCCATAGAAAATTAATTAGCAACAAACAAAGCATGGCCAGATTAAATGCCTGATTGGATGCAACATAGGCCATAGGGATACCCATAGAAAAAGCCAAACCTAAAACAAACTGCGGCCCTTGAATAATTCGTTTACAAAAAGGGTATAAAACAGTAATAAAAACTGCTGCTAGCGCATAATAAAAACAAGGTTTAGGCAATTGAAACAGCACCTCTAATGCGAAAAATAGCAATAATATTACAAGAATTAAAGCCTCAGGCAGGCCCAAATCGCCATTAACTAGAGGACGCGTTTGAGTACGTTTGACATGTAAATCAACATGTCTGTCAGCCATATCGTTTATAACACAACCAGCAGCACGCATTAAGATGGTGCCTAAAGCAAAAAGAAGCACAAGCTTCAAAGGAGGTGTGCCCTTATTCGCTAACCATAAGGCCCAAGCTGTAGGAAACCAAAGCAATAAGATACCTGCGGGTTTGTGAAAGCGCATTAATCTTAAATAAGCATTTAATTTAATTAGCACAATCATTTAAGCCTGGAAGTAAAATCTCAATAAGATAAAAATTGCTAATCTCAGCTATTGTAAAAATAGAAAAACGCACCCAAAATTCCTTTATGTTCATCCCTGTCTCATCTAAAGTTAGCTTGGAATGCTGAGCTAAAGTTCTGACTGTTTCAGGTAGCCAATAATATTCTAAGGAATGTTCATTTATTGCATAATTTTGCAATAATATGCGTTTAATAGTTGGATCTGAAAAAAGAATCACGCTAAGGGGTTCTTCTGATAAACGATTAAAGAGCAAGCTACATTGCTGGTAAGAAGAATTAGGGATAATAGTTCGTGCAAACCAGCAGGCTTTTTTATGAGAAAACATCAAGATATTGCGCTGAATAATTGGCTCAATTAGACCTAAGAGATATTTATCCCACCAACCAGGCTGTGCCCAATCCTGATTTAGTACTTGAATTTCAGCATTGCCACTTTGATCTTTGAGTTTTTGAGTTAAGGAATCATTATGGCTAAGCCAAGATTTTAAATTATTTGGAGGATTAGCATTAATTTTTAATAGTTTATCCATATGACACATCAATACAAAACTCTGTAATCAATTTGCTCATTATATCATTCTGCGGGTCAAAGCTCGAACTCGATATCCACAAAATTAAAAAATAACTCATTCCCTTTAAGAGAAGCTGTAAAGAATGCTTGTTTAAAACAAATCATGCAATATACTTGACCAATTATATCTATTTAGGCTTATTATGTACAACTACTATCAAATTAAAAAAAATGGCGAAGGATTTATTTATTATCGTATAGGATACAGTCCAACTAATAATTTTGAATATTATGAATCTAAAGACAGTCAAAAATGGACTAAAATTGACGCGCTTGAAAAAGGTACTCTATTTGAGCTTAGGCCAAACAAAAATAAAACAATTACATTTAGCTATAACGAAGATGCTGAAAATCTAGTTTTAGATTGTAATAATGACATAACTTCTACTAGGCCATTTTATAACGAAAAATTAGGAAAAGTTCACTACGATTTACCTGATGTCACTCTCACTGTTTTTCAAGTTTATCAACTTAAATTAGTAAAAATTGCTTTCACTTCATTGCCATTAGCCTTGCAAGAGAACAAACTTTCCTCAGAAGAGCCCATTACAAATAACCCAAGGATAAACCAATGGAGGAGCAAAGCAACTTTATTCTTTTACAATGAAGATCAGAATAAGAACTGGGAAATGTCTGCTTGTGAGAAGATAAGTTGGTTTTGTTTTCCTATTGTGGGTTGGGCATATCTTATTTATTATTATATTTGCACAAGCTGCTACTCAACAGCAAATATTGATGAAGAACCTGCCAACCACTTGTATTGCATATAACTAGCAAATACTAGATTTATATAACCTTATTGCAAACAATTAGGCTGCATTTTTCTGAACTTTAATAGGATTTATATCAAAATCCTGTGCATTTACTAAGCTTTTTACGAACCCATTTATAAACATAATCTTAATATTTCATGGTTTGAATAATGTTGGCCAGCGCTCCCTTCATAAAATCTCAATAATAATGTTATTTCATTATTCAAAGCAGTAATAGCCATCACCCTAACAACAACCTAAAAAACTAGTATTTATTACGCCCTCGGATGCTAAAAGGTCGCCTATAAGATTTGCAACTCGTTTACTGAAAAATCCTGCCCGAAGTTCGGGAAACTGTCCCTCATTTTCAAGTCGGTTAATAGCAGCTTCTATACTTTTTTCTTCATAGGAATAGATTATCAATTGATTTAATCCGTCTCTTTTTTGTCTTATTCTATCCTCATGATACCAACAGGTTTTTAAATCTTCGTTTAGCTTTTCACTTAAATTTTGGATTTCTTTGATTTTCTCAGGCTTTAAACATGATTTTTTACTTTCACATTGGCTTGTAGATTTATGAAAAAAGGAATTTGCTGTAGATTGAGTTATGACCGCTTTTTGAGGCAAATACTTTTCTGGGTTAAAAGAATACGATGTACCAAAGGCTTCATTTAATTCATCAACCATTTTCAACTGGAATTGCTTAGTATTGGCTTCTTTAGATAAGTACATTGCTTTCTCAGCATTGCTATAAAGCACATGAGCAGGTTTTGATCTTATTAAAATAAAACCTTCTGGAGGAATAAATGCAGAATCTTCTGTGGGGAGTTTATTGTGATACTTACCACTTAGACGTTTAACAATTTCTTCATAACTCATCCATAGCTGTTGTCTTTTGATTATTGGGCTAGTCTCTCTATATTCGGTGAGTAAAGAAATTATCTTTATAATATCGTCTTCCGGCAGCCTTTCTGAATTATTCAAAACCACAGTAGCTACATTAGATTCTGTCGTTAAGTCTAAGTGTTGAGTCATAAAAGGGATATCATTATTCTTATCTTCGTTTTTTTGATTCCCTTTATTTTCAACTGTTAACATAGCCAGGTGTTTTTTTAATAAATCATTAGTTGATGCATTTTTTGCTTTATTGATAGCTTCTTGGCTCGGCTCATTTCTTGCTCCTGAGCTGAAAAGCGAATTTATGAGCAGAATTTTTTTATGGATATCATAACGCGGGGATAACGATATAGAGATAGCTATTAAAGCATCATCCACAGCAGCTTGATTCGCATGGAAACTTAAATACCTAACAACATTTAAGCTTCCAGACAAGGCACCTATAACCAAGGCATCTTTTATATCAATTTCGGTAGGTTGTCTTTCTCCAGACTGTGCAGAGAATCCTTTAACCAGGGATACGTTATCCTCCCCTGCAGCCTCAAATAATTCCCTATGCTTTGTAAACCCCATATATAATGTCCAATAAAAAAAGCATATTGTAGCAACAGCTGTCTTGTAGAGCAATAATTATACGTTGCAAGTCAGGGTAAGTGATGATATATAAAAACATTTAACTTTGAACTTGTTATCAAAAGCGATATTTCTCCCTTATGACTCTTTAACTAATTTAGACTGAAGTGAATAATCAGTCTCAATCTCAAGTCAAAAATTCTGAATTTGAAACTCTGAGTCCAGATCTTGGCAAACCTTTATACAACTTTGAAGACCTTACGGAGCTCACTCAAGCCTTCCATTTAAGCGCCTAACCATTGGCATACTCAGACCGGGCTTTTGTAATAATAAATAATTTTTTTTAAATAAAAATAATCTTTTTTATTGTTTTCACTTAAAAACCATTAATAACTTTGCTTACAAAGATGTAAGTTTGCGGATTTGAATCTACTGTTTTATTATATTGATAATGAAATTTAATAGATAAACTAAATTTTGGATATTTTGATGAAAGGAGCAGCATATTTTTTTGAAATACTATTATTAGTCATCGTACCTGCAAGCTTGGCTTTTATAGAATTGTTCCACCCGACAGGCTTTAAAGATCACGTTTTTCACTCGTTAAATGACCAGCAATATCAATGGCTCTATATTCATTATTCACAGTCCTTTTTATTTGGATTAATGGCAATTGCTGTTTATTATTTGTCTCGGAAAGAAAATAAAACCGTTCTTGTATGGTTGATACGTCTTAACTTATTTTTATTTTTAATCACTTATACAGTATTAGATGCAGTAGGTGGTATTGCAGTCGGGAGGCTTTTAACTTATGTACAGACCTACGGAATCAATGAAAGCATTATCAACGAGATAGTACAAAAATTATACAATGATCCTGTTATTGGCGGCGTAGATTCAATTTATAGTTTTGTGGGTTCTTATGCATGGCTAATTACTATAGTTTTAACAGTCATTTTCATTGGGATTAAATTGCGTTCTCATATTTTACAAATATTTCCTGCATTATTTCTACTACTGATCTCGGGCATTTCTCTTTGTATATCGCATGCATTTCCCTATGGCCCTATAGCCTTTGGTGCGTTCGCTCTGGCTGGTATTTGGTTATTGTTTCTGAAAAATAGAGCAATTAGCGCTCACCAGTCATTTATTTTCTGAAAACATTAAAATTGATTATTACTTGAAGCTCTATTGGAATGCCCCGCAGCATTTGGCTCCCCGTTTGAAGAAGAATCAAATTAATCTGAAACAGGCAAAAAAATGGTTTAAGAATTTACGGTACTGAGCCGTGAGCATTAAAAATTGGCGATCAATTCTGTGATGAACATATGATGGTACTAGAGCTTAATTAAATCCATAAATTCCAATCACGTTCATAAACCCTTTCGCAACCGAGCAAGTGAAATTATTTACACTTTTCATTGGGATACAGAGTGGCTAAAATAAGTCCCTCTTTCATTTAAGTGATAACATCAATTTTTTATATTAACCAATTGCATTCTGAACATGTCTTTGAGCATCAAAAAATCAACCTGTTAAATAGAACTTGTTCTTATGCTACATTGTTATCCTGTTAATCTTTGATTACTATATTTGAATGTCGCCAAAGGATTAATTTTTAAAAGGAAGAAAAAATGACATTCAATAGCCAAACAATCCACCTACTATCCTATTCCATCAGTAGTTTAGTGCTCATCATATTGGGCAGCCCTCTCTCTTACGCTTCAATAGATAAAAACACTTCCTTGCCGCCTAGACTTTTTATAGAAGGAACTACTGTATCAAATACCTTTGGAAAAGGGGATTTAATGCTTCCTTTATTTGGCCAAAATAATCAATTAATTCATGGTGATATCCAAGCGAAATATGGGAATCAAAATGCATGGGTTTTAAGTGGAGGTCTAGGTACTCGAACTATTCAAAACCAAGCTATTTTGGGCGCTTATTTTTTTACTGATTATAATAAAACGCCAAACGGTAACTACTTTACGGTTTTAAACCCTGGTTTGGAGGTGATGACAAACCATTGGGATTGGCATCTTAATGGGTATGCGCCACTTGGCAAAAAATACAAAACGATAAGGATCCTTAACAGTAACCAAGCTGGAAAAACAAACACTCAGTTTTTTAGTGGTCATACTCAATACAATAGGCTCTTTGACCTTATAGAGGACGTAGGTCCTGGTGCTGACTTAGAATTAGGATTTACACCCTCTTCTTTTAAACGAACGCGAGCTTTCGTTGGAGGCTATTACTTCACTCCAAAATATACCTCTAACGTGAGGGGCGTGGAAGCGGGGTTTGAAATACCTTTAAACTACAGTTGGGCTTCTTTGGAAGTGCGAGACACCTATGATAATGTCAATAAAAATACCTTTGTTTTAACCTTAAGACTCAAGTTTGGTGGATTAAATAAGACAGATGGTCTAGAGATTCACAATCGCCTGTTAGATAGAATTCCAAGGCACCTAGGCAGTTATGATAGAGGGGATGGTATACCCTCTAAAAAAGAAATAATTTATAAGGGAAGAACTGTAGTTGAACAAAATAATCTCTGGTTTTTTAACCCCGATTCCTACGAAACCTTAGCTTTTGAACCCACTAGTTTTCAAAGTTGTACCTTTGAGCACCCTTGTGTAGGGCTTTCTCAATCAAGAATTGATGCTATTAATGGGTTATCCCCTAATGCCAAATTATATTTAAGCTCAGGCCTTTATACCAATCAAAACACCGGAGCAAGCTTTAACATTCGAAATGGTCAATACATTTATGGACGTACAACTGATTTTAGCCAACCTGCCTTAAATTTAGATAGACCCCTAATTAATGATTCATTATTTTTAGAGGGCAATAATAATGTATATAATTTAAGAGTGAACGGGCAATCGGTAGAAACACTTTCAACAGGTGGGGAGTTACTTCCTTTCCAAGTAGGCATTCTGATAAAAGAATCCTCATTTGGGAATGTTAATCTCTACAATAGCGAGGTGACCGCCACTTCCTCTCTAAATAATGTGATAGCCCTTGCTAATAATGCAAATGCGGCCCTTCTCACCATTAACAATTCCAACCTAATTTCTAATAGCATTAATAATCCAGGCGCCATTACAGTCGGTGTTGGTAATCTAAGAACCGGGTCTTTAACTATGAACAATAGCACTATTAACGCAACAACCATTGATACAATAAATAATGGCAATGTAGTTTTCGGTGCTGTTAACAACGAAAGTGGTAAATTTATAATTTCAAATACCTCAATTGCTGTTAATGCAACCCATGGTTCTTTCGCCTCGGGGATTTTAAATAATGCGTCCTTAGGTCTTGGCCTTGGCACTGTTACTGTTAATAACTCTACCATTTCTACAACAGGCTTTGATGTCAATCAATTAGCAGGTATTGTTAATCAAGCTAATAATGTTGGTGGTATTAGTTCTGACATTAATGTTAATCAATCAACAATTACTATTAACTCAAACAACAATGGTGGCGGAATAGCTGCAGGGGTTATTGCGCAAGGAACAGGCGATGTTTCTTTAACTAATTCAGCAATTAATAGTAGTGGAGATAGTGGGACTATTACAGGTATATTAATTGCTGATGCTACTGCATCAGTTAATCTTCTAAAAAGCACCATTTCAATTAATACCTCAGGCACAGCAACTGGGACTCCCATAACTAGTATGGGTAATTTAAATGACCAGGGAGGAAATCAATGCTTTCAAAATGGTGTCCCTGTGACATGCTAGATACAATTGCAGTTGAAGTATTGTTCAATTCACAAAAAAGGGAGAAAACTAACAATGGAAAATGTAGTGCGCACCACCACATTCGACCTTCATGCCAAATAAATCGGCAGGTGCTGTGTCTGCCCACATTGCATTTGCTTTTTCAGCAGCCGGCATTTATGGAGTACCGTTTGCTGTATCATTACCTGTTGCTATTCCTGTTGTTATTGGTGCGGCGGCTGGCGGGACAGTGGGCTTAATCGGTTATGGAATCTATGGCCTTTTTTCTGGCTCAACTGAAAAAACGCAACCACGACAACGACATGCAGAGCCAGAGCATAATAACTGTATAATTTGCTGATTAACTCAAAAGCGAATCCTTTCGCTCAAATTAAACTGCTATTGATTACATAAACTCTAAAATTGATAGAAAATGCTGGTTTTTTAAAGCGCCGCAAAGGTAATTTATACCATTGTGGCTTATTCTGGCCTTTCAAGACGGTTCATCAATTGATAACTCCCGTCTAATGGATAAAATTACCGATCTGGAGCAAATGCAGTGTGTCGATAAGCCAGATACGGATTAAGAATCCTTTGCAAAGAAGCCTTTAATATTATTTAAAACGTTAGCATATGCATCTGTCTAGACTCCACAGGTTCACTAGAGAATTCAGGAAGGTAGTCGTTTTGATAAGTTACATAAATTCGTTCCCCATGATTCAATTGATTAATATGACTTTGGATTAATACATCTCGAAACCATATTTTTATCATTTTATGAGGCTCAGTTAGCGGTGAACAGCGACACCACCTCAAATGAGGAAAATATATCATCGTGTAAATCATAATCAAAAAAATGGCCATTGATATAAGACAACTCGATATCATTAATAAGCGCTGTTATCGCTTTTTGAGTAAACCCAAAACAGCGGAATTGGCCATCTTATTCTTTCAAGCCTTTAATTTTAAAAAGTCTTCAAATTAAAGCCGATCAAGCTCAAGTATAAAGATTCAAATCGAAACCCGCTTCCAGTCTAATTTATCATGACAGCAAAGAATTGTTTTTATAAAGAATTTAGTTAAAGACGAGTTTAAGCAGGAAGAAATAAATACTTCTATCGATAAAGCTATACTATGAATTTTTATTTTCATACATAAGACAATATAGTTCTTTATGCTCCCCGTTTTAGATTGGCCTTAGTAACGTAAACTTAAGAATCAATATTCGAGCTCGTCACCCCGGAAACAAGATCTATTATGTACTTAAAAAGCCCATCATGGTAAAATGAAGGACAAATAAAACCAATTGAAAAAAAAGCGTTTTACGAGATTAATATGATTACCAAAACCGAAGAATTTGAAAAGACCGCGCCAAGCAAAATTTTTTTCTGGGAAGGTTTGTTTGACCCTGAAGATCTAGCTAAAGATTATGACCATATCGTCAAGAAATTAATGGATTGCAACTACCAAGGCCTTGCTTTAGAAAAGCTGGATGGCTATAACGTCTATTCAGTGCGACTGAACCGTTGCGACAGGCTGCTATTTACGACGATATTCGTCACGGACAAGCCCTATTTGCTCTTGCTGGATGAGGTTTTAAACCACGATTATGGCAAATCCCGTTTTTTAAAACGCGGCGTTTTAAAAAATTATTTGGAATTAAATGGCAAGATTTTTTCTGAAGAAATAAAAAGCGCACACTTTAAAGTCACTGATAAGCCACCAGTAGCGCCTACGGTAAATAGAAAGCTGAATAAGTCTCTACACTATTCTCGGATTGATTTTTTTAATCAAAAATTTATTGAGCTAGACCCTCTTCAATCGGGGATTGTCACTAAAACAAAGCTCCCTCATATTGTCAAAGGAGCCGCAGGCTCTGGGAAATCCTGTGTGGCATTATCAATTATATCTCATTATGTCCTAAACCTGGGTGAAGACAAATTTCCTATTCTCTATGTTACTGAATCAGAACAACTTGCCAATCACATGCGCTTAGTCTGGCAGTCGCTTCCTCTTGCCCAAGGTCTAAATGCTAATGATGTCCAATTTAAAAACTACGAACAACTCATCAAAGAGCTTGAGCCTAAAACGGCCACTATGAACTTTGTAAGTAAAGACCACTGCCTGGAATGGTTAGAAGGCTATATCAAACTTCGCCAAAAGCTCGCAAAAATGCAAGGGGATGCTTTAAGAAATGAGTTTTATGCCGACTTAAACAAGATCTATCAGGAACTTCGGATTATTTCAGGTTGCAAAAGCTTTGATGAATATAAGAATCTAGGGCAAAAAAATTCGCTTTTCACTAATGAGCAAGAACAAGACTGGCTTTATAAAGCCTACGCGGTTTATCAAAAAAAGCTTGAGAATTCGTCGACTATTTATGCGCCCTTTTACAATCTTGCCAAACACAACTTGTATAAACGCATTGCCGTTGATGAAGCGCAAGATTTTTCTTATCTCCAATTGAAGGCTCTGGCAGAGCTTGCTTACAACAAGCAAATTTGTTATTGCGAAGACAATCGTCAGAGTCTTTCAGACAATAAATCGAAAGTTCCCTTTATTGAAAAATTATTTTACGACTGGGACCTAGATATAAATCATACTGACCTAACTGTCTCCTACCGCTGTCCAGCTGCAGCGATTACTATGGCCAATGCCACAGCAAAGCTTAAAGCCATAGCAACAGACTATGGGCAGGCAGACATTCAAATCCCGCCAGGACAAGCACAGGGTAAAGTGAAATGGTTTGACTATCTTGATAATTCAAGACTTTTAAAATTGCAACAATTGGCACTATCTCCGGATTTTGCCATCGTAACCTCCAAAGAATACAAAGATGAAGCTAAAAAATTATTTAATACCGTACTTGTTTTTACACCAGAAGAAATAAAAGGCCTGGAATATAAAAATATATTGGCGTATCGCTTATTGGACAACCCGCTATTTAAAGAAGCCGACAAGGTGATTAGTGAAAAGTCTTTGGGTTTTAGCAAAAAATCAGACAATCGTGCCAAGAAAGATCAGGCAAAAGAACATCTGGGGCCACCCTTCAATGCTTTCTACACGGCTTGCACAAGAACCACAGATACACTCTACGTCTTTCAAGAGGATCACCATAAATTAAAGAACATCATTACTCACCTTAAAAATGCTATATCCCCTGAACAGAAAGAGTCTTTAGAAACAACTCCTTTTCCCATTTTAAACACTGAGAAATTGAGTGCAGAAAGGTTTGAGCACTTAAAAGTTCTACTAGGCCAAGGCCATCTAGAAATGGCAAGAGAATTTAACATGGGTTTTTTAGGGAAGTCCGCTGAGGAATTTGAACAATTAGAACGTGAGTTTACACAACCAGTTGAGCAGCCTTTTATTGCAGAAGATAAGTACGGGTCTAAAATTACTACCTTAGAGAAATCCACTAAAGACCAGTTCAGTCATACCAATAATCCATTAGAAGCAGTAGATAAACGCAAAAAAGAGGCTTCTGCCCCTGTAATTTCACCAGAAGACAGCTGTTTATTGCAAAATGAAAAAACCAAGAAGTCTGGAACTCTAAAGAAATTCTCTGCTCAGCAAGCCAAACAAATAATCAAACCCGAAATTTCAAAAAAAACAGAAATGCCAATTGAGATAAAAAAATTACTAAGAAATGTCAACAAAACAACCTTAGCTAAATTTTTAAAAAATTCGAGAGCTAAAGAGTATTTATTTGACATTCCTATAAAGAATCCATTAAACGAGGCTTGTTTATTCAATACATTATTTTATGACGATTATAAAATAAAGGCACTTTACCACTGTATGCGCATGCCTGAGTTCCAAAAACTGTTTATAGAAATTCCTAGAAGCGCTCTCTGTGAGCCAAAAGGAAAGTATTTATGTTCCAGCTTTATAAACGGAAATAATGCATTCAATCAGGAGCTGCAATCAAAAAGTATCTGGATTAATGAAAGAGCCCATACTTCACCCTTGTATTGGTTAGTATCTAACGAGGAAGGAAGAGAAATATTTAAAACTCTACTTAAAGAAAATCCCAGGTTAGCAAAATGCGTCGACCCCGAGGCCTTAACCCGTATGCGAACCTCGGCTTCACAATTAGATGATGGTCCATCGCCTTTGGGTCTTCTTTTGGCTCAAGAAAAACTTGGGGATGAAGATTCCGTCTTAGAGCTTCTATCAAAAAACAATCCCCGACTAGCTAAGGTAATAGCGCCCTATTTAAAATCCAAACTTTTAACATTACCCGAAGAAGAAGCCATTTCGGAACAGGAGCTAAGCTCGCGAGCAGATGCAGAATCCAGATTAAAAATGTTAAGCAGCGAAAAGAGAAAAACCTTTTCTAATTTATTAGGAAACAAAGATGTGGATGCCCTTTCGGAATTCTTAAAAGAAAATCAACAGTTGATAGAGCCAGAGAAAAAGTCTGAAGTAAAACTATTATCGTCGCCTTCTTCACTGGGGATGTTCTCAGAGAAGGCGGTAACTTCTAGTGATTCCTCAACAAAAACTGAGAGTAGTATTTCTAATAGCGGTCCATGAGTGACCAAAACCTATCATGCCCGGGTTGAGTTAAATAACTGGTAGCTTTCCTTCATTTGAAATGAGCATAATCTTACTTCTTAAAATAACGTAGCCTTGATGCGAGCGAAGAATCTCACTCATTAGCTCTCGTTTAGTTCTTTAGCTTCAGATAAGGGCAAATAAAATAATTATTGAATTTTACTTTGCTTAACTGTATTATTTTCGATCTTTTGTTAAATACGAGGTAAGATTATGTTTGGGAAAATTGAAGTTAAGAAAGATGCGAGAAAAGTTGCATTGGATTTTAATGTAAACATTCCTGAAAAATTGATTTTCCATGGAAAATATCCAGCCCTAAGTGAAGGCTTTCTCTGTATAAAATTAGGAAAAACTCAGTATCTTGCAAAACTTGAACTTGGTAATAATCATCCGATTTTTGTAAATGTTGGTGAACCCATCAATGGTCTCCAGGCTATCGATAACTTTTTCAAATGTACAAGTTATGGAAGAAGGCTAGATAATGAGGTACCCATTATAGAAATGACCTCATACAACTCTATGCAATTAATACATTTAGTTGGTATGGAAACGGGAACTAAGCCCGCCAATGTTCGATGCCCATCAATAACTACTGCTGTTAGAGCTGAGCTACTTAATAATAAAATAGCTTTGCCTGAGCTGACAAAGGGCTTATCAGATGATAGAAATTCTGTCTCAAATGTCTGGATAAATATTGATATTGGCAAAAATGGAGATTTTGAAACAGGGTTTAATATTGAACATTATTTAGAAGATGAACAAGATACAAATGCATACAGTTGCTAACAAAACTCTAAAGAATCTTCGAAGCGAGAATTACCACTATCAATTGCGTAATAGGGGTACTAGACTAAATTTTCGCCAATGAGATTAGGCTTGCCACTTGGGTTTTTTGCAATGGCTTAGTAGCGAATAGTCCCTGATTTTGAATAAATGACGGTTTATTATCCTCGCTAATAAGCGCTGCTGATGAAATTGAATTTAGCAATTCAACACATGCATCTGGGCTAGTTGAGTAATGAATAAAACGTTTAAGATCAGTTTTAGGGAAAATAGTATTGTATGAATCACAGAATTTTACTTTTGGAGAAATGCATTTTCTTCTATTGACATCGTAATCTGCAACAACGGAATTACCTATGAGTATATTCAATTTTGCCGCAACTTTAAAAATTAATAATGCATCGTGCCTGATTTCTTCATTAATTAGATCAACATCAGGAACAGCTTTCATTAAATCTTTGATAGTTTCATGCTGAATGACATAAGGTGCTCGCAATCGGATTAAATCAACGCAATGAGCGCCATACATTAAGACCCTTAAACTTGCATAACATCCCCTTTCGCCAATATCTGTGTCCAGACCATACCTGCAATTATCCAATTCTTTGATAGGTTGATCCAGATATGGCTGCTTAAGGCTAGCCTTATAAACCTTAAGTTCATTCTCATTCTTAAATACTGATCCCAGCAAATCCTGGCTTATTACATAATCCTCAAAATTACTGGCAGATTTTTCTCTATATTTCATATACTCTTCTGTTTCAAATCCCTGCTCACCTTCACGCCCAGTCACATAAAATCCCATGGCAATTTGCAACTTTTCTATAAATCTTTCATAGTCTTCCGGTGTAGATGTCTGTCTCTTGATGTAATCCTTTACCTGATGAAAACCGTGCTTAAGATTAAAATCAACAACAAGATGCAAATAATAAAGCGTCAAGGCAGTATGGGGTAATCCATGATTGGATCGATATACTATGCAAGAATCATCCTGACCTTGAATATAGCCTGTATATACTCGTGAAGGACTAAATGAAGGCTCTTTGTTTTTATCAAGATAAAGTACAGGAAATTGCGTATAGGAATTTTCATTTTGAAATGGATTGATTAAATAATTTTTATATGCATAGACCAGAGCGTCACGACCACGCGCGGTTATTATCTTTCTGGGGACGCTGCATTCTCTAACATTAATCTCATTCAAAACCAAAGGGCAGCGATTCTTCAGCACACTCTTAAATTCAGGATGGAGGAGGTTCAATGCCTCGTAAACTCGTGGATCCTGTAATGCATCAGGATAATAATCCATAGACTTTTTAAGCAAGCTATCCAATACATTTTCTACATTCACTGGCAAAACCACTTTATCAAGTTGTTTAAGAAATTTTTCAATGTATCGTGGATTCTTAAAAATTATTTTCATGCCAACTATCATCAAAAGTTTGAATGGTTTAAGCGGCATGGCTCCAAATTCTGGGTTAGAGCGTGAATAAATCATCATTAATGGCTTTAGCTTGTCATTTATGACGTTAGAAGATGCACCAGCATGAAAATATCGACTCGAATTTTTGAAATTTTCGTCAAAATACTTATCCATTAAAGGCTGAAGGTATAAATGAATTATATTGATAAGACCTTGAGTGATCAGACCTTTATTGAAACCTTTTTTTAAAATTATTAAATCCATCTCTTGTTTGACTTTTGAAAATAAATTTGGGAGTCCATACTTAAAACTACTTTCTAAGGTTTTCAGATAGATCTCCAAATATCTTGCCTTTACAAACTGATCTTCAAGTGTCACCACATTAGATAATAAATTCCATACGCCACCAAAACTAAAATTTTCCACACATTTATCCATCAGTTCATCCGTGGACTGTATATACTCCATCAAACTGATAAATTCACTTGACGATATATTTGATTGACGCAACATCCTGACTGCTAGTTTGCTTATTTTTTCATCCGAAAAACCTCTTTTTTTTGCCATAGCTAGAAAGTCGGGAAGCCCCTCCTGAAAAAAATTTATAGTGGTTTTACTATTCAGTAAACGCTCACAATGCTCATTTATTTTTATGGTTAAAATGTCACGATGATCACCATCAATTATATCAATAAGTTCATAAATTCCTGGAATATACTGACAATCCAGTTGATCTTTTTCAACATAGATTTTGATAATTTCATACAAATACGATTTATCTACACACCCTAATGTTAGCAGTCTTTTTAATGATTTTAAGGCCAGCAGATTAACTTGAAAATACTGGTCAAAAAATGCTTGGATAAGTTGTTTTAATGTATCTTGTCTGCAGTCCTTCTGCGAAAGTTCATAGAAATATAATTTTGTGATTTCATCACATAAAGCATCAAAGACAAATTGGCGACAATTCAAGATAATATCTAAGGTGTAATGTTGATATATAGTTTCATGTAAATTATCTATATTAATTAATGATTTTTCATAGCTATTGATCCTGCCCTTTTCAGAAAGTAAATTCCGAGCAATTTGTTTTTTTACTACAATTATTTTCTCTACAGCTTCATTTATTTTAAGCTTCAAATTGTCATGACAAAGCCAATCGGGTGACAGTGCATTGTTTTTAAAATTATACACAGCACTTATTTTAATTTCTTCTGTTGATAGTGAAAGAACGATGGTAGGTTCTTTGTTTAACATTTCTTCCAGGTAATGATTTACCACGTCTTCCCAGAATTGAACCAGCATTTCATCACTGAATGATTCATGCGCTGTGAAAAGCCCGTTTGTATCATTGTAATGATACAAAGGTAAAACTATTCCCTTGATGCGCTCATATTCTTTCTGCAAATAAGCAGCTTGTAATTTTGCGCTGGGTCCTGGCAAAACATTATCTTCAGTTGCCCATACTTTTGTTTCTGTATAATAAATACCAGAAATATCACTAGACCTAATATCGTAGGTCAACTCATTGTGATGCGATAAGTGATATTCTCTAGTAGTATTTTTGAAAACGGCTCGAGTTGAAATATGCTTTCTCGTTCTACCACCATTTTTCTGTAAATCAGTTAGTTTTTGCAGTTCCATAATCACTTTTTCTGGCTGTAAGTGATTTGCCAACTTCATATGTTCTTTAGCAAAATGTCCACTATCATCATCAACTGGACTTATAGAAATGATCCTGGATGTATCAAGATGAGAGATGTAAAACCCAGTACCGGAAAATGAAACAGATCCAACGCCTGCAAGTGTCACTGAACGCCCTGGATTGCCCGTTTCTTTTGAATTCATTTTGATTTCATAGGCCGCTCTAGTGTTATACGGTTCTTTTTCGCCGTTAAACTTTGATGGGCAAGACACTCCTCTAAGTAAAGAAGTTTTTTCAGACTGGCAATTGTCTTGGCCATTTATTATTTTATTCTCGACTGTTCTAACTATGGTGACGCTTTCTATTTTGTTTTCCATTGGAATGAGTGTTAACTCTTGTTGGCAAATAGTGCAAAATTATACCATAGCTATTTTTTATTGCACAGAAGGATGTATTTTGCCAATTTTAGACCGGGTTATAGACATCTAGATAGAAATATTCCCTACCATTTGTTAATACTGATTAAAGAGAAATCTTAAGATGATTTGTCACTTCTTCGCTATCGTAAAGATTTGTCTTTGGTTCAGGCTTAATGCCACTCCAAGGAGTTAAGGAAATTTTGTTTAATTCATCAAGTAAAAAAGAAGCAAAGGAATGACGATTATATCGTGTCCAGCTGGATTCTATAAGTCCATTTATTTTAGTTAGAGCCTCAGCTAAGTCTTCGGTATTTGAAATTTCATTTTTAAAGCTTAAAGCTCGCCATTGGCCAATAGAGCCATGCCTGAAAAAAAACCGACTAAAATAACCATCTGGGCCACGTAGATTATTTTCTTCCTGATACCAGCATTGATAATTTTTTTGCGCGATTGAAATGGCCAATTTGATGTTGGCCAAGAGTTTTTCTTCATTTTTAAGAGTACTTTCAGAGAAAGGTTCTGGCTCAACTAATTCAGCAGAATTAAGTTTATTCATTTCAATTTCAACCCGCACATTTAATTCTTCTTGTGCAGCCTTGGTATAAAAAAAAGGGTAAGGATTAATTAGAGAATTCAATTTATAAAATCCACTAAGAAATTGCTTTTTAAAAAAATATAAAATGCTATCTTTATGGGCTAAGTTTCTATCATAGGAGATAGAGTCATCAAATGCATCCGCTTTTTTATTGAAAAAATCCCAAAAATCACTGAATTCAACGTTTTCTAATTTACAATAAAGCAAAAACCGTTCTGTTTCCTGGGAATAGATTTTGAAATTTTCGAATACCTCATCGCAAATTTCATTAAGTTTTATTAGCTCCTCATCGTTAAATATGATTTTCACTTGTTTAAACAATTGAGTCATTGGGATTGATTTAATTTCTTGGTTAATTGCTTGTTTAAATCTTAATAATAAACTCTGATTAATGTTGTCAAGATTCTTAGTATTTTCAATAATTAGATTAAAATATTCGATTATATTTAATCTTAAATTCTGTGAAAATTTGTCGATCGTATTGATATCTTTATTATACCAACTTGAGGCTTGCTGATGAGGTGTTGTCCACGTGTGTTCTGGGAATATTATCTGGGGTCGAAGCTGCACCAATATATTTTTTAATAATGTGGGTCCTGTTAATTTCATTGTGGATAGTCTTCTATCGTGTTTTTTTAAGCGAAAACTTGCGAGTTGTTGAAAGCGATGCGCTCTTAAATATTTTTCATCTTTAGAGTAAAGGTCAGCATAATTTTCAGTAATAGCTTGGCGATATGCAGAAATAATCTTTCCCGCAGGTATAGAAGCCATTAGATCATTATTAGTACTACGTATCGAATTATTACCCCAACCTCGAACAAGGATCCCTTCTTCTTCACTAACTTCTAATATACCAAGAGGATTTACAGGGAAGACATCTTTTGCGTCAAAATAGACGCCACCTTCCCGGTATAATATTTCAACTCGTAAAATATCGGATGCGGCGGCGTAATTTGAACCAGGATCTCGAAGCTCCTCAAGATAATATTTTTTGCTTGGCATCTCATAAAATATTTCACAACGGTTGATTAAGTTTTGGTCTGAGTCTTGCGGGTATGGATTAATGTCATTGATAGTAATTTTATTTAGGCTTGCCCAATTTTTGAATTGAATATATTGTTCATTCTGACGTCGTGACTCCTCACTATTATTTGATAGATATGTTGATGAATCTATCCAAACATTCATTTCATAGTCAGGATTCTTAAATTTCCAATCTTCTATATTTTTTTTACACGATTGCTCTAAGATCCCACCAAGCCAAATCGCATGTAATTTTTTAGGAACTTTGCACATTATTAGTTCAAACTATAAATAAACAATTATAACGTTATTATATTAAGGGATTATTAATCATTATGTATAATTAATGAACCTGTATTTTCAAAACAAATTTTAAACCCAAGTTGAGGTTTTTCCAGGTTTCGATATCAGAAAGATCATGCCCCGGTATGGCTTCAGAATACCTGGGTAATAAATAGTAAACACTTGGAAATGAAGACATTGCTTTTGCTGAGAGCATTGTTTTATTTAAGCCTAATTTGCTTCCATATATTAAATCCAGTAATATTTTTGGTGTCCTTGAAATGGAACAGCAACAAAAAAAAACTTGTCGAATCACATCAACTTCTATTGTTTTCAAAACATAGCTTGTAATTAGGCCACCCATACTATGGCAGATTATGTCAATTTGACTAAGCTTCTCTTGAGAAATCTGCTCAATTAGAGTCTTTAGGCTTCGGTTCGCAATTGCTCCGTTTCTTTTATTAATCGCATGCCCTAGCTGTGGACGAACCCTTGCTCTTTTTAAAAATGTACTAGGCGTTACAATTGAAATTACAGTTTAAATGCTTGAAATATTTATTATATGTGACAGTATTGTCACTATAAATATGTCAAAATTAGTCAACTATTTAGAAGGAGAAAATATTATGCTAATAGATGTTGTCGCGCTCAGCCAAAACAAGTGCTCAAAACCCATTAAAGCAAAACTTAAATATGCAACTAAAAAGAACTTTACTGGCGACGTTGTTGAGGGTTACTCCCCTTCCGCAAAAGATTTTGCATTAATGTCGCCAATTGCAGCGGGAAAATTATGCGAAGTTCAAAACTATCTTTTAAATGAGTATGGATATGGTCTATTGATTTATGATGCTTACAGACCAAAGAGAGCTGTAAATCACTTTTTATTTTGGTCAAAAGAAGGTGCCAAAAATGATAATGAATTAGAAAGAAAGAAAAAACATTACCCCTCTATTAAAAAAAATGAACTTTTTAACCTTGGATATGTAGCTGAAGATTCAGGGCACTGTTATGGAAATACTGTTGATTTAGTTTTGATAGACGTCAATTCCAATAAAAAATTACCCATGGGCGCACGTTTTGATTTTATGGATGAAAAATCAAATGTTACTGTAAGCCCTACAGAAATTGGCGAGGAGTCACTTTACTATCGAAAAATTTTAAGAGAGGCTATGATAAAATTTAATTTTAAACCCTATGAGAAGGAGTATTGGCATTTTACACATGGTGGCATTGAGGGTCGCGAATTTAAAGAAGCCTTAGATATCCCAATAACAAATCAAATGAAAGGAATAGGAATTACAATTTAGATTCAAAAACATTCGATAAGTAATTTTGCATTTTTGTATATTAGTGACTTTACTGATAACTGGGGTTTCATGATTTAAACAACAATAAGTATTATTTTAAAGCTATTTTCTAACTGTTTGCTCTCTGATTCGTCCCAGGCGATTTAAAGTTAATTTTAAAATTTGTCCTTCTTGGTTCTGTATAATAAAATGGCCACTTGATGCAGAGTGATTTAGATCCGGTGAAAATACTATATAATTATTAGATTGTAAGCCCTGCCAGGTCACTTTAATTTCCTTGTGCTCCCATTGCCAACTATGAATCAGTTGTGATTTTTCGTTATATTGATGTTTAACATTGTCTGTTAAGAGGTACATGCCAGACGACCAATCCCCTGCATTAGGCAAAGCCGTCAAGATAAGCGCTTCTCCCTGCATCATTGCTTTGGATCTAGCGTAGTGAATAGCGACAGCTAATTGATCTTTAACAACCTCTAAATGATTTCTCTGAAAAATAGAAACGGTTAAGGGTAAGCTAAGGAAAAATAAGATTCCGAATATAACTAGGCTCGTCACTAATTCAAGCAAACTTAGTCCACGAGATCTAAACACGTTTTTTCCACTAAGAATTTTTTAACATCAAGTAAATCTGAAAAGGCTTTTTTCTTATCTTTAGGGTTTCTTAATAGATAGGCAGGATGATAACTGACAATAAAAGGTGTATTTCGATATTGATAAATTGATTTTCTGAGTTGATTTAAGGGGATTGTCTTATTAACCAGGAATTGACCTGCAAAACGACCAAGGGCAAGAATTAGTGCAGGGGCGACCAAATCAATTTGTTGCGCTAAATGACTAGAGCATTGGCTAATTTCCTCTATTGCTGGATCACGATTGGCCGGCGGCCGACATTTCAAAACATTAGCAATATAAACCTGGTTTTCATTTATTCCAATACTTTGCATCATTTGATTAAGCAACATACCTGCCTTTCCCACGAAGGGTAAACCCTGTTGATCCTCATAAAATCCTGGCGCCTCGCCAATAATCATCAACTTCGCTTGTGATGAGCCTCTGGAAAAAACGGTCTGAGTTCGATTAAGGTGCAAAGGGCAGCGTTGACATGCAGCCACTTCTCGCTGGAGAACTACCAATGGGTTTTCCGTTAAGGTATCTTGCTGTCGCAAAATCCAGGTATCAATTCCCATAGTTTGCAAATAATAGGGAGCTAAAGGGTTTGACATAAAATCTATTGATCTAATTAAGAGATAGGCTAGTATAAATAATTTATAATTCGCAAGATAGTTTTCACGCAAAGAAATAAAAACCAATTTCGATAACTGTAATCATGTTTAAGATTAGTAGAAAACTTAATAAAGCTGTAGCCTGGTTGCTTGCAACCAGGCTACATTTTACTGGTTTTCAAATGATTTTTTAATGAAATAGGAATTATTTGGGTACTTTTCCATGGCTACAGGGACTATTTTCTAAGTTGCCATTTAAATTATTTAGGACTTCTTGGAGCTCTAGTAAGTAAGAAAAAGTTTTCGGAGTGCTTGGGTTAAACCAATGTCGACGAGTCTCAAGAACTGTCCTTTTATTAGCAAGCACTTCTGCAAGATACCTTTGAATAGTTTCCATCGAATTCTTCGGCTCTTGAATTTTCTCTAAAACGCTCTTTAAAAGCCTGTATTTCTCAAATACTAATAAATCAGATGGACTCTTAAGTATCTGTTGCTCCAATACTGATTGATATTGGATAAGCTTTTGCATAATTTTAAATAAATTGAGTAAAGAATTATCTGTCGGATTGGTTTCAAAGTAGGTGAACAATTTTTTTAATGCTTTATCGTTGTCCATTAGATCCCAATTTTTAGTTAACTTAGAGATGCCTTCTTTTTTTTGTTTATCTTCCCTTGATTGGATAATATGATTTACCGCCATAAATTGCTCTCTTAGGGGTAATATGTCTAATATGCGTTTGGATGTTTTTTCATTGTCTAAGAAAATTTGTAGCAATTTTGTTTTTCCATAATTATCGCGCTGCATTAGTAGTGAAAATCGTTGTTCTTCAGGAATATGCTCTAAAACAAGATCAAAATGTTCTCTAAAAAAACCTCGCCCACTGGCATCTTTATATTGCAATAGGTGGTTCAAATTAAGGTTGAATGTTAATTTTTTATCCCTTTCTTCCTTTTCCCATCGATGCCCTTGATACTCGATTATTTTTCCAGTTTTATGGGCTGTAAAATAAGTAAGTTGAACCATGGCTGGACTTTTCGACGTTGACGGAATAATATGCCAAAAAGGATTGTTTGTATCAGCAGTCGTAGATTTATAGTCTTCCTCAGAAGAAGTGAATAAATTACAGTATTCTAATGAACGAGGTAATAAAAGCATTTCATTTTGAGGTGTATTATTATTCACATGAGCCTGGAATCGTTTCAAGAACTCTTCTTTGTTTTCATTTTTTAACGTCTTCCAAGGATATTGGGAGTTTAATTCCTGTAGTGTTTTGGTTTGCTTAAGAACTCGCTTTAAAGGAGTCGCTTTAGGGGGAGTTAGAGTTTCAATTGCTACCTTGAATCCATTAAAAAAAGAATAACTCTTAGGTAATCTAGGATCCCAGAAATTACGCGATTCTTTAAGTAGCTCAATGCTATCAAGATGATTTAATGCCTCATGCATATTATCTAAGCTGGCTTCTTGGTAATTTATTTTTTTAAAAAGTGCCGCTAAGATCTCTTTTTTTTGGTTCAACCTACTATCCGTGGATGTTTCTGATTCTTTTTCTAAAACATCTTGATAGTTCCTTAGCTGACTCATTGCAGTACATAATCTTAAATCAGCCCCATTATTTTCGAGCTTTTGAAGCTTATCGACCACTTTCATGGTTAAAACTGGACCAATCGATTCAAAGTAATTTTTGCATACTAAGATTTGATGTTTAGCTGGCAAAAAATTTAATACTCTAAGTAAGACTTCCCCGCAACTCCATGATTCATGGCAATCTCGAAGATAGTATCTTAAGGGTGAATCTTCAAACAAGGCGTCAGACGGCCAAAGTGTAGAGTATCGTTTGTCTTCGGGAATCAGGGAAATAATAGAAAGATTACATATTTTTCCAAAAATGGTTCGATTTCTACTGTCACGATATCGAAGTAATGATTCCAATTTTACAGGTATTTTAGCTTTTGATTTTTCAAAGATTTCTCTTAGCTCTAAATCAATATAGGGCCCATTATTATCTGGAGGTGTTTCACACTCTCTAATATCTACTTTTCCAAACTCTATCCAGTCAGGCAATAATGCTTTAGATGGCGTAGTGTTGACCTCTTGGGCAAAGGCTTCCATTGCTTTTATCTTGTCTTGATCCTTGGATTTTTTCCAAATAAAGGTTTTCCAATCAAAGGGCTTTGGTATATCACGAGGTTCAGCTTTAGGATAAGTTGCAGATTTGTTAACTGGAGATGACTTCCTTTGTGGATAGTTTTTCGGCTGGGGGATTGGAGAAGACTCATTCCCCGAATGGATCTCAAAATCATCATATCTTCGTCTGCTAATAGGATTCGATAAAACCTCATAAGCTTCTAATATTTGTTGAAATTTTTCTTTGGCGTTTTGCGCTCCATTTTTATCAGGATGCCATCGCAAAGCCACCCTCTTATAAGACGCTCTAATCTCTGCAGCAGTTGCATTAGTTTTTAACTCTAAAATTTCATAATGATTAGGCATAAGGTCTCAATTATATATCAAAGATTTTATGTTTAAACTTTTATCATAAAAGCCAATATAATTTCAATAATTAGGCTGCTTATTAATAAAAAAGAGCTTATTAGAACTGAAAACCTAGAGCGCTAAAATATTTTCTATGACTTTTGCCGGTTCGTGCGCGGCTGTAATTGAACGCCCTACTACTAAAAAATCACTTCCCAAAGCTAGCGCTTTCTCAGGCGTCATAACTCGGGTCTGATCATTGTTACAATCATTTGAAAGGCGAATGCCTGGAGTGACTGTCAAAAAGGATTGACCACAACTATTTTTTATCAGAGGTACTTCGAAAGCTGAGCAAACAACGCCATCTAAATCGGCTTCTGCACTTAATTTAGCAAGTCGAGCTACTTGCTCTTCTATTGAGCAGTTAAGACCTATCGTGGGTAAATCTTCTTGGCCTAAACTAGTTAACAGGGTCACTGCAATTAATAACGGCCGGTTTGAACCAAAGGAATCTAAGGCTGTTCTAGCCGTCTGCATCATTTTCAAACCACCAGAAGCGTGGAGATTAATCATCCACACCCCTAACTCGGCAGTTGCACAACAGGCTTTTGCAACGGTATTTGGAATATCATGAAATTTCAAATCGAGAAAAATCTTAAATCCCATTTTTACAAGTCGGCGCACAAAATCTTTACCATAAAAAGTAAACATTTCGCTACCTATTTTTAAAGCGCAAAGTGTTGGATCAAGCTTCTCAACTAAAGCAAAAGCTTCTTTTTCCTCTGCATAATCAAGAGCAACAATTAATTTTAAACTCATTAGGCATCAACCAGCTCTTTGGAAAGACACAGTTTTACAGCATCAGTCACTTTCTGCTGCTCTTCAATACTCATATAAGGATGCATAGGTAAGCTTACAACGTGCTTGGATGCTTTTTCAGCATGAGGAAAATCACCTGCTTTATAACCTAGATAACTTAGGGCTTTTTGCTCATGCATTGCAATTGGGTAGTGAACTGCTGTTGGAATACCAAGTGCTTGCATCTGTTGCTGAAAATCATTACGATTTGGCACTTCAATCGTATATTGTGCATAAACACTGGTATTACCAGGTCGTATTCGTGGAGTTCTAACATGCGCTGCAAGTAGCTCTTCATAGTTCTTTGCAACGGTTTGACGCAGAATAATTTCCGCAGGAAATAATTTCATTTTTTCAATTAAGATAGCAGCCTGGATCGTATCCATTCGTCCATTAATACCAATTCGGCTATGGCTATAGCGTGCATTTTGTCCATGAATTCGTATTTCTAATAGTTTTTCTGCTATCACGTCATCATCGGTGAAACAAGCGCCAGAATCCCCGTAACCTCCTAAAGGTTTAGAAGGAAAGAAGCTTGTGCAACCCACTGTTGATAAAGCACAGGAATAAATGCCATCGTAAGTTGCGCCAAAACTTTGTGCCGCATCTTCAATAACTGGCAATCCATTTAGTGTTGCAATTTGATTAATAGCTGCCATGTCGGCACATTGTCCATAAAGACTAACAGGCATAATCGCTTTAGTTTTAGCGGTGATTGCTGCAGCAATTTTGGTCACATCAATATTATAAGTTGCAGGGTCAATATCAACAAAAACAGGTTTAGCTTGGCATAGTGCGATAACTTCTGCAGAAGCGAAAAAGCTAAAGGGTGAGGTAATAACTTCATCACCTGGCTTAATACCAAGAGCTAATAAAGCCATTAATAAGGCATCGGTGCCGCTTGAATTGACTATCGCGTGTCTTACGCCTAAAAAATCTGCTAATTGACGTTCTAATTTGGTTATTTCCGGCCCCATAATGTACTGGCCATGTTCTAATACGGTTTGGATGCTACGTAAAACATCTGCTTCAATTAATTTATACTGTTGTTTAAGATCAATAAATTGCATAATTTTCTCAACATTTAGTTAGGCAGGATTCTGTATCTCTATGAATAGATTTAGAAATTCTACTGCAGGCTCAATAAATTATTTTAAAGTCTGAAATCTAGTCTCCCTCCAGACCATGAACCGGCTTCATTTTACCCCACTGCTTACAACTTGGGCAATGCCAATGCAAATGTTTGCCTCCAAAACCACAGTGGCCACAGCGATAAATAGGCTTATTATCCAAAACTTTGCTGGTAATATCATAAAGCATTTGTAATTTTGCTCGAATTTTTCCCTGAGCTGTTTCAAGATGCCAGAAAATTAATCGATTTAATCCACGTATCGATGGATAAGTTCCAAGCTTATCCGATACAAAATCGATAGCTTCTTCCATACTTTTTTCACGTCGTAAAAATTCTGCAATCACAAAAATTGTTGACGCTCTTGGGTGCTCTGTTAAGGTTTTTTGGAGAAATTCAATGCACTCATCCATTGCGTTCATCTCGCGATAACAAAGAACAAGCGGCTCAATGATTTCACCAATGAACTCCGGATCTTGTTCAGGAACTCGCTTCAGCGACTTCACTGCTTGTTTGTAACGGCCATATCTCATATCAAGTGAAGCTTGAATAAGGCTGGCACGCACCGACATCTTGTCAGTTAACAAAGCTTGTTTTGTTGCATTTTGTGCTTTTTCGAAAGCACAATTTTTTATTTCATGATTTGCAATTTCACAGTGATAATGAGCAGCTTGAATATGAAAACTTTGGCCGGCAGATAATTCCAACATTTTAGTCACTGATAAGGCTTTCTCCCAAGCTTTCTCTTGCTGGTAAATAGCTAGCAAACCTTGCAAACTTGAAATTTCAAGATTACCTCCAAGTTCAACTACCTCAAGAAAAATCCGCTCAGCACGGTCAAATACACCTGCACTCATATAATCTTGCCCCAAAGCCATTAAGGCTTCTTTGCGATCATGTAAGGTTAATTGAGGGCGTGCAATCAAATTTTGATGAATTCTAATGGCTCTATCTACTTCTCCTCTACGACGAAATAAGGAGCCAAGAGCTAAATGAGTTTCTACAGTTTCGCTATCCACTTCAAGTAGCTTGATAAAAACGTCCACAGCCTTATCTGGTTGTTCATTTAAAAGATAATTAAGGCCGACGACGTATTCTCGCGATAATCGATTATTAAAGCGTTTTTCTTTTCCAGAATAATTACGGCTTGCAACCCACCAACCAGACCAGGCAGCGGCAGGCAATAGAAGCGGCCATAAATCAATCATCTGAACTCTCCATTACTAAATATTTCCCTATCAGAACATGATAGTGGAATTCCATAAGTTTACTGCTTTAGAGGTCCCTAAGCCCAGCCCATTATATTCTATTTCAACTACTTCACTCTTCTCGAAAAACAAATCAAGAACAAGCCAAGTTTTAATAGAATAAACGAGGGCTTTGGCAAACCTCGATATTAAATACTGAATTTAATTAGGTCAATTCTGTTAATGTTGATCTTTTAAAGGAATAGCCCTTAAATTTTTTATTTCTTTTTCGGTTAATTTTAACTGATTTCGAAGCTTAAGATAGTCTACTTTGAGCCGCCAGTATCGATAGAAAAATAATAAAAAACCCACTAACAGTCCTAGACCAAGCATAATAGTCATCAAAACCGAGATAGGCATAGTCATTGTTTTAAAATATAAATTTACTACGACAGAGGTGGCATTCAACGCTGCAAAGCTAACGCCAAATAGAATTAAAATTAAATAAATCAACAGCATTATAAGACGCATAAGACCACCTTTTAGCTCTTAATTTGGGGAATATGAGAAAATAGCAAGTTTTATCTCATCGTTCAAAACTTGAAAGAAAAAAAAAGCGTAGTTACCTACGCTTTTTTTAAATAAGGAGGATTATTCAGCCTCTTTATTTGCCATTTTTTCTTTAAGCAAATCACCTAAAGTAGTTGAGGCTACATCGCCGCTACGAGAATATTTCTTAATTGCATCAGCTTGATCTTGAGCATCTTTTGCTTTGATAGATAGTGCGATAGTGCGATTCTTTTTATCAAGATTGATAATTTTAGCTTCGACTTCATCGCCCTCTTTAAAGAAAGAAGAGGCATCATCAACTTTGTCTTCAGAGATTTCGTTAACACGAATTATTCCAATAACTTCGGGAGCCAGTTCAACTGTAACGTTTTTCGCATCAACAGCCGTAACCTTACCCTTAACAATTGAACCTTTACTATACTCTTCAACAAAGCTTGTAAAGTTATCACCTTCCAATTGCTTAAGACCCAAAGAGATTCGTTCACGCTCTGCATCAATTGCAAGAATTACAGCTTCTAATTCCTGACCTTTTTTGAATTGCTTAACGGCTTCTTCACCAGCCACATTCCAGGAAATATCAGACAAGTGAACTAAACCATCTATCTCGCCATCCAAGCCAATGAAAATTCCAAAGTCGGTAATTGAACGGATTTTTCCACGAACTTTCTCACCTTTATTATGTGCCTGGGAGAATTGATGCCAAGGATTACCAACACATTGCTTCATACCCAAAGAGATTCGGCGGCGGTCTTCATCAATTTCAAGAACCATCACATCAACTAAATCACCCATAGATACTACTTTGCTTGGATGTACATTTTTGTTAGTCCAGTCCATTTCAGACATATGAACTAAACCTTCAACGCCTTCTTCGATTTCAACAAAGCAACCGTAATCAGTAATGTTAGTCACTTTACCTTGTAATTTCTTAGAGACGGGATAACGCTCAACCAGATCTACCCAAGGATCATTACCTAATTGTTTCATACCTAGGGAGACACGATTTCTTTCGCTGTCAAAACTTAATACTTTAACTTTAACATCCTGCCCAACTGATAATAATTCACTAGGATGTTTAACACGTTTCCAGGAAATATCAGTAATATGTAGCAAACCGTCAATACCGCCTAAGTCGATAAATGCACCATAATCGGTAAGATTTTTCACAATACCATTTAATACTTGACCTTCATGTAAGGAATCAAGTAAGGCTTGTCTGTCAGCGCTGCTTTCTTCTTCAACAACTGCACGACGAGAAACAACGATGTTGTTTCGTTTGAGATCCATTTTGATAACTTTGAATTCTAGTTCTTTGCCTTCCAAGTAGGACGGATCGCGAACTGGTCTGACGTCGACCAAAGAACCAGGCAAAAACGCACGGATAGTACCAATTTCAACAGTGAAGCCACCTTTGACCTTACCAGAAATTAAACCGGTAACAGTCTCATTGCTCTCATGGCTCTTAGATAGTTTACGCCAGGCTTCTTGTCGTTTGGCTTTTTCTCTGGATAAGATTGTTTCACCAGTGCCATCTTCAACAGAATCAAGCGCTACTTCAACTGTATCGCCGAGATGAATTTCTAATTCACCATTTTTATCATGGAATTCTTCAATTGCAACGATACCCTCTGATTTTAAACCAGCATTCAGGGTAACGAAATCTTCATCAATGCCAATAACTTTAGCGTTAATGATTGCACCAGGATAAAACTGTGCGCCAATAATACTTTGCTCAAATAATTCTTTGAAACTTTCAGACATGTTAATAAACTCTTTAGTAAAAATATAGAAGAATAAGTATCCACTTACCTTCCCCCAAAATACTGCCTAACTTATGATCAAAGAGAGTTTTTAAACATCTGAGAACTAATCTAGACAGGCTTGCTAACTACTGAACAACTGCTTGTTTGTCAATTCTAATACATTATCGAACACCTGTACAACTGTTAATCCAGTTGTGTCAATCAATACCGCATCTTCTGCAGGTTTTAATGGTGAGTGCGAACGCGAGGTATCTCTTGCATCACGTTTAGCTAATTCATTCACAACATCGGCGAGGCTAGCATCAATTCCTTTTTGTTTCAACTGAAAATATCGGCGCGAAGCCCTTTCCTCTGCTGAGGCATAGAGATAAATTTTTAAAATTGCTTCTGGAAAGACCACTGTTCCCATATCACGACCATCTGTAACTAACCCAGGATTAGTTGCAAATGCACGTTGACGTTCAAGCAAGGCTTCACGGATTGCTGGTATAACCGCAATTTTAGATGCATCTTGGCCGCAATCCTCTGTTCTTAGCTCCTCAAAAACATTCTTACCCTCGAGTAATACTTTATTTTGTTGATGAGGATCTGTTTCAAATCGTAACTTAAGGCTATGGGCAAGTTGAATAATAAGGGGGATGTCATTAAAATCTATGCCCTTTAATTTTACGGCATATGCAAGTACTCTATACAAACTGCCGCTATCTAAAACATGCCAATCTAGATGGTCAGCTAACATGTGACATATAGTTCCTTTACCAGTTCCGCTCGGACCATCTATAGTAATAACAGGTGCTGTAGACTCACTCTTCATTATGCATTTCCTTAATCGCCAATTTAATCATATTGGCTGTTTTTACAAAATTGGGGAATGAGGTTGCTACATTTAAACAATCTTTGATGATAACCTGCTCTGTTGCTATTGCACCCGCAATTGCGAAGGACATCGCAATACGGTGATCATGATGGCTTTGAACTTCTCCCCCATGTAATTTGCCACCATTTATATATAAACCATCGTCAAAGGCGTGAGCTTCAATACCCAAGATTTGTAGACCTTCCACCATAACACCGATTCTATCACTTTCTTTAGCCCGCAATTCTTTGGCACCATGAAGTAGCGTTTGCCCTTTTGCGCAGGCTGCGGCGACAAAAATAATAGGAAACTCATCAATTGCAATGGGAACCAAAGCGGTAGGGATATCTATGCCTTCAAGTTCTGCATGCTTAACAACAATATCAGCCACAACTTCTTCACCACAGATCCGTTTATTCTTAAAATTAATGTCAGCACCCATCAACTTTAAAATTTGGATTATGCCAGTTCGGGTAGGATTAATTCCTACGTTTTTAATTGTAAGTTCCGAACCGGGTATTAACGTTGCTGCTACGATAAAAAAGGCTGCTGAAGAGATATCTCCAGGCACTCTAATATCAGTTCCTATACACTCACTTTCGGAATTGATGATAACGGTGTTTTCAGCTTTTTGAATGGGATATGAAAAAGTAGTCAGCATTCTCTCACTGTGATCGCGGGTTAAGCCTGGCTCTGTTATGCTCGTTTCACCCTGAGCATAAAGACCGGCCAATAAGAGGCATGATTTAACTTGGGCGCTTGCCTCTGGCATTTGGTAAGCTATACCATGCAAGGTATGTCCACCGTGGATAGATAAGGGTGGATGACCCTCTCTAGTCTTAATTTCCGCTCCCATTTGAGTTAGGGGTCGGCTCACTCGCTCCATAGGCCTTTTTTGTAAACTAGCATCGCCAGTTAATTCGCTATTAAATGATTGAGCTGCTAATAAGCCTGCGAGCAAACGCATGGAAGTACCCGAGTTTCCACAATCAATAATTTTATTGGGCGCTTCTAACCCGTATTTACCGACACCATGAATAACGAGTCGCTGATCAATAGGGCCTTCTATCTTAACGCCCATAGACTTAAATGCTTCAAGAGTTGCCAGACAATCTTGCCCATCTAAAAAACCATAGACAGTAGTTGGGCCTTTTGCAATTGCGCCAAAAATAATAGCTCTATGTGAGATTGATTTATCACCTGGAACACTAATTTCACCGCTTAAAGCGCTAACTGGGCTCGATTCAAGATCAAGACGCCTCATATAAAGATACTCCTCGGAATAATTCTGGATAAACATTGCCAACTCAGCCCAGGGAATTATTTAGTAATAAATTATTTATTAATTATGAGATTTTGATTTTTCGCGAAATCATTCATAAACTCCACCAAACGTTCAACCCCTTCCAAGGGCATGGCGTTATACATTGAAGCTCGCAAGCCCCCAACAGTTCGATGGCCTTTTAAGGATAAAAGTCCGCGAGCCTTTGCACCTTCAAGAAAAGCCTCTTCAAGGGAAGGATCGTTTAAAGTAAAACAAATATTGACTAAAGAACGGGCTTCTTTCGCAATTTTACAATGATAAAAATCTGAGTTATCGATGCAGTCATAGATAAGCCCGGCTTTCTGACAATTTAATGTATACAGCGCCTGCACGCCGCCTTTCTTTTTAACCCAATTGAACATTTTATTGGCTAAATAACAATTAAAGGTTGGTAAAGTGGCATAAGTGGAATTTGTTGAGCTAAAAGTGCGATAATCAAGCATTGTCGGAATCTTAGTATTTGAAATAATGCCTAATAATTCTTCGGAAATTATAGCTAGAGTTAAGCCAGCATTAGCAATATTTTTTTGTGCTCCAGCAAAAATTAATCCGTAATCTCTAATACTTACAGGCTCACTTAATAGACAGGAAGTCATATCGGCAATAATTGTGGCTCCGGATACCGCGGGAAGAGCTGCGAAACGAATACCATTAACAGTTTCATTGGGAGTATAGTAAAAATATTTTGTACTTGTTTTAATCTGCCATTCTGCAAAGGCAGGAATTTTGGTGAATCCGTTATTTTCACCATTGGTTACACAATAAGCTTTCTTAAGTTTATTTGCTTCCTCGTAGGCTAATTTCGACCAAAGACCGGTTATTAAATATCCCGCTTCTTCGCCTTCAGAAAGAAAATTTAAAGGAACCATTGCAAATTGGGTTCTTGCTGCACCGCTTAAAAAAAGCACATGATAATCAGAAGGAATATCCAAAAGCTCGCGCAAAGAAGCTTCAGCTTCATTCATGAGCTCAGCAAAGGCAGGAGTACGGTGACCAATTTCAATTACAGACATTCCCAGATGTTGCCAGTCTAAAAGCTCAGTTTGAGCCTCTTTTAAAATGGACTCAGGCAACATAGAAGGGCCTGCCCCGAAATTATAACCTCTGGCCATAATTATCTTCCGTCATCTTTAATTTTCCTCTAAGGGCATGTCAGTTTCTGTAGGATCTTCCAAGTCAACAAGTTCATCGTTTTGAGTTGAGTGAATCTCTTCTATTCGTTGCATACCAACGACCTGCTCTCCTGAGCTGACATTAATTAAACGCACCCCTTGAGTATTTCTACCGATTATTGATAGCTCACCCACCTTAAAACGAACCAAAGTACCCTGGTCGGTAATTAGCATAACTTCATCGCTATCACTAACTTGTAAGGAACGCACTACTTTTCCATTTCGTTCTGTAACTTGAATTGAAATAACACCCTGCCCTCCACGACCAGATACGCGGTATTCTTCAACATTGGTGCGTTTGCCATAACCATTTTCGGTTGCAGTTAGGATAGTACCCTCAGATTGAGCTACTACTAAAGAAATTACAGATTGCTTCTCAGTAAGACGAATTCCTCTCACACCGCGAGCGGTTCTTCCCATTGGCCTAACTAACTTTTCATCAAAGCGAATTACCTTACCTGCATCACTAAACAACATTATGTCTTTTGAACCATCAGTGATGTCAACACCAATCAAACGGTCATCATCATCTAAATCAACCGCAATAATACCATTCGCCCTAGGCCGACTGAAGGCTACGAGAGAGACTTTCTTAACCGTGCCCCGTTTAGTTGCCATGAATACGTAAAAATCTTCTAAAAATTCGCGCACTGGAAGCATTGCCGTAATGGATTCATCTTCAGCAAGAGGTAAAATATTAACAATTGGTTTGCCACGAGAGATACGACTAGCCAAAGGTAACTGATAAGCTTTAAGCCAGTATAATTTGCCATGATCAGAGAAGCACAAAAGCGTGTCATGCGTGCTGGCAATTACCAAACGCTCAATAAAATCTTCATCTTTCACATTAGTTGCTGATTTACCTTTACCACCACGTCGTTGCGCTTGATAAGTTGAAATAGGCTGGTATTTTACATAACCCTGATGAGATAAGGTTACAACAACATCTTCCTCTGTGATTAAATCTTCAATGGTCAAATCTTCTTGTGATGCTCGAATTTCGGTTCGGCGTGCATCGCCAAACTGTGCTTTTACCTCAACAAGTTCTTCATGAATAACTTCCATTAAGCGCTCAGGAGAACCCAGAATTTTGAGTAATTCTTTGATAACGCCTAATAACTCCTCAAATTCAGAAATAATTTTATCTTGCTCAAGAGCCGTTAAGCGATGCAGTCTTAAATCTAAAATTGCTTGAGCTTGAATTAGAGATAATCGATAACCGTCCTCGGTTAAACCAAAATCCGCAGACAAATCATCTGGACGACAGGCATCAGAGCCTGCACTTTTCAACATCGACGCAACCATGCCATGTTGCCACAAACGTGCCAACAACGATTCTTTAGCTTCCTGCGGAGTAGCTGATTGTTTAATAAGTGCAATCATCTCGTCGATATTCGCAAGAGCAATCCCGAGACCTTCCAGGATATGAGCTCGATTACGTGCTTTCTTTAATTCAAAAATAGTTCGGCGAGTTACTACTTCCCGTCGGTGTTTAATAAAAGCAACTAAAATTTCTTTGATATTTAGAGTGCGAGGCTGTCCATCAACCAAGGCAACCATATTAATACCAAAAACATTTTGCATCTGAGTATGAGCATATAAATTATTGAGAATAACTTCGGCAACTTCTCCACGCTTTAACTCAATAACAACACGCATACCTTGTTTGTCGGATTCATCGCGTAAACCTGAGATACCTTCAAGACGTTTTTCTCGCACGAGGTCTGCAATTTTTTCAACCAAACGCGCTTTATTAACTTGATAGGGAAGTTCATGGATAATTATAGCTTGGCGACCTGTTTGGCTGTCGGTTTCTATTTCTGTGCGTGCACGAATAGAGATACGTCCTCGACCCGTTCTATAAGCCTGTAAAATTCCACCGCGACCATTAATAATAGCTGCTGTGGGAAAATCTGGGCCCGGAATATATTCTAATAAATCATCAATGGTTAATTCAGGATCAGCCACTAAAGCAAGGCAAGCATTGACTACTTCAGTAAGGTTATGGGGAGGAATGTTTGTTGCCATGCCCACTGCAATCCCGGAAGAGCCATTTACTAACAAATTAGGAATTCGCGAAGGCATAACGACAGGGGCAAATTCTGTTTCATCGTAGTTAGGACTAAAATCAACTGTCTCTTTTTCGAGATCAGCAAGCAAAGCATGTGCGACTTTTGACATTCTGATTTCGGTATAACGCATTGCTGCTGCGGAATCGCCATCCACGGAACCAAAGTTACCCTGTCCATCAACTAGCATGTAACGCATGGAAAAAGGCTGAGCCATACGAACAATAGTATCGTAGACAGCAGTATCACCATGTGGATGGTATTTACCGATCACGTCACCTACTACCCGCGCCGACTTTTTATAAGGTTTATTCCAATCGTTATTCAATACACTCATGGCAAATAAAACACGTCGATGCACAGGCTTTAACCCATCACGTACATCAGGCAAAGCACGACCAACAATAACGCTCATAGCATAATCGAGATAGGATTGTTTTAATTCGTCTTCGATATTAACAGGTATAACTTCTTTTGCTGAATAAACCATCTTAGGGATGCATCCTTTAGCAACGATGAATTTAGCCTGAGAGGATACCACAGTGACAAGTTTAATTGAATCACTCTGCCCTTCACTTTTAGCAGGTAATCAAAGAGTATTTTATTAAATAATTTTAGAGCACATTTAAAGCTAACCACCTCTGTCCAAGGGGTTTCCTCTGAAATTTCTATATTTAATGATAAAACTGCATCATACTCGCTATTTGATAAGCTAATTCAAGGGATAAATTGACTGTATGTAGGCATTTTTATATAGTTCTGCCCACAGTTATGAGTAAAGGCTGTCAAAGCCATTTTAATTTGAGGAGACGCGATGACAACGAAAATTGCACGACTAAGCATAGACGGCCATAATCCAATTGATTTACCAATCTACAGCCCAACCTTAGGCAATGATGTAGTAGACATTAATAAATTGAGTGAAACAGGTATGTTTACCTATGATCCCGGTTTTGTTTCTACTGCAGCTTGCGAATCTAAAATTACTTATATCGATGGCGATAATGGAATTTTGCTTTATCGTGGTTATCCAATTGAACAACTGGCAGAGAAAAAAGACTTTCTTGATGTAAGTTACCTTCTTCTGAATGGCGAACTGCCGGATATCAAACAAAAAGAAGATTTTGTTAGCCTCATCAATAATCACACTATGGTACATCAGCAGATGTATAATTTTTTAAATGGTTTTCGCCGTGACGCACATCCAATGGCGATTATGGTGGGGATTGTTGGTGCCTTATCTGCTTTCTATCATGAATCAATGGACTTAACCAATCAGCATGATCGCTATATTTCTGCAATTCGCTTAATTGCAAAAATGCCTACCCTGGCTGCAATGAGTTATAAATATTCAATCGGCCAACCTTATATGTATCCGCAAAATAAATTGAGCTATGCGGAGAATTTTTTGCACATGATGTTTGGCGTACCCTCGGAAGATTTTGTAATAAATCAAGTTATTGTTGATGCAATAGATACTATTTTTACTTTACATGCGGATCATGAGCAAAATGCCTCTACTTCAACAGTTCGCTTAGCAGGATCTACAGGGGCGAATCCTTTCGCATGTATTTCAGCAGGTATTGGCGCTTTATGGGGTCCTGCACATGGTGGGGCTAATGAAGCCTGTCTAAATATGCTCAAGGAAATAGGCGATATCAAGCATATAAATCATTATATTAAACGCGCAAAAGATAAAGATGATCCTTTCCGGTTAATGGGTTTTGGACACCGAGTTTATAAAAGTTATGATCCCCGTGCCAAAGTAATGCGCAATACTTGTCATCAAGTATTAACAGCGGTTGGCGCTAAAGATGCACCGTTGTTTAAATTAGCAATGGAGCTTGAGCGTATTGCGCTGGAAGATGACTACTTTGTGGAGAAAAAACTCTATCCTAACGTTGACTTTTATTCGGGAATAACTCTTAGTGCCATTGGGATTCCTACTAATATGTATACCGTAATTTTTGCTCTGGCAAGAACAGTGGGATGGATGTCACACTGGATGGAAATGGTTGCTGGTAAGTCTAAAATTGGCAGACCGCGTCAACTTTACACTGGAGAAAAGCAAAGAGAAGTGTCCTGATTTCAATATTAATGTCATTCCTGAGTATCAGGAATGACATTAATTCGTTTACCCATTCGAAATCGTTTACATATCTGAAGAAATCAGACAGATAAGAATATCTTATTGATCCTATCAATTTAATTGAATTTATTTATTAAAAATTTCTTTTATTATAAGAGCTGAACTTGATTAAAAGGCACTTAGTATGAAGACGAAAAAAGATTTAAAAAAAGATTCATTAAATAATTTACCTATTGATTTAGTACATATTATTTTAAATCAATTACCCACTTATACCTTTCTATCTATTGTGAGTACTAATAAAAAATTAGCTCAACTGGCAAAGAATGAAGAATTAGTTTTTAAAAGATCGAGAGTATTTATAGCTTTGATGCAACGTGCATTTGATGAATTATTAAGAGAACAAGATTTAGTTTATGACGAGTATGGCCCGAACCATCAAGAAGTAGCTGACAAATATAAAGCGAGATTCGTATCGCTCATGCAGAGATTAATAGCTAATAAAATTAAAGGGGTTGATGAATTTTTGTCAGATAAGGGCCACCTTAATAGCAATCGTTTTTTCCAAAACCATCCATCCTTTCCACGATCTAATCAACACTTGGGGGAACATCTTTTAATTGCTTTAGGGATTTTTCTTGGCGGTAGCCTAATTTTAGCTTGTATTTTTTCAGCAATATTTGCCGTTACTTTAACGATGCCTTTGAGCTTAACGTTAACCTTATCTTTATCTTGTGGGATTGGGGCTCTTATTGGCCTAATAAGTTGTATTAGTCTTCATTTACAAGCAATAAGTCCTCCAAACGATAATATCTCTGTTATTGAAGAACTCATCAAAGAAAAACCAGTTGCAGTAATGACCCCGATTTAAGGGCTACAATCGAATTCTCATGTAATTGCTGGTTACCTAGATTTTGTCTGTAACGCTTGATCTAAGGGCAATAATTCGAAGACTGCTCCTGGCCTTGCATATAAAATCTTGTGTTGTAAGCTAACTGGCTACCTAGCATTAATTGCTTAATTATTGTAGGCTAACGCCTTATAGCATTCTTTCTCTAATAAAGCGCTAGCCGTATGTAATCATTATACAGAATATAAAGAGAGGGTTTTTCATGCGTTATTCAGGTTATCTTACTAAGTTAATTCCGTTAGTTATGATGTTATTAGCTGCTATTTTATTATTTTATCCTTTACAAGTTATAGTTCAAAAATCTATTCAGCCTTTACAAAAAGCAGGCGCAACAATTCCTATTGCTTCTGGCTGGATTAAAGTTAAAGACTCAATTTTACCGACGATTAAATTTAATGAAGGAACCTTGGGCGGTCAGGCTGTAACTCACTTAGGCAACTCACTTTATCAAATTTCTAAATATATTCTGCCTGCAGGTTTAATAGTTACAATGCTATTTAGTATTTTTTTAGTATTAGGGTTGGAATTGAAAGGATATATTGAAAAACGTTATAAATTAACTAAAAACAAATGAAAGAGAGATCTAGCCTGGTTGCAAACAACCAGGCTACTACGAAAAGATTTAGATAATTCAGAATCCACTATTTTAATCTACTCTTTGCTTCTTCCCAAATGTCCATCAAGTCCTTAAACGGCATACCATTTAAATTAGCTAATTTTTTCTCTTCGGCAATCAGTTTTACTTCATTAAGACGCAGCTCAAATTTATTACAGGTTTTAGTCAAAGTTTCTTCTGGATCTAATTTACAAAATACGCATAATGAAAAAACCGCATGTAGCAAGTCACCAAGTTCTTCTTGTAAAGCAGCCTGATTTTCAGCTGGGTTTGAATTTAAATGTTCTTCAACCTCAATACATTCGCTTTTAATTTGCTCCATAATCTGAGCAGTCGTTTCCCATTGAAAACCAAAGCCCGTTGCTTCGTTTTCCAATTTGACAATCTTATCTAATAAATTCATAAGTGTACCTTATTAATTAATTTTTCAGCAGGCTAACTGCCCTTTGCCAGCCTAGATAATTGGTCTCACTTTCATCATTTATTTCAGGATTAAAAGTCTGCTGACAAACCCAGGATTGCTCCAAATCGCTAAGCGAGGAAACTAAACCACAGCCGATAGACGCAATCATAGCGATACCCTGTGCCGTAGTTTCAACATCGACAGGAGACTGCACTTTTAATCCACAAAGGGTAGCTAAGAATTGTAGGAGCCACTCGTTGGTCGCCATCCCTCCATCAACTCTTAAACCAGCTAATTCAATTTTGCTATCATCGCGCATCGAGGTTAGTACATCTCTGGTTTGATAGCAAACACTCTCCAGTGCAGCACGAGCTATATGAGCCGCAGTGCTACTCAACGAGAGTCCTAGCAAGATAGCGCCCTTGGAGCTTAGCCAATGAGGTGCACCTAAACCCGTAAAGGAAGGAACAAGATAGACCCCTTCATTTGAAGCGATGCTTTTTGCTAAACTTTCAGTATCAGAAGCTACATTGATAATTTTTAACCCATCACGCAACCATTTTACGATAGAGCCGGCTTGATACAAGCTACCCTCTAATCCATAGATCGTCTGTCCTTTTATGCGATAGGCAATAGTTGTCAACAATTTATGCTGGGATAAAACAGGTTTGGTTCCTGTATTCATTAAGAGAAAACCACCAGTACCAAAGGTGGCTTTAACCATACCATGCTTAAAACAATGCTGACCAATTAGACCCGCTTGTTGATCACCGGCAACAGCAGTTATAGGGATTTTTAATGGGAGTTCCTTACATTCAATCTTGCCAAAAAAGGCATCGGTCGCATAAACTTCGGGCAAAACTGAGGCGGGAATGTCAAAGAGTTCGAGTAACTCTTCATCCCAACATTGTTCAAAAATATTATATAAGAGTGTACGAGATGCATTAGATACATCGGTTAGATGGGCCTTAGAACCGGTGAGCCGCCATAACAAAAAACTGTCCACTGTCCCAAAAGCAAGTTGATTTTTAGCAGCAAGTTCTTTAGCTCCAGGGCAATTCTCTAGTAGCCAGCGTAGTTTACTCGCAGAAAAATAGGGATCGGGCACTAATCCTGTTTTTTTCTGAATTAATTCTTGTTTATCTCTTAACGTTTCGCAAAATGATTGAGTGCGCCGGTCTTGCCAAACAATTGCCGGTGCCAGGCATTTACCCGTTTGCTTATCCCAGATCAACGTAGTTTCTCGTTGATTGGTTATCCCGCAAGCGATCACATCCTGCAAATCAACTGTTGAAACTACCTCGTTTATTACTTGAACTGTTTTTTGCCAGATCTCTTCAGGATCATGTTCAACCCAGCCTTGCCGAGGATAAAACTGCTTAAGTGGATACTGACTTTTCTTGACTAATTCACCCTTCGCTGTATAAAGCATCGCGCGTGTACTACTGGTTCCTTGATCAAGGGCAAGAAGATAAGTCATTGCTTTTTATTTTCCTATAATGATAATTAGAACTAGAATTAAATTTACCTTTTTTATCAAGCTGTTTAGGGTAAATGCCGATAACATTCTATACGCTTTTTGCGGAGACCAAAACATGGATCAGCTTTATGATGTCGCGATTATTGGTGGAGGTATCAATGGCTGTGGCGCAGCGGCTGATGCGGCACTTCGAGGCCTTTCCGTTATTTTGATAGAAAAAGACGATCTTGCTTCTAAAACATCATCCTCTAGCTCTAAATTAATCCATGGTGGTTTAAGATATCTTGAGCATTATGATTTTGCCTTAGTAAAAAAAGCCTTGGATGAACGCCAACTCTTATTAGATTTAGCCCCTTATCTAGTCCATCCTCTTCCCATTGTTTTGCCTTACCGACGAGAAATGCGTCCTTCCTGGCTGTTGCGTACAGGCTTTTTTTTCTATGATAATTTAAGCCGGAAAAATGAACTGCCAAAATCAAAATTAATCCGCCGCTCTGCTAGTCCCAACTATTTTTCTCCTTTAAATGCTAGCTATAAAAAAGGATTTTTATTTTATGATTGCAAAACAGATGACTCGAGACTGACTATCGCTAATGCCTTACAGGCCAAAGAAAATGGAGCCTTAATATTAACCAATACGGAATTAGTGGAGACAAAAGTCCAGGATAATTACTGGCAACTTAAAATTCAACCGAAATCAGGTCGGCAGCAATGGATTAATGCCAGGTCAATTGTCAATGCAAGTGGGCCTTGGGTAGAATCAGTTAATAAATTATTAAATATTAATACAAAATATAAAATGTCTTTAGTTAAGGGTTCCCATATAGTTGTTAATAAACTGTATGAAGGTGATTTTGCCTATCTCTTACAAAATCAGGACCAACGAATTATATTCATCGTTCCCTATCAGGGCCACACGATGATTGGCACTACAGACGTTGCATATAACGGCTCTTTGGACGAAATAGCTATTTCCCAGGAAGAAATTAGATACCTATTTGAATTAGTCAGTTCATACTTTTCAAAACAACTAATGCCAAAAAATATAATCAATAGTTGGAGTGGCGTCAGACCATTAATTGCTGCTGAGAATGAAAAACTGAGCGCAATAAGCCGGGATTATAATGTTCATTATAATACCGCCCCCGCTCCAGTAGTCACAATTTATGGCGGAAAAATCACTACCTACAGGCAATCTTCTCTGGAGGCGATCAATCAATTGAGTCAATTATTTCCAGGTCTAATGGCATCACAATCTGCGCATATACCTCTTCCAGGCTCAACTCTTAAAGACTGGAACTATGAGAGCTATTTGTATCATGCTCGTGAAAAATACTTTTGGCTAACAGAAACTCTAAGAGAACGATATCTTGCTAATTATGGTACGCGTACCGAATTATTGTTAAACAATTGCAGTTGTATAGAAGATTTAGGTCAAGATTTCGGTAATGGCCTTTATCGTATTGAGATTGATTTTTTGCAACGAGAAGAATGGGCAACAACTTGCGAAGATATACTCTGGCGCCGTACAAAGTTGGGTTTGGAATTTCCTCGCGAGAATTTGATTCATCTAGCGAAATATCTAGTACATAATCCTATTCACGAGACTAGTTAAACCAAGTTAATGGAGACCTGGTTTTATGCAATCAGGCTAAGCAATTTCTACTAATCTTCTTCCTTATCAATTTTTGCACGAATCTCAGTCACATCTACAGTAATAGCCTGATTAACCAAATCTTTGAGCGTAGATTCAGGCATTGCCCCTGCTTCAGAGTAAATGAGAATACCTTGTTTAAAAATCATAAGATGAGGTATAGAACGAATTTGTAAATTTTCAGCTAGCTCAGTTTCTTCTTCGATATTAACTTTTGTAAAATTTATAGAAGGATTTTCTTTGGCAACGTGCTCATAAACTCGGGCGAATTGCTTACATGGCGCGCACCATTCTGCCCAAAAATCGACAAACACCAGTTCATGGGTAGCTATCATAGTATCGAATTGGCCAGTTTTAAGGGTATTAATTGACATAGCTGCTCCTTGATAAGGATAAACAGGATAAAATCTTATCAAAAATAAGGTCAACCGAACCTAAACCATCGACCCGATGAAAATGGGGTGCTTTAGTATTAGTTATTTTGGCTTCTCGTTCTAAATCTTTATAATAATTAATCAAAGGCTTTGTTTGCTTGTGATAAACAGCCAAACGTTGTTTTATTGTCTCTTCCTGGTCGTCATCCCGTTGGATTAAGCTTTCACCACTCAGATCATCAAGTCCTTCATTTTTAGGCGGATGAAATTTAACATGATAAACACGGCCAGAAGCAACATGGACACGGCGGCCGCTTATACGATTGATAATTTCTTCATCCGGAACTGCAATTTCAATCACATGATCAATAGATACCTTAGCCTCTCTAAGCGCGTCGGCTTGAGGTATAGTTCGTGGAAATCCATCAAATAAAAAGCCTCTTTGGCAATCAGGTTTTTTTAAACGTTCTTTAACCAAGGCTATTATAATATCATCAGAAACCAGCTCTCCGGCATCCATGATTTTCTTTGCACTTTTACCGATTTCAGTTCCTTCCCTAATTGAAGAACGTAACATATCTCCAGTAGAAATTTGCGGTATTTTAAAATAGTCAATTAACTTAAGCGCCTGCGTGCCTTTACCCGCACCCGGACCACCCAATAATATTAATCGCATTTAATTTGCTCCTAGATTTTTAAATTTTCATCCTCAGATTGTAGATGAATTATCTCTCTTTAATTTAATTAATACCATCTTCTTTATCGACATTGCATTAACTGCGCTTTATAAATTTCTGATCTTGCTTTTACTTTACGCGCTACAAGTATTAGCCAAGGTTTTTGCAAATAGGTTTTACGTTGAAAGCCCCCAACTCCTTCATGATAAGCCAAATATAATTGATATGCATCGTCTCTTGGAATCCCTGCTATACGATAAGCTTGATTAGCATACCAACCTATAAAATCAAGAGCATCAGAAAATACAGAGCGTGAAGCCCAATAGCTGCCACCATTATGAGATTTTCTATACAGCTTCCACGTGGATCCTAGTGCCTGAGAAAAACCAAAAGCGGTGGAAGGACGCTTCCAAGGGATAATTGCTAATAATTTTTTTCGTGGTGGTTTAGCCCTGCTGTCAAATTTGGACTCTTGATGGACAATTGCCATTTGCACAGCAATAGGAATGCGCCAACGATGCTGCACATCTTTTGCATCGAAATACCAGCGTGGATATTCTTTAAAAATTCGACAAATATTGTTTACATCTGAGGGTGGGCGGCTAACACAGGACACTAGAAGAAACGAAAGAAAAAAAACAGTTAGCAGTTTAAAATTCATGGGGTTACCTAAAAATTAGTATCAAATTTACAAAGACAAGCGACCCTAGCAAAAAAATTGGTGAATTTAAACATTTTTATGAGAACCTAAAGATTATTTGTTAAATGTTAAACGATTTGCGTTCAACTAAGACAACTGATAATAATTCACAAATAAGTTCAGCTATGTTAGCTTTGAATCTTTGTGTAATTTAAGGTTGATTAATGACTTTTTTAGTTTTTGATATAGAAACTATTCCTGATGTTGAGGCTGGACGCAAACTTCATAATTTAACAAACCTCTCCGATGAAGATAGCGCCTCAGCACTTTTTGCATTGAGGCGAGCAAAAGTAGGTAATGACTTTCTTCCTCATTATTTGCAAAAAGTCGTGGCTATTTCTTTAGTCTTAAGTCAAGGATCAACTATCAAAGTTTGGTCGCTTGGTGATGAACAATCTGACGAAAAAGACTTAATTCAGCGGTTTTTTACTGGCATTGAAAAATATACCCCGACACTAATTAGCTGGAACGGTTGTGGATTTGATCTCCCTGTTCTTCACTATCGTTCACTATTACATGGAATTAGTGCGCCAACTTATTGGGAAATGGGGGAAAATCAACAAAATTTTCGTTGGAATAATTACCTAAACCGATTCCACTATCGTCATCTTGATCTTATGGATACCTTAGCCTCTTACCAAAGCCGGGCCTTCGCCCCATTGGATGACATTGCAACTTTGCTTGGTTTTCCCGGAAAAATGGGAATGAGTGGCTCTAAGGTTTGGGAACAATTTTGCAAGGGTAATCTCAAATCAATTCGAGATTACTGTGAAACTGATGTGTTAAATACTTATTGCGTCTTCCTGCGCTTTGAACTTATGCGTGGTATTTTAACCCAAACTGACTACGAACAAGCCTTACAAGCTCTAAGGCACTATTTAGGATCTGAAACTGATAAAGCCCATTTACAAGAATTTTTAACTAAAATGGATTAGCAGCATTTTAAAAAATTAAATAAATAGAAATGATTAATTTAAATTATTTTTTTTAAGACAATTGCATCTTCAAGATTTTCTGAATCAGAGTAATAATCTTTTTTTATCGAATCTTGCAAGAACCCTAATTTAGAATACAAGGCAAGTGCTGCAAGATTAGAGGGACGAACTTCCAGGATCACTGAATGGATGTTAACCTTAGTTTTCAAATCGTCCAAAATGGTTTGAAGGAGCATAGTACCAATACCCTTCCCTTGCACCGAAGATAGAACACAAAGATTAAGAATATGACAGAGACTTTGACTATTACGACAAATGATGTAACCCAAGATTCGATTTTGTTCATCTTCTACCACACGGCAATCATAACCAACTAGTACACAGTCACTCAAAATCTCTCTAGTCCAAGGCATTCTATGAGAGGCAAGTTCAATAGCATAAACACTATCTATATCAGATTGTTGCATTGCACGTTGGGTAGCTTTCATAAAGTCTCAGTTTATGTTTGCCTTAGGGACTAGTTGTAATTCATCTTGGAAATCCAGCGACCTTGATTTAACAGCAGCTAATGCAGAAATTTAATCAAGGCACAAGATTATGAGTCAATTAGTCTTTTTTCTTTTTTGGCATATAAAGATCAGTAATCGTTCCTTCAAAAATTTCAGCAGCTAAGGCCATTGGTTCTGAAAGGGTTGGGTGCGGATGAATGGTTAAAGCAATATCTTCAACATCACATTCCATCTCAATAGCAAGTGAAGCCTCTGTGATCAAATCACCGGCATTAACACCTACAATTCCTGCTCCCAACAAACGTTTGGTTTTTGGATCAAAAAGTAGTTTAGTAAATCCTTCTTCCCGACCCATACTCAAAGCACGTCCACTAGCCATCCAGGGGAAAACTGCCTTCTCATAAATAACACCGGCTGTTTTAGCTTCTTTTTCACTTAAGCCCGTCCATGCAATTTCAGGATCCGTATAGGCAACATTTGGTATGCAGCGCGGATCGAAATAATGTTTCTTCCCCGCGATAACTTCAGCAGCCACGCGTCCTTCTGGAATCGCTTTATGGGCAAGCATAGGTTGACCTACTACGTCACCAATTGCAAAAATATGCGATATATTAGTGCGCATTTGTTTGTCAACTTTAATAAAGCCACGTTCATCGACATTAATACCTGCTTTATCAGCAAAAATGGCTCCTCCGTTTGGCTTTCTACCAACAGATTTTAATACTTGTTGAAATTGTAAAGGCTCGTTTGTTGCGTGCTCACCTTCCATGCTAACATAAATACCATCTTCCTTGGCTTCCATTGCGGTAACTTTGGTTTTTAAAAGGAATTTCACCCCCTTTTTGCTCATGCGCTTTTGTAAAACATTAACCAAGTCAGCGTCTGCCCCAGGAATCAATTGGTCCATAAACTCAACCACGGTAACATCAACCCCTAAAGCTGAATAAACAGTAGCCATCTCTAAACCAATAATTCCGCCGCCTAAAACTAAAAGATTACCTTTTATATCTGTCAACTCTAAAGCACCAGTAGAGCTAAAAATACGAGGATCCTCAGGAATAAAAGGTAAAGAGATCGATTCAGAGCCAACTGCTATAATTGCATTTTCAAAATCTATAGTTCTGCTACCGTCTTTAGCTTCTACAATGAGTTGATGTGAACCCGAAAACTTAGCCTCACCATAAATAACTTCAACTTTACGTTGTTTAGCCAGCAGTTTAAGGCCTCCTGTTAATTTATTTACGATAGTATTTTTCCACGAAACAATTTTTTGTCTGTCTAGAACAGGTTTAGCAAAGCTTACACCTTGTTCTGACATCTCATGTGTTTCATCAACTACTTTGGCGATATGTAACAAAGCCTTTGAGGGGATACAGCCTACATTAAGGCAAACACCGCCAAGAGTCTCAAAGCGTTCAATCAATATTACTTTTTTACCAAGATCAGCAGCACGAAACGCGGCTGTATAACCACCAGGTCCACTACCAATTACTACAACATCAGTCTTCATATTTACAGTCATAACAAACCTCTTTAGATTACTAATTTATTTATTCAGTCCTAGTTTAGGGCTCTTGCAATTTGTTGGGCTGGCGCCTGGCTTTTATTAACAAACTAATAACGCTTATCTAAAAAGTAAAAGCCTTAATAAATTTTTACAATAAAATTCGTCTTAAATCTGCTAAAGACTCACATAGATAACGCGCAAAACGTGCGGCTTCTGCACCATCGATAACACGATGATCATAAGACAGCGACAAAGGTAACATCAGGCGAGGCTTAAATTCCCCGTTTTCATAAACAGGTTTTATGGATGAACGAGATAGTCCCAAGATGGCTACTTCTGGACTATTAACAATGGGGGTAAATGCAGTGCCCCCAATTCCTCCTAAACTAGAAATTGTAAAACAACCGCCGCTCATGTCAGTTGGCATTAAGCCTTTATCGCGGGCTTTTGTACTTAAACCGGCCATTTCCAGGGCAATTTCGCCTATGGATAATTGGTCTACATTTTTTATAACTGGAACAACTAAACCATTGGTTGTTTCCACGGCGATGCCAATATGAAAATATTTTTTATAAATTAGATTTTCGCCAGTTTTATCAAGGGATGCATTAAATTGCGGATAAGTAGCTAAGGCTTTAGCAACAACTTTGGTAACGAAAGCGAGAAGGGTTAATTTATAACCCGATTGATTTGTTTTTTCAGATTCTGCTTTTCGAAATGCCTCTAAATCCGTAATATCAGCCTCATCAAATTGAGTCACATGAGGAACAGTAATCCAGGAGCGATGAACATTAATGCCCGTTAATTTCTTAATTTTATTTAAGGGTTTAGATTCAATCTCTCCAAATTTAGAAAAATCAATGGGGGGCATGGTTGGAAGAGAGAAGCCAGAGCCAGAGCTTTTTTCGCTTAGCCTGGTCTTAACATAAAGTTTAACGTCTTCAGTGGTTATTCTGGATTTACGGCCTGAACCTTTTACCTCTGCGAGATTGATACCAAATTCGCGAGCCAAACGACGAACAGCCGGCCCACCTAAAACTGGCGAACCTGTTGTTGTACTATTACTAACTTCAGTAATTTCAGACGAAATTTTTTGCTCAATGTGATTTTCTTTAAGTTCTGTTGATTTCTCAACTTCTTTATTTGTTGAGGTTGCTAGTTCAGAATTAGTTGTCGCTACCGCATTTGATTTAATCAAGATTATAGGATTATTTTGAGAAACTTTATCACCGACTTTAACTAAAATTTTCTCTACAATTCCTTCTAGTGGTGATGGGATATCCATTGTAGCCTTATCACCTTCTAAAGTAATAAGTGCCTGTTCTTTTTTAATGGTTTGTCCCAGGCTTACCAAAATTTCAATAACCTCAACATCAGTTGCGCCGCCTATATCAGGTATACAAACTTCGAACTGTTCTGAGGTCGATTGTTCTTGAGAAGAAGCTTGCGATTTTTCCTCAGGCTTAACTATTGTTTGAGTTTCTTGTGCTTCATTTCTAGTAGCAGTCGTATCTATTTCTGTCTTTTTTTGAATTTCTTCAGAACTAAGGGTAAGCACCAGATCGCCTTCAGAAACTTTATCTCCCACTTTAATTTGGATACTCTTAACTTTTCCTGCTTTAGGCGAAGGTATTTCCATGCTTGCCTTGTCAGATTCTAGCGTGATTATAGGAGTATCTACGCTTAAATCGTCTCCTGGTTTAACCAAAATTTCAATGACATCAACGTCAGTTGCACCACCAATGTCTGGAATTTTTATCTCAATCTCATCTGCCATCATGTCCTCAGCAAATAGGTAAACTACAATTATCAAATTAAAATTGCAGTTTTATCAATACAAAGTCAGGCTATATAACAGGCCCCTAACTCATCGATTTAAACTTAAAGGGTAACAGGATCTGGTTTTTCACTGTCAATACCGTAACGCAACATGGCAGCTTTTAAGGTTGATTTAGGTAATTGACCTAATTTCACCAAATCTTCTAATGCAGCCAGGACGATAAATTTAGCATCGACTTCAAAAAAATGTCGCAAACGTTCACGCGTATCACTGCGTCCATAGCCGTCAGTACCTAATACAGTAAAAGGAGCATCGATAAAGGGTCTAATCTGATCCGCATAGAGGCGCATATAATCAGTAGCGGCAATGATGGGGCCTTTACGCTCTGCAAGTAGTGTACTTACAAAAGCTCGTTTAGGTTGATTATCAGGATGCATACGATTATCACGTTCCACTGCCAAGCCATCGCGTCTTAATTCTGTAAAACTTGTAACCGACCAAATATCCGCACCCACTTCGTAATCTTCTTCTAGCATTTTTGCAGCTTTTATAACTTCTCTTAATATGGTTCCACTACCTAAAAGTTGTACCTTAATTTTAGAGTTTTTGGAATCTTCTTGTAGAAGGTACATCCCCTTAATAATACCCTCCTCAGCACCTTCAGGCATATCGGGATGAGTGTAATTTTCGTTCATTACCGTGATGTAGTAGAATATGTTTTCTTGTTTCTCATACATGCGATCAATCCCATCTCTTATGATTACAGCAAGTTCATAAGCATAGGTTGGGTCATAAGCTTTACAATTTGGTATTGTAGCCGCCATCAAATGACTATGACCGTCTTGATGTTGTAATCCTTCCCCCGCCAGGGTTGTACGACCCGCAGTAGCACCTAACAAAAATCCGCGCGCTTGCATATCACCAGCGGCCCATGCCAAATCGCCAATACGTTGAAAACCAAACATTGAATAATATATGTAGAATGGAATCATCGCTAATTTATTGGAACTGTAAGATGTTGCAGCAGCAATCCACGAGCAAAAAGCACCTGCCTCATTGATTCCTTCTTCTAGAATTTGTCCGTCTTTTGCTTCACGATAGTACATGATTTGCTCATGATCTACAGGAGTATAAAGTTGTCCTACGGGTGAATAAATACCAATTTGCCGAAATAAACCTTCCATGCCAAAAGTACGACACTCGTCAGGTACAATTGGCACAATTCTTTCACCCAATTCTTTATCTTTTAATAACACGGAAAGAATACGCACAAAGGCCATTGTTGTTGAAATTTCTCGCTCACCAGAGCTTTTAGTTACCGTTGAGAAGGCCGATAATTCGGGCGCTTTAAGGGGTGTAAAATCAGAGCTACGTGTAGGTAAATAACCGCCTAAAGCTTCGCGTTGTTTTCTTAGATAGCACAGCTCAGGGCTATCTTCTTCAGGGCGATAAAAAGGAATTTCAGTAATTTTATCATCGCTAACTGGGATAGAAAATCGATCTCGGAAGGCCCTTAATTGCTCAATGGTCATTTTTTTCTGTTGGTGAGTAATATTTTGCCCTTCACCGGCAGCACCCATTCCATAGCCCTTAATTGTTTTTGCCAAAATAATTGTAGGACTGCCTTTGTGTTCTACCGCTTGAGCATAGGCTGCGTAAACTTTTTGAGGGTCATGACCGCCACGGTTTAAACGCCAAATGTCTTCATCTGACATAGATTCTACTAATTTTTTTAGTTCCGGATATTGGCCAAAAAAATGTTCTCGAACATAGGCACCGTCATTGGCTTTGTAAGACTGATAATCACCATCGACACATTCTTCCATGCGTTTTTGCATAATACCGGTCTTATCAAGTGCGAATAGCTGATCCCAGCGCTCGCCCCAAATTACCTTGATGACATTCCAACCGGCACCGAGAAATAAGCCTTCTAATTCCTGAATAATTTTTCCATTACCACGCACAGGACCGTCCAGACGTTGCAAATTACAATTAACCACAAAGATAAGATTGTCTAGTTTTTCACGAGCAGCAATGGTAAGCGCACCAACTGATTCTGGCTCATCCATTTCACCATCACCTAAAAAAGCCCAAACTTTGCGTGATTCGGCTTTTATTAAACCACGATTTTCTAGGTACTTAAGAAAACGAGCTTGATATATGGCTTGTAAAGGACCAAGACCCATAGAAACGGTTGGAAATTGCCAAAAATTCCCCATAAGCCAGGGATGAGGATAAGAAGAAAGTCCATCGACTTCAACTTCTTGCCTGAATTTATCCAATTGTTGTTCTGAGAGCCTCCCTTCAAGAAAAGCTCGAGCGTAAATTCCTGGCGATGAATGGCCTTGGATATAAATTAAATCCCCGCCATTATTACCCTTAGCTCCTTTAAAAAAATGGTTAAAGCCTGTTTCGTAAAGCGTGGAAGCAGAAGCGTAAGAGGCAATATGCCCTCCAAGCTCAGGTGCATATTTTCCTGCACGTAAAACCATCGCCACCGCGTTCCAACGAATCAGGGCATTGATACGCTTGCCTATGCCTTCGTCGGGAGGCAATTTTTTTTCTTCATGCGGTTTAATTGAGTTCCGATAAGGAGTTCGCCCTGAAGAAGATAATTTAATTCCTTCAACACTGGCCTTGTTGACAAGTTCCTGAAGCAAGAAAGCAACCCTGTCACTTCCATCATTATCAAGAACTGCTTTTAGTGCCTCAAGCCATTCGTTAGTTTCTATTGGGTCTATATCTTTTCTGTTATTTTCTGTCATTAATATGTTCCTCTTTAGACTCTTATCAACATTGCCTAAATCTAAGCTAGATATTAAAAAATAAATTCTAAGGTTGGTACCCTTCATTAGCTGAGGGGCATAAAACCCTTAATTACGGTCATCAAACCCTGCTACCAATTTGGTAACAACTAATACTCACAAAGTTATTTTCCGGCATTGTAGTGGATCACAGAAGGAATTCAACTTAAGTGGAATAATTTTGCCCTCTGACCCGTCGCTTTCCTGTCACCTGATAGCAATTAGTTTTGCCTATCCTTTGCTCGTAGCAAAAGAATAGGCCAATTCGAGTAATTAGTTTTTCATGATTGAATCATTAACATTAGCTCAATTTCTACTATAGCTCTATCTACAAAAAGAGCATATGGTTTTCTTAGGAGAAATCCGTAACTACATAAAAGCAATCAAGGTAAATAATGCCAAAAATACTAAATTAACAATTAATGCATGTTCAACTAACTTTTCGGCAGAGGGTAATTGCACTGTTTCATTTTCACTTGTGCGAAGACAAAGAAGTCCGCCTTCGCTTAACAGTCGCTCATTATTAAGCGGGGAGCTTATAAAATTTTGCTTGTAAAAAAGAATTCCTTTTTGAAAATTGCCAACCAACAAAAAAAGAAAAACAGTGATTCGGGTAGGTATCCATTCCATTAGGTTTGTTATTTGAATGGCTGGCCTGGCGGTTAATTCTTGTTCACGACACAGGGTAATTAAGCGATAAACAAGAGCACCTAAAATACCTGTAATTCCATACCAAAAAATTAGAGAAAATAACTGCCTATTAGCTTGGACAAAATAAATTCCTACAAACAATTCACTATTTTCGTTATCAAGTTCTGACCTAACTGGATAGAAAGGATTGCTGGGGCCTATGCAATAATAAAAAATTACTAAATTTAGCAAAAAACCAATCAAACCAAAAAGCAAATGATCAGCCATGGCTAATACTAAAGCAACTATAAGCACTATTGGCAACACAAAAATAGCCATTAGAATTACAGGATTTAGTAACCAAGCTGATTGTTGCAGAGTTTGGAAAATTTTATTGCAATAAGTAGGAAACCAATTAAACCGTAGGTAAGAAATAGCATGGACTAGATAACGTTCACTTAATATACATAATAATATAACAAGCAATTTCATATTTAATCCTTACGCATTTTATCGGACAACGCTATAGGGGTAGGATACTTCAAAACGACTATATAAGACGAGACTATGAAAGTTAAAATAGTTGTTGCTTGAATAAGATTGGAAGCTACATCAGAAATTAACTTGGAACTTACAGCGATTGACGCCACTAAAAGAGAAAATTCCGATGCTTGACCTAGACGTAAACCCACTTCTTTGGCAACAGCAGGCTTCTCCCCTGACCGAACAAGTAGATATCTGAAAAGCGCAGGCTTAGCAACCAACATAAGAATCGCCAATATAAAAGCGGGTATTACGACTTGAGCCAAAAAACCAAAATTGAAAGTGGCGCCTATTGAAAAGAAAAACATAACCAGAAAGAAATCGCGCAAAGGTTTCAAGCTTTCTGCCAAATAAAGTGAAATGGGGCTTGATGCCAGGGCAACGCCGGCTACAAAAGCGCCAATATCTTCAGATAGTCCCACCCTTTCGGCTAGAAAAGACATAGCCAGGCACCAACCAACGGATAAAAGAAAAACATATTCCTGCGTTCTATCAAAACGAGCTAATAATTTTACGAGAATATAACGCTCAACAGCAAAAGCAAAAAGGGTCAGCGCAGGTAGAGCGATACCAACTAAAACCAAATCATGCCAGGAAAAACCAGCACTTTGCTGAGCACCATTGATAAGAATTAAAATAATAATCGCAATAACGTCCTGCATAAGGAGTACGCTAATCATTACCTCACCAGTGTGCTGGTGATGTAAAATGGTGGTTGGAAGAAGCTTAAGACCAATAATAGTGCTGGAAAACATCATTGAGGCACCGAGAATCCATGCTTCAACTTCGCCCAAGCCAAACCATCGTCCGATAGAGTAAGCAATAATTGCAAATGCCAAAGAGCTGATAACCGCTATCCAGGTAATTTTCTTCAACATATGAACTAAATTTTGCGGTTGAAGATGCAGGCCGAGCAAGAATAGCAAAAAAACAATACCAATATCACCGACTTGCTTAACAACGCTAATATCTGAAACTAACTTCAAGCCCCAAGGTCCTAAAGCTGCTCCCAATAAGATATAAGCTACCAACAAAGACTGTCTGGTATAAAGCACCAGAGTCGATAAAACGGCTGCTCCCGCAAAAATCAAAAAAATGGTATAAAAAACTAAACCAGCTTCCATAATTTGAACATCCCACGAGTAAAAGTTGAATCAAAAATCCCAGATGCTATATACCACAAAATAGTGTGAGTAAACTAGGGGCAGTTGACATTTGTACTATGTACTTTATCTTTACTCCTGTGATCCTACTCGCAGATCTAAGGTAGGCTGGGTTAGGGTTCTCAAAAAAAATCGTACAGTCTCATAGCTAAGATTAACAGTTGCTAATTTTACCATATTAATATTAACAATTCTTATTCTTATTGAATTTGACACTCAACTCTTTGTATTCGAATAAAAATCCTCTTTTAATTTTTAAATCAAAAGGTTAGCTAATTTTTCATCGACAATTTATAGCCAATCTGCTAAGATTTTATTTTTGCCTTTTCAATTGATAGCCCAACAGTTAAAATACAGCAAAACTCTGTTTACACATCGCAACAATTCAAGCGAGTATAATTAATAAATATGGAGTAACTAATTCAATGACCCACGGCAGCAAGCTATCTGCGGCAGGTATTAATTCGGCCAATAAATCTTTATTACCTTGGATTGTGTGGGGCTTAGGATGTCTTTTCTATTTTTATGAGTGCCTACTTCAAGTTTCTCCTTCGGTTATGAGCAATGAGTTGATGCGTGATTTCGGAGTAACCAGTCAAACACTCGGTATTTTATCAGGCATTTATTTTTACTCTTATGCTGCAATGCAATTGCCTGGCGGAGTTCTTATGGATAGGTTTGGACCCCATCGTTTGATAACTTTGGCAACAGCAATTTGTGCAACCAGTACTATTGCTTTCGGTTTAACTGATAATTTTTTCATGGCTTGTGTTGCACGATTAATGATTGGATTTGGCTCTTCTTTCGCTGCCGTTGGAACTATGAAACTTGCTGCAAATTGGTTTCCTGCTGAGCGTTTCGCGCTATTAACTGGCTTAATGGTTACGATTGGTATGTTAGGCGCCATCGGCGGCGAAGCGCCATTAGCTCTATTAATTGATAACTTTGGTTGGCGGCATAGTATGATTATTATGGGCACCATTGGACTTATTTTAACGGTTTTAATACTTTTTATTGCTCAGGATTCACCCGGCAGACGCATGAATCAGCCAGAACATCCTATTGAAGAAGCCCCTCTAACTAGTAGTTTGCTTACCCTGATAAAAAATAAACAACTTTGGTTGATTGCCATTTATGGCGGCTTAATGTATATGTCAACGCCAGTATTTTGTGGACTTTGGGGCGTTCCTTTTTTGATGTTTAAAATGGGTCTTACCAAAGCAAGTGCAGCTAACTATATCTCGTTAGTGTTTGTAGGCTGGGCAATCGCCAGTCCTTTATGGGGCTCGATATCAAACCGTATGGGCCTTAGAAAACCACCATTATATATTGGCAGTATAGGTGCTTTGATAACTTCTTTAATATTCATTTATGCCCCCATTAAATCGGGGTTATTAATGCAGTTAGTCCTGTTTCTCTTTGGAATATTTTCTGCAGGCTTCTTACCTGCTTTTGCGGTAGCCAAAGAATTATGTTCCAAACGCTATGTGGCAACAGGTTTGAGTTTTATGAACATGATAAATATGATCGGAATCGCTTTGGCTCAACCGGTAATAGGGTATATTTTAGATAAAATGTGGCAAGGTGACACTGTGGACAAGGTGCGAGTTTACTCATTAGACGCCTACCATATGGCCTTGTCTTTATTACCTTTGGGAATTTTAATTTCTTTAATCATTCTACCTAAGATTAAGGAAACATATTGCCACAGTTTACAAGATTAATGCTTTTTATTGATTTTTATAAGTAGATATAATTATGAAAAAAATTTTCATCAAAACAAATGGCTGTCAAATGAATGAATATGATTCATCAAAAATGGCAGATGTATTAAAAGCTTCTCATGGTTTTGAAAAAACTGATAATGTGAAAGAGGCCGATGTAATCTTACTTAACACTTGTTCTATCCGTGAAAAAGCACAGGAAAAAGTTTTTTCACAACTAGGCCAATGGCGAGAATATAAAAAGAAAAATCCCCATGTAATTATCGGTGTTGGCGGTTGCGTGGCAAGCCAGGAAGGGGCGGAGATCATCAAACGCTCACCCTTTGTGGATCTTGTTTTTGGCCCACAGACCCTTCATCGTTTGCCTGAATTACTTAATGAACGCCTAAGTACAAAAAAACCTGTTGTTGATATTAGTTTTCCAACTATAGAAAAATTTGATAATTTACCAGAACCGCGTGCAGAAGGCCCTGTTGCTTTGGTATCCATTATGGAAGGTTGCCACAAATATTGCAGTTATTGTGTAGTGCCTTACACCCGTGGTGAAGAAATTTCCAGGCCCTTCGATGATGTATTAGCTGAATGTTACAAGCTGGCAACTCAAGGCGTTCGTGAAATTAATCTTTTAGGTCAAAATGTTAATGATTATCGTGGTCCTATGCACAATGGTGAGCTAGCTGACTTGGCTTTATTGATCCATTATGTCTCAGCTATAGATGGCATTGGGCGGATTCGGTTTACAACCTCACATCCACTCGCTTTTTCAGATAACCTAATCAACGCTTATGCTGAAGTTCCTGAGCTTGCCAATCATCTACATTTACCCATACAAAGCGGCTCAGATAAGATTCTTTCCATGATGAAGCGTGGTTACACGGCTATGGAATTTAAATCAAAAATTAGAAAATTACGAAAAGTTCGCCCTGATGTTCGTTTATCCACCGATATCATCGTTGGTTTTCCAGGTGAAACGGACAAAGATTTTCAAGACACAATGGATTTAGTCCACGAAATGGGTTTTGATACCTCATTTAGTTTCATTTATAGTCCACGTCCAGGTACTCCAGCCGCAAATCTACCCGATGAAACTCCTATGGATGTAAAAAAACAACGGCTGCAAATTCTCCAAAACCGACTTCTATTACAAGCCTCTCATTATAGCCAAGCAATGATTGGTTCTAAGCAGCGCTTATTAGTAACTGGTTCCTCAAAAAGAGACAAGCAGCAATTAGCAGGCCGTACAGAGTGTAATCGAGTTGTTAATTTTGATGGCCCTCAAAAATTGATTGGGCAATTTGTTGAAGTCTACATAAGTGAAGCGCTACCTAATTCCTTGCGTGGAAGATTAGTTGATGAATTGGAAATTGCCTAGCTATGACTCAACCAATTCAAAAACAAGCAATTATTCCACGAGAATGCCATGGTCAACGACTCGATGTTGTTCTCGCACAGCTTTTTCCTGACTTTTCACGCTCACAACTGAGTTCATGGCTCAAAGAAGGAGCGATTAAGCTTAACAATCGTTTATCAAAGCCAAAAGAAAAAGTGTTTGGCGGCGAGCAAATTGACATGGAAATTGATTTCGAAAAGCTCGAAGGTCATAAAGATAGCTATCTTCCAGAAGCAATCCCATTAACTCTAGCTTTTGAAGATGAGCATCTTTTAGTAATTAATAAGCCGGCGAAACTTGTCGTTCATCCAGGAGCAGGTAATCGAGAGCATACTTTAGTCAATGCCCTACTCTACCATGACCCAGATCTGCAACATTTACCAAGAGCAGGTATTATTCATCGCCTGGATAAAGATACTACGGGATTATTGGTTTGTGCCAAAACGATTAAAGCGCATACCAATCTCACTCGTCAAATGCAAGCCCGGGAAATACAGCGAAATTATCTAGCCCTTGTACAAGGACATCTTATCTCAGGTGGGAAGATTGAGACATTTTATGGAAGGCATCCTCGTTCACGATTAAAAATGGCTGTTTGTACCCATGGCCGAGAAGCAATTACGCATTATTCGCTTCGTAAGCAATACCAGGAATTTACTTTACTAGATGTGCAATTATTGACAGGACGAACCCATCAAATTCGCGTGCACATGGCTCATATTAATCATGCTGTAGTCGGCGATCAACTCTATGGAGGGCGTATGCGTTTTCCTTCTCAAGCCACAGAAGAGCTTAGAGATTTATTTAGGCATTTTGATCGTCAAGCCTTGCATGCTGCAAAACTTGCTTTCAAGCATCCTGAAACTGATGAATTGCTGAGCTTTGAAGCACCCTTACCCGAAGATTTCAACACCCTTTTAACTGCTTTGGATGAAAACCTTGCCTAATTTGTACGCTAATTGGCCTGCGCCCCCTAATGTTTTTGCCCTGACTACTAAACGAAATTTGGGGTTGAGTAAAGCACCTTATGAGGCAAATAATCTTGGCCTCCATGTCGGTGACAATAAGGAATTGGTAAATTTAAATCGCAAGGCATTGAAAGAAAATTTAGATCGACCAAGAGATGCAGAATGGTTGACACAAACTCATTCAACGCTCTGTGTGGTGGTTGAGGAAGAAAGCAATCGTGTCGCTGATGCGGCTATTACACGCTGCCCTAACCGTACCCTTGCTATCATGACCGCTGATTGCCTGCCAATAACCCTTACAAATAGACAAGGGACGGAAATAGCGGCAATCCATGCAGGTTGGCGAGGATTGGTAAACGGAATTATTGAAAATACCTTAGCAAAAATGCTAAGCCCGCCAGAACAGTTAATTGCCTGGATTGGTCCTGCAATTTGTCAATCTTGCTTTGAAGTGGGAGAGGACGTTTTAGAAAATTTTCAGGGAAGATATGCCTTTACCACCAATGCCTTTAAGTCCAAAAATGAAAAATGGCTGGCAAATTTGCCTCAAATAGCCGAATTAGTGTTAAAATCGCATAATGTGCTAACTGTTCTACAATCCAACATTTGCACTTATGAACGAAAGGATGATTACTATTCCTATCGGAGAAATGCGCAAACAGGTAGAATGGCTACGCTTATTTGGTTTAATGAAAACAACCGGGATAAATGAAATGACTTATAACATCCTCGCAAAAATCAGTCTTTTGACTTTGCTGTCCTTCAGTGTATCGGCAGCGCCAATGGAAAATACAAGTGCGAATGCCTTGCCTTCCTTAGCTCCTGTTCTTAAGAACGCGATGCCTGCGATAGTGAATGTAGCTGTACAAGGTATAATTCCTAATAATGTGAGCAGCGGTGAAGAAGAAGCTGAAAATAAACAGGATCCACATCCTCCCCTTTCTCCTGAGAAACCTAGAAAATTTTCAAGCATCGGTTCAGGAGTGATTGTTGATCCGAAAAATGGGGTAGTTATCACTAATGATCATGTGATTCGCAATGCGACCCTTATTACAGTTACCCTCAACGATGGGCGACGATTGAAAGCTAAATTAATTGGCGGCGATAGCGAAACCGATATTGCAGTTTTAAAAATCGATGCTAAAAATTTGGTAAGTTTACCCATTGGCGATTCTGATAAAGCGGAAGTTGGCGATTTTGTTGTAGCAATTGGCAATCCTTTTGGCTTAAATAGCTTTGGCAACAGTCAAACAGCCACTTTTGGAATTATTTCTGCCACTAAACGCAGTGATCTCAATATAGAAGGTTATGAAAATTTTATTCAAACTGATGCGGCTATAAACCCTGGTAATTCAGGTGGTGCCTTAGTCAACGCCTCTGGAGAATTGATTGGAATAAATACTGCAATATTGTCACCCTACGGCGGTAATGTAGGCATAGGTTTTGCGATACCCATTAATATGGCTAAAGATGTCGCGCAACAATTGATTAAATTTGGTTCGATCCATCGTGGGCTCATGGGAATTTTTGTACAACATTTAACCCCCGAGCTAGCTCAAGCCATGGGTTATTCAGAAGAGTTTCAAGGTGCCATTATTTCTCAAGTTAATCAGGATTCGCCGGCAGAAAAAGCAGGCTTAAAGCCAGGCGATATTATCACGCAAATTAATGATACGAAAATTACTCAGGCAACCCAGGTCAAAACAACAATTGGTTTGTTAAGAGTGGGTAGTGCGACTAAAATATCGGTAAAGCGTGAGGGAAAAGATATAGTTATTAATGCAGTTGTTACTGATATTAAGCAACACGAACAAAAGCTACAAGCCTCTAATCCTTTCCTATATGGTCTTGCGCTAAAAAACTTTGAACAAGACACGCCTTCACATGGTCATATTGTTGGAATTCAAGTGGTTGGAGCTTCTGAAAATAGTGCTGGGTGGCGAGCAGGTTTAAGACCCGGAGATATCATTATCTCTGCCAATAAGGCTCAAACTGACAATGTTAAATCTCTCCAACAGGTCGCTACTCAACAAAAACAGCAGCTTTTAGTGCAGGTTTTACGTGGCCCAGGTGCTATGTACTTACTGATTATCTAACGGGTAGCTATTTACATGAGGATTAGCTCTAAAATTTGCTAATCCTCTTCTAATCTTAATTGACAACATATTTTAGTATTAGTTCCAGATTTAAATCACTCGAAAAGACTTGGATAATTATTATAGTTTGTGTGGTGGAAAAAAATGAGATCCAAATTTTTTACTAGAGAAATCACCGGTAAATTCTTGCCTACAAAAATTCAGTTTATCAATAGCCAAAAATTTGAATATGAATGCATGATAAAAAATGCGCTAATAATTCTAAATCAACTAATCGATTTATTAGAAAACAACGGAAATTTCTTTGAAACTCTTGAGCAATCAGGGTATACAACAGATTTTCATCTTTATATTAATTTCTTTAGAGAAATTGCAGAATGCCCTTCAGAGCATAACCCTCTTGACAGATTATCTCTCCAAGCTCTTGAGCAGATAAATTCGGAACTAAAAATAAATAATAATATAACTAGCAAATTAATCATCCCGGAATTTCAAAATCAGTATATTTCTATTCAAAAGAAGATCTTATCCATTGAAAAATTAATTAATGCTTTTAAGACTGAGTATTCAATTAAACTTCGGCTGGCAAACTATAGTTTGAAATTAGGATTATCAATCGCATTCAATATTGATTTTTTATCACAAGAAATTGTACGTATTCAACGCTTGCATAAAAATCATAACAATACTGAAGCAAAAGGCTTAAATACTACTCTCAGCTATTTAACGAAGGATGAGTGCGCAACGTTAAATCAAGCTCTAGAACAAATGGAAGGATACAAAGGGATCCTGACTCAGTTAACTGGTTACAATATATTAAAGTTAAAAGCGGGTTATTCTAATCTGGATTATCTTCAAAAATATTTATACAACAATTTATCAGGATGTCTAAGTTTATGGGAAGCAGCATTTAAAATATTAACTCACTACCTGGAGACGACCTCTAAATATGCCTCAGTTTATAAAAAAGAAATAAAGAAACTTACCAAAAATATAAACAGATTAAATGCAAACGGACACCCTAACTTAAATCATAACTTGCTTAGAGATATTCAGTTTTCAAAGAATGATTGGGAAATGTTTTGTTTCCCCAGATCGGATTTTGAGAATGACATCCTGGAACAGGGAGATTCTAATTCAATTGATAGTGAAATAAGCAGTTTATCATTTACCTAATTTAACCATTTTTTATGCTGATTTTAATTATTAGTAAACCTTGATTACGCTTCGCTAAGACTGCGTATGGCGCGTGGGTAGCCTTGATGCAGCGTAGCGCTGAATGATCCTCTCATTTAATATATCCTCCTTTTTCAAATTGGTTAAAGGGGGAAATTTCATTATATTCTACGTGAAATAAAGCAATAATAAGATGGAACTTTCGTATTTTTAGGCCCTTTAATCCGTGAGTAATAAGTTGTTTAGCTAAATAAAGTAAAGAAATAACACGATGATTACGAACAGTATTTGCTTGAAAATGGTAGTGTAATTTCTTCTTTTCTGCTGCAAATCCAATCATCCAAAGGATGAGGGTTGCTATAGTAGCAATAAGGATTAATAGACTCATTTTATTTTTGTCTTTCGTTCGGCTAAATCGCCACCCGAATCCATAACGTTCACTTTTATCATCTCGAAAATTTTGTTCAATTTGCATTCTTTTGCGATATTCTCTCGAGCTAAGATAGCCACTTCTTCTTGGCTGTTTTCCCCATTTAAAGCAGGGTCTTGATGAAGGTTAGAGGCAAGAATCCAAGGCTCAGCATACATTTTGGAATATCTTTTTTCAGCATCAGGATAGTTAGGCTTGGGATTTTTCCGTCCTTTTTTCTCACCCCAATAGGCTGTTAGTAAAACCTGTATTCTGGTCTTAGAATCCTGTCCTAATCTACCGACACCTAGATAGCGAGCTTCTCCTCGTTGAACAAAAGAATGAAGTGCTTGGATAGGACTCCATCTTTTATCCCTCATCAGTCGATAGTTAATTGTACCGCTTACCCGCCCTATAAAATACCAACCCAATTGACTAACCTGAGTAAACCAGGGTGTTTTAAAACCTGCATCTGTGATAATAATGACGCGTTTGCCCTCCGGTATGATTGCCTTTAAGTTAACTAAAAATTCCTTGTGTACCTTCTCTGTGGCTAAGTCCTTTTGTGAATGCAGTTCATTATAGATTGGGATTGAACGACCTGAGTGAACTAAACTGGCTCTTAACATAGGAGTATCCGAGCCGCAGCAACCTGTCCAATCCACTGCAATCAATATTTCTTTTAATGGAGTAAGTATTAGTGCAAATACGCTCTGATAAATGACAACTTGCTGTTTATGAAGTTTTTTATTGGATAAAAAGCGCCAGCACATGTTTATTTTATGCTTTACATGCGCTCTACCAGGTAAATGTCTCCCAATACTACTTAAGCTTAAATTTGCTTTGCCACTTAGTAAGCTTCTCGTATGGCTTTCTATGCTTTTCCTGGTCTTTGTGTGCATGCTAGAAAGTGATTTAAGTAGATAGGTGTGACAGAATATAAACGCAAGCATAGTATCTTCTAATAATGATTGTGTGAGAACTCTTATTAGATCAGAAGATACTTTCGCTTGCATCATTTTTTTTTTTATGATTCTTAAAATCACAAAAACAATATCTTGTAGTGAGTACTATTAAAATATAGTTGAGGTAGTGTTTAGTGGATGTTCTGCATAACCATGAGATTGGATTAAATTAAGTTTTAGTATTGACAACCAAGGTGTAAAAAGACAAAATCACGCCTCTTGTGGCTACGTAGCTCAGCCGGTTAGAGCGCGGCACTCATAATGCTGAGGTCGGTGGTTCGAGTCCACCCGTAGCCACCATAGATTAGTTGAATTCATTTAATTGCCATGTGCTAATAAATACTGGAATTTGACTACTCTTTCTCTTTAAAATATATTTTTTTGCTCTTTCGTCTAAACTTCTTCCCCCTTTTTAAATTCTTCAATAATCAGAATTAAAAATATTTCTATCTTTTTGATTTTATTTTGATTATCTTGAATATAAGTATATTTAATATTAATTACCTATAATTCGTGATTAGATTATTTATACTAAACTTACAATAGAGATAAAAAAGGAATCTTACTATGAATGAATCATTACATTCTCTTTTTCTAGCGCAAGCATTGGGACTATATTTACTTATTGTTGCTATCGTTATGTTATCCCGAGCCGGTTATTATCGTAATATGCTTGCTAATATAAAAATAGGCAGTCCTGCTATTGTAATAGGTGCAATTGTTGGTTTAATCGTCAGTATTCCACTTGTACTTCTTCATAATATCTGGGTTTGGGAATCGGAAGTGCTTATCACTTTGGTTGCCTGGTTTTTACTCATTAAGTCTGTTCTTTGGTTATCGCTCCCAGAATTCATGATTAAACTAACTCGTAGAATGTATTCTGGTTGGGGTTATTATGTTGCAATAGCCTTTGTTGGAATTATCGCAATTCTACTAATAACACATGGTTTCTATCTGTTTCATACAGACCATATTATTTGAACTGAAGCTTAGATCCTCCATAAATTATTTTGGAAAGACAATAGATTGCTCAGATTATAGAAATTTTATCGACTTCTTAATTTCAAAGAATTACAGAGCCCTATAATGCCGCCCGCTTAAGACGGCTAAAAGCTTTAATCAACTTTATGATAACGATCATGACCTATAAAACGTGAGTCTGGGCCTTCATGAGTTACATTATTGGATTGATGATTTACTATCGATAAGGTATCAATTTTAGATTGTTTTTTTAAAAAATTACCGGTGATACTTACCACTGAACCACAGCTGGGGTAAACCACACTAAAAGTCAGTGCATTACCGACAGTATAACCAATGATGGGTTGTTTTTTGCCAATCGCTTCAGGACAAGATTTAGAAGCTACAGCAGTAGTGAAAAATCCCTGGATTTTATTATCGCCTATAATTTCAAGCTCTAGCAAAGAGCCGCGTTGATTTTTGTAGGTTTGCACTCCCTGTTCTGCAAAAACAGAAGAACATATTAAAGTCATAGCCAGGATAGAAAAGGTTAGATTTTTGATAGTCATAAATTCTCCTTATAAAGTTAACTTGCTCACTATACTATTAGTCGAAGGGTTTGCAAGCCTTTGTCTAAGCTTCAAAAAGAGTTTTATAAAAAGGTTGATTAGGAGGTTAACTGCACATAATAGTCATCTATAAGTTCCTGAACCGGGATTTTAATATAATCGTTTGTAGAGTAATCAGGATGGACCACTTCTCCATCCCAAATAATAATATCTAAATCGATGGTACGAGGCCCTGATTTTATGGCAGTTTTAATTCGTCCCAAGCGGTTTTCGATAGTTTTTAAATAAGCATTAAAATCCATGTAATTTAATAGGGTTTGCACCATAAAAGCGCCGTTTAAGAAATCATCCTGATCCTGAAAACCAACGGGTTTGGTTTTGTTAAACTTAGAACAGCCAAGTAATTGATGCTCTTTGCTGAGAATGTTTCTTGCCTCATACACCATAGAAAAAGGATGGATATTTGAACCCACCGATAAAATACAGAGATGCATTTTTACTCCTGAAAAGAAGAAAAATTATTCCCTACCTTATTGGCTGATTCTCCACCGTCGATTGTTAAAATTTCTCCAGTAACGAAATAACTGGAAAGTAAATAATCTATTCCTTGTAAAATATCAGCACTATCACCTTGAAAACCTAGAGGTATTCCCTTAATTCGCCAGGCTAAATATTCTTTAGTTCGTGAACCTTTAGGCATGATTACGCCTGGAGCTATACCATTCACTCGCACTCTAGGTGCAAATTCTAAAGCGGCCATTTTCGTAAATTCTGCAAGCGCTTTTTTAGATAATAAATAGTGAGAGTATTGGTATTGATTAAAATGCATTTTATTATCGATTATGTTGATTATCGATCCTTTCTGAACCAGATTATAAAAGGCTTGACTTAAAAAAAATGGAGCTTGCAAATTGATTCGAAACATCTTTTCAAATTGAGCTTGTGTAGCTTTCTGAATTGTGGCTTCCGTATAATAAGAGGCAGAGTTAACGAGAAGTTTTAAGCGGCCCAAACGCTGTTCAATAGCTTGCAAGTATTCTTCGTAGTTATTATTTTTAGAAAAATCTAAAGGAAAGAGTTGGCAATCTTGATTTATTGCTTTAATTTCTTCAAGGCTGTCCTGAGCTTGAGCTTCTGATGCGCAATAATGCAAGGCAATTTTATATCCTTTTTTTGCTAGATGAAGGGCAATATCTTTTCCCAACCTTAGACCTGATCCGGTAACTAATGCAACTCTATCCTCTCCAGGTTCTGCCATCTGGACTCCTGCTAAGCGGTTTTACCTTATTAGTTAAGTTTAGTATAAAAAAAGAGCAATGAGCAGTGTTAGATTGAATAGGGAGAAATACGTGTCACTTCATAAGCTAATAATTTAAAATAATCATAGCTCATGTAAAAATCGCCATAATTACCAAAAATTATTCCCCAAGAATTTCGTAATTTTAATAGTCCTTTATGCTTGGCTCCCAGATTATCAACGGCAACAGCATTATCATCATACCCGGTTATTATCATTTCGTGCGCAACTTTGATGTTTTTAATACCATTCAAAATAGCTGTTGTTAAAACCCAGCTATCTTTTGCAAGCCAAGTTTTATATTTACCAACGGCACCCGCGATACCTAAGTCTTCTCGAGGGAGTAGAACCGTAAATATTAGTCTATCTTTAGACTTTAAAGCTTCTTTGACTTCGGCTAATGATTTAGCTGAATCATTTTTTTGAAAAATATCCGACCAATTTACTAACTTGCCAAAAATTAGTTCGTTATTAGACTGAAATTTATCAGGCTCAATAAAAGAGTCTGTTAAAGGATCATTACCAAGAGGATAGCGAGTCATACCACCGCAACCTAGCGATTTTTGTTTGGCCTTAGTCATGATTCCATATTGAGTGATTTGATTGATTACAGTAATTGGATGAGTCCCATTCCAACCACTTGAACTGCCATTTTGTTTAGCGAGATAGCTCCCAAGCTGTAAACTACAAAGTTGACTAATATAATCCCCTCTAGATAGAATTGCATCAATTGCGGCAGTTAACGCAAAGGTAACACAGGTGCCGTGTTTACCTTGATTTAAAACAGGTACATTGGTCATTCCAAGCAGGATCTTTTCGGGTAAGTCTAGAATGATGGAATTTAGCTTTTCCTGAGAAAATTCACCTTGATGTTTTAGAACTGCCTGAGCTTTGCTTGTTAGGTAATTTTTTTCTTTATCGGATAATTTTACGTGAAGGAGCTGGATCGCTTGTTTACTATAGTTATGAGTTAGATAATTTTTTTGCTTTAATTGATGATTGAGAGAACCCACGAGTTCAATGTCTTCAGCCCAACCAACCTTCATTAACAAAAGGCTTAAAACGAAAACATCGACTAATTTTGTGAAAATTTTAAAAATCATAATCATCCTTGATTAAATGGCAAAGTCTACTTCTATAACAAAACTTTCCTTGTTTGGCTATGAATGTGTTGACCATGCTAACTTTGCAATAACAAATATTTCATCGCTAATAAATCAAATCTAGGACATAAAGAGCTTTTTATAGCTACGTTTTTTGTGTCCTGGGCAGATAATTCAGCAAGAATATTTGTTAATAAAAACTTAAGGTTTATCTGATATATTAAAGAGAATTGGATGAAGGAGTAACTCTGATGGCTGGTGGTAATTTACCCAAAATTTCTGGGTTATTGAATAATTGCGCTTTAAATTGCGCACTACCAACTTTGTTAAAAACAATTGATATTTTGGCAGAATTAGAACAAAAAGGCTCAATTACTCCCTATCCAATAATAGACTCTTATACCCTATTGAAAGAAAATTTCGCGGAATATTATGGTATCACTGAGGTGGAAAAGTTTGATTTTCGCGAATTTTCAAAGTTTTTAATTCCTTTTTCCTTTCATGCAAAAGAAATAATCTTCGCCCCTGTTCTTAGAAAAATAATTAGTTATACCGCAACGAAATCCCCAAAGGCGGAAGCGGAATTTTCTATGCAAATAATTGATGAAAATGATCTTTTTATGCAGAAAGACATCGGAGTAACCCTCTCCCAACTCCATGAAGACGGCCGATATCCTGAATTAAGTATTGAAGAAGCTAATGTTTATCTTTATAAAGATTTTGGCATTTCTGCGAATTTATATATATATCAGTCTAATAAAAAAACTGAAAACCATCATGATAATTATGAAAAAGCAAAGTATTGGGAAGTTGCGGCTGTCGAGAATTACCCTTTTGGTGAGCCACCACAAATTGCCTTATATCATAGAGGTGACCATTATGAGCTTGTACCACACGAAGATGTGGCTTCTGAAGATAAGCTTGAAGACGAAAAAATACTGAGCGACACTCTTTCTGCAGCCTATGAGATCCTAACCTCCGGTGAAGATAAGGAGCTTAGCGCGGGAGTATTAGATAATCTTCAAAATATTATAAAATTGCAATTATACGAACAATTGGGAATTTTAATTGAGGCTCCTGAGCAAGCCTGGGATTCTAAAGAAAGCTCTAAAGAAAGTTATTGCGATTACTCCGACCACAAATATGGGTTCTTTTGTGAGAAAAATGATAGTGCTATGGCTAACAAAGCTAATCTCAATTTAGGTGAAATTATTCCTTTAACATTAGAGCCTATCTATGATCTCTCTGCAGTGATTGAAGACTATTTCGGTGAAGAAGGTTTTTTAAAGACCTACCTTAAGGAACGAGCCCTAACTTTTAAATGGCAAGATGAAATTAGTCAATTTTTTGCCAACTGCTTAGGTTGCTTTTATCAAACTGAAGCAGAGGAAAGAGAATCTTATATTAATCAATTAGATCTACAAATAAGAAGTTATGCAAAAACCGGTGATAAAAAATCACTAGTTGAACTTATTACCTATGGTAAACAGGAATTTTCTTCACGTGCCGAACTAGGTGAGAAAGACTATCGAAAGTCGTTAAAAGCCAAACTTGGCAATTTAGAAAACGCTATTAAAAGAGTTGAAAACATTCAGAATTATCAAGCTAATTCTCGCTCTTCAGTTTTTGCAAACCTGTAGACATTATAATAGGACCGCTTCTCTTCAAAAAATTAGCTAATTTCTAGCAAAGCTTAGACATTGATTTGCTTAAAGCCCTATTGTATCTTGGTAAATTTGGTTATGATGTTAAATAAATTTTTGCACGCATGATGTTAGGGCCAATGACCACAGAAAGTGGATTACAATTATTAATGGTTGTTTAATGCGAAAACTTGCGTTCTATCTAGTTCTACATTTTTTTCTAATCTGTTCTCATGCTAGTAGTGTAACCATCAAAACAATTAATGTTGATGGCAAACCTACTTATTTGGTTCGTATTGGCTCTTTCCCTCATGAAAATAATGCCTTGCAATTAAAATTTAAACTCTCCTCCTTGACGACTCAAACCATCTCTATCGGTCATCGTAAGGACTTACTAAACTATTATGTCGATATTGGTCCAATCTCCGAGCTTGCAATCGCTGAAGAATTGAAAATAAAAGTAGTTAATGAAACTCAGGATAAACTCATACAACCTTTGCCATCTTTCAAAACTCAGCTACCCGCAATTCATTCGAGTTTAAGTTTAGAAACACATCCTGAAACTTTGCAAAATTTACCATCTTTAATCAATGATCAAGAAAAAGATGATGAGCTCGTTGAAGAGCCGCAACTTGCAAAAAAGTTATGGAATTTAAGAGGTGCAGACATTAAAGCAGTGATTGCTGAGGTTTCACGAGTTACGGGCAAAAATTTTATTGTTGATCCACGGGTTCAAGGGAAGATATCAATTATTTCTTCTACAGCTATGTCGAATAAAGAACTTTACCAGGTTTTTCTCTCCATGTTACAAGTATCTGGCTATGCGGCCGTTCCTAGCGGCGATGTGATAAAAATTGTTCCTAATATCGATGCCAAAACTATTTCACCCGATCAATTAAGCTTACTAAAGCAACCACCCCGTGGTGATGACATGATGGTGTCGGTTATACCGGTTCGCTATGTACCTGCGGAACAACTTGTTCCTGTTCTGCGTCCATTGATGCCGCAATGGAGTTCGGTTTCTGCTTATTCTCCCTCCAATATGCTTATTCTTTCAGGTAGAGCCTCGAATATCAGGCAAATGACTCATATTATTAAGCAAGTAGATAGCTCATCGTCCAGTGGTGTTGATGTCGTTCATCTAAAAAATGCCTTAGCCATGGATGTGGCAGGAACCCTAAAAGACTTAATTAAAACACAAACCGGCGCTGTTGGCGGCCATAATCAAACTATGCTGGCAGTTGATGATCGTTCCAATGCTATTTTATTTAGTGGATCGAAGACTGAACGCATCAAACTTCGGTTATTAATCAGCCAATTAGATCATCGTAGTAATTCAGCCTTTGATAGTAATACTAAAGTAGTATATTTAAATTATTTAAGAGCAGAAGATTTAGTGCCTATTCTTGCTGGTATTGCCCAAGCTAATTTTAGCGGCAACGTGGGTACAACTATTGGTACCATAACAGTCCCTGAACTGGATAGCACCAATCCCGATGCTAATATTAGTAATAACAACTCAAGCGCTGCTACAACGAATCCGCCGCCCGCGCCCTCTCCCGCAGCGACTGCGAATACCAGTTCTGCTGCGACTCAAAACGAAGGCTCAACCAAGCCAACGGTGCAAATAATCGCTGAACCCAATACCAATTCTGTAATTATCAATGCTCCTGCAAGTTTGATTCGCATCTTGCAAACTGTCATCCGTCAATTGGATATAAGACCGGCTCAGCTGCTTATTGAAGCGCTGGTCGCTGAGGTGAATGAAAGTGATGTAAAAAGTTTAGGTATCGAACTAGGTTCAAATGCCGAAAATGGTAGACCAGCATCATTTAGGCCAGGTTTTGCTATTATTAATTCAAAGACAAGTTTGAATAACTTTCAAGCGCGAGTATTTGCTCTCGCTCAACAACGAAAGGCAAATATTCTATCAACGCCATCAGTTGTGGTTCTTGATAATCGTCAAGCAAAAATTCTTGTGGGTAAGCAAGTTTCGGTTACCTCCACCACTTATCCTAACAATGCCGGTGGTACCGCGGCGGGTAGTCCCTATGAAACCTTTAATCGTGTGAATGTGGCACTTCATCTTTACGTTAGACCACAAATAACCCGGGGTCGAGGAATTAAACTCCAAATTGATCAAGGTAACAATACAATCGATCCCGCTAGTAACAATAATACGACTAATCCGATTTTTGATGTTAGTAGTATAGTTACCGCAGTCCATGTCGAAAGTGGTGATATTGTCGTGCTTGGCGGATTAATTCAGAATTCAGTAGGTAATGATAATAATAAAATTCCCATTCTTGGTGATATCCCTGGACTGGGTCGTTTCTTACAAAATAATATTAATACTCATGAAAAACGGGTCTTAATGGTATTTATTCGGCCAGTAATCTTAAGAAACGAACGTGATCTGGTGCAGATCTCTGGTGCCAAATATAACGACATACGCGAATATGAGCTCGATATGCTTCGTGAACAGCCTTACAGTCGAAAAAATGAAGGCATGATTTTGCCGCCTCAAAATCAGGTAAGATTACCCAAACCCTTTTGTCGGACTCCTCGACCGCCTGTAAATATGATGAAATAATTGATGGAAAATTCCAATAAAGCGAAACGTCTGCCTTATAACTTTGCTAAAAATCAAGGCATCATTGCCGTTCCAACTAATCAAGGTCTGATGGTTTATCATCTCCCTCGCCCCTCTTTACAAACCTTAACTGAAGTTAAACGGCTTCTGCAAGCTGAGTTCAAATTTGAAGAAGTGAATGAAACTGAATTTCAAAAACATTTAGCTAAACTTTATGAGTCACAATCCTCAATCCTGGATGCAGCCGAGGGCATGGAAGAAGACATTGATTTATCGTTGCTTGCTGGTCAGCTGCCGCTCAGTGAAGATTTGCTAGACAATCAAGATGATGCGCCAATTATTCGTTTATTGAACGCCCTGTTCACCCAAGCCATTAAACAACAAGCCTCGGATATTCACATTGAGACCTATGAAAACCGGGTTCTTGTGCGAAATCGGATTGACGGGGTATTGCAAGAAGTGCTTGAAATCCAGCGAGGTATTGCGCCGCTTGTCATTTCTAGAGTCAAAGTTATGGCAAGACTCGATATTGCAGAAAAACGTATCCCTCAAGACGGTCGAATTGCGCTGCGCATTGGAGGTCATAATATTGATGTTCGTGTATCAACCCTGCCCTCTAATCATGGGGAACGAATTGTACTACGAATCCTAGATAAGCAAGCTGCACAGCTTGACCTAGGGCTTTTGGGCATGCCTAAGGATACTTTGCTGAACATGCGACGAATGATAACGGAACCCCACGGTATCATTTTAGTTACAGGACCTACGGGTTCCGGTAAAACAACCTCCCTCTATGCGATGCTGACTGAATTAAATCAAGTTAGCCGCAATATTTTAACAATAGAAGATCCGATTGAATATGACTTGCCAGGAATCGGACAAACTCAGGTGAACTCCAAAGTAGAAATGACCTTTGCTAAAGGTTTGCGTGCTATTCTGCGGCAAGATCCTGACGTAGTGATGATTGGGGAAATTCGCGATCTGGAAACCGCGGATATTGCAGTTCAAGCAAGTCTAACCGGGCATTTAGTATTATCAACTTTACATACCAATTCCGCTTTAGGTGCTTTGACGCGTCTTCATGATATGGGTGTAGAATCTTTTTTGCTCTCGTCTTCGATAGTGGGTTTAATTGCTCAACGTTTGGTAAGAAAACTTTGCCCTCATTGCAAAATTCCTCATGTTCTTCGTGATGATGAGCGCGAACTAATGGGGCTTGATGCCAGTGTAGATACTTCTGCGGTACGTGAGCCTAAAGGATGTGAGCTATGTAATCATTTGGGTTATCGAGGAAGAACGGGCATCTATGAGCTAATCACTATAACTGAAACTTTACGATCTATGATCCATCGTAATGAAAATCTACAAATTATCGACAATTATCTGCGTCCCGCAACTGCTACTATTCGCCAGGATGGATTCAAACGTGTTTTAATTGGTGATACTTCTCTTGCTGAAATCTTGCGTGTAACCAGCCAAAATTAAAAACCTCAACAAAATGAATCAACTAATAGCATTCTAAGGTTAGATATTTGATTATTTTTAACTCAACAAGAAATAATTATTTACATAAAAAAATATCTTTGGTAATATTTAACAAAACTTTACAGTATTGTTACCGAGAGAATGCTAATGACCCATTATGTATACGTCCCCTTTTATCAAAAAGATGTTACTGATTCAGTTGCTGGTTTTGTTCAGCAATGGATTCAACGTGAAGCTAAAGTTAATAATAATGTGACAGTATTATATCGCGGACAAGATTTATCTACTCTACCTTCAAATTCAAAAATTTTCCTATTGATGCTTGGCCAGCCAGGCAAAGCCAGTAAACTTGCTAATATAAAAAATCTTGATAGTGACGTTATTCGTTTTCATAATAGTTTAAATGCACCACTTCGCCTATCTCTGGGTAAACTGTCTATTTTGCTACCCGACTTTGCTGATAATTTAGTAAAGGATGGCCTATTTGCTGGTTATACTAATAAAAAATTACATCTTATCTTGTCTTTTTCCAAAACCGTTACCCAATGCAAAATTTTAGCTGAATCTTTTAACAACGCCATTAAAAAACATAGTGGATTCAGCGAAAATAGCATCAGAATTGATTTTTTTACTGAAAAAGCTCAACCTAATAATAAAAGAATTTTTAATCATCATCCTTTAATGGAGAAACAATCAACTTATAGTAATAGTGAATGTCAGCCAAAATTATCACAGAAACAAGTGGAGGCTGCTCTAAGGGAATATACTAGTTACAAATCCTCTCGTTTGTGTGGAATGTCAGGATTCTTAAGTTTGAATGGCTTTTTTTCCAGTAATGAAAGTAAGGAGACAATTAACAGGCTTAATTCCGCAAAAAGCGATGAACAACGATTTTTTCTTGCCAAACAATTTCTAGTTAATCATTCGGAAAAATATCTTGCGGAATGCTTGAGCCCTTTAATTGGAGAATCCTTAAAAAACGATGAGCTGTATTGGGCATCAGTGGAATCGGCAAGCGTTCAAAAATTGGCTTCTTAAATAAATTTAGATGAATTTATGCTTGATTCGCGATTTTTAAAGGCTTGACTTTGATAATGTTGAAATAGGTGTAATTTTTCTAGCTCAGGTTTTGCAAGGGGATCATTTAACAACTTTTCGATTGAATATCCTTTCGGTGATAAGCGTTTATCAAAAAAATTGATTAAAGAATCAATTTGTTCATCAAGAGCAAGCGAGGCATCAATCAAAGTATCGCCATGATGATAAATTGCCTTAGCAATTTGTTGCTTTTCAAATTTAAATCCAAGACGACTTGATAGTAATTTTATAAAGTTATTCGTCGATGCCAAAGCAAGATTAAGTAGAAAATCAGGTTCAATGTGTAAATGTACACCTAACTTTACTCTAACCTCTTTTTCTTTTTGCTCATTGAGTAAGGCTTGCACTTTCTTTTCAGCATTAAGAGAGGTAAAGTCTTTCCCTATTTTCAATGATATCCAAGAAATAAAATTAGTTTCGCAAGCGTTTGTTGAACTTTCATAAGACTTAACTGGGTTAAGTTCTGCAATTGATCCAGTCAGTGCCTCTAATTTATTTTTAACCTTATAACCATCAACATAATTTTCAATAACAGAGAAGGCGTTTTGTACTGCTTGATTTAAAAGGGGTAATTTTGATCTATCTTTTTTATAACTATCCAACGCTATTTTTAATTCGTCTACTCGAGGATTTATAAATCTTCCATGACCCTGTGCTGTTTGAAGTTCAAACATATAAGCCAAAGACTCTTCTAATTCAGCTAAAGGATCCGTCATTCTGACTCCTTTATGGATCATTTGTTTCATTAAAATAAATTTAGTTCATATTATGAAATTTAACAAACTAAATTCAGCATATTTTATGCACAATTTAAGTTTCAATTTAGAATCAATAAGTTAAAATATTTTACTTAAATCATCAATATATGCACCATATATAAACAACTTGTCATTAAATAAATCTTGATATATGATGTAGGCCTAATTAATATCCAGGATTAGCTATTATGCAAGAGCGAATCGAGCACTTTGATAACTTTCTATCTAAACTTGAATCTCGAAAAAAAAGTATCGAAGAGAAATTAAATCTTAAAAACAAATCTGGCTATAAATTTTATAAAGAATCACAGCCTCTCATAACCTTACCTGCCATGAATGACCTTATAGAACATTTAAAAAAGTATAAAAAAACTACATTAGCATTGATTGATAATGAGCAAAACATAGCATTCTATGAGTTACATTTAGAAACTGTAGTTAATTTGTTAAACAACATTAGTCAAAAAAGCATTCATTTTAATAAAAAAGAGCTTCAGCAACTCCTGCCTGAGGACTTTCACTTCATCCTGCCAAAAAATGTTCCTTATTTTAAAACCATGAGTGATATCGCCTCAGATGTCGGTCAAATTGTTCTATTTAGCACAGGTTTAGTGGCGGCATGTTTTGGTCTTGCTGGATTTGTTACTGGCATCGTGGTGGGATTTTTAACTTTAGGTGCTGGATTAGGCCCTGTAGGGGCTAGTGGAATACTCGCTTTAACAGCTTTCAGCACTTTAGCTTCTGCTTTCGCAGGCGCAGTGATGGGTGTTTTTCTCGGGCTAATTGCAAGTGCTTTGATTGTTCCCTTACTTGAAGAACCTTTAAACAATGCCTATCTCTCTAATCACCTCACTGATAATACTAAAGCTTTTGACTCTAATTTATTAAAAGAAGCCTTTATTGAACTAAGCAAACACCTCAAATATGATGTTAGTGCTAATGATGAAACTATAGAGTTAGACAGTACTATAATAAACTCTGGTAAATCATTCTTGTAAATTACCGGGCAGTCGTCATGGGTAACTTTTAACCGAAATTGACCATCTTCATGAATTTAAAATTTCAATGCACTATCGGTTAAAGCTGCTTTAAGATCTGAAGTGAAATTGGCCTAAACCTGCTTATTGGAATTTCTTCGCCAGGTAGTTCCTTCTGAGCCATCTTCAAGTTCAATACCTTGGCCTGTCAGAATAGTCCTAATCTCATCAGCTCTTGCCCAATTACGCTCATTTCTTGCTTGTAGTCTCTGCTGGATTAAGATCTCAATTTGAGTTTTTTCATCCTCTTGCAGACCTGATTGCAAAAAAGACTCAGGTGAACTTTGCAAAAATCCGAGCATAGAGGCTAAGTGTTTTAAAGTGTAGGCAAGCGTTGGTGAATTGGTTTTATTAACCTCATGACTTAATTGAAATAAAACAGATAATGCAATAGGTGTATTAAAATCGTCATTCATTGATACATTAAATTGTTCTACCCAGTCTCTGTCAAGCTCACCTTCGTTGAGATCATGGTCTTTTATTGCTTGATAGAGTCGTTCAAGTGCTTTTTTTGCATTAGATATATTTTCTTCAGAAAAATTCAGGGGGCTGCGGTAATGGCTGCTAAGTAAAAAGTAACGAAGTACTTCGGGATGATGTTTTTTCAACATATCCTCAATTGTAAAAAAATTACCCAGCGACTTGGCCATTTTTTCATTATTTACCTGCAACATACCTACATGCAGCCAATAATTAGCAAAACATTTATTAGTTGCGGCTTCACTTTGAGCAATCTCATTTTCATGATGGGGAAATTTCAAATCCAATCCGCCGCCATGTATGTCAAAGTTCTCGCCGAGTTCATGCATAGCCATTGCTGAACACTCAATATGCCAACCAGGGCGCCCCTCGCCCCAAGGAGAAGGCCAACTCGGTTCATCTGGTTTTGCTTTCTTCCATAGAACAAAATCAAGAGGAGAGCGCTTTTCTTTAACAATTTCAATTCGAGAACCTGCAACCAAACCTTCCAGATCCTTGTGAGACAATTTGCCATAATCTTTAAAACGTTCAACTTGAAAACAAACATCACCATTAGCACTTAGATAAGCATAATTTTTTTCAATTAATTGGTTTATAAGTTTAATAATTGAATCGATATGTTCAGTGGCTTTGGGTTCCAAATCAGGTGACAGGATGGCTAATGCTTCTGTATCTTCATGCATCAACTTAATATATTGTGAGGTCAATTCAGAGATGGAAAGACCGCGTTCATTAGCGCGTACAATTATTTTGTCATCAATATCAGTGATATTGCGAACGAATTTAACTTGATAGTTCTGCGCTCGCAGGAATCTAACGATAACATCAAAGGCTATCATGGAACGCGCATGACCTAAATGACAGCGATCATAGACAGTTATACCGCAAACATAGATACCAATTTGACCGGGCTTAATAGGTTTAAATTCTTCTTTTTTTCTGGTGAATGAATTATAAATTTGTAACATTGCTGTCCTCTTTTTTTCTTTTATTTTTCCCAAGTGTCCTTTAGACCTACCACTCGGTGAAAAGCAGAAACTTTACCCTCTTTTATTTGATTGACCGCATAGTAACCTAAGCGCTCAAATTGAAAGAGTTCATTCATAGGTTGATCCTGCAATGAAGGTTCACAAAAACCTTGCTGAATTTTTAATGAATCTTTATTTAAAAATTGTAAGAAATCATCCTCACGTGCAGGATTCGGATCATTAAACAGGCGGTCATATTGATAGATAGTGATGGGCAATGCCTGTTGACATGAAACCCAATGAATCACACCTTTCACCTTTCGATCTTCTGGATTTTTCCCAAGCGTATTTTCATCATAGGTACATCTTAGTTCAATGATTTCACCTTTAGCATCTTTGATCACTTCGTTACAACGTATAACATAAGCATGCCTTAGGCGAACCTCTGAACCGGGGAAAAGACGGAAGTATTTTTTGGCTGGCTCTTCCATAAAGTCACTACGTTCAATATAAATTTCTCTACTAAAGGGAAGAACTCTGCTGCCAGCGTCAGGATTTTGTTGATTGAAAGGGGCATTTAGCAATTCAATCCTGTCTTGCGGATAATTTTCAATAACCACTTTTAGAGGATCGAGAACACAAAGCGCTCGTTTAGCACTTAGATTTAATTCGTTGCGAACGCAGTCTTCAAGTATGGACATATCGATTACCGAATCAGAACGGGAAATGCCTATAATCTCACAAAATTGTCGTATTGCCTGAGGCGGATAACCGCGATTTCTCATACCTTTTAAGGTAGGTAGGCGTGGATCGCCCCAACCTTCTACAATTTTTTCTTCAACTAATTGGCGAAGTTTCCGCTTGGAAGTTATGGTATGCGATAAATTTAGCCTTGCAAATTCAGTTTGTACAGGCTTTGCAGGTAAAGGCAAATGATGAATAAACCAATCATATAATGGACGATGATCCTGAAATTCTAGAGTACAAAGGGAATGAGAAATTTTTTCCAGTGCGTCGGAGATGGGATGAGCATAGTCATACATCGGGTAGATACACCAATCGTTGCCAGTACGTTGATGATGAGCATGACGAATTCGGTAGATAACCGGATCCCTCAGATTAATATTGCCTGATAGCATATCAATCTTCGCACGTAATACATGCGTTCCATCCTTAAACTCACCAGCCTTCATCCGGGTAAATAAATCCAAATTTTCCTCAATTGAACGGCTACGATACACACTTTCACGACCAGGTTCTTGCAGAGTACCGCGATGAGCACGAATTTCTTCCATGGTTAAACTGTCAACATAAGCCATATTTTTTTTGATTAATTCTAGCGCATAGTCATAGAGTTGCTGATAATAATCAGAAGAGTGAGTCAAGCCAGACCATTCAAAGCCAAGCCAACGAACATCTTCGATAATCGCTTGCACATATTCTTCTTCTTCCTTGATTGGATTCGTGTCATCAAAACGCAAAAAGCAGCGTCCTTTAAACTCTTCGGCCAAGCCAAAATTTAAGCAAATAGATTTCGCATGACCTACGTGTAAATAGCCATTGGGTTCAGGAGGGAATCGCGTAATCACTTCGCTATGCTTGCCACTTGCCAAATCATCGTTTATTAGTTGGCGAATAAAATGTGCTCTTTTTTCACTGCTTTCATTCATAATATACTCTTTAAATACAAGGGTTAATGTAGTCCATCGCCAGGCGCATTTCTTTGATTAAAGAAGCGCCGGCTTCAAGTGGGTCGTTCTTGGCAGTATTTGCCTCAAAAATTCGACCCACCAAAGCTGCACCTACGATAACACCATCTGCAAATTGAGCCACGTCAGCTGCCATTTGAGCAGTTTTAATACCAAACCCAACCATTAAGGGCAAATGGGTTTGTGTTTTTCGGTATTGATAAAGGGTTTTAATTTTTTCGCAATCAAAATCACTTGAGCCAGTCACACCTTTTAAGGATACAAAATAGAGATAGCCTTTAGCATTAGCATTGATTAAAGCCATGCGTTCATCAGTAGTCGTCGGTGAGCATAAATAAATAGAGTAGAGTTCTGCAGCCTGCCAGATTGGCGATATTATGGCTGATTCTTCAGGCGGTAGGTCGACAATAATGGTTCCATCGACACCCACTTCCTTTGCTCGTTGAGAAAATTTTAGGTAACCATATTGTTCAATTGGATTTAAATAGCCCATCAAAATAACTGGCGTATCTTTATCCTGTTTACGAAATTCATTAACCATCGCAAAGACATCTTCACAACTTATATTGAAAAGAAGTGAGCGTTCCATAGCTTCCTGAATAACCGGCCCTTCTGCCATTGGGTCAGAAAAAGGAATGCCGATTTCAAGTATATCTGCCCCAGCAACTACCAGTTTATGCATCAAAGGTACTGTTAGCTCAGGATAAGGATCGCCAGCGGTAATATAAGGGCTTAAAATTTTTTTATTTGCTGCCAGACAATCTGACAATTTTCTATCAATTCGGTTCATAAATTACCTGCTAGCCCTAGATTGTTATGTTATCGATAGCTGCTACCGTATGCATGTCTTTATCACCTCGCCCTGACAAGTTAACAATGATTTGCTGGGAAGCTTCCATTGTTGCAGCCAATTTCATCGCGTAGGCTAAAGCATGACTAGATTCCAGGGCTGGAATAATTCCTTCAACTTGCGTTAACGTACGAAAAGCAGCAAGCGCTTCCTCGTCATTAATAGGCACGTAACTTACGCGTCCACTGTCTTTTAAATAAGAATGTTCAGGACCAACGCCGGGATAATCAAGTCCTGCGGAAATTGAGTGAGTATCTTTAACCTGGCCATTCTCATCACAAAGTAAATAGGTTCGATTACCATGTAAAATGCCTGGCTTACCCGCGATTAATGATGCAGCATGTTCACCTGTTTCTATTCCTTTTCCTGCGGCTTCCACACCATAAATAGCAACTTTTTCATCATCTAAAAAAGGGTAAAATAAGCCAATAGCGTTTGAGCCCCCGCCCACGCAGGCAACAAGTGCATCAGGAAGTTTCCCCGATTTCGCTATAATTTGTTCACGTGCTTCTTTACCAATAATAGCTTGAAAGTCTCTAACAATTTTTGGATAGGGATGGGGTCCTGCAACCGTGCCAATAATATAAAAAGTATTATCAATATTCGCAACCCAGTCACGCATAGCTTCGTTTAAGGCATCCTTTAAGGTTTTTGAACCCGCCGTAACAGGAACAACTTTTGCGCCTAACAATTTCATACGATAAACATTTGAAGATTGCCTTTTTATATCTTCTGAGCCCATATAAACGACGCATTCCAAACCTAATTTCGCAGCCATGGTTGCTGCAGCCACGCCATGCTGTCCAGCTCCTGTTTCAGCAATAATTCTGGTTTTGCCCATACGTTTTGCTAATAAACCTTGACCGACAGTGTTATTAATTTTGTGCGCACCCGTGTGATTGAGATCTTCACGTTTTAGGTAGATCCTGGCTCCTCCAATATTCTCAGAAAGACGCTTGGCATAGTATAAAGGTGTTGCCCGACCCACATAATCAGTTAATTCTAAATGTAATTCGTTTAAAAATTCAGGGTCATTGTGGTAACGTTGATAAGCTTGTTCTAATTCTTTTAAGGCATTGATTAAAGTATCGGCTACAAACATGCCGCCATAAGGACCAAAATGCCCTTGTTCATCAGGAAGATTTGTTTCGTTCATGTCATTCCCCTAAGTGCGCTAATGAACTGTCTCATTTTTTTATGATCCTTGATACCCGGAGAAACTTCAATACCAGAACAGATATCCACAGCATAAGGAGAACATTGTTCTACTGCAAGCTTGACATTTTGAGCATGCAGTCCGCCAGCTAAAATCACAGGTTTAGATCTATTAGAAGGAATAATGCCCCAGTCAAAGCTTTCACCAGTTCCACCACGGTTAGTGCTTGAAGGCGTATCCAAAAGAAAAGCTGAAGCCTGCGGGTACTTTGCGCTAAATTCCTCAAACGCTGCAGTAGATTGAATTTGTAGAGCTTTAATATAAGGCCTGTCAAATTGTAAGCAGAATTCTTCAGTTTCATCACCATGGAATTGCAAAGTTCTAATTGCTAATTGAGAAATAATTTCTTTTACTTTTGCGTAATCTGGATTAACTAAAACAGCAATAACATCAACAAAGGGAGGTAAGACGCGCAATAATTTTTTGGCTTGCTCTATTGAAACACAGCGTCGGCTGAGCGGTGAGAATATCAAACCAATTGCATCAACGCCCAAAGCTGCAGCATAAGCCAGATCTTCTTCACGTGCCATACCACAGAATTTTATGCGTACTCTTTGAGTCATCAATGCTCCCAAAGAAAGAGAGGGCCGGGACTGGTCTGAATAACGGCAAACTCTTTAGGATAAGCTACGGCGACAAGATACAATCCATAAGGCGGAGCAGTTTCAGCACCTAAGCGCCTATCTTTAGCATCTAAAACCTCTTTAACCCATGGCACAGGCTGCTTCCCCGTACCAACGGCCATAAGCACACCGGTTATATTTCTAACCATATGATGTAAAAATGCATTAGCGGTGATATCTATCATTAGTAGGTCCCCACTTCGCGTCACCTCGATATGATGAACTTCCCGCATAGCTGTATGAGACTGACATTCAACAGAACGAAAAGAGGTATAATCGTTTTCACCAATTAATAGTTGAGCGGCTTCTTGCATCAATTTATGATCAAGTTGTCTATATTGCCAGGTAACATTAGAGCGCAAAAGTGCAGGACGAATGGGCGAATTGTAAATTAGGTAACGATAGCGTCGTGTTATGGCTGAGTAACGTGCATGAAAATCGTCAGGCATTTCACGGCCCCATTTTACACACACATCTTTGGGTAAATAAGAATTAGCACCATGAATCCAGGAACGGATAGTTCTCTCTTTATCTGAATCAAAATGAATAACCTGATTTGTAGCGTGGACACCGGTATCAGTTCTGCCGGCGCATATAATGCTAATGTCTTGATCAGCGACTTTGGTTAACGCATTTTCCATAACCTGTTGAACTGTATGAAGACCTGTCTGCGCTTGCCAGCCGTGATACTGGCTACCATCGTATTCGACCCCTAAGGCAATACGCATGAGTATTCCTGCTCAAAAGGCTGAATGTATAACACCAGGATTTGTTTGTCCAGTATTCTAAAAGCGAAACACTTACGCTAATAAAAGAATTCGGTAATACATTGCATCATAACCGACACTATTCCATAATTCCGACAAATTTCTTTAGATTTCTCAATATGACTGCTAATCTCCTGGATGGTAAAAAAGTCGCGAACCAACTTAAAACTGAAATTAAAAAAACGGTTGATGCCAGGTTATTAGCAGGAAAACGAAGTCCGGGTTTAGCAGTGATTCTCGTTGGTAGCGATCCAGCCTCAGAAATCTATGTTAGTAATAAACGCAAGGCTTGTGATGAGGTTGGTTTTAATTCTTATGCTTATGATTTACCAGAGAATACTTCGGAAAAGATTTTACTTGACCTAATCATTGAATTAAACAATTCGGATAGGGTTGATGGCATCCTGGTGCAATTGCCACTTCCGGCAACAATCGATGCTAATAAAGTAATTGCCTGTATACACCCCAATAAAGATGTGGATGGTTTCCATCCTTATAATCTGGGTCGGCTAGCCCTCCGTGATCCCTTATTACGTCCCTGCACCCCCTTTGGAATTATTAATCTACTGTCTTTCTATAAAATTCCACTAGTCGGGCAACATACTCTGGTTATTGGTGCCTCCAATATTGTAGGACGGCCTATGGCGTTAGAATTTTTGCTTGCCGCGGCAACTGTTACCATTGCTCATCGTTTTACTCATGATCTTGAGTCTTATGTTCGCATGGCGGATCTCATAGTGGTTGCCACTGGAATAAAAGATATTTTTCCTGTGGATTGGCTTAATGAAAAACAAATTATCGTGGATGTAGGCATGCATCGGCTACCTAATGGAAATTTGAGAGGAGATGTTGACTTTGAATCTGCCAAAGACAAAGTAGCCTGGATTACTCCTGTGCCAGGCGGTGTTGGTCCAATGACAATAGCGACTCTACTACAGAACACCTTGATAGCAGCTGAGCAAGGCTAAATTAATCATAAATTATTGCTCAAAATCATCCCAATCGAATTCGCCATCCAGCTCGTCAAAATCGTCTTTAAGACGTTTAAGCTCTTGTCTTTCTTCAATTAATTTACGAACCTGTCTTTTGTGGCTTAAATTTTCTTGTTTATCTTCTTCAAATGGAAGAAATTCGGGATTCTCATCGTCTCTATATTCTTTTCTTAAACCCATAGGATGCCCCTTATAAGACCAGTGGGATTAAAACTAATTCAATTTAATTATAGTGTAGTTAAAAATAAATTTAGGCCCTTTTATTAGTTAAATCTTAATGAAGATTCGCTTTCGATAAAAAATAGTAAATACAAATAACCAAAATAAACAGTAACTTAGAGCGTAGAAAAGCGCTGCATTTTCTAGGCTTGCCCAGCCAAATAAATTATAAGTTAAAAAAGATTTAAGATTTAGACTCACACCGTTCTGACTCGAAATTATAACTATCATCTGCAACTTTAGAAATAAAACATGAAGAACATAGGCTGCTAAAGCGTTTAATCCAAAAATTTCAAAAGGTTTTGACCACTTAAGCCAGCCTTTTAATTCTATCAACCAATATAAAAGAGCAAGAGTGAGTATGGCCAAACCTCCAGTAAATAATACATAGGAGCTAGTCCATAGTGCTTTATTTAGTGGAAACCACATTGACCAGACCCATCCCGCAATCAAGGCTGTAAAACCTAGTAAAATCATACCGTCTCTTTTGAGAGGGGGTTTAACGTTAGAAACCAGCCAGATGCCAGTAAAATTTCCTAATATAACCGTTGCAATTGCCGGTATTGTGCTTAACAAACCTTCAGGATCGTAAAATTTTCCGTATAAATGAGCGGAGGAAAAAAATATTTGATCAATATAAGCGGCGAAATTACCTTGTGCACTTAGGTCAAAACTAGGTAAATTCATTAGCATCCAATAGCTGCATAACAAAGCTGCCAAAATAAAGATTTGCGTTTTAACCTTAGTTTTTAAAAACAAAATTGCACTAAAGAAATAACAGATCGCAATTCGTTGAAGGACCCCAAATAGCCGTATTGAATTTAAATTAAAATGAGAGGGAAAGGCATTCAAGGCAAGCCCTATAAAAAATATAATTAAACTACGAGCCAAGATCTTCATTAATAATTTTTTTTCACTAGATCTCGCTTTCGCTAAACTAAAAACGGTTGAAACACCAACTATAAAGATAAAAAAGGGAAAAACTAAATCCGCTAAACTACAACCTGACCATTCAGCATGTTTGAGTATAGGATATGGGGTTTGATTTCCAGGGCTATTAACAATAATCATCAAAGCAATTGTCAAACCGCGAAAAACATCGAGGGATAATAATCTGGATAACTTTTTTTCATGCATTAATTGACTAAGGAGGAGATTTTCTTTGATTTTGCCTTTTTTTATCGGCAAATACAAAAAAAATTAAATCTGTCCTTTAATAGTTTTTAAGCCTCGCACTGGAATATCAAGGTGATATATATAATGTTGAATTATTTGTTTCGCTTGCTCGGGCGTTAGAGGTTTGGTTAAGGCGCCCTCCATCGAATAATCATCACAATCGTATTTCACAATATCCGCTTCATACCCGGTCAGAGCAATGATAGGCACATGATATGAAGTACCTTTTTCTAACTGCCTGATTTTTTTTGAAACAACATACCCAGAGGTATCTTCTAAACCTATATCCATAAAAACCAAATCATACTTACCTGGTTCAAAAAGCAAAGCAGTCTTATCACCTGAGTCAGCGACATCGACGTGGCAATCAAGCTGCATTAATAATGCTTGTGCAGCCTTTTGGGCTGCTGAATTATCTTCTACCATGAGCACTTTTGGGGTTTTCTGAACACGGAACTCTTTATGATCATCATCGTTAATTGCAAGGAGTTGTTCTTTATATTTATCATCATAATTTTGTAATTGTTTTCTAATTTTGTCATATTGTTCTTTCATTTTTTTCATTTCAGAGATATCTATAAAAATTCCAAGCAAACCTATTACATCCTTATCTATATTAAATAATGGAATGCGTGAGGATTGAAAATAAATAATTTCATTATTCGCATCGACTACAGGTGTTTCCTCAAAGTTCAACATAGCTTCACCTGAAATAATAACTTCAATGTCCTCGCGCTTAAACATTTGCACTCGCTCTTCGGACCAGTTACCTTTTATTCGAAATATTTTATGAAGGGATTGGCCATTGAGATCTTGATTTTCCAAACCAAATAAATCACGGAAATTTTTATTGGTACCCGTTAGGCTGCAATTTCTATCAAGTAGGTAAACAATACCTGGCATTGAATCTATAATGCTTAAATAATATTGTTTTAGCTCTTCTATCGAGATCTCTGCGCTGCTTAAATTAGTTGCACGAGTCATTTTTATAATCCTCTTATTAGATAGCAGTTGAAGTATAGTACATTTACTCAGGAATTGAGGACTAGCAGTTTCATATTAAACTTCTGTTTTTGATAACAAATATGACTAAAAAGCTTGATATCTTTGTGGTAGAAAAGTAACATTAGTGCCCGGTAAAAGGCCATACAACAAGCAGATTGCACAAATACATGACTTGATTTGCGTAACTACTTTCGTTAACATTGTTTTAATGGATTAGTTAATACGCTATCTTAAAGGAAATTGCCCTAAGTAAGTCCCCTGAATTTTTGCTAAAATGGAGAAGTATTTATGATCCCTGAAGGAATCTCTGTATTAACGCCAGATTCAACAAATTCCTATTTAAAGTGGCAAAAACAAGATACCATTTGGATGCTCAGCCTTTATGGCACTGCTATTGGAGCAGGTACACTTTTTCTCCCTATCAATGCAGGCTTACATGGCATTTGGCCTCTGCTAATTATGGCGCTTCTTGCCTATCCAATGACCTATTTTTCTCATCAAGCCTTATGTCGCTTTGTACTTTCAGGTTCATCTGCCAGCAATGATATAACTGAAGTGGTTGAAGAGCACTTTGGTAGCATTATTGGAAAAATACTTACCGTGCTGTATTTTTTTGCAATTTTTCCAATTTTACTTATGTACAGTGTAGCTATTACTAATACTACCGAGAGTTTTATCACAAATCAGCTAGGATTTGTGGCGCCGTCTCGAGCTCTGCTGGCTATTATTTTAATTATGGCTTTAATGGCAATTGTGCGTTTTGGTCAAGAAATTATTGTAAAATCAATGAGTTTATTGGTCTATCCTTTTGTTTTTATCTTAGTCCTGATCTCAGTTTATCTTGTTCCTCACTGGAATGATTCAATTTTTCATACTAGTGTTGGCGGTTCAGGGGGCTCTGGGTTTTTAACAACCATGTGGTTAATAATTCCAGTGATGGTTTTCTCCTTTAACCATTCTCCGATTATTTCATCTTTTGCGGTTACCCAAAAGCAGACCTATGGTCATGATGCTGAGGAAAAAAGTTCTGGAATTTTGAAATATAGTCATATTTTAATGGTTGCTACCGTATTATTTTTTGTTTTTAGTTGTGTTTTAAGCCTTTCACCGCAGGATCTAGCTTTGGCAAAGCAGCAAAATATATCTATCTTATCTTATTTGGCTAATCATTTTAATACGCCGCTAATTGCCTATATAGCACCTTTAATCGCCTTTATTGCGATTGCCAAGTCATTTTTAGGTCATTATTTGGGTGCCAGTGAAGGGTTACAGGGGCTGATTGTTAAATCCTTACGCTCTCGAGATAAAAGCATCTCTAGCCGGAAACTCTTAACTCTTATAGAAGTTTTTATGGTTTTTAGTTGTTGGGCCGTTGCTACAATAAATCCAAACATCCTGACCATGATTGAGATGCTTGGTGGCCCAGTTATTGCCATTATTCTCTTTCTAATGCCCATGTACGCCATATTAAAAGTGCCGGCAATGAAAAAATATCGTCAACCAATTGCTAATACCTTCATTACTGGAATTGGGTTAATAGCGATCTCAGCTATTCTTTTTTCCATAATTCATTGATTTGTACATTACAACCAAGAATAACAATTAGTCCTCTCTCAAAATTAAGGAAGCTTATTCCTAATTCATGAAGGGAGTGAAATATCTTTGGTTTATAGCGGGCAGCTAAGTTTAGGTTGGATTTATCGGTGAGTTAAAGGTAAATATGGCGCAGGCTTCAAAACATCGGCTAAGATTCTAATACTGGTGATATTTTAATTTAGACAAGACCGCTAAGAGATTAGACTCTTTTCTAAAATTAACCTTGCATCATCGATAATGGTATTGAGAACTCTTTTTTTAAAATTAATCTTGCGTCATCAATAATGGTATTAAGTACCTCACTATTTAAACCCCGCTCAACATAATCAGGATTTTCATTTAACTTTTTGTTGATTATTAAATTAGCTCTCACTAAGGCGCTAAACACCTCTGAAATTAGCATTTCTTCATCTATATTTTTGCGCAATTCTTTAGCTAATAAATAGTTTGCATGCCTGTTAACAGCTCTTGATTTAGAAAAAAACCATAAACCGTAAGAAAAATCGGTTTTATTATTAATTTTATTAGATTTGATCCGTAGAATATTTTAAGCCTGTTTTATTTGCAAAAATTTCAACAAATTCTTTACTATTCATTGATTTTTTTCTTATTAAATTAGAGAAGCCATTAATACGCATTTTAACAAAGGAAACTTAAGACAAGATTAATTTTCCTCATATTGAACAAGGGTAGCCTTGATGCAGCATAGCGGAATCAAGGTTTTCATTCTCTGACGAATCTTACCAACCCATTTAGCTTGATTCCGCTATGCTGCATCAAGGCTACGTTAATGAATTTTCTTCCTTGGCAAATTAGCATACAAATTAAGGCATTTTAGGCTATATTAATAAATGATAAATATAAATCTAAAATTTTACCCTTCATGGCAAATTTAGGAAATCTAATGAAGCAGAATTTTGTTCTTAGTGCCTCAAAAGAAGGCTATCATCGTGTCGCATACAGGGAATGGGGAACGCCTAATGAAGAATCTTCCGCCATTATATGTGTCCATGGTTTAACACGAAATAGTCATGACTTTGACAATCTGGCCAAATTTTTGAGTTTAAATGATGCTCATGTTTTTTGTCCTGATATCGTAGGCAGAGGGGATAGTAGCTGGTTTGAAAACCCCCAAAACTATAATTTTGAACACTACGTGACTGACATGAATAATTTAATAAGTCGAACAGGAGCAAGGCAGATTGATTGGATTGGTACCTCGATGGGTGGAATTATAGGAATGATAATAGCCTCCCTCCCCAATTCTCCAATCCGACGATTGATACTTAATGACATCGGACCACAAATACCTATCCATGCATTGTGGCGGCTAGCAAAATATGCGACTAGAAATACAGAATTTAAATCTATAGAAGAAGCAAAAATTTATTTTAAGGAAGTTTATGCAGATTTTGGCAATCTGACGGAACAGCAATGGCAACAATTTACCTTAAATAGCATCAGCGAAAAGTCTCCTGGCTTATTTATGTCCAATTATGACCCAGCTCTTCATGATTCCAAAATAAAATTACAATCTTTAAAAGATTTTTTTCATAACCCCCATAAAGCACTTGAAGGGATTATTTTTGATATCGATTTATGGCCTTACTGGGAAAACATAAAATGCCCGGTAATGGTGATTCGGGGTAAACATTCTGATTTTTTGCTACCTGAACACTTAAAAAAAATGAAAAGAACTCACTCTACTCTTGAGGTTTATGAAATAGACGATGCGGGCCACGCACCTGCCCTGCTGGAACCTAATCAACATCTAAAAATCGCACACTGGTTAGCTATCTCAATACAGAAAGTAAATGAACAATTATAATATCCTTAGCCACTTACCTTTAAGTGGTTGATCTGATAAGGTATTATTTTAATATCAATAAAATAGACTTAGTATAGGAAATTTTAATGGAATTATTATTTCTTGGTGCCTCCTCAGCCTTTTCAGTTGAAAAGAATAATTATCAATCCAATATGTTGCTGCTTAGTAAATCAGGAAAAAAACTATTGCTAGACTGCGGAACTGATATTCGACATTCCCTTCATGCTCAAAATTTGCTTTCTAGCGATATTGATTCAGTATATATAAGTCATCTTCATAGTGATCACTCAGGTGGACTCGAGTGGCTAGGCTTTTCATCCCGTTTTTTTGAGGCCTCTAAACCTAATCTTTTTATTAGCAACGATCTTAAACAAATGCTTTGGGATAATGTACTCTGTGGTGGTATGTGCTCAATTGAAAACGAAGAAGCTACTTTGATGGCTTTTTTTAATGTGAAAGAAATCATTGATGGCTCCTTTAGCTGGGAGGAATATCATTTTGAGTTAATTAAAACGACGCATTATTTATCTAATGCCCAGGTCATGCCAAGCTATGGCCTTGTGATCACTAATGGCATTCGCAAAATTTTTATAACCACTGATACACGCTTTTCACCTTCTCTAATGACTAATTTCAAACAATACGATCTTATTTTCCATGATTGTGAAACAGCTATAAAATCAAGTGGGCAACACGCACGCTTTGAAGAATTGATAACTTTGGCACCAGAGATTAAAAATAAAATATGGCTCTATGACTATAACGATGGTGATTTACCTGATGCTAAAGCTGAGGGTTTTCTTGGTTTTGTTATACCAGGACAACGTTTCAAATTATAAAAAAATACTTTATAAAACAAATAGCATAGATTAAGTTAATTAGAAATCTCTTGCATAAATTGTCAACTAGTGTAAAATTTGCACAATGAAAATACATAAACTCAAATTCGCTTTATTCATCACCCTGATAACACTTGGGTGCCTTACGTGGTGGTTTAAATTCAAAGTTAAGGTTGAAAAACCTCAGCCCCCAACCACGATTACCCTCAAACAGAGATCCTTTGCCGACCTTCCCGGCTGGGAATCAGCTAAGGTAAAAAAATCATTACTCGCCTTTCAAATTTCCTGTAAAACCTTTATACGGCAAGATCCTGAGCAAGCAGTAGGTAGCGAATATATTGATTTAAAAGCCAAAGATTGGCAACCAGCCTGTCGCGAAGCCTTAGCGATTAATCCAATCTCCGAAACCCTTGCACGAAAATTTTTCCAGGATTGGTTTACTCCAATTGAGTTTAGTAACAAAGAACCCGTTCATGGTTTATTTACGGGTTACTACATGGCTTCTTTACATGGGTCTAGAATTCGAACGGCAGAATACAATGTTCCTATTTATGGTTTGCCATCAACTATGCTGACGATTAATTTGGAATTATTTGATCCAGGCCTTAAAAATCGTCATGTCATTGGTCGTATAGTCGGTAAACAGGTTGTACCTTTTCATACTCGCGCAGAAATTAATAGTGGAGCAATTGATAAAACAGCGCCGGTGTTAGTTTGGGTTAATAGTCATGTCGATCGCTTGTTTTTAGAAATTCAGGGTTCAGGAACTGTAGATTTAACCGATGGTACTTCAATGTATTTAGGCTATGCAGCTCAAAATGGTGCACCTTACACTGCCATTGCGAAAGTATTAATTGATCAAGGAGTTATGACTAGAGATAATGCCTCTATGCAGCACATAAAACGTTACCTGGAAGCTAACCCCTCTAAAATGCATGAGGTATTAAATAAGAACAAGTCTTTTGTATTTTTCCATACGCTTGAGAAAGAAGAAGCCTTAGGAGCACAAGGGGTTGCTTTGACACCGGGATATTCTTTAGCAGTTGATCGTAAATGGATTCCTTTAGGCGCTCCACTTTGGTTAAAAACTACAAGACCTGGTAATCTCAATCCAGAGCATGAAGAGACTTTACAACGTTTAATGATTGCCCAAGACACTGGGGGAGCTATTCGTGGTCTTGTGAGAGGCGATGTTTATTGGGGAGCAGGAGAAATCGCCACTTTTATCGCTGGACACATGAAAAACAAAGGACATTATTGGTTATTACTACCCCGCCATACTGTCACTTGGACCAATAGAGATTTATCTTAAGAGACTTATTTAATCATTCAAGGTTAAGGAAAACCTGCTAAACCGTGCAAAAATTTGCTTTAATCTTTGAAATCATCATCATTGATATCATCATAATTATCATTGGCTTGTGCCTTTTGCTTAGGCTGATTTTTTAAAGCATCGGCCAAACTTACAAACTGATAACCATTTTTTTTATACATTTCAATAATATCGCCCATACAATAACTATTTAATAAATTTGCATGAAGTAAAAGAATTTTTTTCCCAGAATCGGCCTTCAAAGTTTCCCGCCAGATGAAGGCAAGATATTGCGGTCTTATCTTATTAATTTTCTGTGCTCGGAGTCGGGCAGGAACTGTATATAATTTTGCATTGAAAATATAATCCTTGCTATCCACTGTGACTGGTGCAATGACGTAATTATTAGCGTCAAGATAATGTTGAATTTGGCGTCTTTTGTCTCCTTTACCCTCGGCTAAAAAAGGGTAGCGAAAATATTTAGGAGAAGACATCAGCGGTGCAAGAATTTTATCGGCTTTTTCCACATCTGAAATATATTTTTTAGCGCTAATTGCGTTCAAATTGGCGTGGGAATAAGTGTGATTTCCTAAAATAAAACCTGCTTGTTGAAATTGCTCTAACCAATTCCATTGTCCCTTGGCAATTGCACCTGCAATAACAAAGCCAGTAACGGGGATATTATTATCAATGAGAGGTTGGATAATACTCAAAAAACGTTCCTCTTTGGCAACCCCAACAAAAGGCAAATCATCGAGTGTAATAGCAATTTGACGTTTCAAAGCAAAACAGGAGTCGGATAAAAGCATCGCCATCAAAATATGACTTAAAGTATATTTCTTTAACATTGCAAGCCCTCATTTACTCTGTTCTGGGATTGATAAGAGTTGCAATATCCGTACCTATTCCATAGCTTATTTTAATCAAAGAAAATTTAAAATATAATATTTAAAATCATATGCTTAACTTATTATTCATTAAAACTTAGCCACTCCAGACTCCATAGCTCGAATAAAAAAGCTTGATTTTCTGAATTTAATATGTATGGAGAAAGAGCCTTTTTACTCAATGAGCGGTTATTGGCCACCAATTTAACCAGGTCAACCGAAACTTTCGAGACGTCCCAAGCACAGCCATTTGCAAAAAAGGAGATTCCCTGATCTTTAGCAGTCATTTGATAGGCAAAGCGGCAAAGTGCATTTCTTTTCATTGCACAACCCCTTTTAAGTTCTGCCAGAAAACTAGTCTTAGCAATTAAGCTCTCCTCCTCAGGCATTGGCAACAAAGACTCGGCTTGTTGATCTAATTGCGTTACAAAGCATGCAAACCAATCCTTAAATTGTTCCTCGTTATCAAGGATCTCAAGCATCAATTTGCGTGCTTGAAATGAGGCTTGCGGCGGAATTTCTGAGCTATTGGCGCTTGTAAACCAGTTAGGATCTTTGTATAAAAGATTTGTTTTTTTCTCAGATATATATTCTGCAAAACTATCAAATATCTCTTGACCTTGGTAACTGCGATAACCAAAGGAATAAGTCATACATTCATCAGAAAAAGCGATACCATAATGACCAACATGGGGTGGAAGATAAAGCATATCACCTTCTTCAAGAATGTAAGTTTCTTCTGTTTCAAACTGTTTCATTATGCGTAATTCAACGTCTTTTAAATAATTTGTCTCATTACAATGTTGAGTAGTTAGGGACCACTGACGTCGTCCAATCGCCTGGTAAAGAAAGACATCATAATTGTCATAGTGTGGTCCAACACTACCCTCTTTTACAGCAAAACTAACCATTACATCATCAATACGCCATTGTGGTATAAAATTGAAATGTTCAAGCAGTTCATTTATTTCCGGCACAAAACGATCGAGCCCCTGAACAAGTAAGGTCCAATGAGTTTCTGGCAAATTTGCAAAATCCCTTTCTAAAAAAGGACCGCGTTTTAAATGCCAGCCCGGTCTTTGTTCAGGCGTTTGCAAAACGATTCGACTTTCAATTTCTTCTTCCATCGACAAACCGGCTAACTCATCAGGACTTAGTTCATTCACGAAGCCCGGGAGTGCCTTGCGGATAATTAAAGGTTTTTTTTGCCAATAATCTCTTAAAAACTCTTCCAGACCAATTTCTTCAAAACGTACCATTTTTTAAACCTTTAAGATGGGGATACCGCACAAGATAACTATTATTTGAAATTTTGTTAATTAATATTTCTGAGTTGTAAAACCTAAGGCTAGATAAAACCCGCCGTGATATGGTCGGCAAAACAGTTAAGGAGCTCTGATATGTCTAGAGGATTTTTCGCAATATTTAAACAACCTAAGCCTAAAACTATTATTGAAGGTACAGAGCTCATTAATGAAATTTTAGAAAAAATTGGCGAAAGTATACAATATATTCAACTTCGATATTTAATCAAAATAAGAAAAAACGCCTTCCTGGTGCATATTGAATCATCAGGTCTAAACAAACAGGCCTTTATAGAAGCCTATGTTCATTTTGCTTCTAATTTAAAAGATTATTTGGATAGTGGTGGCGATATCGATGAGCGGATTAGTCTCTATCATGGCTCCCGTCATTATTATCATGTAGGAGGTAGTGATAATAAATGGTCTTATTCCTTTGCTGATAATCTGGCAGATTATTTGTTAAAGCTATCAATTGTAGCCCTAGTCATTGCTGCAGTAGTCACTCCTTTTAATTTGACAGTCGGATTAACCGCCTTAGGTCTTGCTCTAACTCTTATGGGACCAAGCATGATGTATACAATCGCCGTAACCAAACATAATGCTTCTAAAATAAAAAAGGAAGAAATTGAATTATATAGAGAAGCGCAAAAACTAGTTGATCCGGATGCTGCGAATATCAAATTTGAAGAAGAGAAGCCAAAAACTTCTTTTCAGAGTTGTTGTTAAAAATACTTTAAATTGAAAATATTACTAAACTAGAGTTTTGCCCATGAAAATCTCATTTATTTCAGCTATCATTAGCGCTTTGAATTCGATGGAGCCGGTATATGAAAGTGGGTCAAGACAGTCTCTCTACTGAGAGCCAATTGCAAGTAGAAGGTAAAGCATATAGCTACTTCAGCTTAAAACAGGCTGAAACTCTACATTTTCCAGGCATCAATCGTTTACCCTATTCCTTAAAAGTCCTCTTTGAAAATTTGCTGCGTTTTGAAGACGGAATCACGGTAAAAACCCAAGATCTTAAAGCCTTGGCAAACTGGCTGCAAACCAAAACCTCTCAGCATGAAATCGCTTTTCGTCCAGCGCGTGTTCTAATGCAGGATTTTACCGGCGTGCCTGCCGTGGTTGATTTAGCAGCCATGCGTGATGCTATTAAAAAATTGGGAGGTAATGCCGAAAAAATTTCACCGCTCTCTCCTGTTGATTTAGTAATTGATCACTCTGTGATGGTGGATAAATTTGGCAGCTCTGATTCGTTAGTAATAAACACTGAAATGGAATTGGAACGCAATATTGAGCGCTATGAATTTTTACGTTGGGGACAAAAAGCGTTTTCTAATTTTCAGGTAGTCCCACCAGGCACAGGCATTTGTCATCAAGTGAACCTGGAATACCTCGCAAAAACTGTTTGGTCAAGCAATGACCAGGGTAAATGCTATGCTTACCCTGATACTCTCGTCGGTACGGATTCACACACTACAATGATTAACGGCCTTGGCGTATTAGGTTGGGGAGTGGGCGGTATTGAGGCTGAGGCTGCAATGCTTGGTCAACCCGTATCGATGTTAATTCCTGAAGTGATTGGTTTTAAACTTTTAGGCAAATTGCGAGAAGGCATCACGGCTACCGATTTAGTATTAACCGTTACTCAAATGCTAAGAGCTAAAGGAGTTGTAGGTAAATTCGTTGAATTTTATGGTTCAGGACTTAATGATCTCCCCCTGGCCGATCGAGCAACAATCTCTAATATGGCTCCAGAATATGGAGCAACCTGCGGCTTCTTTCCTGTTGATAAAGAAACTATTCGCTACCTGGAGTTAACAGGTCGTGATTCGCATACCATAGCTCTCGTTGAAACCTATAGTAAAGCGCAGGGCTTATGGTATGACGAAATTACGGAAGATCCAATCTTTACTGATAGTTTGATACTTGATTTATCTTCGGTAGAACCCTCATTAGCCGGTCCCAAACGCCCTCAGGACAAAGTTACTTTAAATACTCTACCCAAAGAATTTGATGCTTTTTTAGAAGAAATCGGAAAAATTTCTGAAAAAGATAAGAGTTTTCCAGTGGATGCTGAATCTTTTACAATGAATCATGGCAACGTGGTCATTGCAGCCATTACAAGCTGCACCAACACCTCCAATCCAAGTGTTTTGATGGCAGCAGGTTTAGTGGCCAAAAAAGCAGTTGAGAAGGGACTAACCCGCAAACCCTGGGTAAAAACCTCCCTTGCACCCGGCTCAAAGGTTGTCACTGACTATTTACAATACGCAGGTTTACAACCTTATTTAAATGAGTTGGGCTTTAATTTAGTTGGTTATGGTTGCACAACTTGTATTGGTAATTCTGGCCCCTTGCCTGATGCTATTACTAATTCAATAACCGATAATGATTTGGTGGTCTGCTCAGTTCTCTCAGGTAACCGTAATTTTGAAGGAAGAGTCCACCCACACGTTAGAGCCAATTGGCTGGCTTCACCGCCCTTAGTCGTTGCTTATTCGTTATGTGGTACTACCTGTATTGATCTTACTCAAGATCCTATTGGTAAAGATTCTGAAGGTAATCACGTTTTCCTTAAAGATCTTTGGCCCTCCAATGCAGAAATTGCAAGCGAAGTTGCCAAAGTAACAGGCTCAATGTTCCGCAAAGAGTATGCTGACGTTTTTCTTGGCGATTCGCATTGGCAAGATATTAAAACAAATTCTAATCCTACTTATAGCTGGAATAGCGATTCCACTTATATTCAACATCCCCCCTTCTTTGAGAATTTGTCAGCCAAACCAAATGCTATTGAGCCGGTTAAGAAAGCAAATATCCTAGCGCTCCTGGGTGACTCAATAACGACAGATCATATTTCCCCTGCTGGTTCAATCAGAGCCAATTCGCCCGCTGGTTTGTATCTTAAATCAAAAGGAGTGGCTGAAGCTGATTTTAATTCCTATGGATCAAGGCGTGGTAATCATGAAGTAATGATGCGAGGAACCTTTGCTAATATTCGTATCCGCAATGAAATGACACCTGGGGTTGAAGGTGGTGTGACGCGTTATATTCCCAATAATGATTTAATGCCTATTTATGATGCCTCAATGCTTTATCAACAGCATAACAAGCAATTAGTTATAATCGCCGGGAAGGAATATGGCACAGGTTCTTCACGCGATTGGGCTGCTAAAGGAACCAATCTTTTAGGGGTAAAAGCCGTAATTACTGAAAGTTTTGAGCGAATTCATCGTTCCAATTTAATTGGTATGGGTGTTCTACCATTGCAGTTTCAGGAAGGAACCTCAAGAAAAACACTAAAATTAGATGGATCAGAGCTTATTTCGATAGCGGTTGATGATTCCTTAAGGCCGGGTGCAAAATTGAATCTAACAATTAGCAGAGAAAATGGCATGGACGAAATTATCCAGGTTATCTGCCGAATTGATACCGCTAATGAATTAGAATATTACCGTCATGGCGGCATCTTGCAATATGTACTTCGTAATCTAGCTTAAATTTAGCCAAATGCTGAATTCTAAGGTTAGCTCTTTAGAATTCAGCAGCTTAATTTAAATTGAATTGATTTTTTTGGGGTAAACTGCTAGATTGCGCTGTTTGTAAATTACCCAACTTATCTATATGGCTAGCTTTACCTCTTTATGGATGAGTTATAAGTTTTTTGATAAATATCTCATCATAAAACCTTTCTGGGTATCACTAACTGCCTTTAATAGGTAGCTATTTCGCAAGGGCTTTAGATGCATTCTTCTAAAAAAATACTATCCGTCTTTTCTTTAGTAATGATCAACGTCATTGCTGTAGATAGTCTGCGCACGCTTCCTATGAGTGCGAAATTGGGCTTACCCTTGGTCTCCTATTATCTAGTTGCAGCTATCGCATTTTTTATTCCCGTGGCTTTAGTGGCTGCTGAATTAGCTACGGCCTATCCAAATACCGGCGGCATTTATGTATGGGTGCGTGAAGCCTTTGGACGGCGAGCTGGTTTTATCACCATTTGGTTACAATGGATTTATAACGTAGTCTGGTATCCAACCATCCTTGCTTTTATTGCCGCCACGTTTTCCTACCTTTTTGCACCGGAACTTGCCAATAATAAATTCTATTTGCTTACCTCCGCAATCTCTCTTTTTTGGCTATTCACCTTACTTAATTGTTTTGGTATGAAAATATCATCTATTGTGTCTATTTTAGGCGCTTCTTTAGGCACTATTTTGCCCATGCTTGGCATAGGTTTACTTGGTGCCGTCTGGTTAATACAGGGCAAGCCTTTGGCTGTTACAATGCCTACAAGCTGGCTGCCGGATTTTAGTTCGCTAGGTAATTTAGCTTTATTTTCTGCTGTTTTGTTTGGTTTAATAGGTGTAGAAATGTCCGCTGTTCATGCAGAAGAGGTGAAAAATCCCCAACATGATTATCCGCGAGCAATCTTGTATTCAACAATATTAATTTTAGCAACTCTTGTTATGGGCTCGTTAGCCATTGTCATTGTAGTGCCTAATATACATTTAAGCGTGGTATCGGGTTTAATTGATGCCTACGCTATCTTTTTCGAAAGTTATCATATGCCTTGGATGACTAAGGTCATTGCTATCCTAATTATTTTAGGAGGCATTAGCGGGGTATCTGCCTGGATTATTGGTCCTACCAAGGGTTTACTGGTTTCAGCACGTGATGGTTCATTGCCGGAACTTTTTTCCAAGGTTAACCGCCATGGTGCACCTGTCGCTATTTTAATTGCTCAGGGAGTTATTTTCACATTACTAAGCACGGTGTTTATTTTGCTTGATTCCATTAATGCTGCTTATTGGCTTTTGTCCGATTTAAGCGCTCAAATGGCTTTACTCGTTTATATTTTCATGTTTGCCGCGGCTATTAAATTACGCTATAGCCAACCAGATAAAGCACGAGGTTTTACTATACCAGGTGGAAATTGGGTTATGTGGCTGGTTGCTGGAATGGGTATTTTCTGCTGCCTTGCAGCAATGTTTATTGGTTTTATTCCGCCGACCCAGATACCAATTGGTAATGTCTATTTCTTCGAGTCATTTTTGATTGGTGGATTGATACTATTTGTAGTTTTGCCGTGGATTTTTGCGAAAAAGCATGAAGAAATTTTTGATAAAGAGCATGGAATTACTTCGAAAGATTTTGATCTGCATGGCAGTTCTTAACGGCGTTTAAGTTATTAGGTAATAATTGTCAGATTATACACAGTATAAAATTTCTGATTTTAAGCCACTCAATTTGATAAAGAACGAATAGAGTGGCTTCAGAAATTATCTCTTATGGGTGTTCTGAATCTATATCGAGATCATCTTCAGTGTATTGAAATACTTTTTGCTCATCAATAACATCAGGTGTTTCATCAAAACCCGAGCGGCTTTTGAGCGGTTCAATAGCTGATGCTGCAATATTTATGCAATTAGGTTTAGCATATTTTTGCATATGGCCTGCGATATCGATAACGCGATCGCTAATTTGTTCTAATGGAGTTTCATCATCCATATAAACATAACCGGCGTTAATTCCACAACGAATGGCAAATCCTTGCTTAATTTTTCTATCATGAGCATTAAAATGCTTTAATTTTTGCAAAATCGACTTTGCGGCAAGCACAGCATCATCGACAGTGCGAAAACAACTCATAATCCCATCCGGTGTCATCGCATATTTAATAACGCCATGTTGTTTAAGGCTTTCACTTACTAATTGGTTATAGGTATCAAAATCATAGGCGGCAAGGTATTTATCTTCGTCACGCTTCATGCCAGTAGAATCAACCACATCAATCGCTAAAAAAGCAAGTTGCTGGCCCATACTATCAAGCTGCGATTTAAGCATTGCAAATTCTTTAAGAATTCTTTTTCTATCCGTACCTTTAGCTTTAACTGTGTTAAGAGCTGCAAATTTGTTATCCATTTCTGTCATTTTTTCTTTCGATAAAACACCAGAAGCTTTTTTACGCCAATCATAGTAATTTTTTCGCTCACGAGTGCGTTGCTTCGCTCTCACTAGATGATCTTTAATGGTATAACAAAGATGAGCTAAAATTAGCATAATTACTATTAATATGACTGGAGAAAAATCGGTACCCTGATATTTATAGGGCATTGCCAATTTTATCTGATTAGTTATGGGAGCGCTTAAGGACTGCTCAAATTGATTAATCTTAACAAGGGTAGGATATTGGTTTGGGCGATCTACATATTGAGTAAAAAACGATACCACCAAAAGAAATATGAACAGCATTATCACTATTCGTATAATGTCAAACAAATAAATAAATAACTTGAATCCAACTGATTTCATTTTATTTTCCCTTTTGTTAGTTCAATTTTTTAACTTAATTGGTTCGTTCCCTCTTTATTTCTCTTTTAGTATAGTAGGAAGTTCTTCTACTTTGTAACTACTTAGCTCTTTCTCTCCCAAACTTCGACCAATAAAGGTCGAAATTAAAAATTTAATGAGGTTACCTAAAATCCTTCCGGTAAGGACATTAGGCTGGCATTACCACCTGCTGCCGTAGTATCAACAGTATAGGTGCGCTCAAGACATAAACGAGGCAAGTAGTAAGGTCCTCCAGCTTTTGGACCAGTTCCGGAGAGCCCTTCACCGCCAAAAGGTTGTAAGCCTACAACAGCGCCAATTATATTGCGATTGATATAGCAATTACCTACGTGGAGTCGTTGTTTAATATAATCAACGGTATGATTAATACGGCTGTGAACACCAAGAGTTAATCCGTAGCCTGTGTTATTAATTTCTTCAATTACTTTGTCTAAATTCTTTCGCTTATAGCTTATAATATGCAATATAGGCCCAAAGATTTCTTTTTCGAGAATAGAAATGGAATCGATGGCAATTGCAGTTGGCGGCATAAAATAACCTAAGCCACAATCATCAGACAATTGGCATTGATAAATTATTTCATATTTTTTTTGCATATCAGCTACATGCTTTTTTAATCCATTTAAAGCTTCCTGGTCAATCACGGGACCTACATCTGTACTTAGCCAGCGCGGGTCACCCACTTCTAATTCGGCCATAACTCCTTTTATTAAATGAATCATGCGAGGGTAAACTTCTTCTTGAACGTATAATACACGCAAAGCCGAGCAACGTTGTCCTGCACTGCCAAAGGCGGACGTTATAGCGTCAATAGCCACTTGTTCTAAAAGGGCGGAAGAATCGACAATCATAGCATTTTGACCGCCAGTTTCAGCAATGAAAGGTATAATTTCCCCGCCTCGTTTGGCTAGACTTTGATTGATATGGGCCGCAGTTTGAGTTGAACCCGTGAATATGACTGCCTTAATACGATGATCACTAACCAAGGCAGCGCCAATGGTCTCACCTTTTCCGGGTAATAGTTGCACAACCGCTGTTGGAACACCCGCTTGATGCATCAGTTGCATGGCGAAGGTAGCAACTAAAGCTGTTTGCTCTGCAGGTTTAGCAATTACACAATTGCCAGTAACTAAAGCGGCTGTAATTTGACCCGTGAAAATAGCTAAAGGAAAATTCCAGGGGCTAATGCATAAAACAACGCCACGGCCATGCAAACTATGCTCATTTATTTCGCCCGTATAGCCTAATAGACTCGTGGGTTCCGCCATTAATTTAATGGCCATTACCGCATAATAACGGCAAAAATCGACTGCTTCACGGATTTCAGCTATCCCATCACTCCAGGTTTTGCCTGCTTCAAGACAGGTTAGAGCCAAGATCTCCGGCGTATGTTCTTCTAATAAATCTGCAAAACGCTCAATACAAGCAGCGCGTTCTTCTACAGGCTTAGAAGTCCATGCGGGAAAGGCTTTTTGTGCTTGTGAGAGGGCCCATTCTAGATCTTGTGGGGAGGTCTCTATTAGTCGACCAATAGGATAAGCTGAATTTTGTGGAGAATTAACCGATTTATCAATATCACCGCCCTCTTTTCCGCCTGCGAGAAGTGGTTTAGCCTGCCAATGATTAAGATCCATTGCTTGATAAAGCTGTTGTAATTGGCTTACGGCTTCACGATCGCTAAAATCATAACCCTTCGAATTAAGTCGCTCAGGTAAAAAGATTGAGCCGGGTAGAGGGATGTTTTGATTTATTTTTCCAAGCAAATGATTCGCCTTAGACACCGGGTCTTCCACCAAGGTGCTAATCGGTGCTTTTTCATCCACAATTCGGTTTACAAACGAAGAATTTGCTCCATTTTCTAATAGGCGGCGCACTAGATAGGGCAATAAATCCTCATGACTACCAACGGGAGCATAAATACGGCAAGGTATGCCAAGGCGGTTAGCCGGAACAATTTGTTCGTAAAGCTCATTACCCATGCCATGAAGACATTGAAATTCAAAATCTCGATAATCACCAACGATGTTTAAGATCATGGCAACAGAGTAAGCATTATGGGTGGCGAATTGTGGATAGATAGCGTCTGTAAGGTTCAGCAATTTTTTAGCACAAGCTTGAAACGAAACATCGGTAAAAACTTTTCGAGTAAATACAGGATATTCTTTGAAACCTTGCATCTGAGTTTTTTTAATTTCGCTGTCCCAATAAGCCCCTTTAATTAAACGAACCATAATTCGTCTTTTTTTAGATCTTGCTAAAGAAGCAATCCAATCCAGAACATAAAATGCTCGTTTTTGATAGGACTGTACGGCCATACCAAAACCCTGCCAATTATGTAAGCTATCGTCATTAAATACTCGTTCAATTACGTCAAGGGATAAATCAAGGCGTTCAGATTCTTCTGCATCTATTGTCAAAGCGATATCAAATTGTTTTGCCAATTGTGCTAAAGCAAGTAACTTAGGCGGCAATTCTTCTAAAACACGAGCTCGCTGCGACTCTTGATAGCGAGGATGCAAAGCAGAAAGTTTAATTGAAATACCTGCTCGTTCATAGATAGTAGTCGTCTTGCTAACGCTAGCTCCTATTGCTTCAATTGCACCTTTATAGGCTGCAAAATAGCGTTCTGCGTCGGGCTCCGTTAATGCGGCTTCTCCTAACATATCAAAGGAATAACGATAACCAATAGCTTCCTTTTTCTTGGAACGCGATAAAGCCTCATTAATTGTTCTACCCGTTACAAATTGCTTTGACATGATACGCATAGCTTTATCAACCGCTTTACGGACTACAGGCTCGCCGCTGCGATTAATCAGCTTAAACAAAGCCTTTGACAACATGGATTCGGCATTTTCAGGGGTTAGGACTTTTCCCGTCAACATTAGAGCCCAGGTTGTTGCATTTACAAAGAAGGACTCACTTTGTCCGCGATGAGATTTCCAATCAGCAGAGGTTAATTTATCTTTAATTAAGCTGTCGATAGTTGCATTGTCAGGGACACGTAATAAGGCTTCGGCCAAACACATCAAAGCGATCCCTTCGTCAGAAGCTAGAGAATATTCAGTGAGAAAAGAATCAATTCCGGTACTCTTTCGTCTTGCAGCTCGAACTTGTTCGACTAAATTGGTAGCTAATTCTCGGGTTCCATTGAGCTGGTTATGATCCAGGATGGCTTTTTCTATAAGTAAAGTCATCAAAGTTAATTCATCGATACGATAAGCTTCATTTATTTGAGCACGAGCACCTTGTGGATGTTGAGCAGCGTATCGCTCCAGCATATTAATCTCCAAATTCAATGAGTCAAATCTAACCAGCAATAATAGTTGAGAATTGATTTAATTGGAACCTTAATCATGCATAATTTAAAGCCCTAAAGAGATGAATATGCAAGTTTTCGGCCATGTAGTTGATTATTAATTAGCCAATTTAGATCTATTTGTGTTATTATTGTCAAACTTTAAAACAGATGACCCGTCGACAATAAAACTAATTAGATATCTAGAAGGACTTATTGTTATATTTTTAAACTGATTAAATTGGGATAAATATTGCTAAGCCACTGAATTGAAAAATATTTTTCCCAAATGTCTAACAATCTTTCTTTTGATTTTACATTTGTGTCAGTTGTAAATATAATCACCATCCATTTAGAGACCTTATTTCCGAAGATTTATCAAGAGAAGGAGTGTTATGAGTACAGTACTAAACTTACTTTCAGCAGCATTTATTTCAACGGGTATTTCAACAAGCCCAATGCCCGTCATTAAATCAGGTGCAAATGTAAACCATCAATTACAGCATTTAAGTCAAAAAGCACCACAGCTAAATAGAAAAGTATTAAAACTTGCCTTAGCTGCCTTTCAAAAAGCCGCTGCCAAAGGAGCTGTTAAGAAGCCAGTTCTTACCGTAATTGACTATTCCTTGCCTTCAAATAAGCAACGCATGTGGGTATTTGATTTGGTTAAAGAAAAACTTCTATACAATACCTACGTTGCTCATGGCAGGAATTCCGGTAATAACACGCCTAATCATTTCTCCAATGTGATGTCCTCTAAACAGACTAGCTTAGGTACCTTCGTTACCCGTGATACATATATAGGTTCCAAAGGTTACTCTTTAAATTTAAAAGGTTTAGAACGCGGTTTCAATGACAATGCTTATAATAGACGCGTTGTTATCCATGGCGCCTGGTATGTTGAACCGGATTTTATTAAGAAAGCTGGCCGAGCAGGAAGAAGCTGGGGCTGTCCTTCTATCGCTAAAACTTTAGCAAGACCTGTGATTAATACTATAAAAGGTGGCTCGGTAGTTTTTGCCTATTATCCAGATAATTACTATCTCTCCCATTCTGGATTTGCCACAGTTTAATGGTTATAAATTATTAACTCAGCTTAGACTCCTTTTCTATCTTATAGATTTATGCAGGCTGGGTTAGAACCAAGAACGACCATATTTGCGTCAAGGTTGAGATAAAAAACCAAAAAAAAAGCGCAGCATAGTAAACTATGTGAGCATTTATTTTTGGATTTTTATCTCAAGATTGACCAAAGATGGCCGTTCGCTTGCAGATCAAAAAAGTAAAAGCCAGGGTTACCCCTGGCTTTATTCGCAGTCTTCCGTCAGAACATCCTGTTCCGACATCGTCCATGACAATCATTTCCATATGATCGCGAATCCCTTCGCTTATGACTTCAATCCGTTGATGTCATGATCAAAATTTAGCAAGTCAGGTGATCATTTGCAAGTCAGTTTGCGGGTGATTGTAGGTGCTTCTTAATTATAAAATTTTAATGAAATCTATTAAATTCAATCAGTTATATAATTTTAAAGAGTTATTAACAGGATATCTCGCCTTTTTCTCAAACTAGATTGAGATATCTCTCAAGTCATATCAAGACAAAGAATTAATCAACAATGTGAAAAATAAACTAAAACGGACAACATAAATATTATTCATCTAGTTTGTAAGCACAAAGTTAATAATTATACTGTTATCTTGGTGAACACCCTTATGGAAATCAGATATTTTAGGTCAGGAACCTAATCCCATTAAGATTTCAGGAAAATCATACTTGCCAAACTTAATAAATATGTTAGTTTAATCGAAAATGAATTGCTTTAGAGTAAACGCATGACCCAGCAAGTTGAGAATACTAAAAAGGACAGATCAGAAATTATTGATTGGTTAGTTGAACATTTTCCCTCTGCTTTTTTCAAAAAATCAAATCAAGTCAAACCCCTTCAAATTGGCATCTTTGATGAAATTATTGATTTTTATGAGCGCCTTGATACCCCACAGTTTAGTAAGAAATCGCTTCGAGAAGCCTTAAGCTTTTATTCTTCCTCTCCCGCTTATTTAAATTGTCAAAAAACCGATGCGGCGCGAGTTGATTTATTTGGTAATGAAATCGACTGTGTAACTGAGGAACAGGCTAAATATGCTCAGAAACGTTATATTGAACGGTATGCAAATAAAAAAAATCAGGGTTTAAAACAAGAAACCAAATAGTTTACATCGACTGATTGTTGAAGTTTAGCATTGCGACTTATCGGATTGTAAGACATACCTGCCATATCGCAAAACTCAAGCCCAGCTTTGCGAATCATAGCCACTAATTCGCTTGGTTTAATGAATTTATCGAAATCATGGGTTTGTCGGGGTAATAATTTTAGAAGGTATTCTGCCGCAACTATTGCTGATAAATAAGCTTTTACACTGCGATTAATTGTCGATAAAAAAAGATAGCCGCCAGGTTTTAATAAGCGTGCACAATGGTTTATAACTAGCTGAGGATCCTTGACATGTTCTAACATTTCCATACAAGTTATAAGGTCAAAGGGCTCAGCCTCATAAAATTCAACCGGGGAATTAACGTAATTAATAGCCAACTGACTTTGTTTGGCATGAAGTTTTGCAGCTTCCAAAGCCTCATTTTCGACATCTATCCCAGTTAAATTAGCTCCGGCTTTAGCCATAGCTTCCGTCAAAATCCCACCGCCACAGCCCAAGTCAAGCACTTTTTTTTGTATAATATCTTGATGATTAGTAATAAATTCAAGACGAGTTGGATTAATATCATGCAGAGTTTTTAAGGGGCCTTCTTTATCCCACCACTGAGAAGCATGCTGGGCAAATTTAGCAATTTCTTGAGCATCGATGCTTGATTGATTAGTCATGACGGTTTAGTAAGTCCAAAGGTTTAAAGAAAGCCAACACTTTAGGGTTGGTTATAAAAGATAAATTGTAGGGATGCTCTGCAATTAAGCAAGTAAAAAGTTTAACTTCAGGCACTTGCTTGGCAACACGTCCCAATAAAATTAATTGCAAGGAATTATTAGCCTCATGCATTTGACTAAGAAGGCTGTGCATAAATGGCTGCCAGTGCTTTGCATGAAATTGCACCTTATCATCCGCATAAACTAATGAAGCATTTAGCATTAAAAACCCTTTTTTGACTAACGAACAAAAAAACTGCTCCGCTGTTTGCCAATAAATTGATTTATCCAGATTGGCAATAGCAGCCTGAGAACTATCATTCTGCAAATCACCTCGAGACACCAGCATCATTTTAATCAAATTTCGTAACGAAGTAGCTTTATTAACTTCTTTGCTTAAACCTGAAACTGACCAAAGATTACCAACCGCCTCATCCCAAAATGCGTAACCATTCGCAGAGCGAGCTCGCGGATAAGGAGACTCCCCTAGTAAAATATACTTCGTCTCTCGGAGAGGCAGGCTAAAGGCCGCAAAAATTGCCTCAGTTCCTGGCAGCCAGGTTTTATCCGTTTCTAATTGTAAGAGATAGGTTTTATCCACGCGATCAAGCGCCTTGTTTAAAATTAGATGCCACTCGGGATGCGTTGTTTCAATTCTTTGACGCATTCAATCTCCAATAATTTTAAAGCGCTTTAACTATCTTATTTTGATCATAACTCAAAGTGCGAATTCTAAGAAGATATCTATTTTGTAACGATACTTGCAGAAGGTCTTAGATAGAATTTCTTTCTTATCTTTAGTTGCTTTACATCTAACTAATAATAAGTGTCAGGCCTATTGGTGATCGTAGCCAGCTGATAAACTGAAGCCAAATCTACTATTCATACGAGCAAAAATAAATGTGGAAAACCTTCGCTGGGCATTGTATTTATCAATCCTCTCAAGGGATTCGTGTTTTTCAAAATCCTTTGTATCGTTGGTTAAAATTTAATAGCCCAGCCTTACAAACGGTTTTAAATCGTTATAGACCGGCTAAATTTGAACTTCAATATCTACGAGTTTTAACCATAGCAATACAACTGCACCCGCGAAACTGTTGTATGCTTGGTTTGGGAGGAGGTGGAGCTGCTCATGCTCTCTCCCCGCTCCTTGACGGATATGAATTAGTCATTATTGAATCAAATGTCGAAGTCATTGAGGTAGCAAAGCGTTTTTTTTGGATCGATCGCTTAAAGAATATTGACCTGATTAATGAGGAGGCAAGCCAGTTTATAAATAGGAGTGAATATAATTTTTCTCATCTCATTATTGATTTATTCACAGATACTCATTTTCCAATAGAATGCAACAAAGGGAATTTTTTTGCAGATTGCAAACTTAGGTTAGAGCCTGGAGGAATACTTGCATTAAATTCAGCGAATGCTAAAGAACATTTTCAGCTTTTACAGCAGATTCAAAAGCAATTCAATCGCGCTACTCTGAGTGTCGCTATACCTGGCAGTTCTAACCTAATAATTTTTGCGCAAAACTCAAATACAATTGAACCTTTTTTGGAAAATTTAAAAAATAACAATAAAATAAAAAAATTATCCTGGCTCAAAGATTGGGGCTATGTGGCTATTCTGTAAACGATATATTATTTTACAACTGGTTTAAAATTAAGCTATAATCTTGGCTCTTTTAGAATATCTTTATATTATGTCCCTTTATCTTACTTCTAAAAATATTAAAAATTACCCCTGGATTTGGGATTTTCTCGAATCTGAACGTGAAAAAGGGATTTTAATTTGGGAAGAACAGAATATTTATCAGTTTCAAAATCAATATTTTCAATTTGCCACAACAATATTTGTCAGAGAGAGAAAAAATCACGGTTATGCCTACGAAATGGAATCCCCAGATATTTTAGGCTCTGGTAGTTTTGCGACGGTAGCTATGAGTTTAGTGACTCTAAGTCAAGGCAAAGATGAAGCGGGCTTTCAAGCAGAGAATAAGAGTCGCGTCATAAAAAAACAACCTCAGCCCTTTGCCCTGGATGAATATGCCAGATCAAAAGCTCACTCTCATCTGCATATTAAAAAGCCAACTGAAGGACGTATAGTTTTGAAAAACCTAGGGCTTACTACTACGGAATTTCTATCCAATTACCTAAGCTCTATGACTCTTCCAGATAGGGTTGCTTTATCTAAGGCTATTTTACAAGCTTATAACCAACAGTTAGTTGAACCTCAAATTGGCCATAATGATTTATATAGGAATAATATTCTTATCAAAACTACTGCTAACTCTAAAAACAAATATCAAGTTAATATTATCGACTATGCGTTCGCACGAACAATCCCTAGTAGTGAGACGGACAAAACCCCAGATTTTGCGTGTATTTTATTCATTTTACAAGATCTATGGCAGTCAAAATCAATGCCGCAGCGAATAGCAAACCTTCTTAATGATGAGATAAGAATGTTAAAATTTAGTGAATGGCAGCATTGCTTTAACGATTTGCTCATCTCTCCAACTGCCCTCTGCCAAGAACCGATCGATAATTTAGAAAGTTTTTTTGAGAAGCTTAAAGGTTCCCATCAAGATTTAGCTGCACAATTGAGAAGCATAATCTCAGAGGCTCTGAAGCTTTCCACGAAAGATGATTTGAAACCATTAAAAAAAGGAGTCTTATCCTGTTTAAATCAATTAAAAATTAATAAAATTAATACGCCCCGCTTTCCAATTGCAGTATTTGATACGGATAGCACTAAGCAGTCTCTTTATAATAAAATAGAAAATTACTATCAGCATATTGAAGCAAAGGGAAATTTTTTTCTGCCCACTCATGCCCATGAAGAGGGTCACAATCTCTGTGAAGCATTGAATGATTTGAATTCTAAAACTCTAGAGGCGATATATACACCTAAAGCTTCGCAAAAAAACCAAATAGAAATCTGTCAGCAATCCTGTAAAAATTTGCTTAAAAAAAACAAATATATTTTAGAAACTCATCGGAATTTTAACTATATTTGGGCAGAGTTAGCCCTTATTGTATGTTCATTAATTGTTCTTTATCCACTAATCATTGCTATAAACTATGGTATAAATGGACGAATTGGTTTTTTTTCACAAACTAAAAGTATGATAAAGGGTAGGAAGCTTGAGGATAATTTTGAACAATTAAAATTTTCTTTAAATTAACCAATCTCTGATTTAATAGCTTAACGATTTAACTTTAAAAAATAATGACTATTAATGGTACAATGATCATATTAATATAACATTAAGATTTATCAGTTTAAATTAACACCTTAAATTAACCACAAAAATTGCTTAATATTGATGGAAAATACAAGAAGCTATGGGCATATTAACTATAAATTCAAACAATATTGAAAAACACCTCTGGATCTGGGACTTTCTTGAAGCTGAGCGTCAAATAGGTGTTGAACAATGGCCGAAAGAAAAAATCTTTGCTTATCATGATAAGGAATTTAAATTTGCTGCCCTGGTTTTTGTTAGACCACGTTCTAATTCTAAAGCAGAGTCTAATTTTAAAGTTGATTATGCTTATGAAATGGAAGGACTAACAAAACTTGGGGCTGGTTCCTTTGGTTCTGTTCAAAAAATTTCTTGCACCCTAAGTGAAAATAGAGAAACTCATCTTAAAGAAATTAGCAAAAGAAATCGGGTGGTAAAATTAGAGGGTAAATCTGATGCAGAATCAGAATATGCCTTATCAAAAAAACTCAGACATTTACATCTAAAATCCCCAGTAAATGGCCGTTTGGTTATGCGAAATCTCGGGGAACAAACTTTAAAAGCCTATCTAAGAAACAATATAAAACGTTTAAGCCGTGCTGATAGGCTCGCCCTAACCAAAACGTTGCTCTACGTTTATGATGAACAAGTTATAAAGCAAAATATAGGTCACCATGATCTTCATTTATCCAATATTCTAATTAATATTAACCCTATAGAGCATAAAAAATGCACTGCAAATGATGCAAATTTTAATTATGAATTAAATATAATCGACTATGGCCACGCAAAACCTTATTCAGCATGCAATCCAACTCCGGACTTTGAAAAATATATTGCCCCTATTATAAACTCATTATGGGATATCCCTTACCTACCCAAAAAGATACGATGCACTCTCAACAACAATTCAAATCTCAGCGATTATTATAACTGTTTCTGTAAAGATGAACTGATTTTTTCACCCAATTCTTCATCTCAAGAATCACTTGATCATTTAATGAGTTTTTTAAAAAAACTTGAGGATATAAATCCTGATTTATCTAAAGAACTGAAAAAAATAATATTAGAATCAATCCAAAATTCACATCTCAATGATTTAAAACCCCTCAAATTAGCAACCATAAAATGCAGAACTATTTTAAACCAAAACAACCTTAATGATCTCAGTTTTCCTATAGTCGTCTTCGGGGAACATCATCAGAAACAAATTATTTTTAATCAAATAGAAAATCATTGTCAACATTTAGAATCTAAGGGAAGAGCACTTCTTAAAACATCTTTGGAGCAAGAAGGTAAACAACTCTGCGCGGCGGTAAAGGAGTTAAGAGAAGAGACATTAAATGCTATTTATAATACACAAGGCTTATCTAAATCAAACTTAAAAGCTTGCCAGTCAATTTGTCAAAAATTAGATCAAAAAAACAAGAAGGCTTTAGAAATACATCGTGATTTTGATTATATTTGGGCTGAAATTGCTGTAGTCCTGAGCTCATTAATTGTCCTTTATCCCTTAGTTCTAACTTTTAATTATATTCTGAATAAGCGCATCGGCTTGTTTAGTGAGACCAAAGCTAGTACTGCTGTTAAAGCTTTGGATAAAGATTTTGAAAAGTTACAACATTTAGTTCTTAACTAAGCTTGTCCGCAGTAGTCATTGCAATATCCATGGCATGAACCTGAAAAGCTAAGAATGAATTATACGGAAAGCTGAGGGAGCCTAGGGAGGGTGTAAAAGAGAATAGAATAATTATAAAATTCTTGACCAAATCCTCCTCTATATGAGAAGAGGATTCAACCTACTCAGCTACTCTAAAAACCTTTAACAAATTAAATTTGCATCAAGTCTTTTTCTTTTTCAGTAAGAGATGCATCAATTTCAGCTATGTATTTGTCAGTTAGTTTTTGAACAAGTTCCATGGCACGACGCTCATCATCCTCAGAGATTGCTTTATCTTTCACAAGTTCTTTTAAAGTTGAATTGGCATCACGGCGAATGTTTCGAACCGATACTCGGGATTGCTCACCTTCGTGACGCACCACTTTAATAAGTTCTTTACGTCGCTCTTCAGTTAAAGGCGGCATTGGGATACGGATTGCGCTACCCTGCGTAGAAGGATTTAAACCCAAATCAGAATTTAAAATGGCTTTCTCAATGGCAGCAACCATTGATTTTTCCCAGGGAGTCACCGTTAAGGTACGTGCATCAGTGGCACTCACGTTGGCAACTTGATTAAGAGGCGTGATGTTACCATAGTAATCAACCTGAATATGATCTAAAAATCCTGCGCTCGCCCTTCCGGTTCTAACTTTAGTTAAGTCATGTTGCAGACTTTCAACTGCTTTTTTCATACGTCGTTCAGCGTCTTTTATCACATCATTCGTCATTGTTCGCTCCTACTATAGTTCCAACACGTTCACCGAGAACAATTTTTTTCAATGCGTTTGGCTCAGCCATATCAAAAACTTGTAAAGGCATCCCATGTTCTTGACATAAGCAAATAGCCGTCGCATCCATTACCTGTAACCCATCTTGCAATACTTGTTTGTAAGTTATAAAGTCATAACGAATTGCATTAGGGTTATGGATAGGATCTTCTGAATATATACCATTAACTTTCGTTGCTTTTAAGACAACATCAGCACCGACCTCAATAGCTCGCAGGCAAGCCGCGGTATCAGTAGTAAAAAAAGGATTTCCTGTCCCAGCAGCAAAAATAACAACATGTTCATTGCGTAAATGAGTTATCGCTTTGCGTCGATGATAGGGGTCAACCACGCCTAACATAGGAATCGCAGACATAATACGTGCAGGTAAATCAATTCGCTCCAAGGCATCTCTTAAAGCTAAGGCATTCATTACCGTTGCCAGCATACCCATGTGATCGCCGGTAACCCGTCCAAGCCCTATTTCAGAAAGAGCTTTACCACGGAAAAGATTACCGCCACCTATTACAACACCAACCTCAACACCCATGCGAATTAATTCAGCAACCTCTTTTGCAATACGATCAAGCACTGAGGGATCAATTCCAAATTGAACTTTTCCCATCAGCGCTTCGCCACTGAATTTTAATAAAACGCGCTTGTATTTTAATTTCGGCTGATTTTCACTCATCATTGATCACGAACCTGAGCCATTACTTCTTCAACAAAATTATCAACTTTCTTTTCAATACCTTCACCCACTTCAAAGCGAACGAAAGAACTAACTTCAGCATTTTTCTCTTTTAATAATTGACTAATTTTTTTATTAGGATCTTTGACAAAGGGTTGACCCATTAAGCTGACTTCATCAATAAATTTATTAATGCGGCCTTCAATCATCTTATCAATAATTTCTTGAGGTTTACCACTTTCACGAGCTTGTGCGGTAAAAATATCTCGCTCGTTTTCAATGGCCTCAGTTGGCACTTGTTCACGATTAACTACCAACGGACGACTAGCGGCGATATGCATAGCTATATCTTTTGCCAAGGCTTCATCGCTAGTGTTTATGGCAACCATAACGCCAATTCTTGTGCCATGTAAGTAAGTTCCAATAACACCATCGCAGCTCATTCTGATCATGCGACGCAATTTGACATTTTCGCCAATTTTAGCTACTAAAGCTTGTCTTGCTTGTTCAACCGTACCACTGGTACCCATTAAGATTTCTTTAGAGAGGTCATCAACCGTTTCAACCGAGCTATTTAAAGCCGTTTGAGCCGCAGTCTCGGCAAAACCAGTGAAGTTCTCATCGCGCGCAACAAAGTCAGTTTCGCTGTTAATTTCAAGCATCACTGCAGTACGATTATCAGAAGAACGAACCATTACAATAATACCTTCCGCAGCAACTCTATCGGCTTTTTTATCCGCTTTAGCCTGTCCTGCTTTTCTCATCTCTGAAATTGCTAATTCAATATCGCCATCTGTAGCAATTAAAAATTTTTTGCATTCCATCATACCTGCGCCCGTACGTTCACGCAGTTGCATTACCAACGCTGCACTTATCGACATTTTATTCCTCCACAAAGCAAATAGGTAGGTTAGAGGAACGATTGATTTTGGACAGACTTTATTTTTATTCATCCGAACTAGATTTTAAAATTAAAGACTGACAATTTAATCGCTCCCCTTGATTCCTTGGAAAAGAAACTAGCAAAGGCTGGAGCCAGTTTCTATTGTCTTCTTAAGACTGGATTTAACTTTCAGCCGCTAAGATTTAGGGCTGACCTTGAATAACAGGGTGTAATAACACAAGTTATACAATGCTGAACCTAAGGATTCAGCATTTATTTTTAATCTTCAGCTTTATCTGATTCTTTATCTTTAACAGCAACCTCAACAAACTCCGCTGTAGAAGATGCCCCACCCACTGTGTTGCCGTGTTTGGCATCAAGAATTGCATCAGCAATACAACGAACATAAATTTCAACTGCTCGCATAGAATCATCATTACCAGGAATTATATAATCAATGTTATCTGGACTGTTGTTAGTATCAACTATGCCAATAACAGGGATTTTTAAGCGGCGCGCTTCTTCAACGGCAATATGTTCGAAACCAACATCTACAACGAATAAAGCATCAGGCAATCCACCCATATCTTCAATACCGCCTAAACCGCGCTCTAATTTATCCAGCTCGCGTGTTAACATAAGGGCTTCTTTTTTTATCATTCCAGCGAAAGCGCCTTTTTCACGTAATTCTTTTAATTCTTTTAAACGAAAAATTGATTGACGAACTGTTTTATAGTTAGTCAGCATACCACCTAACCAGCGGTGATCTACATAGGGCATACCACAGCGTTTAGCTTGTTCACGAATGCTTTCCTGAGCTGCTCTTTTAGTGCCCACAAAAAGAATTTTGGCTTTATTGGAAGCTAGGCGACCCACGTAGTTAATTACGTCACTCAGCATTGGCATGGTTTTTTCTAAATTGATGATATGAATTTTATTTCTTGAGCCAAAAATGTACTGAGCCATTTTAGGATTCCAGAATCGAGTTCTATGACCAAAATGAGCTCCGGCTTCAAGCAATTCTCGCATACTTACATTCATTTATTACTCTCCAGGGTTAGGCCTCCACGCTTCCCATACGACACCCTTTTTATGGGACCCTACCGTATGTGACGAAGCATGTGTGTAGTTAAAAAGCGCGATAGTTATATCATAATAGGTTTAGATCAGCAATTTATATTAGAAGTTTTCATCGATTATCCCGAAAAAGTCGAACATAAATTCAATTGTTGCCCCTATAATTACTTATGCTACTATATGGTTTTTACAGATGAACTTTAGTTTCTACACTATCGCTTTTTCCTGGTAAACATCTTTTCTGGAAGAAATTATGGCAGTTACAATTAAAACTCCTGATGAAATTAAAAAAATGAAGATCGCTGGTCAATTAGCCGGCGAGGTTCTGGAGATGATAGGTCCATATGTATTAGAAGGTGTTACCACGGATGAATTAAATACAATCTGCCATGATTATATAGTTAATATTCAAAAAGCCATCCCGGCGCCTTTAAATTATAATGGTTTTCCTAAATCAATTTGTACTTCAATTAACCATGTGGTTTGCCATGGTATCCCGGGTAAAAAAGCTCTAAAAAATGGCGATATTATAAACATCGATATTACTGTTATAAAAGAGGGTTATCATGGCGATACCTCAAAAATGTTTTTTATAGGTGAGCCTTCTATAAAAGCCAAACATGTAGTTAATGTTGCGCATGAATGCCTATTTATTGGAATTGAAATGGTTAAACCCGGCGTGCATTTAGGCGATATTGGCCATGCCATTCAAACTCATGCCGAATCGAACCGTTGTTCAGTGGTGCGCGAATATTGTGGTCATGGAATTGGTCGCATTTTTCATGAAGATCCGCAGGTGCTTCATTATGGTACGCCTGGGACTGGAGAAATACTTCGCGCGGGTATGACCTTCACTATCGAACCAATGGTAAACATTGGTAAATATCACACTCGTCTTCTTCCTGATCAGTGGACTGTAGTCACGAAAGACCATAGCTTGTCTGCTCAATGGGAGCATACTCTTCTTGTAACCGATGATGGTGTTGAAATCCTGACTCTGCGTAATGAAGAACGATAAGCTTGCTTTAAAGTTATCCATAAAACAATTCAAAGAGGAATTGAGCGAAGACTTTCGTCTAGGTAAAAATATTCAATTTCTTACTCATAAACTTGTGTCTTTTATCGATAAATTTCTCTGGGAACTTTTACGTAAAAACGACCTCGAAGATTGTGATTCATTTTGTCTTTTAGCACTGGGGAGTTACGGCCGGCAAGAGTTACAACTTCATTCTGATATCGATTTACTCTTGGTTCATAACCATAAATTTTCAAAGACTCATATGCAACAAGCCCAAGCTTTTATTCAAGATTGCTGGGATGCAGGGGTGGAAGTTAGCCATCAAATTACCACTGTGGATGCTTGCTCCGAGCTTGCTAGTCAAGATTTATCAGTAATATCAAGCATTCTTGATTTGCGATTGATTTATGGCGCCAGCGCGTTGAGGGATGAATTAGCTTATCAAACACATCCCATTCATATTTGGCCAAGCAATGAGTATTTTTTTGCCAAGCAATTTGAACAACAACAACGCTACAAAAAATACGGCGAAACCGCTTATAATTTGGAACCCAATGTAAAAAATGGGCCTGGCGGCTTACGTGATTTACAAATTTTATTAGCTATCTCAAAACGACATTTTGGTGTTAACAAATTTGCTGATTTATTGAAGTGCGGATTTATCACTGATAAGGAACATGAAGAACTAATTAACTGCCAACTCTATCTCTGGCAAGTACGCTTTGCTTTGCATTGCTTGGCGGATAAACAAGAAGAACGCTTATTATTTGATTATCAGGTAAAGCTGGCTACTCTCTTTGGCTTTAAAGATAATTCTCAGTCCTTAGCAATCGAACAATTCATGAAAGCCTATTTTAAAATTATTAAGCGAAGTCGAGAATTGAATGAGATGTTACTGCAATGCTTTACTGAAGAAATTATTTATCATCACAAACAGCAAATCATTCCCTTATCTCCCCTTTTTCACTTGTCAAACAACTTTATCGAAATTAGATCTAGCCATGTTTTAATACAACAACCTCAAGCTTTAATTGAGCTCTTTTTATGGTTAGCAAAAAGACCCGATATTAAAGGTGTTCGAACCTCGACAATTCGTTTAGTTAGGCAATACCTTTATTTAATTGACCAAAATTTTCGTCAATCGAAGTCAGCAACAGAGATTTTTTTAGCTTTATTTGAAACAGATGATCCCTATATTGCTTTACACCATATGAATCGTTATGGAGTTTTAGATCGCTACCTCGAATGTTTTGGAGTAGTCGCAGGACAAATGCAATATGATTTGTTTCATGTCTTTACAGTGGATCAGCATACTTTATTTGTGATTCGTAACCTGGCTCGATTTTTAAAAGATGAATACCGCACGCAATTCCCCCTGGCCACTAAATTAATGCCGCAAATTGAAAATAGAAAGATTTTATATTTAGCCGCGCTTTTTCATGATATCGCTAAAGGGCGCGGCGGTGATCACTCAGAGTTAGGCGCGGCGGATGCCTTTCAATTTGCTGAGCGTCATAGACTTAACGCTAAGGAAACTGAGCTATTGCTTTGGTTGGTTCGCAACCATTTGCTCATGTCGCAAACCGCTCAACGCCAAGACATCTATGATCTTAGAACTATCCAACATTTTTGTAGCATTTTGCCTCATGCCGACTATCTTGACTACCTCTATCTTCTAACTGTTGCGGATATTTGCGCTACCAATCAAAACCTGTGGAATGCTTGGAAAGATTCTTTGCTTAAAGAGCTATATCGTGCCGCTAAACTGTTATTGCAACAAGAATTTGATGAAACAGATTTAATAAAAATCCGCAAAGAACAGGCGCTAAGTTTACTCGCCAAGAATAAAATTTCTTTAGACGCTATACAAACTTTATGGGCAAATTTTAAAGACAAGTACTTTCTACACGAACCTTCCGAAGTCATTGCAAAGCATAGTAAAGCCATCATTGAATGCCAACATTTTCCTTTAGTGCTTATTCAACCTCATCATAGTCAAGGTGGTACTGAGGTTTTCATCTATATGCCGCATCGTGATGAACGATTTACTATTAGCACGACTGTACTTTCTAATTATAATGCCACCATTCAAGAGGCCACAATTTTAACTTGTGCTAATAATTTTGATTTAGATAGATATATTATTCTTGATGAGCAGCATCATGCTTTTTTTAAAGATGAACGTGCTCTGGAAATAAAAAATGCACTTGAAATTCATTTAGCGGATTTAAAAAATATACCAGCTATTTCACGGCGTAGGATTTCACGTGTCCAGGCTCATTTCAGATTAGAACCTTTAATAGAATTTGGTGAAGAGAATGACGGCGATCATATGAGCCGATTATTTCTAATCACTTCCGACAAACCTGGTTTATTGGCCACAATAAGCCGAGTATTTCTAAGTCTCAATATTCATTTACATAATGCAAAAATAGCCACAGCTGGTGAGCGGGCTGAGGATATGTTTTTCATCTCAACTATTAATGATAAGCCATTAAACATGAGTGAAAAAAAACTTTTAAAATTAGCATTGATTACTGAATTAACATAATTCATTGCAATCAAAATAGTTTTTTTAATTGGTTTCGATTTTTATCATTGAGTATAATCAATTAGAAATGATTAGGTAGACATAGTAATCCATTTAAGATAAATATGTTAATTCTAAAAAAAACTGTAACTTTATTATTTAAGGATTAATGTTAATTACTCAAGCTATCAAATCTAATTTTTTTTTCAAATTTAGATTTATTTTTCTTGTTGGAATTGTATTTTGCAATCCTTTTGTGGCCTTAAGCAGCAGCGCTGTTTTTGATGATTTATCAAGGCTTGTTAGTTATCCTGGAAAACAAGAAGTAGCCTGCCCTTCACAAGATAAAAACACAGCTGTTTTACTTGCTATTGGCCAATCAAATATTGCCAATCACGGCCAAGTTAAATTTTCCACTTTATATCCTAATAAGGTATTTAATTATTTTAATGGGAAATGTTATATAGCTTCATCGCCCTTACTTGGTGCGTCAGGTGAGGGAGGGGAATTTCTTACCTCTCTTGGGGATAATCTCGTTGATTTTAGTATCTATGATAAAGTTATCATTATTTCTTCCGGAATTAATAACTCCATGCTTTACCGCTGGTCTCAAGGGGGAGATCTCAATACCTTGCTAAAATCGATTTTGGCAGAAGTTCAAACACGCTATAAGATAACCGAGGTCATCTTTCATCAAGGTGAAACCGATTTTCTCATTAATACGACGAAAGAAAAATACATAGAATCATTCCATTCACTTTTGCGGACTCTTCGGCCAGTTAACAAATCATTACCTCCTGTCTATTTTGCTATTGCCACACTCTGTGGCAACAACTGGTTTCCCTTTAACTCAATAGCCCAAGCCCAATATACTTTTGCCGATGAAATAAATAATATTTATTTAGGTGCTAATACGGATGCTTTAATACCCATTAGTGAACGTTTTGATGTCTGCCATTTTAACATGATTGGACAGCTCAAGGCTGCTTATACCTATGCTAACGCAATACAACAAAATAAAGTGTTTTATTAATTAATTATTGAAGGATAAAATTTCACAAGCGGAGTTTGAAAAAATCTGTTAATAATTTAGCAGATTCTTGCTGCATAATGCCCTCATCAATCTGAACTTGATGGTTTAGAGGGTAACCCTTCAATAAATTATAAACTGAGCCAGCAGCGCCTGCTTTGAAATCTCTGGTAGCAAAAACCAAGCGAGATACACGAGCATGCACTAAAGCACCGGCACACATTGCACAGGGTTCTAAACTCACATAGAGAGTGGTATTTAAAAGACGATAATTTTTAAGGGCTGCTGCCGCCTCACGAATAGCAATTAGCTCCGCGTGAGCACAGGGATCTTGGCTTTGTATTACTTGATTGAAACCTTGGCCGAGTAGCTGGTTATCCTTAGATATCAAGACAGCTCCAACTGGAACTTCGCCACTCTCTTTAGCTTTTAAGGCTAGCTCAAAGGCTTGTCTCATCCAAAACAAATCAGTCATTGCTGAATGCTTATTCCCATTCGATGGTTGCTGGTGGTTTTCCAGATATATCATAGGTCACGCGCGATACACCTGCTACTTCGTTGATTATACGGTTTGATACTTTCGCCAAAAAATCCCAAGGAAGTTGAGCCCAGTGTGCGGTCATAAAATCTACTGTTTCAACTGCGCGAAGACAGATTACAAAATCATAACGACGGCCATCACCCATTACACCCACCGATTTCACCGGCAAAAAAACAGCAAAAGCCTGACTTACTTTTTGGTACAGATTCGCTGCATAAAGCTCATCAATAAAAATAGCATCGGCATGGCGCAAAATGTCTGCATACTCTTTCTTAACTTGACCTAGGATACGAACGCCTAATCCGGGGCCGGGGAAAGGATGGCGGTAAACCATGGTATAGGGTAAACCTAATTCCAAACCAATTTTACGCACTTCATCTTTAAATAACTCTCTAATAGGCTCAAGTAATTTTAAATTTAAAATTTCAGGTAGGCCACCTACATTATGGTGGGACTTAATCACAGCTGCAGCACTATTGGTATGAGTCGCGGCTGATTCTATTACATCAGGATAAATTGTGCCTTGCGCTAGCCATTTTACTTTGGGTAAGCGCTGTGCCTCCTCATCAAAAATTTCGATAAAGGTTCGACCAATAATTTTTCGTTTGGTTTCTGGGCAATCGACGTTTTGCAAAGCGTTTAAAAACTTTTCCTCAGCATTGACGGCAATAATTCGAATACCCATATGCTCGCCAAACATTGTCATCACTTGTGATGCTTCATTTAACCGCAGCAATCCAGTATCAACAAAGACACAAATTAATTGATCACCAATCGCGCGCTCTAATAATGCAGCTACGACCGAAGAATCAACTCCACCTGAAAGTCCCAACAAAACATGATCCTGTCCTACTTGTTTTCGAATAGTGGTTAGGGCTTGTTCAATGATATTTTCAGGAGTCCAGTTAGTTTTAGCTTTACAAATATCAACCACAAAGCGCTGTAGAATTATTAACCCTTGAATTGTATGAGTTACCTCGGGATGAAATTGGAGACCATACCAGTGATGCAACTCATCAGCCATACCTGCAATTGGGGCATTTTTGGTTTCACAAATGACTTTGAAACCAGGTGGTAGTACAGTGACCTTGTCGCCATGACTCATCCAGACATCGAGCAAAGCTTTACCCTTTTCTGTAGTCCGGTCTTCAATATCTTTTAACAGCAGGCTGTGTTCATGAAGACCTAATTCTGCATAGCCAAATTCCCGCAGCGTAGAAGATTCTACTTCACCCCCCAACTGCATCGCCATGGTTTGCATACCGTAGCAAATACCTAAAATAGGTAATCCTGATGCGAAGATCCAATCAGGGGCGGTGGGATTAGTTTTTGCCGTGACCGTTGAAGGGCCGCCGGATAAGATTATGCCGCAGGGGGAAAGTGCCTGGAGCTTGGCACTATCAGTATCGTAAGGATAAATTTCGCAATAAACGCCTAATTCGCGTACGCGTCGAGCTATCAATTGCGAGTATTGTGAGCCAAAGTCAAAAATTAAAAGAGGCTGCTGTTTAATATTGGTCATTTTATTCATCAACTTGATAATTGGGAGCTTGTTTAGTAATGCTGACATCATGGACATGCGATTCCCGCATACCCGCATTGGTCACTTGAACAAATTCTGCGTTTTTGTGGAGAAGCGCAATGGTTTTACATCCGGTATAACCTAGGCATGATCGTAAACCACCCATCATTTGATGGATAATAGTTTGAACCGGACCTTTATAGGGAACACGGCCTTCAATTCCTTCTGGAACAAGTTTTTCGGTACCTTGGCTTGTATCCTGGAAATAGCGATCACTTGAGCCTTGGGCTTGGGACATTGCACCAATGGAACCCATGCCGCGGTAACTTTTATAGGTTCTACCTTGATAAAGTTCAATTTCGCCAGGAGATTCTTCAGTTCCGGCAAACATGCCGCCTAACATTACCGTATCTGCTCCTGCTGCCAGTGCTTTACAAATATCACCGGAAAACCGAATGCCACCATCAGCGATGACTGGAATTCTGCCTTTAAGCCCCTTCGCTACATTAGCAATAGCTGAAATCTGCGGGACACCCACCCCTGTTACAATTCGCGTGGTGCAAATCGAACCGGGACCTATACCTACTTTAACCGCATCAGCGCCTGCTTTTGCTAAATCCAGAGCAGCAGCAGCGGTAGCAATGTTTCCTGCAATCACCTGAATGTCAGGAAAATGCTGCTTAATCCACTTTACTCGATTTATAACGCCCTTTGAATGACCATGGGCGGTATCGACCACAAGGACATCTACACCTGCGTCTATTAAAGCTGCAACCCGTTCTTCAGTGCCCTCTCCAACGCCAACTGCAGCACCTACACGTAATTGTTCTGAACTGTCTTTACAAGCAAAAGGATTTTCTTTAGCTTTTTGAATATCCTTTACGGTTATAAGGCCTCTTAACTTAAAATCCTTGTTTACCACAAGTAATTTTTCAAGGCGATGTTTATGCAATAAAGCACGAACTTCTTCACGACTAGCCCCTTCATTTACGGTAACCAAGCGATTTTTAGGCGTCATGACATCTGAGACAGGTAAGGAAAGATTGGTTTCAAATCGGATATCCCGGCTAGTGACGATGCCAACTAATAAATCTCCTTCGACAACGGGAACACCGGAGAAGTTATGTTTAGCCATTACTTCAAGTAGTTCTTGTACCGACACATCGGGGGTTATGGAAATTGGATCTTTAACCATTCCACTTTCAAACTTTTTAACTTTACGAACCTGATCCGCTTGAGCGGAAATACTCATATTCTTATGAATAATACCAATTCCACCCTCTTGCGCCATTGCAATGGCTAAACGGGCTTCAGTTACCGTATCCATTGCAGCTGAAATAAGAGGGATATTAAGTTGAATCTCGCATGTAAGCTGAGTTTTGAGAGAGACTTCCTTAGGTAAGACAATTGAATGGGCAGGTATTAACAATACATCATCAAATGTCAGTGCTTGCTGCACAATTAAAATCGACATAGCACACTCCTAGGATTTAATTAACCGAACATTATACAATTAATATAAAGGATGAGGAAGTATTGTTAGCTGATTATTGATAAATTCTAACAATTTTAAATTAAATTACTGATAAATTTGCCTAAATATCAATCTTATAATTTAATTTTAGTTCAGGTTGTATATTTTTAAATCTTTGCTTATAATTTTAGTGTTAATAACAAAAAGAAAGGACAGCACTCATGAAAAAAATACTCATGCTTGTACTCATAGTTGCATCAACCGCGACTGTATCTGGTTGTGGATTTTCTAACTGCGGTTATTCCACCTGCACCTCTTGTTGCAATGTGAGCTCTTATGGTGGTTGCTGTGGTTCAAATGGTTGGTATTGATAAAATCCATTAAAAAGGGGCTTATAACAATTCTAAGCCCTTTTGTTTGCAAAAACTCAATGAAACGGACCAATTTTCTGAACTAGTTTAGGTAAAGCATTGATAATAGTGATTTATTCAAGAAAAGTAACTTTAAAATGCCAGGTTATAAGGCATTTTGCCGGTTAAATTAAGCGCTTGTTCCACTTTATGACTAAATTGTTATCCCTAAAAATCCTTGAATTTTTTTAAAAAAATTAATTCCTATTTTGAACAAGTTGACGCTTGAATTAATCAAACAATAGCGTGTAAACTGAGTGCAATGTTTAACCTAAAAATAATAAGGGTTCCGCGTTGGCTAAAATTATTGTTGTAACGTCGGGTAAGGGTGGAGTAGGTAAAACTACTACTTCTGCAGCTATATCATCAGGTCTTGCTTTGCTAGGACATAAAACTGTTGTTATTGATTTCGATATCGGTCTCAGAAATCTTGACATAATCATGGGTTGCGAACGTCGCGTTGTTTATGATTTTATCAATGTAATCAATGGTGAAGCTAATCTTAATCAGACTTTGATTAAGGATAAGCGCGTTCCTAATCTTTTCATTTTACCTGCTTCTCAAACTCGTGATAAAGACGCTTTAACACTTGAGGGCGTAGGAAAAGTCCTAGATGAATTAGCAAAAGATTTCGAATTTATTGTTTGTGATTCTCCTGCAGGTATCGAAACAGGCGCTCATATGGCCATGTATTTTGCAGATCATGCGATTGTAGTAACTAATCCTGAGGTCTCCTCTGTGCGAGATTCTGACAGGATTCTAGGTATACTGGCATCTAAATCCAGACGAGCTATTGAGAATATGGAACCCGTTAAAGAGCATCTTTTATTAACTCGCTATGATCCCGAACGCGTACTTAAAGGTGAGATGCTTTCGGTGGAAGATGTAAAAGAAATTCTTGCTATTCCGTTAATTGGAGTTATTCCTGAATCCAAAGCTGTACTTAAAGCATCAAATACTGGAACTCCTGTTATTCTGGATGAATCCAGTGATGCATGTATAGCTTACCAAGATGCTATCGCGCGTTTTCTTGGTGAAAACAGACCAATGAAATTTGTATCCAATGAGAAGAAAGGACTACTTCGCCGGATATTTGGTAAAAACAGGGAGGACGTGCCAGCATGAGCCTATTTAGCTATTTGAGAAAACGTAATAATAGCACCGCTTCTGTAGCTAAGGAGCGATTGCAAATTATTATTTCACACGAGCGTTCCCAACGGAATACTCCAGATTACCTGCCAAAACTTCAGGAAGAAATTATAGCGGTAATTGCAAAATACGTTAAGATTAATAGAGATCAAGTCATAGTTAACCTTGAGCGCATGGGTGACAATGCAGTGCTTGAGCTTAATGTGACAATGCCCGATGAGGCCTTGGAAGAGGCTTAAATCCTTTGCACTGAACAAATAATTTTGTCTTAAGCATTAGGCTTAGCCCAGTCAAGTTTATACTGGTAGTATTGTATTATTGTGCGAAGTAAATATCGACTCCTGCGTACATTTAATCCTCGAAAAGCTTAATTTTTAGCTTTTTAAGGATTAAATGTTCGACTAGGAGACTTTATCTCTAATTTAAAGTTTTAATTAAAGCAATATATTTTGGATCATGGGTTAATTTTTCAATTGTTTTAGCATAAATTGTTAAATCTTTAGTAGGTACAGGAATTGTTGCTGCATATTCAAATAAAAGATCCCCAAATTGTTTGGTTGTTGGATTATAAGCAAAGATCATTTTATCGTAGTAAGCTTTGAAGTAAGGGTTTTGTGCCCAAAGAATAAAGGTTTGTATCCAAACATCCATGGGCGTTAAATCATATTTTCGATAGGTTAAGCAATCTTCCCAGGATTGAATCATCACATCAGCCACAAATTGTTCTTCTATTATAGTATTAAAGGGTAAGTCCGTTTTCTTATCCTCCTTTTTAATATACTTGTTATAGAGTTCTAGATTGGTCATAAAAAATCCAGCTACAAACTCGTGTCTCAGATTATGAAGATTTATAAGTAATTGATTAGGATATAGTGCTAATTTATCAATCGCTTCTTTGGTCTTGGTTAGACGAGAAAAATTCTGGTTATATTGAAAAGATAGTGAGGTCAGTACTATATTCATACCCACAAAAATAATTGCAACAGATGCCAGAGTAGTAAAAAAAACATGGAGGCGCGTTTTTTTATATTGCTCAGGAGATTGGTATTTCACTGTCACATAAAGACTAAAAATCATGATTGCTATGACAACAGTGCTAATCAAGATTGGAATCAAACCTAGCTTGACATTAGAGAACATTGCTCTCCCCTATTTTTATAGTTTTTTAGCTTAAGCAACTCTTTTTAGCATTACAATTAAGCAATTACTTTAATAATAGAACATATTATGCGATCTATAGTGTTTAAAAATGAGAATTTTGTTAAATTTTAGCTAGAAATTTTTGATCTATTTAATATAAAATCAAATAGTTGCAACTTCTAATGGGCATTTTAACTAGCATTTTTTTGATTTTTGAAATCAGGAATTTAGTAATACTTGATCTAAATTAAGAACTAGGGATTATATGACACAATTTTCAAGAGGATTTATTGGGATTTTATTAACGGTATACTTTATAACCCAGTCCTTTGCCAGTTCTGTAGAACAAAATCCTCCTGTCCCTCAAAACACTGATTCAGCTTTAATAAGTCCTCAGAAATTAAGGTTTTTAAGTCTTAAATTTCCAGAGATTAACGCTATTTTTTCCAAAGTTAGATATAAAAAGTCGATTTGGGGATTAAGGGTCGTTGATTCAAACACGGGAGAGCTATTAGTAGATCTTAACTCTGATAAACTATTTTATATTGGTTCTGTAAGAAAAATTTTTACAATTGGTGAATTTCTTAGTCAACTTGGGGCCAACTATCAATTTAAAACTCCAGTAAGTTACCAAGGCACTCTTAAAAATGGATTGTTGCAAGGTAATTTAATTTTGCAGGCATCTGGCGATTTAACAATGGGCGGCAGAACAAAACCTGATAATACAATTGCCTACTCCGATTTTGATCATAACGAAGCAAATTCACTTGGCACGGCCATTCTTACCTCGCCAGATCCGCTAGCCGGGTATCATTCGCTTGCTAAAAAAATTCACGATTTTGGTATTCGCGAGATAAAAGGTGAGGTAATTATTGATGATGGTCTCTTCCCACCTTTTAATTTTCATGATCAATTCAAGGTAAGCGCTATTTTTGTTAATGACGATGTGATTGATATGTCTATAACTCCATCACTTCCTGGTTCTTTAGCTAATGTGAATTCTCGGCCTCAATCGGCAGCATTTAGCGTTAAATCCACACTTACAACCTCCAATCCACATACAGAAGCCAGCTTTAAATTAGATCCAGCTTTCCCTGCTTGTATAGGAAAAACTACCTGTAATGGTTATGTTAGTGGATCTTTACCAAGTGATTATTTACCTCCTTTTTCTAAAAAGCTTCCCTTGGTGCAAACCTTTAGAATCGTTGAACCGGCTAATTATGCTCGCACCGTTTTTATTGAAGCACTTATAAAGGCTGGCATTAAAGTAAACTCGAAGGCCGTAGCTATCAATCCAGCAGTTACGAGTGAGAAAAGAGTCCCAATTACTGAATTATTGTCACTCCCTTTTTCAGAGTATGCTAAATATATTTTGAAAGTTAGTTATAACATCGGCTCTGATACAGTGTTTCTTTTATATGGATTAACACAAGGTGTTAATTCCATTCCTGATACCCTAGCCATTGAAAAGAAGCTTCTCAGTAAGCAATATGGCATTCCAGAAAATCAATTCTACTTTGTTGATGGTAGCGGCGGTGGTGAATCAAAAGCCACCACTTTAGCAGTTGTTAAATGGTTACAAATTTTACGAAAATTTCCTGATTTTCAAGCCTTTTTAAATGCCCTACCTATTTTAGGCGTTGATGGGACTCTAGCTTTAGCCTCAAATTTTAAGTCTAAGCCTTTACTAATAGGAGCGACAGGAAAGGTATGGGCTAAAACAGGAACCTATGGTGTCGGCACTATGTTAAAAGGACAGGCTATTGCAGGCTACATTCTTGCTAAAAGCGGACGAAGTCTTAGTTACCATCTTGTAGTTAATGAAGTCCCAATCGCAGCTATAGAAGATATTGCTGAGGTTCTTCAAGACCAGGCAACAATTTCGGCGATTTTATGGCGTGAATTTTAACTGCCAAGAGCATTTCTATCATGACTGTCCACAGAATCCATGGTTAGCGCTTTGCTAAAGCGAATAGATACTGAGAACTGTCATGCATTGGGCTAAACGGTTTCTCTCATCACGTCATCTTCATCTTTTGATCGGGTTTTTACTTGATTAAAAAAATAATCGATAGATTGTCTACGTAAGTCTTCATCAGCGAAATCATCCACTGCAATAACTTTCTGCCTCCCTAACTCAGCTTCTTTTAATTGTTCCGCTTCTTTAGCAGTTAGAATTGCAGCTTCTTCAGCTTCATCAATTTGCTCAAGCAGTGTTAAAGAATGCAAAGCACCCTCTTTCACTGCTCGATTTACTCTTTTTTCCAGATCCTCAGCTGCACAAAGTTTTATAAAGGTATCTTCTAATCGACCCAAAGGACAGTTAACAACAGGCTCTTTAAACACAAATCGTGTAAGACGAGTGCGGGTTTCATTTGGCTCTGTAAGAATATGGGCTAATTTTTGACTTAATAAATCAGAAGGCTTCAATCTTTGGCTACCAAAAGGTTGTAGGCAAAACTTAAGGATTAGACGTGCCCAACGATGAGGGAAATTGCTGATAACACCACGAATGGCAAGTTCGCATTCATGAAACATCTCCTGGCAAGACCATTCGACCAAGGCTAAATCCGCAGGAGGCTCTCCCTCATCGTGAAACCGTTTAAGTACGGCAGAAATAAGGTATAGGTTTGATAAAACATCTCCTAAACGCGCAGAAATCATCTCTTTGCGTTTTAATCCGCCGCCAATGACCATCATTGAAAAATCAGCTAGGAAGGCTAGGTTTGTGCTGTAACGATGTACAAGCTGAAAATATCGTTTTGCGGTACTCTTAGGTACAGAAATAAAATATCCATCCGTGAAAGCAAAAATTAGGGATTTAGTAAGGTTTGCAAGAACAAAACTGGTATGTCCCCAAAAAGCTGCATCAAAGGCTTTTAGGTTTTTCTCTTTAATACTTTCCATTTCAAGAAAAATATAAGGATGGCAGCGGATTGCCCCTTGGCCAAAGATAATTAGGTTGCGGGTTAGAATGTTTGCTCCTTCGACAGTGATGCCAATTGGCGTATTTTGATAGCCTCGTCCAAGGTAATTATTGGGGCCCAGGCAAATGCCTTTACCACCGTGGATATCCATGGCATCCATAACCACCTGACGTCCACGTTCTGTTGTATGGTATTTCAAAATTGCACCTGCAATCGATGGTTTTGCACCACTATCAATTGCTGCAACTGTCATTGTCAAACCCGCATCAATTATATAAGCGTTTGCTGCAACTCGCGCCAGTGGCTCTTCAATACCTTCAAACTGAGCAATCGGTAGATTAAATTGTTTTCGTACACCAGCATAAGCTCCACAAGCCAACGCTGCGGCTTGCGAGCCTCCTGCTGAGCTTGATGGTAGGGAAATTGCACGACCTGCGCTCAAACATTCCATCAACATTCGCCATCCCAAACCGGCCATTGCTGGACCGCCGATTAAAGAATCTATAGGTACAAAAACATTTTTTCCTTGGGTAGGACCGTTTAAAAAAGCTGTGTTTAAGGGAAAATGCCGCCTGCCTTTAATTACTCCAGGCGTATTTGCGGGGATTAAGGCGCAGCTAATACCCACATCTTTTCCTTTACCCAGGATATTCTCGGGATCAAAAAGCCTAAATGCCAAACCTATAACAGTAGCAACAGGACATAGCGTGATATAACGTTTATCCCAGGTTAAACGGAGGCCTAATATTTTTTGACCATTAAGTTCTTGGTAGCAAACAATACCCTTATCTGGAATGGAGGCAGCGTCGGAGCCGGCGTTCGGCCCAGTCAATGCAAAACAGGGGATTTCACGACCATCGGCCAAGCGGGGTAAATAAAAATCTTTTTGCTCTTGAGTACCATATTTTAATAATAGTTCTGCCGGTCCTAAGGAATTGGGAACCGAAACAGTAGAGCCTACCGTTATAGAGCGACCGTTAATTCTTGCCAGAATAGTCATTTGCGCGGTTGCGGAAAAATCATGCCCACCATATTCTTTGGGTATTATTAAACCAAAGAATCCTTTCTCTTTTAAAAAACGCCACATTTCTGGTGGCATATCAGTAAGAACATGAGTGATCTCCCAATCATCAATCATGCGACAAAGCTCATTAACAGGACCATCAAGAAAAACTTGCTCTTCTGCGGTGAGTTTTACTACCGGGGCGCTAAGCAATACTTTGAAATCGGGATTGCCACTAAATAAATCGCCCTCCCAACCTACAGTACCAGCGCCTAAGGCCTCTCGCTCCGTTGAAGACATGGAGGGCATTACTTTAGCCACTTTTTGGAATAGATATTGAGAGATTAATTTTCTACGTAAGGGTTTAACGGTAAATAAAATTAAAACCGTAAAAATTGTAGCTAGTAGAATTTGAGTAATAACCGCTGGTGAACCATAACGTTCAAATAATAAAGCAACCATTGCAAAGGTAATTGACCAGACGATTAAGGATGCTTGCTTGGTCAATAATAAAATTGCCAGGGAGACTACTCCTAGAAGTAATAAATTATGCAACACTATTTTCTCTCCTTTAAACAGTATTTAGCCTAGATTAGAGCTTATCCTTATTCGATTATTATAGCATCCAGAACTTTTAAGATAAGCTCCGCTGCTTGATAAGGATGCTCCATGGGAAACATGTGACTTCCTTGCGTTTCATAACTTTGAATGTGAAATTTTTTTGCCATGTAGCAACGCTCTGAAGCTCTAACTATTTTTGATTTATCGCCATAAATGAGCGCCGCCGGTAAAAATAATCTACCCTCATAGTTAATTAGTTGATCGGGAATTGTACGATAGATAGAATATTCGATATCCCTATCGAAACGAAGCTCATAACCTCTCTCAGTTTTATTCATACCGTAATCAATATAATCTTGCAAACATTCATTACTGAATGATTTAAATAGCTCTTTTGTTTTAAGGTAAGCAATGAGCTGCTCTCGTGTTTGCCAAGATTCTCTTCGCCCCTGACTACGAGCGGCAGGCGTAATTGTATCAATGAATCCAAACCGTTTGGCTAGACGCAACAGGGTTGATTTTAAAGGACCAAGCAGAGGTGAATCCAGCAAGATAACAGCTTTGAATAAATAAGGCTGTTCAATAGCCGCAAGTAAACTTAATACACCGCCTAAGGAATGACCCATAGCAATAACGGGTTCTGTTGCTTGTGTTCTCACGCTATTAATGAGTTCATCAACTAAATAATGCCAATTATCCGTTACTGGAAATTCAATATCGTGTCCAATTTTATCGATATAACAAATATCAAAAAATGCCTCAAGTTCTGTTAACAACTGCTTGTAACAGGGTGAAGGAAAACCATTTCCATGAGCAAAGTGAATTAAATTTTTCAACTATGCACCAATTTCTGACTATCACGCTTAACAGCCAATACTGCATAGCAAAAATAACTAGCCATCAATAACGGTAAAATTAGAGAATAGCTGCTGTAAAATAGAGCCAGAGTCATTACAAGCCAAAAAATCCATTGGAAGGGAGTCATGCTAACAATTAACAGGCGGCAGGCTTGTTTATAACTTAAGGAGGTTTTGAAAAATAATTGTGCTATAAACTGCCCCATTAAAGCAAAGACCAACATAAAAACAGCAAACACACTTGTAGCAACGAAGATAATGGTAGGAAAAAGTAGTACGCCAAAAAAAATTTTAAGATTTAAGACTCCTGATTTTTTGACCCACTCTTTCCCTTCAAAAACCGAGTTCCCTTCTTGACTAAAGGGGTAGATTTGCACGTCATTACTGGTAGCTTCGGGCGTTGTCGTGTTAAAGAAAAACTTTGGCATGGGATAGCGCAAAAAAAGTTTATCTTGGGTCACTAGAATATTTAAATTAGGATAGGTTCCATCCAGGGTACTGATCTTTCCAGTGGTATCCACAATGGCTACTGCCTGGCCAGATGAATTTTTAACAATATAAGGCATTGGTTGATTTATCGAAACCTTACCATTTTGCATATATAAAGTAGGCAGACCTAACATCGGTTGTACTATTTCTTTATTAAAAAAAGTATTAAATTCTGCAAGGACTCGCAAAGAGAAAGGCAAAGAAAGAAGGGCTATTAATAAGAATAAATAGATAAAACCAAAACCTTTCCAACGTTTTGCAACGTCAACATAGAGTCTGCTATCAAAAAAAGACCGGTATAAAGCCTGCCAATAGCGATAGACAGGCTTATCAATAGCTCTTAAGTTTTTACCTTTTTCAGTCATACCATCCTCCTAAACGCAGGCCTGTTTTTTGGTTAAAAAGATTTGCCTTATTAACCACAAGCCCAAGATTTAACTGATTATCAATAATTTCAGTATCAGCAGATACCCGGACGGCAAACTGTGCATGGCCGCACAAGCTTCGGACTTGAATTAATTTATCTGCGCCCATGTCTTCAACATAAACCACTTTAACTGAAATTTGACTTTTTTGATCCTTGGTTGCAACGGTAAGGTGTTCAGGTCTTATTGCCAATATAAGCGCTTCATTAGATGAAAGTGGTTCAGACAATACTGGAAGAGAAAGTTCTATACCGAAAGAGGTTATTATTTTTTGGTTCGCTAAATCAACTTCTACAGGGATAAAATTAATTGGATAATGTCCTGTAAATCCAGCTACAAAAAGCGAAGCGGGTTGTTGATATAAATTTTGTGGCGTTCCAATTTGCTCGACCAGACCTTTGTTTAAAACCAAAATACGTGAAGCGAGAGTCATAGCCTCAGTTTGATCGTGAGTTACATAAAGTGAAGTTGTGTTTAATTGCTGGTGTAATTTTTTTATTTCCTGACGCATTTCTGTACGTAATTTAGCATCGAGATTTGATAAAGGTTCATCAAATAAAAATACAGCCGGTGAGCGAACTATAGCTCGCCCCATGGCAACTCGTTGTCGCTGTCCGCCAGAAAGTGCTCCTGGTTTACGCTTAAGAAAATCGGTTATTTGTAGCAATGCGGCCACTTCACTAACCTTTTGAAGGATAAGTTTTGCTGTCATGCCACGCATTTTTAAGCCATAGGCCATATTGTCAAAAACAGTCATGTGCGGATAGAGTGCATAGTTTTGGAAAACCATCGCCATGTCTCGCTTTGAGGGGGCTATCTGATTAACACATTGATTATTAATCAAAATCTTCCCATCGCTCACCGTATCAAGACCGGCAACGAGACGCAATAGTGTTGACTTGCCACAACCGGAGGGACCAACAACGGCTACAAACTCACCCTTCTCTATATTTAAATCAACTTTATCTAAGATAAGTTGTTGACCATGATACTTACTCACGCCGATTAAATTTACTGTTGCCATTAATGCGTTAACCCCTTTTCAAACCAGCGTTGCATAGTAATTACCACCAAACAAGGCGGAAGCAAAGCAATTAAAGCGACGGTCATTATGTAATGCCATTGTGGGATCTGATCAGCAACACCAGCTAGATAGCGAATACCCATCACAATGGTAGCCATATTCGTATCTGTTGTTATCACTAAGGGCCAAAGATATTGGTTCCACCCATAAACAAAAAGGATGATAAACAAAGAGGCAATCTGCGTTTTGGATAAGGGCAAAAGGATATCATAAAAAAATCGTAAAGGACCTGCCCCATCCAATTTAGCAGCATCGGATAATTCTTGGGGGATAGTCTTAAAAAATTGCCTGAATAAAAAGGTTGCAGTAGCTGAAGCCATTAATGGAAGACTGAGGCCGGCAAAGCTGTTGAGCCAGCCGAAAGAAGCAATCACTTGAAAAGTGGGCACTATTCTGACTTCCACGGGTAGCATCATCGTTGAAAAAATAAGAGCAAAAAATAGCCTTTTCCAAGGAAATTGAAAATAGACCAGCGCAAAAGCAGAAAATAAAGCGAGCATAATTTTTCCAGCGGCAATTAATACCGCCATGAAAAAACTATTTAAAAGCATTTGCCAAATGGGTTGGCCGCCGGTTGCTGCAAGTCCACTAACCATTACTGTTTTAAAATTGTGAAAAAAAGAATTCCCAGGCAAGATTGGCAGAGGCGCATGCATCAACGCAGTACCTTCATGGGATGCGGCAACAATTGCTAAATAGAGTGGAATAAATAATAAAACAATAAAACAAATTAATAAGCTGTGAACTACTAAACGGTTTAAATTCCTCATTCGTAATGCACCCTCTTTTCAAGAAATCGAAATTGAAAAAGAGTAAGGCTAATAACAATTATCATCAACAAAACAGATTGTGCAGAGGATGAGCCTGGATCCATACCGATAAAGCCATCTTTATAAACTTTATAAATTAATGTTGTCGTACTATTTCCTGGCCCACCATTGGTCATGACATCGATAATCCCAAAGGTATCAAAAAAAGAATAAATTAAATTCATTACCAATAGAAAAAAAGTTGTTGGCGATAACAAAGGAAAAATAATTTGCCAGAATCGTTTCCAACCTGAGGCACCGTCTATAATTGCAGCCTCAATAATTGGCTGAGGAATTGCTTTTAAGGCTGCGAAAAAAAAGAGAAAATTATAGCTAAACTGTTGCCAGCTGGCAGCTAAAATGACAACAAATAAAGCTTGTGCGGGATGAACAAGGTAATTAAATTCAAAACCAAAAAAATTTAAACTATGGGTCAGCCACCCTATTGTTGGTTGGCAAAGAAATCGCCATAATATTGCAGCAATAGCAGGCGCTACTGCATAAGGCCACAGTAATAAGGACTTGTACAGGTTTTGGCTTTTATTACGACTTTGCACCAGAACCGCCAACAGCAAACCTACACTCATCGTAATGAGAGTAATAAAAAAAGCGATAAACAAAGTTACCAACAGCGCTTTACCATAATCAGGATCGCGCAATAAATCGAGAAAATTGCTAAGGCCAGCAAAACGACTATGCAGACCGAAAGCATCACTAAATAAAAGCGACTGAATTAACGCAGAGCAAGCAGGCCAAATAAAAAACAGGAGCGTAATTAGCAATTGAGGAAAAACTAAGATAAACGCTAATTTTTTATGCCTGGTATATTTTGCCATCAACAAACCAAGTTAGAGCATTGAGAGAAAGTATATAACGAAGGGTTTTGATTTGGCGATGTTTTTCGATTTTATATTTAAAGAGGAACTCAGAACATGCGTTACATTTCAATTGACAACCCCGGCTCCAATAACCAATTACGAATTGATGAAGGAAAAGTCCCAATTTGCCGTGAGAATCAGCTCCTGATTCGAGTACGAGCAACAGCAGTGAATCGTGCTGATTTGATGCAGAGACAAGGTAAATACCCAGCTCCTCCTGGTGAATCGACGATACCAGGTTTAGAGGTCGCGGGTGATGTGGTCAGTTTAGGTAACTCCGTGCTCAATTTTAAAGTCGGTGACCGAATTTATGGCTTGGTTTCTGGCGGCGGTTATGCAGACTATTGTTGTGTAGAACAGCAACTTGCCTCTATCATTCCTGATAATTGGGATTATGGCTACGCAGCTGCCATTCCTGAAGCCTTAATGACAACACAGGCTACGGTTTTTTCTCTCGGCGAATTAAAAAAGAATGAAATTTTTTTTATCCATGCAGCGGGTAGCGGAATCTCGAGCTTTGCAATTCAGATGGCAAGTCTTTCTAAGGCAAAAGTCTATAGCACCAGTTCAAATCATGAAAAAATAGCTAAAGCAAAAGCGTTGGGAGCAACAGAAGTGTTTAATTATAAAACTCAAAACTTTGCAGAGCTGATGGGCGATAATTCTGTCGATTTAATTGTCGATTTTATTGGTGGCGATAACTTTCCAAAACACTTAAAATTATTAAAGACAAAAGGCCGGCTAGTACAAATAGCTTGCATGCAAGGGCATCAAGTAGGATGTGATTTAGCTAGTCTAATGCGAAAACGATTAAGCATTATGGGCTTTGTTTTAAGACCACAATCGATTGCAGAAAAAGCGAAACTTTGGACAATCGCTCAACAAAAGTGGCTACCTTATTTGCTAAACAAAGATTTAGCCCCAATAATAGATTCTGAATTCAAGTTCAATCAAATCGAATTAGCGCATGCAAAGATGCTCAGTTCTGATCATTTTGGTAAAATTGTTATTCGGCTTTGAATAAACCCTGTAACAGGCATTAATTGATAATACCTGCTCAGATTTAAATAGAGGTTTTAGGGCAATGTTTAAAAAAATAACTCTGACTATTCTTTGCTTCATTACATACTCCGTATCGGCAATTAATCTTCCTATTCATGATTTTTCTCTCAAACCATATAGTCAGAATATTGAGGACTTCTTTCCGCCCAATTCATCTGATTATCCTCAGCCCTTAGTTAATGAAGAATTTCAAAAACAGCAACTAAAGCGCTTTTATAACCACTATTTTGCTAGTGACTCACAAAGTTTATCCCCCTGGGGAGAAAATCTAGTTAGAGCTGTTTTGCCTATAGTCAAAAATTTAGAGCTAGAAAATCTGCAAAGTTTTAATAATAAGAACAAAGCAAACTCCGAGCGCCATTATGCTGAAAATTTTAAAGAACAAAGCCAAAAATGGTGGTCTAAACTAAAATACTCGATGAATTTAGATTCACTGCAAAGCTTAGATTATAAGGCAGAAAACCGAGCCATTGCTGTGAATAATAGTTTCGCGCGCGGGCTTCCAGATTCAGCACCCGATTTTTTCCATGTTAGCTTGCCAGGACAGGGATTTCCCTTCGATAATTTACAAGAATCTGCAATTTGGGCCGGTACCCCGCTCTACGTGATTACAACTACAAGAGATAGAGCTTGGTCATTGGTATTAACTCCGGATGCCTATTTTGATTGGATTAAAAGCTCAGATCTAGCCTATGCTTCGCCTGAGTTTATTAGCCAATGGCAGCAAGCTGCAAAAAAAAACCTAGTCGCTATAGCTAAGACTGATGCTCCACTTTTCAATAGAGAACAAGATTATATATTAAGTACTTTTATCGGATCGGTTTTTCCTCTTAAACTTAGGGCTAAAGAAGAATTTTTCATTTTAGTTCCAGCTAAAGATGAACAGGCTCAAGCTTTTGCTAAAGTTGCAAGAGTTTCTGCAGATGCTGCAGTTTTAATGCCTTTAGTCGCCTCTCCTAAAAATTTTTCAGCCATAATTAAGCAATTAATTAATAGACCTTATGGCTGGGGCGGTGCTTTTTTCTTCAACGATTGTTCTCAGGAATTGAAAAGTTTATTTACTCCTTTTGGTATATGGCTACCAAGAAATTCTCGTGGTCAAAGTGAGTTAAAGCCATCACTTGATTTATCGCATGCTGATATTAATGAACGGTTGGCAGTGCTGAAATCAAAGGGTCATCCTTTGATGACTCTTGTTTATATTGGCGGTCATGTTTTTCTTTATTTAGGCGAAAAAAATCAAATGGCAATCAGCTATCAAAATGTTTGGGGCTTATCGCCTGCGAACCGAGACAAACGCTATGTCATTGGTCAATCAGTTTTATTACCTATCGTTAAAAGTTTTCAAGAAAATTCGGAAATTGATTCGCAAGCAAATCGTAATTTTTTTAAAATGGTTTTTCTCGATGAATTAACGGCAACACCTGAGACGCCACGAGAATACCTAAGATTGCTCTCAGAACAACCGGATTATCCTCAGGATTTGCGGAATTGATGATATAACCGATATTCATTACCCTTAGTACTGCGGCTTGTTAGGTATCTTAAATGGCAAGATACCATCTCAGCTGAAGCGTGACGGAAATAAATTAACTATTTATCTTCTAGCTTTCTCGCCTTTCTCAGCGTGCGTCTGAGCAATTGGGTATAGATTGGCTGGTCTGCAGCAAGTTGCATGATAGTAGTTGAGGTCAAACAGCAGACCATTAAAGGTAAGATCAATGAATAGTTTTGTGTCATTTCAACTACCAACACAATTCCCGTAATTGGCGCGCGAACAGCTGCAGAGAATAAAGCGCCCATTCCTGCGACGGCGAACATGCCCGGATGAATAGTCAAATCACTTATCAAATAATTCAAAATATAAAAGGCGGCTGTTCCTAATACTGCCCCTAGAGCTAACATAGGAGCAAAAATCCCACCGGGCACACCAGTTGAATAGCTAAGCATCGTAGTAAAAAATCGAAGCACCAAGATTAATATCAAAAAGGAAAAATCAGGAGATAAACTCACTGCTCTTTGAATAATATGATAACCACCGCCTACCAGGTCGGGATAATAATAAGCAAGGAAACCGATAAAACAGCCGACACTTAAAATATAGAGTACTCGCTGCCATTTACTGAGCTTATCTGTCAGTTCCAAGGTTCTCATTAATGTTTTATTAAATAAAAGCCCTGCAAAACCGAAAATTATGCCTAAAAGGAAAAAAAGCCATAAGGATTTAAGACTAGGTAAATCAAAGGTATCCATGGGAATTGCCGGCCCTGAACCCACAATATAGTGCAAAGTCACTGTGGCCATTACACAGGAAATCGCAATAATCTTAAGATTAATGAATGTGAACTGGAATTCATCTCGTAATTCTTCCATCACAAACAAAACCCCTGCCAGTGGCGCATTAAAGGCACTAGCTAAACCTGCAGCGGCTCCTGCCATAATTAAGGTATCTTTTTTTTCTTGCGAAAAACGAAATAATTCGCCATACATTTCTCCTAAATTTCCACCCATTTGAATGGTAGGGCCTTCTCGACCAAGCACTAATTTAGAAGAAATCGCCATAACCCCGCCAAAAAATTTAACTGGCAATAAACGCCGCCAGTTGATTGGTCGTTTATGGGCTAAGGCACCTTCAATTTCCTGAACACCACTACCCGCGGCTTCGGGAGCGATATCACGTACCATAAACCAGGCAATAAAAACTAACATCATAGTAATCATTGCTGAAAATAAACCAATTAAAGCTGTTTTATTGGAAATGAAAGCAAGAGCTGCAGCAATAAAAGCATCCAAATGCTGAATAGCTAGTTGAAACAAAGAACTTATAATTCCAGTGGTTAGGCCTAATAAAATAGCTATGGAATAGTTAATTAGAATTTTATTGCGCATTGCAAGGGAGCATTCCTATCAGATTTGAGATAATTTTTAAACCGGCTTGATTTGACAGAGACAAAATTGTTTCTGGATGAAATTGCACTGCCGAAACTGCGAAGGTTTTATGGGCTATAGCCATAACGATACCATCTTCCGACAAGGCCGTAACTTCCAAGCCCTCAGGCAAGTCAGAGCGACGAGCATAAAGAGAGTGATAGCGACCTGCTGTAAAGGAATCACCTAAGCCTGCAAATAGGCTGGATTGAGTTTTTACTTCAATTTTTGAAACCTTTCCATGCATAGGATAATCCAGTTGATCTAGACTACCGCCAAAATATTCAACAATTCCTTGTAGGCCAAGACAAACACCAAACAAGGGAATCTTTAATTTAAGCACGGCCTCAATGGTTTCATTCAATTTGAAATCAGAGGGTTTTCCCGGTCCTGGCGAGAGAAGCACCAAATCGAGAGGTTGTTTTTTCAAATACTCTTGCACATAGACCGAACGTACAGTTATAACCTCTGCACCGGTTTGTCTAAGATAATTTGCAAGAGTATGCACAAATGAATCCTGGTGATCCACTAGCAATATTTTTTTGCCAAGTCCATTTTTTACAAGAGAATGAGACAATTTAGGCTCAGCATTAGGTTTTTGCAAAATATCTAGAAATGCAGAGGCCTTAAGTCGGGTTTCTTGCTCCTCAGCTTGCGGATCGGAATCATAAAGTAAAGTTGCTCCAACACGTATTTCGGCAATGCCCTGTTCGATTCGCATGGTTCTTAATACAAGCCCTGTATTTAAATTACCATCAAAACCAAACCAACCAATTGCGCCTGCATACCATTTGCGCGGTGATTTTTCATGTTTCTCAATAAAGTTCATTGCCCATAATTTAGGTGCGCCAGTTACCGTGACAACCCACATATGAGTCAAAAAAGCATCCACGGCATCAAAGCCTTCCCGTAAAATTCCTTCCACATGATCAACGGTATGGATTAAGCGAGAATAGATTTCAATTTGCCGGCGCCCTATCACTCGCACCGAGCCGGCCTCACAGATTCGCGACTTATCGTTGCGATCGACATCAGTACACATGGTTAGTTCAGAGGCTTCTTTTTCCGACTCTAATAAGATTTGTATATTTTTTGCATCTTCAATGGCATCGGCACCACGTTTGATGGTTCCTGAAATTGGGCAGGTTTCAATTCGCTTGCCTTGAGCACGCACATACATTTCCGGCGACGCACCGACTAGATATTCCTCAGCACCTAAATTAATAAAAAAATTATAAGGAGAAGGGTTAACCTGCTGCATGCGTCTAAAAACTGCCGAAGGCTTTTCCGCACAATGCGTATAAAAAGTCTGACTTGGCACGACCTCAAATAAATCACCGCAAGCGAAGCGCTCTTTAGCAACATCAACCAAAGCGGCGTATTCACCCGGCTCATGGTCACAGGATTTTTCCGGCTTGAACTTAGCTTCATAAGGCCTGGATTCACCATCTCGAGGCAAGGACTTTGTTGATTTCTCTTGAAATTGAAAATCATAACGTCGTATAAAAGCAAGTTCTCTGCGGTGATTGATCACATAAATTTCGTCCGGTAAATACAAAACCATTTCACGCTGCGCTAAAGATCGGGCATTGCACTGTTCCAATTTTTCAAATTGAAAAATCAAATCATAGCCAAAAGCGCCATAAAAACCTAAATAAGGTTCATCGCATTTAAAAAAGGCAAGCAATTCACGAAGAATTGAAAAAATCGAAGGTTGATGGCTACGCTCTTCCTCGCTAAATATTCGCTGGGATTTTATAACTTCAAGCTTAAGTTCTCGTGCATGGCTAGTTTGAATTTGCAGATTTTGTGAGGCCTTTAATAAGGGAAAAATTATTGCAAGCAACACTTCCCCACGGTCATTTAACGCCTCAATCCGTATTTCTTTTGCCGCACAAATAATGGCTAATGGGGGATTTGCAAAGCCAATATCCCAGCAAGTGTAGCGTCCTGGATATTCAAAGTTAGAAGTAAACAATCCGCCGCGATTTGAATCAAGCTGATCAATTAGAGGATCAATTGCATTTTTGTATGCTAATTCATGCTGCTGAAATTCAATTTGAACACCACCTGCGGTTTTAACTTGTTCTAACATCTCTTGGCTCACAGTTGATAGGTAATAACTTCGATTCATTTTACTGTAAAACTCCATCTCTGCAAGAAGTAGGAGGTTGCTGAAGTCAATTGTAATTAAAAATCAATAACTTCATAAAGATTTGTAGACACATATCTACTTTTTTAACTATACTATTATTAGTTGATAATCAGGTTATGCGAGAATCATATGACAATTTCAACATTTTCCCGCCGCGAATTTAATCAAGAAGTAAGCAAAATCAAAAAAGCCACTATAAAAAGGTCCTGTTTTTATTACCGATAGAGGCCATCTTCTACCCAAGGTGCTACTTTGCGTACATGGTTTAGTATACAGATTCTACCTTGTTTCTCTGAGCGAATAATAGATGTTGACCTTGCAGTTGTTCGTCGATGTGCAAAATTACATACACCTAAGCCAAAATCAGAAAGGGATGCATTAATGGCAGCCACTGCTTTAGTTCATGGCATGACCGTAGTAACTCGAAACGTGAATGATTTCGAGCAAACTGAAGTCGAATTGTTAAACCCTTGGAAGTTGACAGCTTGATTATAGAGAAATTCAGATAATTTGTTTCCGCAAATCTCAGGTATACTGCTTTTTTTAAATCGGAAAAAAAACAATGACCCTTTCAGAGAAGGACTTGGAGAAGATAGCTCATTTGGCCTATTTAGATTGCAAGTCAGAAATTAATAATCATTTAGTTGCAGACCTCAATTCCATCATGGCACTGGTTGAACAATTAAGAAAAATAGATACTAATGGTGTAGCCCCTTTGTTTCATCCTCATGATTTGAAACAACGACTTAGAGCGGATCAAATTAGCGAAAAAGATTGCAGCACTGCGCTTGCTAAATCGACTGCTTCTTTTCAAGACGGTTATTATTTAGTACCCAAAATAATTGAGTCAGGACTCTAAATTATATGCATAGATTATCATTGGCAGAGTTGATTCAAGGTCTGCGTAAAAAAACATTTTCCAGTAGGGAATTAACAGAACATAGCCTTAAACGCATTGAACAATATAAAAGTCTCAATGCTTTTATTTCTGTTGATGAAGAAGGGGCTCTTAGAGTCGCCGACTCTGCTGATCAGTTACTAAAAAATGGGCAAGCCAAGGCCCTTACGGGAATTCCCATGGCGCATAAAGACATTTTTTGTACCCAATCATTGCCTACTACTTGCGGTTCGAAAATGCTTGAACATTTTTATTCACCTTATGAAGCTACTTTGGTTAAGCAATTAGCGCTGCAAGGCGCTGTTGTTGTAGGCAAAACCAATATGGATGAATTTGCCATGGGTTCGGCCAATGAAAATAGCTATTTTGGTCCGGTGAAAAATCCCTGGAATATTGCCCATGTACCGGGCGGCTCATCAGGGGGTTCAGCGGCAGCTGTCGCTGCAGGATTGGTTGCTTTCACAACCGGAACTGACACAGGTGGCTCCATCCGACAACCAGCGGCCTTTTGTGGTATTTCAGGATTAAAGCCCACTTATGGTTTGGTCTCACGTTTTGGTATGATTGCCTTTGCTTCCAGCTTGGACGTGGCAGGGCCCATGGCCACTACTGCTAATGATTTAGCCTTAATTTTGCAGGCGATGGCAGGCTTCGATGCAAAGGATTCAACTTCCGTCAATCATCCCTTAGTGGATTATTCTGCTTCTCTCAATCAATCCATCAAAGGTTTACGTATCGGCTTGCCTTCTTGTTTTTTTCAGAAGGAAGTTGATACGGATATCCAGGTCGCAATTGGAGAGGCTGTTAAAATTTTTCAGCAAGGTGGGGCTGAAATTGTTGAGCTTGATTTAAGCTTACTACCTCATTGGGTGCCTTGCTATTATGTGATTGCTTCTGCTGAAGCTTCATCGAACCTATCGCGCTACGATGGGGTGCGCTTTGGTTATCGCTCTGAAAAGGGCAATAGTTTTCGTGAACAAATTATCAATACACGCAGCGAAGGTTTTGGTATTGAAGTTAAGCGTCGAATTATGACAGGAACTCATGTTCTTTCCTCAGGTTTTTTTGATGACTACTATCTTCAAGCCTTAAAAGTAAGGCGCTTAATTCAAAATGAGCTGGAAAACTGTTTTTCTAAAGTCGATTTAATTATGGGTCCGACCACTCCTAGCTGTGCTTTTAAACTAGGTGAAAAAGTCGCGGATCCCATACAAAATTATTTGGCGGATGTCTTTACAGTAGCAGCCAATTTGGCAGGCTTGCCCGCAATCTCCATACCAGCAGGATTTAGCAAGGGTTTACCCATTGGGTTGCAATTAATCGCGAGACCTTTTCAAGAAACCGAACTATTCAAATCGGCATCCTATTTTCAACGTTCGACCGACTGGCATCAAGCTAGCACAACCTATAAAAGGTGATTTATGGCATGGGATACTGTAATTGGTCTTGAAGTGCATGCTCAACTAAAAACCAAATCAAAGTTATTTTCTGGCGCAGCCACGACCTTTGGTAGTGCGCCAAATACTCAAACCAGTTTTATTGATGCTGGATTTCCTGGAACATTACCGGTTTTAAATCAACAAGCCGTTGTAATGGCCATTCAATTTGGCTTAGCGACTAATGCAGAAATCAATAATAATTCCTATTTTGAGCGCAAAAATTATTTTTATCCGGATTTACCCAAAGGCTACCAAATAAGCCAGTTTCAGCGCCCTATTATCAGTAATGGTCATTTAAAAATTGAGCTTGAAAATGGTCAAGAAAAGCAGGTTGAAATTTTAAGAGCCCATCTTGAAGAAGATGCTGGAAAATCTTTGCATGAGGCCCATGCTCAATATACAGGTATTGATCTAAATCGAGCAGGTACCGCCCTACTTGAAATAGTAACCACACCTTGTCTCTTTTCAAGTGAGGAGGCAATTAGTTATTTAAAAGCGCTACACCGCTTGGTACGCTTTCTTGGAATTTGTGATGGCAATATGCAAGAAGGTTCTTTTCGCTGTGATGTGAATATCTCAATCAAGGAAAAGGGTTCTATTCAATTAGGCACACGAACCGAACTTAAAAATCTAAACTCATTTCGTTTTATCGAAAAAGCCATCGCTTTTGAACAAGCAAGACAAATTGATTGGCTTGAGTCTGGCCGGAAAATTACCCAGGAAACTCGTCTTTATTGCCCTGATTCTAATACGACTCAACTAATGCGCTCTAAAGAAAATGAAAACGATTATCGCTATTTTCCTGATCCAGATTTATTAGCCATTCATTTTGAGCCAAAAGATTTGGAAGAAATCCGGGAAAATATGCCCCCTTTACCTGAAACAATTAGAGAAACTTTAAAAGAGAATGGCCTTTTGCATAGCGACGATATTCAATTTTTACTTTCAACGCCAGCAACTTTTAATTTTTTTGTTGAATTAAAAAAATTAAGCTCCGCTGATGATAAAACTATCGTTAATTGGCTTAAAGGCAGTTTCGCCGCCGCGCTCAATGAAGCACAGCTTGGTTTTGAAAACACACCCCTTTCAGCTAAAGCCTTTGCACCTTTATTAAATTCTCTAGCTGAGAAAAAGATCGCTGGAAACATCGCCAAACAGGTTTTCATTAAATTATGGGCAGGCGAAGGTACGGTTGCGGAAATTATTCAAAATGAAGGTTATTCTCAGTTAGATAATGATTTTCAAGTGGAGACTGCAATTCGACAACTGATAAAAGAATATCCACAACAAGCGGCTGAGTTGCGCGCCGGTAAGGAAAAATTATTGGGCTTTTTTGTTGGGAAAGTTATGAAAGATTCGAAAGGTCGAGCTGATCCCGAACAGGTTAGTGCATTGATTAAACAACTTTTATCGGGCTCTGAGGTCTAATTGGTCCCCGAACAACTCGGGGAACGTAGGTAATGAGCTGAGCATGAGGCTAGATCCTCATGCTCGTTAAGCTAGCTTAGTATGGCTTTACAATTACAGTGGTACCGACATCCATAAAGTCCTGATTTAACCATCTTGCAGCTCCAGGTAATACTCTGATACATCCGTGACTTGCATTATAGTTAGGTACGTCATAGGCTGCATGGATTGAATAACTACCACTGAAGTGCATGCAGTAAGGCATTCTTGCACCTCCGCCAGTCTCTATAGGATAGAGGCTTGATGTGCATTCCTCCCCTTTCTTGGAATAAACATGATAGGTTCCGGTTATAGTTCGGCATTCACGTCCAGTGTCTTCACAGAAGTCTTTACCACCAGAAGCTGAGCCCGTTTTTACACGATTACCTTGGGCATCATAAGCTGCCCACGCGGTTGCTCTGGGGTCGAAAATAAAGACTTTCTTACCTGTAGCCTCACGTTGGGCAGGAAAAGCACCACTACCTCTGTGGTCAGAATCCAGTCCTTTAGTATAGTGAGTATGTCCAGCATCATCGACTATTGCTTCTCCTCGATCCATCGATGCACAAGAAGCCGCAAGCACTGAGAACGCGCCAACGAGTAGTTGCTTTTTCATGGTAATCCTCCCTTTTTTTTAGGTTATCGGGAGAATTATGAATAAATTTAGTGTTTTCTATAAAAATATTTAACTAACTGTTTTATTTATGATCTAAAACCTTGCTTATTAAGGCTTCTGGGAGCATTGCAAGAATGGCTAAATGAAGTTGTTTATCACTACATTCAAAGCAACCTCCACGAGGGGGCATCGCGTTAAAGCCATTTTCCGTGTGGCTGAATAACTCTGCCAACCCTTGTTTAATTCGAGGACTCCAATCACTATGAATTTTCATTCTGGGCGCGCCAAGCGGGATCAGTGGCTTTTCTGCATGGCAATTTGCACAAAAATGACTCACCACTTGCGCACCCTCATCCTTTGTGCCTTCTATTGAATGCAGAAATTCTTGAGGGTGATGACTTGCTGCAAGGCTGTGAGGTAGATAAAACCCTAAATAGATAGCAAAAATAATTTTAAAACTCATCGAGAACCCTCAATTTTTATAGCTTTTTAATGCCCATTATAACTAATTATCAGATTCTTGGTTCTTAATTATTAGCTAGCCTCTTAAGGATCAATGAAACGACATACCAACTTAAGGATTTTCAGGATTTCTTAGAATGCATCTAGTTTCACTTTAAGCTCTTTTATCCCAAATTTATTGATTTTTATTTGTACTAACTGCTTGCCACTAAATTAGAGTGGCTATATAATGCATTTATTTAAACCAGGTTAATTAATGCAAACAAAAATAAATAATGAGCACGAAAAATCAACAAAACGAGGGTCGGTATTATTTTTTTAACCTTGAAGTACATCGATATGGTTTTTCACAGTTGTTGCAAAACCTGGCATCTTAAGCCTAAGCACTTAAATAAAAGAGTACAAGCACCCCAAGTAGGCCGGCTGGTTATACCAAACTCCCCCCTTTCCTGCAAATAGCCTCTTTGTTCTTTTAATTATTAGTTAGACCTAACATCTCGTCGAATTCATCCTGAATTTTGCAGGTATCCGTTTTAAAGAAAGAATATTGAACGTTAAACCACTTTTGAAAACCATAAACAACAGGATAAAAAACAACTAAGCTTGCTAAAACTGTTAACAAGGTATCTAGCAGCCCAAGTATGCCGCGATGTTGTTCAAGTTCGCTTCGGTGTTCTTTATTGGCTTGGACACAAGCGTCCCTTAAGGCATTAACATCTGGAAACTCGCCGTTTTGTGGCATTGAAAACTCGGTTGTCATGGTATACTGCATTATAAATTAATTAGATTAAGTGATTATTAAGTATAAAAGTTTAAAATTGCACCATATTCGTATTTTTGATATAACCCTCTAAAGTTCTAACAATTCGATGTACATTATGAAAAATACAACTCTTAAAATCTGTGACGCGGTAATACAACCGGGTGAAATAGCAAACTTGGCTCTTCCTTTACCTGATTATAATTCCTGCATTTCTATTTATATGCCTATTAAGGTAGTTCATGGCAAGAAAGCTGGCCCCTGCCTTTTGATCTTTTCTGGGATAGAAGGGAATGAATTCAACGGCATTGAGATTATCAATCGTTTATTAAAGACAGAGTCGCTTGGTTCTTTAAATGGCACTTTAATTGCAATCCCTATTGTTAACGTTCTCGGGCTTATTAGCTCGAATTCAATGCCGCATGAAAAAAATATTGAAGATTGTTTTCCTGGTAATGAGCACGGTTCCTATAGTGAACGAATTGCTAAAATTTTTACTCAAGAAATTTTTTCTAAAACGTCGCATTGTGTCGAACTTAAAACCGGTGGCTTGAACAACGATATTCTTCCGCAGATTTATTGTGATATGTCGAATGAAGAAACTAAAAGCCTAGCTAAGAAATTTGCAACGCCTGTAATTTCTAATATCAGTGAAAATAATTCCTTGCGCAAAACAGCCAATGATTTGAACATTCCATTATTAGTTTACAAGGCTGGCGAAGCCATGCGCTTTGATGAATCCTCCATTGCGATGGGTATGACTGGCGTGCAAAATATTCTGATAGCTCTTAATATGATTGAGGAAGTAGAAATACCCGCGCAAATGGTCAAGCCTGTGTTTACTCAAGAGCAAGACTGGGCGCGTTGTTCACGTAGCGGGATTTTGGTATCTCAGGTTTCCTTAGGTCAATACGTAAAGAAAAATGAAGTGATAGGCACCATTAACGACCCCTTTAATGCCAATATAAGTGAACCTATAAGAGCCTTTCGCGATGGAATTATTGTCGGTGTAAATAGAAATCCTTTAATTTTCGAAGGGCAAAATATTTTTAAAATCGCCTCTTTTATAGATAATAATCGGGCTGAACTTACCCTAGAGCAGTGGACTAACTTGCAAGTGAGTGATTGATGTTAACGAATAAAACCTCCTTAAAAGGTATTATGGTTTGGTTTGTCTGCGTAATATTTTACTTATATGAATTTTTATTGCGCACGCTATTAGGTACTTTCCAACAGCCTATTATGACAGATCTTCAACTGAGCCCTTTTGATTTTGCCTTGCTAAGCTCAACCGCTTATCTGCTAATTTATGGACTTATGCAAATCCCTGTTGGCGCAATTATCTCTCGGTTTGGACTTAAAAACGCCCTATTATTTGCCTCCATTATTTGCATAATTTCCACACTAGGTTTTTCTTATTCCAGTAATTATCTAACAGCCCTTCTTTTCCGTTCGTTAATGGGTTTAGGCTCTGCCTTTGGTTTTATTTGTGTGCTATTTGCTGTTTATGATTGGATGCCCTATAAAAACATTGCTTTTTATATTGGCCTTTCTCAACTCATCGGCACAATGGGTCCTATGGCAGCAGGCGGTCCACTGAATGCCTTAGCCAGTAATTCCTCGGTGACTTGGCGTACTATTTTTGCAATTTTAAGTTTAATTGGCTGTGGGCTGACTGTACTGATTTTTTTCGTAGTTGAAAAAAACCGGAAACAAGACAATAGTTTTATTTTTTTAAAGCCTTCCATGCCCATAGTAGATGAAATTATTGGTATGCTGCGCGATCGGCAAGTATGGTACATTGCTCTGTACTGTGCCTTTATTTATTTCGGTTTAGAATATTTGTCTGAAAATGAGTGTAAACACCTGCTGATCACCAAAGGCTTTAGCTCTAATTTTGCCTCTTACATGATAACTCTTGCCTGGCTGGGATTTGCGACCGGTTCGCCAATTTGTGGGTTCTTGAGCGATAAAATTGTCCGCAGAAAGCCTATTTTGTATTTCAGCGCCATTTCAACCTTATTTTCATTAATTTTTATTATTTATTTCCCTCTTTCACAACTTGAAATCGCAATTGCTTTCCTTTGTTTTGGCTTTGGCGTGGGTTCTGCCAGTGTGGGCATTGTTATCATGGGTGAACAATTTAAATCAGATAAAATTTCAACCGGTTTGGGGATAAACAATGCTGTTTCCATTCTTTTTGTTTCTCTTCTTGCGCCTTTAATTAGCTATCTACTTACACAACTTGCACACGGCGGCAGCTATTTTTTACCTGAATTCCAACAGGCTTTTGTAATCTTAATAATTTTGCCCTTATTAGCTTTATTGATTGTAATGTTTTTCATTAAAGAAACTTACGGAAAATCATCGAAAGAAAGTATCATCTTAAATTTTAAGGAATCAGTGCAGTGATTTTAAAGTTATTAGGCTGTCTAATTGGATTTTACAGCCTTGTCTCGCAAGCTCAGCCTGTAATTGATAGAGATGTACTTAGCGCCATACAAGCCGGTTCTCTTATCCGATCTAACAGCTATCAATCTTTGATTGTTTTATTTCAATCCGATACTAAAAGAGATGCCTTTGTAAATGCCCTACAAAATGATAAAAAGCTTACGCTAAATCGCTTAAATTTTATGCCTGCAGCTATTGTGACCTTTAAACCTAATGCCCAAATTTATAAACAAGTTACCTCCTTTGATGGTATTAGTTATATTGGGCTTAATGTACCTGCCAGTGAAAAAAATGAAAAGCTAAGTCAAGCAACCAGACCCAAAGTTGTATTTCGCTATCCAGGCATTAACCTATGGTGGCAACAAGGTTTTAATGGCCATGGCGGTGTATTAGGTTTAATTGATTCAGGAGTAGCTGCGGATCATCCGGGCTTATCGGGCAAAAAAATTATTATCAATCAGTCTGACTCGTCTCATTATTCTAAACATCCTTTCGGTGTTCGCACGGCTCACGGCACTGGAGTGGCTTGTATTTATGCAGGGTTTCCGCAACATGAAGCGCCGCAAGTTAGAGGCGTTGCTTATAAAACACCTACAATTATGTCCACTTTAGCCGGAGAAGGAAAAGAGCATAAATCAAATTTTTGGCTGACTTATGCCAGTTTGAATTGGCTTTTATCTCAACCTGATTACCGCCCATCAGTCATTAATTATAGCTTTGGCAATGGTAATGTCTCTTGCTCATGGTGTTCAGATTGGAGTGCAATGGGCAAGATTGTTGATTATATTATTAACAATAATAAAATTTTATGGGTAATTTCTGCAGGTAATAATGGTTACCTTAACCAAAAAAAGCAAGCGCCATTCACTTCAACCATGACAGTCCCTGCTGAGAGTTACAATGCCTTGACTGTTGCGAATATGAATTACGACACTAGCGCTGATTCTCCAGATCAAAAGGGAAACAAGCCCAATCATGCTATTTTTTACACCAGCAGCCGGGGACCCACCTTGATTGGTCGAAAAAAACCTGATCTCGCTGCCTCAGGAAATGCCACTCTAACTTGCGCTCCGCCACCTGAGAAATACCAAATAAAATATTCAAAATCAATGGATTATAAAAATGGCTACCGTTTAATGGGCGGCACAAGCTCCGCCGCACCTCATGTCGGAGGAGCTGTATTACTTTTAAGAGATGCGGGTATAACTAATCCTATCGCCATTAAAGCCTTACTCATTAACAGTGCCGATAGCTGGACTGATAGCAATAGTCCAGGACCTGAGGATCCCAATTTCAGCTATCATGGCGGTCATTATCAGGTTAACGGCTCGGAATGGAACCCTACCTATGGCTGGGGGCATATGAATTTAAAAACAGCCTTTGAGCAAAGGAAATTTATCGCTCAAGATAAACTCTCCTTAAAAAGCCCAGCCAAATTCTACCGCTTAGAACTATCACCCTTTGATAAAGTGACCTTGGTACATGAGCGACGCATTGGCTTTAATGCGGATGGCTCCTTTTGGCAATTAAGTCCTTTAAAATTAGAAATTTTGGACTCAAATCAAACTAGGCCACTAATGCTAGATGAGAGTACTATCGATACGGTTCATCAGGTTTCTCTTTGTAAAACCACTCAAACAGAGCCATGCGCTTATACAAAGCCCAAAGAGGTAGTGATTAAAGTGAGTTTAAATGATGCTCGGCTTGATGGTAGTGAGTATGAAGAATTTGCTTTAGCTTTGCCTAGTCCACAAAAACATTTATAGAATAATTCACTTTATCAATATATTGAATTTTAGCTTAATGAATTCACTTGAAGATACTGAGTTATTGAAACAAAGTTTTTTGATACGAGATCTGCTACTAAAATTAACAGTGTTCCTTGTTTAGGTAAAATTGATTTAAGCGTCCTAACAATTTCAAGCCTAATTAGCTTAGATTTGTAATCAATCCTAATACTAGGATTGTAATAAAGTTGTAAAATATTTGACTCTTATACAAACATTTTATACAATTGGCTTTTTCACCGACGAGATGAGATTATGACATTTTTTAATGAATTTAGACAAGATATTAACCAAATGACTAATATTTTCAAGAATAAGGATGGTAAGGTAGCAGGTGCAGCACTGTATATGCACAACCATATTAAGACTGATCCTGGATTTTTCACTCCTTATAAAAGTTTATACGAATTTTCCAAAAGCCTGACAAAACCAGTAACTATTCCTCTTTTCCTAGGGGCTTTAGCTACCCTTCTGCTGATTGCTTCTGCCGTAACAGCTCTTGCTGTTTTACCTTTACTCATTGCCGCTGGCGTTACACATTTCATTGATGAAGAGCTTCGCGATGGATTATTTATGATTTCAGTGATTGCTTTTTTTGCAACTTTAATTTTACCTATTATCGCGTCTCTCGCAGTAATTGTCGCAGCATTAAGCCCAGCTATATTTGTACCGAAATTTATTACTCAGTGCGGGGCTACTGGTGGCCAATTAGTGAAAGATTGCATTTCTTCCGATACAGATAATTCTTCTGTGCAACCTTTTTAAACTAAGAGTTAGAAATAGGGTGGACTTTATGTTTACCCTATTTCTTGACCTTTTTTATCGAGGCTAATTTCTAAATATAATCTATTAATAGGATTGCATATAATAAGCGCCGAAGAATTTAATTTATGCATAAATTTTGACATTTATACAATACCTTTTTAACCTAATGAGAGTAAAATATGCCTTTTTTTAAAGAGTTTAAAAAAGATTGTGAAGAATTTTTTGATGCGTGCACTGATAAAGAAGGCTTCAACGCAGTTAACATTCTCCCCTATATTGGTATGCAATATTATAATGGGCTAGAATTTTTTACCCCTCATAAGAGTTTATATAATTTTTCCAAAACCCTAGTTGGCGTAGCAGCTTGGCCTCTTTTCTTTGGGGCTGCAGGGACTTTACTGCTTATTGGCACTGCCGTGGCAGCCATTGTTTTTGCATCGTTCCTACTTGCTTCGGTATTAACTTCTTGTTGCAGTTATGATTTGTCTAAAGACTTGGGCTTCGTCTCAGGGGTAGCGTTTTTAGTAACCTTCATTTTACCCCTCGTTGCAGCTACGAGTTTGATTCTGGCAGCGATTACCCCTGCGATCTCATTAGCCAAGCTTGTAACCCGAAGTGGAGCTTCAGCGGCACAATTAGCAAAAGACTGTGCTCCTGCTGAAGATAACACTTCTTTTCAACCTTATTGATTCCTCTTTAATCAAGGGACTAGACTTAAACCTTTATATCCTTTGTTTGTCATTTTATGCCACTGCTCGATAATTTATCGAGCTTGCATTCTTAAAGCACCATCAAGTCTAATGACCTCGCCATTGATCATGGTATTTTCAATAAGATGTACAACCAACGCTGCAAATTCCTCAGGCTGTCCCAAACGTTTAGGAAAAGTTACTGTCGCGGCTAAAGCATCTTGAACGTCTTGCGCCATATTTAAAAGTAATGGAGTCGCAAACAATCCTGGCGCTATAGTATTAACACGAATTGCATGTTGAGCTAGCTCACGCGCAGCCGGTAAAGTCATCGCCACAATGCCACCTTTTGAGGCACTATAGGCCGTTTGGCCGATTTGACCTTCAAAGGCAGCTATTGAAGCTGTATTGATTATAACCCCTCTTTCTTCCGAACTCGTTTCCAATGGTAGGCTTGCCATTGCCGCAGCTAACACACGCATTACATTAAAGGTCCCAACTAAATTAATATCGATGACTTGCTTAAACGCTGCCAAAGGCATTGCCCCTTCTTTGCCTACCATTCTTTGACCTGGGGCAATACCAGCGCAGTTAATGCAAATGTGCGGGATCCCTAGATGCGCAATAGTTTGTGCAAGCGCTCTCTCAACCTCCTCGACAGAACTAACATCGCAGGCTAAAGCTAAATGAGCGGAATCAGTTTGTTCAATTTGCTTATCCCAAATCACCACTTGCAGACCTAAGGCAGTTAATTTTTGTGCACAAGCTTTGCCTAAACCCGAAGAGCCACCCGTAATCACTGCAATTTGATGTGCCAAATTCATTTCAACTTCCTTTTAAATTTAGATTAAATAAGCATTACTGAGCGCTTTAAATTCCGGCGTGCCAGCCTGGCCAATCCACTCGAAAAAGACCATTTCCGAGGTGACTAATTGAACACCGACCTGCTTCATCCGTTTAAGTGCAAACAGGTAATCTAGCTCTGAGCGGCTAGAGACTGCATCAACAACCACAAACACATCATAATTAGCTTGCTGCAGATCAAGAGCAGTTTGTAAAACGCAAACATGGCTTTCAATACCGATTAGCAATACCTGTTTCCTTTTAAGACTCTCTAGACTTTTTTTAAAAGCAGGCGAGCGAACACAGGAAAAATCTACCTTTTCAAAGGTTTCACAATTTGCGATAAGACTTCTTAAGGGTTCAATGGTTTGTCCTAGACCTTTGGGATATTGCTCGCTTACTAGCACCGATACTGCGACATCCTGAGCCAGACGGATTAACCATTCGCAACGCCCTAGAACCGCCTTATAGTTATGCACTAAGGGCATTAATTTTTCTTGTACATCAACCAGTACTAAACAGGACTGAGACCTTTCCATTAACATAATTTTGCTCCAGGCAAAAAAACAATCTCAACCTAAAGCATCGTTATTGTCAAGAAAAGCTTGACAGCTGAGGAAGAACCTCAGATACTGCAATAACGTTATATTACGCTAATACATTATCATGAAAATACAGCAACCTTTTAAAGCTCAATCCAACCAGCAACTTATGCAGGCAATAAGCTTGCTTAAAAATGAACAAGAAGCCTTGGCTTTCTTTACCGACTTGTGCACGCCTGCCGAACTTGAAGCTATGGCTGATCGTTGGGTGGTTGTGCCTCTTCTACGTCAAGGGATCTCCTATCGGGTTATCCAGGAACAAACAGGCGTTTCTGTCACCACAATTACCCGTGTCGCTCGCTGCTTGAGCATGGGTAGTGGAGGCTATACCTTAATTGCAGATCGATTGGAGCAACCGTGAATACACGTTTACGCTTAGCCTTGCAGAAAAAAGGCCGCATGGCTGAAGAGTCGCTTAGCTTATTGGAACGCTGCGGCTTAAAATTTCGCGTGAGACCCAACGCATTACTCACGCAGGTGGATAACTTTCCCATTGACTTACTCTTTGTACGCGATGACGATATACCTACCCTCGTTTTTGACGGACTCTGTGATGGGGGTATCGTTGGGGAAAATGTTCTCTATGAAGCGGAGCTTGCCGGCTCTGCTCAACGCTTTAAACCGCTTCTCGCACTGGGAAGTTGTCGCTGTCGCTTAGCCCTCGCTGTTCCTGCTGGCTTCGATTATCAAGGTTCTGGTTCTCTTGATGGCAAGCGTATTGCTACCAGCTACCCCCTTCTGCTTAAGCAGTTTTTAGCAACTCAAAAAATTTGTGCAGATATTTTAATACTCTCTGGCTCGGTCGAAGTCGCGCCCAGAATGGGGATGGCTGACCTAATTTGTGATTTAGTCTCGACTGGCCAAACTCTTGAAGATAATAAACTCCTGGAAGTGGAAACCATTTTAACGAGCCAGGCTATGTTTATTCAATCCACTAAAATAGTCGATGCTGCTATTGAAGATTTATTTGCTATGTTAAGCCGCCGCATTCAAGCAGTACAGCAAGCGATGGAAAGAAAATACATTCTTTTCCACGCACCTGTCACCGCACTTGAAAGTATTTGTAAACAGCTACCTGGAGCCGAGTCACCTACTATTTTGCCCTTGCCGGGCAATCCCGAAAAAGTTGCCGTCCATGTTGTTTCCAGTGAAGGAATTTTTTGGAATACCCTGGAAACAATTCAAGCTCTCGGCGCCTCATCCATTCTGGTACTGCCGATTGAAAAAATGTTGGAGTAAAATCAGATGTTAACTATTAAAAACTGGCAAGCCCAAAGTCTTGAAGAAAGACAGCAAATCCTGGCTCGGCCTAAACCCACTTATTCTCTTAAGAATCAGGTTGAAGCCATTATAAATAGGGTGAAAATCAGCGGTGATGCGGCTTTGTTTGACTTTAGCCGAGAATTCGATCGAGTTGATTTAAAGGAATTAAGGGTTGCAGTAAATCTTATTAATTCGGCAGAAATTAATCAAAAAAAAATGAATGCTTTAACACGAGCAATTGAGACCTTGAGAATTTATCACAAAGCAATTATGCCCAGCGATCAAATTATTGACACGGCCAAAGGTATTAGAATCAATCGAATATACCGGCCAATTTCTGCAGTAGGCCTTTATGTCCCAGGCGGAAATAACACGCCCTTAGTCTCTTCTTTACTAATGCAAGCTATTCCCGCACAAATTGCTGCTTGTCCAATTAAAATACTCTGTACACCGCCTAGCAAAGAAGGTCTAATTGATCCTCATTTATTGGTCGCCGCACGGCTCTGCGGTATCGATACAATTTATCAAATTGGAGGTGCTCAAGCTATTGCTGCGATGGCTTATGGCACTGATACAATTCCTAAAGTGGATAAAATCTTCGGTCCGGGTAACGCTTATGTGACCGAAGCTAAGAATCAAATTGCTGCCGATACACAAGCTGCAGCCATTGATCTTCCTGCAGGCCCCTCTGAAGTAATGGTGGTTGCAGATAATTTTGCCAACCCTGATTTTGTCGCCGCCGATCTTTTAGCCCAAGCCGAGCATGGTATTGATTCTCAAGTAATTTTACTTTGTGAAAGCTGCAGCTTTGCTGAACAAGTCCAGCAAAAATTAGCAGAGCAATTAAAGGAGCTATCCAGGCAGCAAATCATTAAAAAATCGTTCGAATTCTCCACCATTTTAATTGTGGACAAAATTCAAGAACAAATCGAGATAATTAATAAATATGCCCCTGAACATTTAATCATCAATCGAATTGATGCTAAGGATTGGGTCACCTCTATAGTTTCGGCAGGCACGATCTTTTTAGGACCTTGGGCTGCGGAAACGATGGGCGACTATGTCAGTGGTTCCAATCATGTTTTGCCTACCAATGGTCAAGCACGTAATCAAAGCGGGCTTTGCACCAGCGATTTTTTAAAGGCTATCACGGTGCAATCCATAAGCGAGGAAGGAATTAAAAATTTAGGGGAAACTGCGCAAATTTTGGCAGAGATTGAGGGGCTAGATGCTCATGCGAATGCAATAAAAATCCGCTTGGCAAACCTTTATTTGGGAGAAAAACTATGAGCGTATTGAATCTAATTCGTCGAGATTTAATCGACATTAAAAAATACAGTCCCAAAAATGCTGAGTTTGACTGCCGTTTGCATGCAAACGAATTACCCTGGAGCGTTTTATCCACTTGTAAACTCGCTCTAAATCGCTACCCAGAGTTGGAAGCGCAGAGCCAGCTGCAACTACAACTCGCAGAGTTATACCAAATTTCAAGTGAGCAAATTCTCATAACTCGAGGCAGTGATGATGCAATTGATTTTCTTATGCGCTTTTTCTTGCATGCTCGCGAGGATAGCTTTATGCAATGCTCGCCCACTTTTCCTATGTATGAATTTTATGCGCGCTTACAACAGATCGAGATGCTTGATGTTCCTCTAAGTACGGAAAATAGTTTTAAGTTTACAGCCCAACAATTAATCGAGCGCTGGCGGCCAAACTGTAAGCTGATCATGCTCTGTAATCCCAATAATCCCACCGCAAGTTTAGTGGCCTTAGAAACCATTGCAGACCTTTGCCAAGAATTTAAAAACAGGGCGATAATTGTGGTAGATGAAGCCTATATTGAATTCACCCAAACTGTTAGTGCTACAACTCTTCTAGATTCCTTTGATAACCTTATCGTATTACGGACTCTTTCAAAAGCCTATGGTTTAGCAGGCTTACGTTTAGGAGCAATGATTGCTCAACCGCAACTCATAGAAGCCCTACAACAATTGATTCCCCCCTATATCCTAGCTTCGCCTGTTATTCAGCTCGCAAGGAAAGCATTATCCGATAAAAATTGGTTTCAAGAAAAAATCAAACTTATTTTAGCAGAGCGAGATTTATTGACCACGGCATTTAAGCGTTCACCCTGGATTGATATCGTTTTTCCCAGCCAAGCCAATTTTATTTTTCTTGCCAGTTCCTACGCACAACAATTAGTTAGCTGGTTTGCAGAATCAAAAATTGCTATTCGTTATTTTGAAAAAGAGTCTATGCAACATTTGCTGCGAATCAGCATAGGAAATCCGCAGCAAAATCAAAATTTATTAACTGCCTTATCCAGTTTTAATCCCTTAGGAGCACGCTGTGCAAAAAATATTATTTATCGATAGAGACGGCACCTTAATTGAAGAGCCTAGGGATTTTCAGGTTGATGAACTTGCTAAAATTCGATTAAAGCCTGGTGTTATTCCAGCGTTGCTCGAGCTCGTTAATGCAGGATTTCGACTCATTATGGTGTCCAATCAAGATGGTCTAGGCACAGAGACCTTTGCAAGAACGTCTTTTCAACTCTGCCAGGATTTTGTTCTCGAACTATTTAGCTCACAGGGCCTTTTCTTTAGTGATATTTTTATCTGCCCTCATTTTATGGCTGATAATTGCTCTTGCCGCAAGCCTAAAATAGGTTTGCTCGAGCAATTTATGGTAGAAAATTCATTCGATCGAGCTAATTCATGGGTAATTGGCGACAGGGATTCTGATCGAGAGTTAGCTAAAAACTTAAGGCTAGCCTTTCTTCCCGTAGCAAATAATCACAATTGGCAAGCAATTGCCACGACAATTTTAAATAAAAAGCGTGAAGCAATTATTCAACGCAAGAGCAAAGAAACCACTATTTCTATAACTTTGACGCTGGATTCTGAAGAACCCTCGTTAATTGATACACCAATCCCATTCTTTAGCCACATGCTTGAACAAATCGCAAAACACGGCGGTTTTTGTTTGAAGGTAAAGGCGCAGGGTGATCTTGAAGTAGACGAGCATCATCTTATAGAAGATACAGCGCTTGCCTTAGGTGAAGGATTTAAAAAAGCCTTGGGTGATAAATGGGGGATTGCTCGTTATGGTTTCACTCTACCGATGGATGAAGCTTTGGCTTCAGCCGTGATTGATTTGAGCGGTAGAAACTATTCAGTGTTTGACGGCCAATTCAGTAGAGAATTTGTCGGCGGTCTGGCTACCGAAATGGTGCCACATTTTTTTAATTCATTTGCCGCTGGACTCAGTGCTAGCTTGCATATTCAAGTCAAAGGTCAAAATCATCACCACATGATTGAAGCCTGTTTTAAAGCTTTGGGTCGAGCACTGCGTCAAGCCTCTGCTAGATGCGACAAATCTTTGCCTTCAACCAAGGGAATTTTATGATTGCGATAATCGATGTAACAGGCAACAATTTAAAGTCCTTAGCCATTGCTATCCAAAAGCTAGGCTATGATTGTCAATTAACCCATGAGGTCAACGATTTACAAAAAGCAAGCCATGTTATTTTACCAGGTGTAGGAGCGGCACCCCCAGCCATGCAAGCTCTTACCGAATATGAGCTAATTGAGCCATTGCGACGTTTAACCAAACCACTGCTAGGTATTTGTCTTGGCATGCAACTAATGTTTGAGCGAAGCGAAGAAGGTGAAATAGCCTGTTTAAATCTAATCCCGGGGAAAATCGAACATTTACCACAAATTATTGACTATCCAGTGCCGCACATGGGTTGGTCGAAACTCCAGTGGTCTAAACCCACTGCCTTGTCAGAAGGTTTAGAGAGCCAAGATTACTTTTATTTTGTCCATAGCTATGCTCTTTTATCAACAACTGCTTCTACGCTAGCGACCTGTGAATACAGCACCAATTTTAGCGCTATCGTTCAGCATGAAAACAAATACGGCATGCAGTTTCATCCTGAAAAATCGGCTGAAGTTGGGCTTAAACTACTAAATAATTTTTTAAAACAGGGGGAGTCATGCTAGTTATTCCAGCTATCGACTTGCAGCAAGGCCGCTGTGTACGCCTGCGAAAAGGTCAATTTGACCAATTATCAATTTATGAGGATGCGCCCTTAGAACTGGCTGAAAAATATGCTTTAGCTGGTGCTAAATATCTGCACATTGTCGATCTCGATGGTGCAAAATCGGGCAAGCTAGAACAATTAGCATTAATCCAAACCTTAAAAAAATCCGGTTTAAATCTTCAGATTGGTGGCGGTATCCGCAGCCTTGAAATTGCTGAACGTTGTCAACAAGCCGGTATCATTAGGCTGGTTATTGGCAGTATTGCCGTGACCAATCCTCAACTCACAGAACAAATAATCACGCTTTTTAAACCCGAAAATATTGTTTTGGCTTTTGATGTTCACCTTGAAGAGGAGTTACCAAAAGTTGCAATTCATGGTTGGCAAAAGGTTAGTTCTCAAAACCTTTGGGAGCTAGTGGATAATTATCAAGACAAAGGAATTAATCAAATTCTATGCACTGATATTGCGTCTGATGGCATGATGTCTGGACCAAATTTTAGTCTTTACCAAGAAGCGATCAATCGTTTTCCCAAGATAAATTGGCAAGCCTCAGGTGGGATTCGTGATGCAGAAGATTTGGATAAACTGTCCTCCCTTGGATTAAAAGCCGCTATTCTCGGACGCATGCTTTATGAATCTAATTTTGATCTAGCCTCTTATTTAGCGAGGAACGCCTAATGGTAGCTAAACGTATAATTCCCTGTCTGGACGTCTGCAACAATCAAGTCGTTAAAGGTCAGCAATTTCGCAACCACGTTGTAGTTGGAGATATTCTTGAGCTTGCTGAAAATTATTCAGCTCAGGGCGCTGATGAATTGGTTTTTTATGAGATTAAAGCTAGCTCTGAGCAAAAAAGAGTTTCCGAAAGCTGGATTAGCCAAATCGCTGCCACAATTAATATTCCCTTTACCGTTGCTGGTGGTATCCGCAGCATTGACGATGCTCGCTTAATTCTCTATGCGGGTGCGGATAAAATATCAATCAATAGCCCGGCATTAGAAAATCCCAAGCTGATTAATCAGTTAAGCCAGGAATTTGGTAAGCAATGCTTAGTTATCGGCATCGACAGCCAGTGGGTTGATGATAATTACTATGTTTATCAATACACTGGGGATGAGCAAAAAATTCGTAATTCCAAGCGTAAAACAATGGACTGGCTGGAAGAAGTGCAAGAGCGTGGCGCTGGTGAAATTGTGCTTAATTGCATGCAAAGCGATGGCGTACGTCAAGGTTATGATCTAACACAATTGCTTTTAGCTCGCCAAAGAACGAAGGTTCCTTTAATTGCCTCCGGCGGCGCGGGGAAAAGTGAAGATTTTGTTGAGGTCTTTCGTCAAGCGAAAGTCGATGGAGCTCTTGCCGCTTCGATTTTTCATCACAATATTTTATCAGTTCAAGATATTAAACAAGAGCTTAGATTAAACAATATTGAGGCGAGACTATGAAAGCATTCGATTTAAATCAATTAGATTGGCAAAAAATGAAAGGCTTAATTCCCGCAATCATTCAGCAAGCAAATTCAGGTGAAATTCTTATGCTGGGTTACATGAATGAAGAAGCACTACAAAGCACTATAGAAACAAAGCAGGTGACTTTTTTCAGCCGCAGCAAGCAACGGCTATGGACTAAGGGTGAAACCTCAGGGAAGTTCATGGAATTACAATCCATTGCAGTCGATTGTGATGGCGATAGTTTGTTGATTCAAATTAGCTCAAAAAAACCTGCTTGTCATTTAGGCTCGCAAAGTTGTTTTCAAGCAGAGACTACTGAACTTGGCTTTTTAGATAAGCTAATTGAGCTCATTAACTTACGCGCAAAACAAGCACCTGGTTCATCTTACACTGCTCAATTATTAGCATCAGGCCTTAATCGCTGTGCTCAGAAAGTTGGGGAAGAAGCCGTAGAAACCGTAATTGCAGCTGTAAGTCAAAATCGTGAAGAATTAATCTCAGAAGCTGCCGATTTGCTATTTCATTTATTAGTCTTATTGCAAGCCTGTGAACTTAATTTTTATGAACTGCTCAGTTGCTTACGCAGTCGTCACAAGGCATGATTAAAAAAATATTCACTGTCCTTTAACTACCTGGCAAGGGCAGATTGCTGAAAAATTTGTTTCAGCTGAATGTCCGTATTTTTAGAAAACTCAGCTAACATTTGTTCACAAATTTCAAAATCATTAGGAAATTGTTTGTGGATTACATTAGCTAAAAATGCAGCCAAGCCTTGAGAAACTACAGCCCGATTACGAAGAGATGGCGATAATTTTTCCAAGGTTTGGGTTAAAGAAGATAATAACTGTTGTCCAATAAAATTCATGGCACGAGAATAATCTTCTTCAGTTAAAGCGTTATTAACTTGTGTATCTTTACTATCAACATACATTTGTAATTCCTTTAATAGATAAAGTGAGGTGATAAGCTTAAACAACCACTAGCAATAAGGCCGTTAAATAAGAGCCTTCAGGAAAAGCTGCAAGAGTTGGATGGCAAGCAGCAGCCCCATAGCTACCCAGCAATCTAACTTGCTTGCCATGCATTGGACCCTGATTAGAAACCAAAGCACTAAATTCCTGGGATGACAAAGCGGAGGAGCAGTTACAGGTCATCAATAATGAACCTGGGCGCATTACTTTAAAAAGCTCACTATGTAAAAAGCGATAGTATTTTTTTGCACGTTCCAAATGTTGCATCGAAGGAACTAATTTTGGCGGATCCAGAATAATCAGATCGTAATCGCCTGCCTTCGCTAAATAATCGCGAGCATCTGCTTCGATAAATTCAATATTATCCAGGTCATTTAATAGTGCATTATGCTTTGCCTGGGAAATTGCTTGAGCCGAGCTGTCTACTGCTGTAACTTGAGTTGCGCCGGCTTTGGCTGCATGCAAAGCAAATCCACCGGAATAGGAATAAAGATCAAGTACGCGCTTGCCTTTTGCAAGAGCGGCAATACGTTGATGATTTTCGCGTTGATCAATAAACAAACCTGTTTTTTGTGCTTGCGAAAAGTCCACTTCATAAAGAATGCCCGCTTCAACTACTTTAGCTCGAGTAGGCAAAGGTTGTTCTGCTTCGAGCAACCAGCCATCTTGAGCCAGCGGTTTTTTTTGGGATAGCCAAATTAACTCTTCACCCGCCAAACGCTCTAATAGACAGTCCTTGATAATTTCCTTATTTTCTTCAACCCAATAAGCCGAGCTAGAAATTACAGAAACTTTATTAAAGCGATCGATGGTTAAACCGGAAAGGCCATCTGCTTCACTATTGAATAATCGATAAGCGCTGGTTTTTTCATTAGGCAGATTTAAATTTTCACGAATTAAAAACGCCTGTTTAAGACGATATTGAATAATTGAGCGCAGAGAACTAGTATCAAGTTCTTCCCAAGACTGTGCCAGAATTCGCACGCGATAAAGTGAATGTTCATTATAAACGCCAGTTCCGAGAAGCTCAGCTTCGGGCGTGAACACTTCAACCAGTTGACCTGTAATAAGTTCACCAGTTGACTTGCTAATTGCCTTGGGGAAAACCCAAGGATGACCGCGACGAACTGCATTTTGTTTGGCTTTATTTAAATAAACTCCAGCTTTCATCATTTTTTTCCTGGTCAACAATGCGCCGGAGTATAAACCAGAACCACTGGTTAGTTCTAGTTTTTCTGATTAGGCCTTTTTAAAGAATTATACCTGACACCTAATTATTTTTCTATAAAATTGACTTTATCCTCTATTTATACAATAATTTATTCTATAAATAGAGGGTTTATCGATGACTAGCTTTTCAAACTCCGAATCTTCTCCTGAACTAACTTCAGAGATTTTGAAAAAAAACACGGTTAATGTAATAGCATTATTTGATCATTGGCAGTTAAGAAATGATGAAGAATCTAATCTTCTAGGCGGAATTAGTCCAGCTCAGCTTGCCAAGTATAAAAAAGGGAAAGCTCATATATCAGGTAGGGACACTATCGAGCGAGTGGGGAATCTATTGGGTATTCATAAAAATCTACGAATTCTTTATCCCTATAATAGAGAGGTAGTTTACCGTTGGGTTAAAGGTCGAAATTTAAAATTAAACAATTTAAGTCCACTGGATATTATGCTGGAGCATGGTTATATCGGAATTGCTCAAATTCGACGCTTTACCGATTTTTTAAGAGGGCAATAATTGTGCCCCAACTATTTGATCGTGCTGTTGATTATTGCAAAGATGTTTTTAGAAATATTCGAGGAATAAATATATCTCAAGATTTATTTGATGATTTAAGCGATGATCCTTTGAATTGGGAAGCCGCTAATGCCCTCGAGATCTATACTCATCCCCCAATAGCTAATGCTCCTCTAATTCAGAGACCTTTTGATTACAGCAAAAATGATTTTATTAGCTACCCTTTTGAGAACCTCACTTCATCACGATTTAGCGATGGCTCAATTGCTTGTTGGTATGGCTCAGAAACCTTGGAAACCTCCATTTATGAAACAAGCTATCATTTTATTCAAGAAATACTTGATTCTGAGGTATTCATCGACCAAAAAATAATTAAGATTGACAGACGAGTAGCTCAAGTTAATTGCCGGGGCTTAGCCTTTGATCTGACCAGCAAAAAAACTGAATTTCCTTGGCTGACAGACTCCATTAATTATACTAGATGCCAAGAAATAGGCAGACGTGTAGCATCAGAAGGACATCCCTTATTAATAGTACCCTCGGCTCGACAAGAAAAAGGTGTAAATTTGGTAGCCTTTACTTCAAAAGTACTTTCTAACTCTCGGGATTATTGTAAATTGCATTATGTTTTCAATATAAATAATAAGCAGATTAAAATATTCCGGGGCGGTGAGGAATTATGCATCTGGGACGAATCCAGATTAAATCTTTTATGGAAAGTTTAATTTTTTAAAATCAATGCTTAGCAACGAGCTACCCGTTTTACTGAAGCTCTGTTAAATACAAAGGAAAATTTATAGATCTGAAACTAGATACCGGTGCAGATTTAGTGGTTGATACAACTGCAATAGTTTATTATCTCGCCATGCATGGATATGGCCGTAAAATAAAAACGGATAAAATTACTCATATTTGGGTGTTTGAAAAAGATAATTATTTAATGATAGGTGGAACAAGTTCTAGTTTAAAGATTCATAATGAGTAGGTGTATCACACTATGATAATGTCGTTTAAAAATTAGATGAAACCGAGATATGTGATATTATTAACCATAAAGCTTAAGTGAGCTGCTAGAAGAGTTATATCCAGATTGCCGTGCCAAGCTATCAAGAGCTAAGGTCTGTTCATTTGAGAATCTAATGTATATTTTAGTATAAATAGGAAATAGTTAAACCTAAGTAAAATATTTGAATTAGGTTTTTTAAATGATTTCATAATATATGGTTAAAATTCTCTAAACCCAATCCTGATCCAAGGCTCAACCTAAATTAATTAATCTATTTTTTAAATGCGCATCTCGTGTTACTGCTAGCTGGAATCCTAAAGCATGTAAAATGTCATTCGTGTTTCTTAAATAAGGGTTGCCTTCCCTTGAAACTGAGCAAATAAATCCTATCATTCTGAACCATACCAAAAAATGGACCAACCCCAAAAGCTGTTCCTATGAAAACTGGCCTGTTCGCTTTTTTTAAAGTGAGAATGCCCCAACTGCTAATGCAGTAATAATATTGGTTAACATTAGCCCTAAACACCACCAGATACCTCCTTTTTGAAGATCTCCAAAGGAAATTTTGCAAAGCCCAACTAGTAACCATAATGTAGCCACTAGGGGGCTCAACATATGTATAGGCGTCCCCATTAGTGAGGCTCTACCGATTTCTGCTGAGGAAATTCCATGAGCAGTTGCCATATGATTAAGCACGGGCAATATTCCGAAATAAAAAGCATCATTAGATAAAAAGAAGGATAGTGGCGCGCTTAAAACCGCGGTGATAATCCCCATATGGATACCCAAGGCAGAAGGGATAATTGATATTAGTGAATTGGCCATGGCATCAGTCATCTTCGTGCCTGTCAGTATGCCTAAAAAAATTCCTGCGGCAAATACTACTGAGGAAACTGTAAAAGCTTCCTTGGCATGAGCGACCATTCTCCCCCTCTGCTCTTCGGCAACAGGAAAGTTCAGTATAAGTGCCAATGCAGTTCCTACGAGAAAAATAATTAAAATAGGTATTTTTGTTATCATTAACATAAGCATTAGGGTTAACGTCAAGATAAGATTGCTTGAAAATAATTGGGGGCGTTTATATTTGGCATTTTTTTGTAAAATTTCACTTGAAATATGATTTATGATTGATGAATCTATTTGGATAATACCAAGCCTCGCTTGTTCTCTTTTACCTAGAATATAACTGGTGAATAAAACCCATAGATAACCCACAATAATCACAGGTATTAAAGGATGAAATATATCTGCGGCCTCTAATTTAAAAACCGCCAAAACTCTTGCCCCAGGGGCTGACCAAGGAAACATATTTTTAACAGCAGTGTCCATGGAACAAATAACTGCCAATATCACGGGATTAATATTTAATTTTCTATACAAAGGAAGCAAAGCAGAACACACTACCATAAAAACTACAGCGCCCTCTCCTTCTAAAGAAGCAATCATTGCTAAAAAAGTCGTCCCCATAACAATTTTTAGGGGATCTCCATGTACTTTTTTTAAAAGAATTATGATCAAAGGATCGAAAAGACCAACATCCATCATAATTCCAAAGTAGGTGACTGCAAACAACATCATTATTGCAGTGGGGGCAATAGCAATAATACCTTGAAGCATCATGTCACTGACCTGTTCACTATAGCCACTTAGAATAGCAAACAAAATTGGCACTACGACTAAAGCACAAAATCCCGATAAACGTTTAGAAAGGATTAAATACATAAAGGTTATTATCATGCACCATCCTAATAAAGCTAACATGATGTTCCCCCGGCTAATGATATTTCATTCCCTCTAACAAGAGCCTGTTTTTAAAAATCCATTGAAAGAGGAGCTTTTTTTTACCGTTTTATAGCCTCGTGCTAAATTTTCAAGTATTTTGCTACCAATAATATTGTATCTTTTTGGGAAGATGTACAAATATTTGCACTAGCTCTTGGTTGGTTTTATTTCAAGATTGTTCTCTTGTAAATTAAGAGAAGCAATACTTGGCGGTAAAGGAGCAAGCTAATTCTGTAGCGGTTTTACCATTCAGGAGATTATAAGAAAGATCAAGATAACTAATTCGCTTTGGCATTTCAGAAAAATTTGTACAAGTTCCTAGCCTTTTCTGTTACTTAGGTGATTATCCTTTAATCCTAGAGATGTAATGCCCTCGAGGAATTGCTGCTACAATTTCAGCAAGTTCAGAACCATTTTTATAACATTCTATTTTATTATACAAGTAGGAAGAAGGATATTTGGACCAAGAAAAAGTCTTAAGTGACTTATATGATCTCTTGCTCCCCCTAACGCCAAATTAAAATGCGCTTCATTTTGTGCATGGTATGCAACACGTTATTATAAATAATGTCATTATGGATTTTAATACGCCTTATAATTAAGAGAAAAATGATTATCAAAATTATTAGGGCCAATATTTTTTGAATGAGGCTTTATATTCACTTCTATATCCTGATTAAGTAAAATCAAGAAACTGATTAGTTTGTCAATTGAAAAACCAGTTAATTGACCATGAGATAATCTGGATACTTGGGGCTGATTGATTGGGTACTGAGATGCTGAAACTAAGGTCATGAAAACTAACTCTAAGCACTTTTAATATTGTAAGTGTTTAAGCTGAGACGATTTATAACCCTTAATTAGAGTGAAGATTAACCATAAAATACGCGTAATTCCTCATTTCGAGAACCTGTGAATCATGATAGCATCAGCTCTTTTACCTTAAGGATTTCTATGTGGTTTAACAATGCTCTAATTTATCAATACGAACTCAGTGAAACTGTTGACTTTACTACTTTGCTTGCTGCCGAGCAGCTCAAACCTTGCCCTCCGCATGCACGATTCATTTATGGTTGGCTACCTAATTTTGGTGATGAGCTTGTCCAGGAGGTTGCAGGCTCTTCAATGATTTGTTTAGGTAAAGAAGAGCGTATTCTGCCAAGGGGAGTTATTAAACGAATGGTTGCAGAGCGCGTCCAAGCTCTGGAAGCACAACAAGGACGTAAAATTAAACGCTCCGAACAAGCGCAAATCGCTGAAGATTTGGAATTTGAATTACTCCCCAAATCGTTTTGCGTCCAGAAACGATTAGCAGCCTTATTAGATGGGCCATCAAATCGTTTAATTATAAATGCATCTTCCAACAATCAAGCTTCGCAATTGACTTCTTTATTGCGTAAATCAATCCCAGGCATTCAGATTGAGCCGCTTAATTCCAATGAAAACTTAGCTCTACGTTTTGCCCAATGGCTAAATGATCCGAGCCTTATTCCTCCTAATTTTCAGCTAGCTTCAGACTGTTTATTGTTCGCTTTGGATGACGAAAAGAAACGCTTTACCTGTAAAGGGTATGAACTTCCCGCGCAAGAAATTTTATCACTCTTAGCTCAAGGTTTAGCCGCTGCAGAAATTTCCTTGATTTGGAATGAGCGTATCCAATTTACCCTCACACAGGATTTAGTCTTCAAGCGTTTAAAAAGCCTGGATTACTTGGTGGATGAATTTAACGATATTCAACAATTAGAAGGTGAGTATCAACAACGCGATGCTTCCCTAACCTTACTAAGCGGCGAACTGCGAGGACTAGTGAATGATCTGCTCAAGGGATTAATGACTAACCCGCATATTCAGGAAGAAAAGGAAAAACAGCCAGCCTTGGTTTAAGCAAAAACATTGCCCTGACTTATGGCTTAACAACAAAAACCCAAGAGCTGTCTCTTTAGTTGTATGCTTATACAATATCGAATCGAGTAGGAGGAGCATTCCAGCTCCGTCCTCTCAAAGCGTGTGGCGAGCTAACCAAAGCTATTTTTTTATTACAAATCCATTATCGCCAGATTGGTAAAGTTCATTCTCCTCGTTTTGAAAAAATTCCTTGTAATTGGCATTTAGAAGAACTGTGTTTAACAATTTAGAGTTGAACTCACACCTAGTGTCTGTAGATTTAATTTCAGAAAAAAATAGATGAGGTTGATAGTTAGAAACTTTACTAATCCACCTATCATGACCAAGTCTCTGTCTAAGGTTTTCATCATTAGTAATTTCACTTAAAAACTTACATACCATCATGAGCTGTAAAAGGGCTTTGGTATCAAGGTGCCAAAAAATAGTTAGCCAGAGCTCGTTAGGTATCAGTTGCAGTTTGTGAGTATTTTCTTCATTGGAATTTTTATATTCCTTCCTAGCTAATGTTTTCATTGGATCGTCAATTTTTAATGGCTGGAATTGATGCATACTAATGAATGAGGTATTAGATAAATTCAGTGTAAATTGAGGCAGATGAAGTTGAAAATCAGAAAGGTTGATATTAGCTAATAATTCATTTGTTTGATTATTGAAGCCCTTTTCTTCATTTTTTTCAAAATTATCTTCGTTAACATTAATCTTTTCTTGCATGATTATAGAATCCTTTAAATAAAAGATCTATTTTAACTCTATACGCTCTATAAGTAAACAATTTACTCGACAATAGAAGTACAATATGTGAAAAATGTTGGCAACAACAAATGACATTAACCAATGCCATTGACTTCCACAGCCGCCTAATGCTTCTTATCAGTGATAATCTTAGCTCATAAGATTAATTAATAGTAGGTGGATTTTTATGATAAGTAGCCTGATATACAGCTAAAGCATTATTTGCCGCAGTTTTTAAACCCAGGTTCATATTAGCATTATAAAGAATCGCCAAAGCTTCACGAGAACTAGGCGCTTGGGGATAATTGCTGATTAGGAAATTGGCTCGTTCAGCCGCTGCAACAAACATTTTGCGCTCATAATAATATTTTGCAGTATGTAATTCACGTTGAGCAAACATATTGCGTAGATAGATCATACGCTGCAAAGCATTAGCCTTGTAACGACTGTCTGGAAATCGCTGTACTAGAGTGGCAAAATCTGAATAAGCCTGCGACTGAGTTCCTGGATCTCGCCAGGATTCATCAATAGCAACCATGTTAGCCATTGTGCCCCGGGTTTGCTGGAAATTCGCAAGGCCTTTCATGTAATAGGCATAGTCCACATTTTTGGCACGAGGATATAGATGGATAAAACGCTCAGAGGTTGCAGCAGTAGATGGAAAATCACCCTTTTTATAATAGGCATAGATTAAATCTTTCTGGGATTTTTCCGCATAGTCACTAAAGGGATACATGGATTCAAGCGCTTCAAGCCGTTTAGCGGCACTGTCAAACTGTGATTTTGACATAGAAGTTTGAGCTTCGGTAAATAACTGCTTCGCTGAGTAGCCTTGGAAGGGATTATGCTCTTCATCATCTGCCCCCCACCATTTTTTACAAGCAGTCAAAGAAAACAATAGACTAACGAGGAGTAATATTTGAATTCGTTTCATTTAAATACCTATACACAGATTGCAGCAAATGCCGCTCATTATACTCATCCTCAAGAATTATGCGAACTCTTATTCTTTAAAGCACTAATCAATCAATAAATTTTAGCTTTAAAAATCATTGCAAACAAATAAAGCTTAAGATAGTATTCTGCTCTGTCGGAGAGGTGGCTGAGCGGTCGAAAGCGGCGGTCTTGAAAACCGTTGAAGGGCAACCTTCCCAGGGTTCGAATCCCTGCCTCTCCGCCAAAATTATAGAATACACTACTCATACCCCCTTCCTTATTTCCTTTGGCCTTGGATTTTCTCACGAGAAGATAATTGCGATCATTAAGCTCATTATGGACACCCGGACAAGCCGAGGTACGTAGATTAGATCTATTTAGCATACTAAACATAAAAAAGCCGACATAGTCGGCTTTTCCGGGTATCCATATTAATAATTTAACTTTAAAATTCTTGTTCGATTAACCCATTTGCCTTAACAATTCTATCAATTGCAACTAGGCTTTCTAAAAGAGGCCTCATCTTAGCAAGCGGCCAGCTGTTTGGGCCATCACTTAAAGCTTTATCGGGTTCTGGATGCGTTTCCATAAAAATTCCAGCAATTCCTGTAGCTACTGCTGCTCTAGCCAAAGCCGGAATAAATTCTCGTTGCCCCCCGGAAACGCCATTATTTCCACCGGGTAATTGCACAGAATGAGTAGCATCGTAGACAACAGGGCAATTCGTTTCACGCATAATTTGCAAAGAACGCATGTCAGAAACTAAATTGTTATAACCAAAGCTTACTCCTCTTTCACAAACCATAATTTGCTCATTTCCACAGGCTTTTGCCTTGGCTACAACATGTTTCATTTCCCATGGTGCAAGAAACTGTCCTTTTTTAATATTGACCGGTTTGTTCATTGCCGCAACTTTTTGGATAAAATTAGTCTGTCTACATAAAAATGCCGGCGTTTGGAGCACATCAACAACAGCCGCAACTTCCATGAGGGGCGTATCTTCATGAACATCGGTGAGAACAGGCACACCTACTTCGTTTTTTACCTTTTCTAGGATCATAAGCCCTTTTTCAAAACCAGGACCGCGATAGCTGGCAAGTGAGGAACGATTTGCTTTGTCAAAGGACGATTTATAAATAAAAGATATGTTCAAAAGCTCACAGAGTTCTTTCAAATAGCCTGCTGTTTCTATAGCCATGCTTTCACTTTCGATGACACAAGGGCCGGCAATTAAAAAAAGCGGCGACTTTAGTCCTACTTCAAAACCACATAAGTTCATGCTTTATCCTTTTCTTGATGGTGTTCACGTGCAGCGAGAACATATTGTATAAATAAGGGATGGCCATCACGAGGGGTTGATGTAAATTCGGGATGAAACTGGCAGGCAACGAACCAGGGATGATTCTCAAGTTCAATCATTTCAACTAAAGAATTATCAGCAGAACGCCCAGAAATTACTAAACCATTATTGACTAAAGATTCTAAAAAATGATTATTGAATTCATAACGGTGGCGATGGCGCTCAACAATTTGGGGCTTCGCATAAATTTTAAAGGCTTTAGAATCTTTATCTACTTGACAAAGTTGAGCGCCCAAACGCATAGTGCCACCCTTATCGGTATTTTCATCACGTAAGCTAATTGAGCCATCTCTTTCTTGCCATTCAGTGATTAGAGCAATGACCGGATAAGGCGTATTTTTATCAAATTCAGTGGAATTAGCATCCTTAAGTCCTGCAACATTTCGTGCAAACTCAATTACCGCAGTTTGCAAACCCAGGCAAATACCAAGGAAAGGAATTTTATTTTCACGGGCGTGTTGAATTGCTCTGATCTTTCCTTCAATGCCTCTTTCTCCAAAACCACCTGGAACTAAAAGTGCATCGATATTCGCTAGTAATTCTACGCCATGTTTTTCAATTAGCTCTGCATCAAGATAAGCAATCTCAACCTTGGTTTGTGTATGAATACCTGCATGAATTAAGGCTTCATTAATCGATTTATAAGCATCGTTAAGCTCAGTGTATTTACCAACGATACAAACCTTAACCCTCATTGTTTGCACAGCTTGCGCATCGACCACACTTTGCCATTCGCTAAGATCGGCGGGTTTTAACTCCAGCCCCATTTTTTTGACCACGATTTCATCCAAGCCTTGTTTGTGCAAAATCATTGGAATTTGATAAATGCTTTTCGCATCTTCCAAGGAAATAACACCTTCTTTTTCGACATTGGTGAATAAAGCAATTTTGACTCTATCTGCCAAAGATAATTCTTTTTCTGAACGGCAAATCAAGATGTCAGGCTGAATACCAATGGAACGCAATTCTTTTACAGAATGTTGTGTGGGTTTTGTTTTAGTTTCACCAGTAGTGGCAATATAAGGAACCAGAGTTAAATGAATAAATAAAGAACGTGCAGCACCCAGTTCAATTCGCATTTGCCGGATAGCTTCAAGGAAAGGTAAAGATTCTATATCGCCTACCGTTCCGCCAATTTCAATCATAGCAATGTCATAACCTTCTGCTCCTAGCTTAATTGAGCGCTTTATTTCATTGGTAATATGGGGAATAACCTGGACTGTGCCGCCGAGATAATCACCGCGACGTTCTTTTTTGATAACTGCTTCATAAATTTTACCCGAGGTAAAATTATTTGATTTAGTCATAGTTGTGCGAACAAAGCGTTCATAATGACCCAGATCCAAATCTGTTTCTGCTCCATCATGGGTTACAAAAACTTCACCGTGTTGAAATGGACTCATCGTCCCAGGATCAACGTTGATATAAGGATCGAGCTTTATGAGCGTAACGTTTAAGCCTCGAGCCTCTAAAATTGCAGCGAGTGATGCTGATGCAATCCCCTTCCCTAAAGAAGAAACCACTCCGCCAGTGATGAAAATATATTTAGTCATAGAGATCCCGTTTGAAATGCTAAAGCAGCCGCACAAGCGACACAAAAAAGACGCATGTAAACGGGATTGGAGTTTATCAAAAGATCTAGGGAAAAAATACCTTTTACCAGTTAAGCATTTAAGACTGCTTTTAACAGACTAAAGCCTTTACGAAGAGATTCATTACCAGACTTTTTTAATGCGTTTATTTCAGCTACTGAATATCAATTAAATGTCCAAGTTTTTGCTGTTTTGTTTTTAAATATTTACGATTTTCGACAGTAGTTTTTACGGTTAATGGCAGCCTTTCAAGAACTTTTATACCATAATCTTCCATAGCTTCAACTTTTTTAGGGTTATTAGTTAATAATTTGATAGCATCCAATCCTAGATGCTTCAGAATTTGAAAGCCTATGGCATAATTTCGATTATCAGCTGGAAAACCTAATTTTACATTGGCATCAACGGTATCATAGCCTTGTTCTTGAAGCGCATAAGCCTTTAATTTATTAGCCAAGCCTATCCCACGTCCTTCCTGACGAAGATAAATAAACAAGCCTCCTTCTTTAGCTATTTGCGCAAGGGATCGCTTGAGCTGTTCGCCACAATCACATTTACAAGAACCAAAGACATCGCCGGTTATACATTCAGAATGAATTCTGACTAAGGGAACTTGATTAGCTATTTGTGGTGTTTTAATTAAAGCAAAATGCTCAGCTGAATCTAGTTGATTATGAAAAACCATCATTTCAAACTCACCGAATTCTTCTAAGGGAATCCGCGTAGACGCCACCTTTTCGATCAGTACTTCGTGAAAAATACGGTATCTGATTAAATCCTTAATACTAATCATCAGAATATTGTGTTTTTTGGAAAACAGCGCCAACTCATCACGACGACTCATAGTGCCATCTTCATTAATAATTTCACAAATAACCGCTGCAGGTTTAAAACCGGCTAGGCGGGCTAAATCCACAGAGCCTTCTGTTTGACCTGGACGCTCTAGGACTCCGCGCGGTTTTGCTCGTAAAGGGAACACATGACCTGGAGAAATGACTGATTCTGGAGTTGCTTCAGAAGAAATCGCAACTGCGATAGTATGGGCACGATCTTTGGCAGAAATTCCAGTTGATACACCTGTTGCGGCCTCAATTGACACAGTAAATGAAGTGCCATAGGGAGAACGATTAGTGGCAGCCATCATCGGCAGTCTTAATCTATCAATTAACTCATCCGCCATGGGTAAACACACAAGGCCACGTCCAAACCGTGACATAAAGTTAATTGCCTCAGGTGTTGCATGTTCTGCGGCGATAACCAAATCACCCTCATTCTCTCGATCTTCATCATCAACCAATATAATCATCTGACCAACCTTTAACGCAGAAATTGCTTGCTCAATGGTTGCAAAAAGATTTGTCATTGTTGTCATAGAGTTTTAACCTCATTCAACTGTCCCGCGACTTGTAACTGATGTTCAACAATACGGGTTAAATAATCAAATTCCACATTTAAACGTTGGCCAATTTCAAATTGACCTAAAGTTGTTTGTGCCAAAGTGTGCGGAACCAGCATCAACTGAATGGCATCAGCCCTTACCGCGTTTATCGTTAAGCTAACCCCATCAAGGGCAATACTTCCTTTAGGTAGAAGATAGTTGCTAGCTGGGATCGCAAAATCACCTACAATAAGTTCGACATAATCTCCAATTAGCGTTTTTGCTTTCAGGCGAGCTGTAGTATCGATATGTCCACTAACATAGTGCCCGCCAAAGCGTGCTGTGGCGAGCATAGCTCGCTCTAGATTAACCTTGTCCCCTTCTTTTAGCTGACCCAGATTAGTTAGACGCAAGGTTTCAGGAGAAAGATCAAAAATCAGGCGGTCGGAGGATGCAGGAATTAAAGTTAAACAGACGCCATTCACTGAAATGCTCTCACCACAGGATAACTCTGTGTAATCTGAGCTGAGTTCTAAACGATGGGTAGACTGCGCTGAACGATTTGCAAGCACTTCGCCCTGTGCATCAACAAGCCCGGTGAACATAACTCAAGTCTCCTGTAAATCGATGCATGCTATCACATTATCCGCCTTAATTTGCCAGCTAATTTTCAATTTATCAGAGAATATTGTATCCCCAGTAAATGCTGCTAAGGTTTCAGCCCCTAAAATCATTGGAGTAATATATAAATAAGTTTGCTGCAGCAGTTTTTGACGATGTAAAGCAGAAAATAATTGTCCTCCTGCCTCAACCCAAACGTCATGAAAACCAAGCTCGCCCAAATGATTAACGATAAAAAATAAATCCAAAAGCTTCTCATCGACAGGGACGGCATGATAAGTACAATTAGGTTTAGCATTGACTACACTTAAATTTTCATCATGATAAATATGACAGTGTTTTGCGCTATGAAAAATTTTAGCATTTTTAGCATTAAGGGTAAGTTTAGAATCAATAATCGCTACTATTTTACTCTGCTCTCTTCCTTCAACTCGTGCATTAAGTAAAGGATCATCAGTGAAAATTGTTTTAGCTGTGGTTAAAATTACATCGGAATGCAAACGATTGAGATGAGTAAATTCCCCGCATTCATTATTTGATAAATAAACCCTTTCACCGGGTTTACCAATTTTACCATCTAAAGACTGCGCCATTTTTGCTTTAATCCAGGGTTTTTTAGTCTGAATCCAATAACTATAACTTTGATAAAAGTGGTCAACTTCTGCTAAAGGAAAATGGAGAACTTCAATTCCATTATTTTTTAACAATTGGGGTGTATCGTTTGCAGCGACTAGTGGATTAGGATCAGCAAAACCATAAATAACCTGCGCGATGCCTTTATGTTGAATAATTGAAGCGGTACAGGGAGGCGTTTTTCCCCAATGATTACAGGGTTCTAAGGTGACATATAAAATCAAATCCGTTAAGTCTAGAGCGATTTGTTCTAAAGCTAATTGTTCGGCATGAGCCGTTCCAGCACCACGATGCCAGGCTCGAGCTATGATTTCCCCTTTATGAACTATAATCGCCCCAACGCTTGGATTGGGCGCACAATTACCGCGTCCGAGCCATGCTTGTTCAAGAGCTGCTAGCATAAAGTATTCGTGCATAGTTTAAAATCACCTAAAAAGATTGCAAATATGATAACAAATTATTCAATTTTTGAGTAGGGGCTAGAGCTATTCAACCAAGTCACTGTAAAAACCCATTTTTTTCCTGAAAGGCAGAAGTATATTGCGAAGAGTCCTGATGGTATACTAGCAGGGGTTTGTGGTAAATCCAGGTGCCCCTAGGAGGCTAATGAGACAGTTATACTGTTTTATCAAACAAAAGGTTATTAAAAAGAGTCTTTGTATATTGCTAGTCATTATGCAGGTTCTACCCTTTAATGCTTTTGCACTCAGACCTTATTCAACGCCTGAGTTAGAAGAACTGGAAAAAGAATTTATTCAGCTTATTAATCAATCCGATAGCATTGAACATAACCCCCTAGCCAATCAATATATCAATCATCTTGGTATACGTTTATCGCGCTTTGCCCAAATTCCAACGCCCTATTTCTTTATAGTGAAGTCCAATGAAATTAACGCCTTTGCTGGACCAGGAGGTTATATTGGTATTAATTCACAGCTTATTCTTGCGACCGAAAATGAAAGTGAACTTGCAGCGGTTATGGCTCATGAAATTGCCCACGTTCGACTTCACCATCTTTATTCGATGATTGAACATCAACGGCAAATGCGAATCCCTATGCTAGCGTCCTTACTCGCATCAATTGCTTTGGGAGCGCTTAATCCAACTTTAGGCACGGGCGCTTTGATGGCTTCTCTAAGCGGTTTTTCGCAAGATAGTATTAATTTTACTCGTTCTAAAGAAAAAGAAGCAGATAGAATAGGTATTGATATGCTGATTAAATCAGGTTTGGATCCACGAGGTATGGCGAGTTTTTTTAAAAAAATGCAGCAAAATTCACGCTATTATTATACAGCTAATACCCCGGCTATCTTAAGGACTCATCCACTTGATGAAGACCGAATTGCTGAGGCCGAGGGTCGCAGTGAACGGGCAGTTAAAAACCACTACAGTGATAACTTAGATTATCATTTGTTTAAAGAAGTCATACGGCTCTCTGTTTCAGGTGACAACAAAAATTTATTAGAATTCTATCAACATCAATGCCATAAAAAAGAAAAAGAAGCGTCCTGTCAGTATGGCTTTGCGCTGGTCTTATTGAACCTTAACCAATTTTCACAAGCCCAAAAACAACTTAGCCCACTTTTGGAAAAGGATCACGACAACCTTTTTTATCAAATTAGCATGGCCCAAGCTGAGACGGGTAATCAAGAGTATGACCTGGCTTTGAAACGCTTGAGTAACTTACAAAGTAATTATCCCGAAAATTATGCCGCAGTTATGGCCCATGCCAGGGCATCGCTCGCCGCTGGCAAATCTGAATTTGCCGCAAGTATTCTACTCAAAGGTTCAAGGCAATTTAAATATGATTTACCCTTATGCGAGGAGCTAGCTCACGCCCAATCGGCAGCAAATAATAAAAGTTATGCCTATTTTACTGAAGCTAAATGTCAGCTTTTACAAGGGCGCTCACGAGATGCGATCAGGCGATTAAAACTAGCCAAATCTTTAATAAAAAACGATAACTATTTAGCAGCAAGAATTGATGCCATGATCGATGAAGTAAAATATTTATCTGAGAAATGATTAATAAGAAAAGATAGTTGCAGATTGCCAAAATACTTTTAAAATAGCCAAAATTATTTAACGAAGTTTCTTATGTCCGATCTAGATTCCCCTTACATTATCCAACATACTAAAAATTGGCTCCAATCTTTTATCATTGATCTAAGCATTTGTCCTTTTGCCAAACATGAGGTGGAGAAAAATTCCTTAAGGATGCAAGTTTCTGGCACTAGTAAAGTAAAGGAAGCCTTAGAAGAATTGATGCTTGAAGTTCGTCTCCTGGACTCTCAATGCAAGATTGAAACAACTCTTTTGATTCTTCCCAAGGTTACTAAAGATTTCTTCGATTACTTAGATTTCCTGGATTTAGCCGAAAGGTTGATGCAGGACTGCGGCTATGAAGGAATTTATCAATTGGCCAGTTTTCATCCTGATTATTGCTTTGACGGACTTAATTTTGATGATCCAGCCAATTATACCAACCGTTCACCCTATCCTATGTTGCATATACTTCGTGAAGAAACTGTCGAAAAAGCGATTTCTTTTTATGGTGATACAGAAAAAATCCCTGAAGCAAATATTGAACTTATGCAGAATTTGGGCATCGAGAAAATAAAAAAAATTCTAGCGGGCTGCTTACCTATAAATTAGTTGTAGCTCAGTTCTAATTCTGAGCTACACTGAAAACTCAAGCAGCGGTAAAAGGAATCGCAGCTAAGGCATCTTCATAGGCATCGACCTTTTGCTCACCGTCCGTTTGCCAGAAGGTATTACGGCAGTTTTTAAATAAATAATTTCCTGCCAACGCAACTGCATAAAATACAATTAGACCGGTAATTAGGCCAGCTAAGTTAGCAGCTATCTTAGACCAATCACGATGTTCAGCAAGTTTAGGTTTATAGAGTGCAATAGCTTCTAAACTAGTAAGCTTAAGGCCATCATAATCTTCTTTGTTTTTATCGCTTTTAAGGTAGAGCAAGACAGAATTGGCAAGAGATTCATATAAATTTATAGCTGCAGAGCAAGCCTCAGTATACTTGTATTGATAATCCTGCAATTGTTTATCATTTAAATTTTGAGGGGGGCTATTAAGTTTATCATTGTATTCTGCTGATTTTGCATAAAGAGCAGCTAAGCTTGTCATAATCTTTTTCATTTGATCTAATCGTTTAAGCTCTTGCGGAGTCAGTTCTATCTGATTTGTTTCTGAAGGTATACAAACAAAATACGCATTTTCGAGTTGTTCAGCAAGTGTTTCAGGTTCACTAAAATGCACCGAATCATTGATTTGACCTTCAAATGAATTACTGGTCTTAAAAATATTCTCTAAACATTCAACTTCTTCATTAATTTCATTTAGTTTTATGTCCAAAGCTGAGGGCTCTTCTTCACTCGAACTATACGAAAATGAGTTTAATAGTTGGTAGTTAATTTGTGTTTTTGGTGATGTCTCTTCTATTAAATTAGATGATTCAGGTTTAGTAACCTCAATAGTTTCCTGGCTTAGTGGCTGTTTAACAGTTTGAATCTCGCTTAAACGAGAGCCTAAGAGCTCAAGTGCATTTTGCGTTCTAAATTCAACGGGTAAACTTAAGGCTAAAAATAAAGCGGTAGAATAACGAGCCTGTTCAACTTTATCGAGATAATCCGACTGCAGTAATTGATCGCGAGCTAGCTCATACATTTTTTTCTGATTTAAAAATTCTTGAACAAGCGAAGATCTTGCCCCATTCTCGAAAGAAAAAATTTGATTTTTATCATCAATGGCTAACAAATATGGAAGCACCTCTTTAGAGCCCTCTCCCTTTTCGAGAGTTTCTATACTATCTTTGATCGTTAAAGGAATTTTCAATTTATCTAGAATCGCAGTAACATCCTGAGCGGCGATACTGAATTTTGTATTCAAAAAATTGCAGTAATTCTCATAGCCAGTTTTTTCCCAGTAAGCGTAGCAATAATCCAGATTAGCAAGCTGCTCATCGTTTGTATTTTCAAAAAAGTTTTTATTCGACTCAAAAATTATATTAGTTTTGTAATTTTCTATAAATTTGTTAATTGAGTTTATTTGAGCTTGTTCGCTGCTAATTATAGAATTTGCTGCGACAAAACTAATGGCCTGTTGATAATCTTCAATAAGTTGAGCAAAGGTCGTTTTATCGGCTTCCTCGCCGCTATAACCAAAAACTTGCTCACAATTATCTTTATCCATTTTTAATTGTTCGATGAACAGGCTTCTAAAAAAATATCCTAATAGATGTAATTTCTCGACCAACTGATTGGGGAATTCCTCATTCATTTTATTATTTTTGGAGTAAATATTAAAAATTTCTAAACTCTCAGCATCCTTAAAAAATGATTTTATTCGCTTGAGGTCAAAGGAGTCATGAGAATTCTGCAAAAAGAGCTCAGGCGGTAAGGAAATCTTATTTTCTAAAAAATAAAGGGCGATGGCTTGAAATAACCTGTTATCTAGCTCTGGCGTTAGGATTGACTGTTTACGACGAGCAATCTCGATTAAGTTTTGCACTATTTCATTATTAATCATTGCTTTAATCCAACAAAATTTATGTGAGGCTATTCTAGCAAAAAAAAAATATGCTTTGCACTTAAATACATCACTAAAGATTAAAATTATGAGTAATGAAAGCAGGCTTGATATTATCTCTCTAGCTAATTGAAATAATTGGAATAATAACTTATTGACTTAGCCAATTTATGAGCATAATATGGATAGTTTGATAATATTTTTTACTTATTTCTTGACTACTAACCGAAGCAGCTCTTGTCCATCTTCGTCCAGCTTAAGAAATTTACTGATAATTATTGGTGCTTTATGAATAAATCGATTTCACGTGTAACAGCCTGGAGTTTATGGCTAATTGCTTCTCTATTCTACGCCTATCAATTTATCTTAAGGGTAATGCCCAATATTATGCTGGACAATTTTATTCAACAATTCCATATTGACACCGTTGTTTTTGGGCAATTTAGTGGGATTTATTACCTTGGTTATTCGTTAATGCATCTTCCAATTGGCATTATGCTAGACCGGTTTGGCCCTCGAAAAATTATGACCATTTGTATTTTAATGACCGTAGTAGGTCTTTTGCCCATTCTTTTTGCCGAGCAGTGGGCATACCCTTTAATGGGTCGTGCACTGATAGGCATGGGTTCTTCGGCAGCAATTCTGGGTACCTTTAAAATCATTCGCATTGCATTTAAAGAACAATATTTTACGCGCATGCTTAGTTTTTCCGTGACTATCGGTCTTCTAGGTGCAATTTATGGCGGAGGGCCGGCACGCTATTTATGCTCAACGTTTGGCTATAAACTAGTTGTGCAAATCTTTGTTTTGATTGGCCTTACCCTGGCTGCTGTAACTTATTTTATTGTTCCAGAAATAGATGGCAATCTAAAGAGCACCTCAATTAAAGCAGATATAAAAATGGTTATTACTAACCGACCGATCCTTGTTTTATGCTTATTGGCAGGATTAATGGTCGGTCCTCTTGAGGGCTTTGCTGATGTCTGGGGTTCAGCTTTTATCAAGCAGGTCTATGGTTTTAATGCGAGCCTTGCAAGTTATTTACCCTCAATGATTTTTATCGGAATGTGTTTCGGCGCGCCGGCCTTAAGTTTCCTTGCTGAGAAAACCAATAATTATTTAGGGGTTATCATTTGCGCCGGTCTTGTAATGATGCTGGTTTTTCTGGCTTTACTCTCCGGTCAAATGACTGTAAACACGATGGCGTTTGGCTTTATTCTTATAGGAATTTGTTGTGCCTATCAAATTTTGGCTATTTACAAAGCTCTAACCTATATGCCAGAACATGTTGCTGGAATTACCACAGCAATTGCTAATATGATCATTATGAGCTTTGGCTATGCCTTTCACGTCTCAATTGGTTTCTTAATCAATTTTTTTGGAGGAAGAACCGAGTATTCCGCCTATATCTATGCTTTAACTATCATACCTATTACCTTAGCTATCGCAGTTTTAGGCTTTGTTCTCCTCTATCTTCGGGAGCGTAAGTCTAATCTCTTGGTTTCGAGTTCAGCAAAATTTTAAATAGGCTTATTCATCGGCCTATTACTGCTTGAGCTCAGATCTCACCTGATAAAAAATTGAACTATAATCTATATGAATTTGCACAATCCTTAATCTTGGGTGATTAATTATGAAAACTTCAGATGGTTTTGTTTTTGATGAAAAACTTCTCAAAAATTTAGGTGCGCGGACTATGAAAACCATTCGAACACGCGGCTTGCAGATGGAAGCTGAAATTGCTTCCAGGCTTGATGAATTAGAATTTTTAGTAGTTCAAGGCTTCTCAAGTGAAGGCTTTGCTCGAGCTCGAGTTGATGGTAATCATCAGGTTCTCGAGTTAGATCTCGACTCTTCCTATTCAAATTGGACCGACGATAAAGCCAAGACCTGCGCATTATTACTTGAAGCAGTTAATGACGCCATTTATAAGGTCGATTTAGCTATAGAAGCTGAAATCTCTGAAATTAAAGAAAAATATTTAGGAAAAGAGATAAGATGACAAAATAATGACCATTTTAAAAAGTAATAAAACATTTTGTTAAATTTGAGCTATAACTAAACTAAGAATAATAAGAACCCCAAGGAAATGCCATGAGAAAAAATCTGCTATTGATCTTAGCAGTCACTTCGACTTGCTTTTCCCTGCCCTCACCTCAGTTACAGCAAGAAAAACTGCTATCTAGCAAGGATACTCGCCTTGAAAAGCTTTTAAACCTTTTAAATCTGCAAATTTCCTACGCCAACCCTACAGCTGCCATGCCAATTATGACTCTAGCAGAAATTCAAACGATGCTAAATGAAGATAATACTTTAAGCCCGGGCGTGATAGATAAGGTATTAAAAAGCATTAAGTGCGTCAATGAATATAATATCCAGCATAATCACATTCTAACCATTATTGATTATTCTTTACCTTCAAACCAAAAACGCCTCTGGGTATTTGATTTAAAAGAAAGAAAACCACTCTTTAATACGTATGTGTCCCATGGAGTCAATTCAGGTACCCTTTTAACCAAATTTTTCTCTAATAAATATAATTCAAAATCAAGCAGCCTTGGCGTCTTTAAAACAGATAAAACTTACTATGGTCGGCATGGGCTTTCTCTACAATTAGAGGGCTTGGAATCAGGTTTTAACGACAATGCTTCAAACCGTGCAGTAGTTATGCATGGGGGTTGGTATGTTGATGAGGATTTTATTAAAAAATACGGTCGTGCCGGTCGTAGCTGGGGCTGCCCTGCTCTGCCTGAAAATATAACTACGGCTATCATTAATACCATCAAAGATGACGCTTTATTCGTCGTTTATTATCCCAGTGATAATTGGTTTGTTAAATCAAAATTTTTAAATTGTGATAAGCAAGCGTCCGCCCCTTATCTTGCCAAAATGCAAGAATTAAAACCAATGGGTGAGGACATAGAGAAACGCGAGGATGTGCTTTTCGCCAAAATTAGTGCCAAAAACAAAGAAGAGCCTATTGTCACAGTTTCAGCTACAGACTATACCCGACTTTTTAATACTATAGCGCCCTTAGGACGAATGCTTCGACGGCAAATTAATAGCATGGAATACATAGCCTTATCCAATACCGAATTTGAAAGCCTGGTTAGCCGTAAAAATGAGAATGATCTGAATTCTATAAATTTTGTTATACCCGTGATTAAAAATGTCCGTGGCTATTATGAAACGCAAATGCATATTCTTGATCTTGGTAAAATCAAAGATATTCATATGAATATGGCCGCTTCGAATAAAAGTTTTACCGTAGATTTCGAGTTCAAACCCTCTATCCAGCTTCGTGCAACAAACCAGTTTATTCGTTGGTTAGGATTATGAGCAGGAGCCAGAGCTAAATAGTTGGGCAGCTTTAATTTTTAAAATAAAAATCTTAATTATCTAAGCCATAATCTTAATATTATGAGCTTTATTTCTAAATAAAATATCCATAACCTGTTGATATTGTTGCGAATTATGAGTATTTATCCAAATTAGGTAGCCCCCTTTTTGTTCTTGTTTTTTAATTCTGCGATTATGTTTTTTATTAATTAAAGAATACAAAAACAACCCTAAAATGGAACCGATTAAGGCACCTATAATTCCAAAGATGACATTATCCCGTATTGATGTGATATCACCAATCACAAAAATCCCTAGAATAAGACAAACAATTAAAGGAATAGCAAAGGAAAAACCCAAAACCCAACCAAAATCATCATTTAAAAAAGGCTCCTTCATCGGCGGGTTAGAGCTGGATTGAATAACCTTAGGCTCGACATAAGCAAGACCAAATTTATCTTTAATCTGCGCGGGCGAGCCTTGAATTGAAATATCAGTTCTAGCAACTGATTTACCAATTAATTCATTAATTAAAATTTCAAGTCTATCCTCACAGGCAATTGAGGCACTAATCTTTTTTTCAATCAGGTTTTGGTTCATTAAATTGTCCCTTATTATTTTGCTAGGTCCGATTTAACAATTTAAGCATTTAACTATTTGCCTGTCAAATTTAATGTGACAAGTACATAAATAAATTGACACACGATAAAAGACACCAGACAAGCTATGACTTAATTAGAGCTTTGGGGAGCTAGCGCAATCCATTTCAATATTACTAATAGTTTCATGAGCATTAAAAAAACGATAAACACCAATTTCGCCTTTTTTCTCAAGCATTGATGGCTTGTTATCAAAGGTCTTAAAAAGTTTTAATCCTAGATAAGAGCAAGTTAGAATTAAAGCTATAGGCCAGGAAATCGCTGCAGTTGAAATAACCAAAGCGGTAAAGCCAGTGTTAAACAAGAGCGTACGCCAAAAATGATTTTCAGCTTGTTCAAGGTTAATCTTTAGTCCCTTTAAAATTGAAGAATGATATGCATCCGGGCTTTGCTTGCCATTAATCAATTCACGTTCAACTATAACTCTCGCATGCTCATACTCTTTGTACTCATTAGCGCTATTGTAAAATGCATTACCTAACATTGCCAAAGCCGACATAAGAAGCAGCAAAAAACTTGCAGGTAAAACCAAGCTTAACCCAAAAGCAAAAACAAGCATAAAAGATGCAAAAATATTAAATAAATAATAACTGCATTGAGCATTCCACTCGTCATTTAATACATCAATTTGACGATTAAGCACAGCCAATTCAAGCGGTGAATTACAGTATCTTTTTTGCATGGATAATTCAAAAATTCTCTGCTCATGCTGCCTTAATTCATAAGAAAAAATAGCTAAAAAAAACAAAATATCTAGTGCTAAAAATATAAAATTAAGTTGAGAGATTACCCGTTGAGTTAGGCCAAATAATTGTCTATGAGCTGAAAGCAGGCTCCCTAGACCCCAAATTAAATCATTCATTAGCAGATAAGCGCGTTTTTCCATTTCATGAAACAGCACTTTTTTTAGCGAAAGTTCCTCACTCAAGACCGCTAATATAAGATGTTTTGCGATTAAAATTAAATTTATCGCCAAGCGTAATCCATAAAGTGAATAGCCTAAAATTAATAGAACGTCTCGGGGGGCTTCCAGAAGTTTTAAAAAATAATCCACAGAGCAATTAAGGCCAGTGAACTCATTTATTGTTTTAACTAGATTAGCAAAGCTGCTTTGTTCTAATAGAAGAATGAACAGTCGACTCAAACCTCGGCTGTAATTCCAATAGGAGCGATTCGTAATTAACCATGAAATATAGAAACGAAGTTTAGCTATACTTTTAAATGACCTAATGAAATTTATAAAGGCAGTTTTAATTTTTTGGGCTTTGGTTTTTAAGTAAGGTTTAGCAGTTTGTTCGCATATCATTGTTTTTTTTTCAGCAAAAATAGTATCAACTAGCCTCTGAATTGCTAATAATTCTTCCAGTTTAATAGCGACGTAATCTGCTTGATAATAGCGGATTGCTAAAGCTTGAATAAACTGAAAATAGAGCACCATTTCATTAATATTATGAAGATAAATTATATTGGAATGGAAAATTTTAGTGAGTGTTATAAATTCTGCATTAAGCTGATTAAGATTAAAATCATTTTTTTTAAACGAAAAATTGCTTAAATTACTTGATTTATGATTAAAAAATCCATGTTTTATACGGCTAAGCTCTGACATAAAGCCAAACTACTTGGTGTCTTAATTTAAAGACTATATTTAATTTAGAGCAAAAATTTTATCTTATTTTTCTTTCTAATAATACTTGCTGATTACTTAGTCGCTATGAATCGAGGGAATTTTGGCAAGCTTTTCTCCGGATATTAGTTGCAGCTCATAAAGTTTACTTAGATCTTGTTCAAACGTTTGCATACCTGTTTTTTTTCCAATTTGCATTGTAGAATATATTTGGCTTATTTTATCTTCTCGAATTAAATTTTTTATTGCTGGGTTTACAATCATTATTTCAAAAGCTGCAATACGACCCCCAGTAGCTTTTGGTACTAAGGTTTGGGCGATAACCGCTTTAAGTGATTCAGATAACATTGAGCGGATCATTGATCTTTCATCACCGGGAAATACATCGATAATTCGATTGACAGTGGTCGCCGCGGAATTGGTGTGTAACGTTGCAAACACTAAATGTCCCGTTTCGGCGGCGGTCAATGCGAGACGAATCGTTTGATAATCACGTAATTCACCTACTAAAATTATATCAGGATCTTCTCGTAAAACAGAATTTAGAGCCTTGTTAAAGCTATGCGTATCACGATTAATTTCCCGCTGCTGGATTAAGCTATTGGCACTTTCATAAATAAACTCCACCGGATCTTCAAGGGTAATTATATGTTTATATTGATATTTATTAATAAAGGCGATTAGAGCTGCGAGTGTTGTACTCTTACCCGAGCCCGTAGTTCCGGTCAGAAGAACAAGTCCTTGAGTATATAAAGCAATATCTTTGAAAATAGGTGGAAGCGCTAATTCATCCAAGGTTTTAATATGATTTGGAATAATACGAAAAGCCGCACTGATTCCACGAGCTTGTTTAAAGATATTAATTCGTAATCGACAAGATTCATATTGAACGGCAAAATCAAGCTCTAACTCGTCTTGCAAAATTTGCCGCTGTTTACTAGTCATCAGCCCATCCATTAAAGGGCTTAAAACATCATTTTCCAAAATAGGCAAATCAAGCTTTTCCAGTTTGCCATCGATGCGAATGATAGGGGCTAGACCAGAGGATAAATGCAAATCAGAAGCATTGCGCGCAAGTGCGAGACTAATTAAATAAGAAATTTCCATTGATGTCCAAAAAGTTGGATTAGAGTTGCTTTAGCTTAAAATGAATTGCTTTTTTAAGGACTATAAAGCAGGTCATTTTCTTTGAAAAGTTTGATAATTTCAACCAAATTCATAAAATGCTCACTCTAGCTTTTCGAACTTACCAACCGCATTGCATTAAATTTTGCTAAAGCTAAATAAGTATTAGCTGCTTTAAATTTTTATATTTAAAGTTATCAACTTGACAAACTTCTGTTTAATTACAGAGATATGATATGCTTAAAAATCAGATAATATTGGGATTAAATCATGCAGTCTTTGGTTCGTTTGCTCGCACTAATCAGTTTTTTAACGATATCCATTTTAAGTCAAGCAAACAAATTACCTCCCTGTGATACCAATTTTATCCCTTTTTGTGATAAGCAACGTTGTTGCAATGACATGGGAGGCATTAGTTATTGTGACTCCTCTGCAGGTCGCTACGTTTGTAACAATGGTTACTATTCTGCCTGCTACTGTACGCGTCATGCTGTGATGGATTTACAAAAAATTTCAGGCTGTTGTCTATGGCAAGGCGGCGTGTTAGGTACAACACCAACCGGTCTTGTTATGTGTAATAATGGGGGAATATCAGAACTCTGTAGCTTACAAACTACTACGCAACAGATCTCAACTTGGTAATTACGCCCTCCGCGTAATCCAGAGCAGAGCAAAGCGAAGGATCTTTCGAGAGTTTTTCATTCACCCTTAATCTTATGGGTTAAACTTGCTAAATTTTCGCCTAACCGCTACCTGTGGACAATAATTAAGAATATCCACTAAATCTGTTTTTTAGATTTAAACCTTGGTTACGCTTCGCTGCATCAAGGCTACTTTAAACCGAGGATAGCCTTTGATGTAGCGGAGCGTAATCAAGCTGGCGAGGTATAGGCTAATGCCACCTTTATACTCGATTAAACTTGATTTTTTACTCTTAATTCTTTAAACAGAGAATCTTCCTCTGCTAAACAAACTGCCATCATTAAAATAAAGAAATAACCCGAACCTGAGTAAAGCAAAAGTGAGTCGCTGAGATTTCCTACAACTAAAGATAAAAGCATGGCCAAGGCTAGCGGTCGCATTTTGTCCAGGTTGCAGCTTGCTTTAAGCAAGGTTAAGTAAAAAGCAAGTAAAGCCATTAGGCCTACTAAGCCAAACTCACTAGCGATTAGCCAGTATTGACTGTGAGGTTCTAACAAACTGTGGCCCCAACCTGGCGAAGGATTCTCTTTGTTGAAATAATAGAGAAAACTTGAAGTACCATTGCCAATTAAAGGGTGTCTATTAAACAGCTCATGAGCATAAGCATGAAATTGTAGGCGAAAGCCCACTGAATTATCACCGTCATGTTGTTGATAGCGCGCATATTGTGTCTGCAGCAGTTGAATCCGTTCTTTCATGAAAGAATTTTGATTATAGATAAAAATAAACGAAGCAATGAGAAAAATTAAGGCAAGAAGAGCCTTACGCCAAGAGAATATTTGCACAACAAGGAGGAGCATTGATAAAAAATAGACTAAATAACCCATGCGGCCAGCATTAACAAAGAGCACATGATAACTAAATAAGCAAAATAACAAACTATAAGCCAAACATTTGAAACCACGTTGCTGCCAGGCAAATAAAGCAGTTGTAAAGGCTGCGAAGTCCAACATATAGCCAACCATTATATGGTTTCGAAAAAGATTATCAGGATTCATATTAAGAAAGGGTAAGAACCCCTTTGCTAATAATATAGCCAGCATAGACGTAATAAACATCGAAGCAAGAAAAGCATTTAAGCCTAGTGTTCTCGCTTTGATCTCACGAAATCCAATTACGAGAATTGGTAAATAAAGTAACTTTGAGTATTTTTCAATAATAAAAAGCCTTTCTGAATAACTTGCAGGGCTCCATAAGGAAGAAAGAATTGCCAGAGCAAACAAAAGAAGAGCCGCTTTACACCAGCCTTTTTCAAGAAGACGACTAAATTCACTGCGAAAACCTTTAGTCATTAAGATAGCTAAAAGAGCCAAACCCAATGAAATAGACTTTGCAGTAGAGCTCAAAGGCAGAACGAACAAGACAAGTGCAAGAAGAAAGGGGAGACCTCTAATCCAGGAAGATCCCTTTACAGAGATTACGAGTGCATCCATCTATGTATTTTCCTTTATAGGACTAGGGATTTTATCCAAATTGACATCTTGATAGACCTGCTTAATCCCTCGATAAAAAGTACCTTGGGCATTAAATACAGCAAACAGAAAGCCAGCTTTGCCATCAAGAAGGCCTTTTTGCAAAAAATAGCAGCGAAAAAACATCCAGGCCGTGCCCAAGAGTGTTTTGCTAAAACTAGATTTTTTGTTTTTTTCAATTTTAATTTTCGCTGTATAAGAGGAGTAACGATTAATCTTATAAAGTGCATGACTAACATCTTGAAACGAATGATGCATAATGGATTTTTTTATTTTAGAAATTCTAAACGAAGGAGGTAAAGTTATTTTTTCATGAACGATATCTTCGCTATACCGTGCGCCCTCTCGTTTAAAAAGACGAATATGTCTTTGTGGGCTTGCTGAAAAGCGTAAAGGTTGATTATAAAAATTCATGCGAATTGGAATTCGATAAGCATCAGCCTGTGCGGAGTTTATTGCTAATTCAATTGCCGTTTTCAGCGCTAAATCAACTGATTCATCGGCATCAAGGTTTAATACCCAAGTCCCTGTTGCTAAAGCCAATGCTCGTTGTTTTTGCACGCCATAACCCTGCCAATCAGTATTATAAACTTTTGCAGTGTATTCCTCAGCGATTTTAATTGTATTGTCGGTGCTACCCGAATCCAGCACAACAATTTCGTCTGCCCACTTTACGGAGTCCAAGCAACGTCTGATATTAGCTTCTTCATTTTTGGCAATAATAATAACAGAGAGCATACTCTAACCAGCTGACGATAAAGAGGCCTATTTTAACCAGATAAAGTTCTAAATGAAAGCCAGGAACTTATTCCTGGCTTTGAATGGATTTGAACAGGATTAGATTTAGAAAACCCCTTCGCGATGATCATGGCTATCAAAATGAAGCTTGCCGTCTTTAACTGCCAGGTTGACATGACCTCCATTTGATAATTTACCAAAGAGTAACTCATCTGCTAATGGTTTTTTTACATTTTCCTGAATTAACCTGGCCATAGGCCGCGCACCCATAGCTTTATCATAACCATGCTCTATCAACCAGGCACGCGCAGCCTGATCCACTTTGAAAGTAACGCCCTTATTAGATAATTGCTCTTCAAGCTCCATGATAAATTTATCTACCACCAAACCAATTGTGGTGATATCAAGCGGAGCAAAATTAATAATTGCATCAAGTCGGTTTCTAAATTCAGGGCTAAATTGACGTTTAATCACTTCAAGGCCATCATTTGAATTATCTTGCAGAGAAAAACCAATTGAAGTTCGGGTTATTTCACTTGCTCCAGCATTAGAAGTCATAACCATAATGACATGACGGAAATCTGCCTGCCTGCCATTGGTATCGGTTAAAGTGCCATGATCCATGATTTGTAATAGTAAATTAAAGACATCTGGATGGGCTTTTTCAATTTCATCGAGCAACAATACGGAATGCGGATTTTTTGTAACGGCTTCTGTAAGTAGACCACCTTGATCATAGCCTACATAGCCTGGAGGAGCGCCTATTAATCTTGAAACCGTATGCTTTTCCATGTATTCCGACATATCAAATCGTAATAATTCTATGCCCAGTACATTAGCTAGTTGTTTGGTAACTTCTGTTTTACCAACACCTGTAGGTCCAGCGAACAAGAAACATCCCACTGGTTTTTGTGCCTCACGTAAGCCTGAACGAGCTAACTTAATGGCTGAGGCAAGTGCTGTAATCGCAAAATCTTGACCGTAAACTAATAGTTTTAGGTCTCTTTCCAGATTTCTTAGGGTGTCTTTGTCTCTTGCAGAGACTTTTTTAACCGGAATTCGCGCAATTTTAGCCACAACCGATTCAATTTCAGTCACGCTAATGATTTTTTTACGCTTTGTTGCGGTCAAAAGATTTTGATAAGCTCCGGCTTCATCGACCACATCAATAGCTTTATCAGGCAAAAACCGATCATTGATATATTTTGCTGATAATTCGGCGGCTGCTTTTAAAGCTGGTATAGAGAATTTCACATTATGATGTTCTTCTAATCGACCTTTTAATCCTTTAAGGATCTCGAATGTTTCATCGATACTGGGTTCACTGATATCAATTTTTTGAAATCGTCGTGCCAATGCTCTATCTTTTTCAAAAATCCCACGATATTCTTGATAGGTAGTTGAACCTATACACTTTAATTCCCCATTTGCTAATAGAGGTTTAATTAGATTTGAAGCGTCCATTACGCCGCCTGAGGCCGCGCCTGCACCGATAATAGTATGTATTTCATCAATAAATAAGACAGCCCCTTCTTGCTGCCCAAGTTGTTTCAAAACCGCCTTTAAACGTTTTTCAAAGTCGCCGCGGTATTTTGTTCCTGCCAGCAAGGCACCTAAATCTAAGGAATAGACAACGCAAGAGCTTATTGCCTCAGGAACCTCTTTATCCACAATGCGGCGAGCCAGGCCCTCTGCGATTGCAGTTTTACCCACACCAGCCTCACCAACCAACAAAGGATTATTTTTTCGGCGACGACATAGAACCTGGATTGTGCGCTGAATTTCCTCATGACGACCGATAAGCGGATCAATTTTACCCATTCTGGCGCGCTTATTGAGGTTCATACAATAGCTTTCCAAGGGAGATTCATTCCCTTCTCCGCTCATAGCGTCTTCTTCCATTGAAGGATTTATTCCTTCGTTCATGTCATTATTATGATATTTTGAAACACCATGAGAAATATAGTTAATTACATCAAGACGTGTAATGTTTTCGCGACGAAGAAAGTATACAGCCTGACTTTCTTGTTCACTAAAAATAGCCGCCAGAACATTGGCTCCGGTGACCTCAGTTTTCCCTGCTGACTGAACATGAAAAACTGCTCTTTGCAAAACACGCTGGAAACCAAGTGTAGGCTGAGTTTCGCGATCTAATTCATCTTCAGGTATTCGCGGTGTAGTCTCATCGATGAATTCAAGTAGATCTCGTCGTAAAGAATCAATATTGGCATCGCATGCCTGTAAAACATTGCCAGCTGCGGGATTATCGAGCAAAGATAAAAGCAAATGCTCAACAGTCATAAATTCATGACGTTTTTCTTTTGCTTCCTTAAAGGCTAGATTCAGGGTGAATTCAAGTTCTTTATTTAACATTTTATTGCTCCTCTCTCCAGCCACACTACTCATCATTCAGGTTCCATTGTGCATCGTAGCGGGTGTTGATTTTCTCTTGCATAATCATTTATCAAGGCCACTTTAGTTTCAGCAATATCCCTTGTAAACACACCGCAAATACCTTTTCCCAAAATATGAACCTGTAACATCACCTGTGTTGCTAATGCTTCATTAAAATGAAAAAAATATTTAAGTACATCAACAACAAACTCCATTGGGGTATAGTCATCATTAAGTATAATTACCTTATATTTCTTAGGTAATTTAAGCGCTGGTAGAGTTTCTGACTCTGCCGTTTTACGCTCAACCAATTCTCCAACAGACCAACCACCCATAAACAGATACCCTTATTAATTTTATAGACTTTCGTGACACATTTGGCCAGTAAAAATAGGATTTAATTTGCTAAATAATTAACTTCTGCAACAATCAACTCCATCTTGATTAGATACCATTCATAATCAACTTAGATCCAAAATTTTTTAATCAAAATTTTCAAGCTAAAATTAAAAAACTCATCCACCTCATTACTTTAAAAAAGATTTGCAATTAAACTAAGTTTATGAATAAATCTTAATCCATATGTTTAATTATAGCCTCACCAAATTCAGACGCACTAACGCGGTGCGCTCCCTCCATTAATCGCTCAAAATCGTAGGTCACTGTTTTGGCTTTTATAGCGCCTTCCATTCCTTTAATAATGTAATTTGCAGCCTCTGACCATCCTAAGTAACGGAGCATCATTTCAGCTGATAAAATTAATGAACCAGGATTTACTTTATTCTGACCCGCATATTTTGGGGCAGTTCCGTGAGTTGCTTCAAAAACAGCCACTTTATCACCAATATTAGCTCCGGGAGCAATACCAATACCGCCAACCTGGGCGGCTAAAGCGTCGGAAATATAATCTCCATTAAGATTTAAAGTTGCAATAACGCTATATTCTTCTGGCCTTAGTAAAATTTGCTGTAAAAAGGCATCTGCTATCACGTCATTGATAATTATAGGTTTGCCCGTATGAGGATTAGTTATTTGCATCCACGGGCCACCTTGAAAGAGCTTGGCAGCAAAACAATCGCGCGCAACCTTATAGCCCCATTCTTTAAAGGCTCCTTCAGTAAATTTCATAATATTACCCTTGTGTACAAAGGTAACTGCATTACGGTTATTATCAATCGCATATTGTATGGCAGCTTTAATTAGCCGAGTAGAGCCTTCCTCTGAAACAGGCTTAATACCAATTCCACAATTATCAGGAAAACGAATTTTATCCACAGCCATTTCAGTTTGAAGAAAATTAATCAATTTTTTTACTTCGGGGGTGTTAGCCTGCCATTCAATACCCGCGTAGATATCTTCTGAGTTCTCTCGGAAAATAACCATATTGGTTTTCCAAGGCTCCTTAACGGGACTTGGAGTCCCAGCAAAATACCGAACTGGACGTATACAGGTATAGAGATCCAACTTTTGACGAATAGCTACATTTAATGAGCGTATACCGCCACCCACCGGGGTAGTCAGTGGTCCTTTGATAGCAACAATGAAATGACGCAATGCCTCAAGGGTTTCTTCAGGTAGCCATTCATTTTCACCATAAATTTTAGTTGCCTTTTCACCCGCATAGACTTCCATCCAGGAAATCTTTTTTTGACCGCCGTAAGCTTTTTCAACTGCTGCATCAACAACCTGCTGCATCGGCGGTGTAACATCCACTCCTATGCCATCTCCTTCAATAAAAGGGATAATTGGGTTATTGGGCACTTTAAGAGACAATTCAGCTGATCTACTAATAGCTTGGCCTTCAGCCGGGATCTGGATTTTTTCAAATACCATTGACAACTCCAATAGGTTAAAGGCGACAATAATAGCACGCGAAACTCTTAGTCCCAACTGCGTATACTTGCATAATGTGTTTTTTTTACAGAAGCGGCTATTTATTTCTTTATATAGAAAACTCAGGCAAAGCTAACTGCTTAATTTAGGTTGTCTGAGAAGAATTCATGAAAATTCTAGATTATAACTTCAGTAGGTTTACCATTTTGTGCTAAAAATGCCATCGTCAGTTATCTGGGCTATTTGGACATGAGCACGAAATTTAGGTATCTAAGACTAGCCAAAACATCAATAGTTAGTCTTCTCATCGGTATTTTAGCCCCTTACTAATTTTAAGGGTTAAACTTTCATCTGCAATTAATCTTACCCAAGGCCATAACAGAATAGAAATGAGCGTAGAACCTAAAGGCATGATAAACCCGTAGTAATAACCAAGTGATGAATTAATAATAAGAATTAGCATCTGATAAAGCAGACAGAAAAAACCCATTAAGGCCATTTGTTGACCCATTGAGAACAGGCGAAATCGACGTGCTTTGCTAGCAGCAATCCAAGACACCAGAGCTAAAGCAAAGGCATGCTCACCAAGTATTGTAGAGAGCAAAACATCTAATACCAAACCAATAATCATTAAAAAAACTAAATTGAAATATTCGGGTAAATAGAACTGAAGATAAAGGATAAGTATTAAGACCCAGGGCGGTCTAAATCCAGCCAATAGCGCAGGCAAGGGCAAAATTGTTAAAGCAAGTACTAGTATTGCAGCTAAAAACAAACGCACACTTAAAGAAGTCATGAACCACCTCCTATGGCATCCATACGCTCGTTAATTTGCTTGGTCAACTCTGCCTGCTCTTTATCAGGCCAAATTAATAACACCAAACGATTGCGGTTTAATAAAGCTACTGGACTCACATCTACCTTTATAAATGCTTCACCGGGAATATTTTTAATTTCTTCAACGCGGCCAACGGGATAACCCTCTGGATAAAGACGGCCAAGACCAGAAGTTACTAGAAAATCGCCTTTGACAATTGAAGAGCTTTTAGGTAAGTTAATTAGAGATAATTGACTCATATTATTAGTGCCTACCAAAATAGCCCTTTCACCAGTGCGGTTGTTTCTGACTGGCACAGCGCTTTTGGAGTCAGATATAAGCAATACAGTACTTGTCATATAACCTACATCAATTATTTGCCCCATAATTCCCTTGGCATCCAGCACAGGCTGGCCAGAATACACTCCGTCACGTTTACCTTTGTTTAAAACCACCAATTGTCTGGCAACTGTGGTATCAACTGCTAAAATTTGGGCAGCCATGGCTCGCATAGCTGCTTTGGAAGAAGTGAGTAGTAGCTCTCTGAGTTGAGAGTTTTCTTCCTTAATGACTAATAGCCTTTGCAATTCAGCTTCTAGCATGGCTTGTTGGTATTGTAATTTTATATTTTCATCAATTAAGGCTTTTTTGGCACTGACTAAAGATTGAACCCAGCCAATAATTCGTACGGGATAATCAACAGCATATTGCAAGGGAAAAATAAGCAAGGCAAAACCACTTCGAACACTATCAAGATAGCGGTAATGGTAGTCAGAAAACATTAGCGAAAGAGATAAGATAGCAGCAAACACAAAACCCACAGTTCTGTGTTTGCCCTTTGCGAAAAGTCTACTTTTCGAATTATTCTGTTGAGAGGAAATCACCGCCGCGCAGATCCATTGTTTCCAAAGCCTTACCACCACCACGTGCGACGCAGGTTAATGGATCTTCTGCTACTAACACGGGTAGACCTGTTTCTTCCATCAATAAAGTATCCATATTTTTCAATAAGGCACCGCCGCCAGTTAACACCATACCACGTTCAGCAATGTCAGCTGCTAATTCCGGCGGAGCAAGCTCAAGAGCAGCTCTGACTGCACCGACAATACCTGATAAAGGCTCTTGTAAAGCCTCAAGGATTTCTGCACTTGTAAGTGTAAAAGAGCGCGGTACGCCTTCAGCGAGATTTCTGCCTCTTACTTCAATTTCAAATAGATCTCGGGATGGAAAAGCTGAACCAATTTCATGTTTGATACGTTCTGCCGTCGTTTCACCAATTAAGGTTCCATAATTACGGCGTACATAAGAAACAATAGCATCATCAAATTTGTCTCCACCAATGCGCACTGATTGATGATAAACAATCCCGCTCAAGGAAATAATAGCAACCTCGGTTGTGCCCCCACCAATATCAACAACCATTGAACCGCTTGCTTCTTCAACAGGCATTCCAGAACCCAAAGCTGCAGCCATTGGTTCTTCAATCAAGAAAACTTCACGCGCACCAGCGCCCATTGCTGATTCGCGAATAGCACGCCGCTCAACTTGTGTAGAACCACAAGGGACACAGACTAATACACGCGGACTCGGTCTAAGAAATTTATTTTCGTGAACCTTATGAATAAAATGCTGTAGCATTTTTTCAGTAACAAAAAAATCAGCGATAACTCCATCTTTCATAGGTCGAATTGCATTGATATTTCCAGGTGTCCTACCTAACATGCGCTTCGCTTCCAAGCCCACTGCAGCAACTCGTTTTTGTCCAGCTTCATTGCGTAATGCAACTACAGAAGGTTCATTTAAAACAATTCCTTTATCCCTAACATAAATCAATGTATTTGCCGTACCCAAATCAATGGATAAATCATTAGAAAAAACGCCCCGCAATTTTCTGAACATATGCCGCTTGACCTCTCAGTTTTTGGCGGATACTGTAACCTATCTCGGAAGAAAAATCGACAGTTCTTTTGGAAGTTTTAAACTGAGCTCTAGCTATACCTTCCAAACTTAACGCTCTATAATTTCTCATTTCTTTAAAGCAGCCTATTCAGGAAATGACTTTTTCAATTGGTTTAAGGCATTGATGTAAGCAATACAATTGCTTAATGAGGCGCTTGGATTTTTAAGATAGACAATACTTAGATCACTAAGGGCTAGAATTCCGTCAATCTGTTTCTTTATCGACTCATGAAGAGCAATAGTTTTGCTGTCGTAGAGCGCGATAATTGCATTTTCTAAAGCTTTAAGATTAATACTATATGATGCAGCAACTTGATGTGCGCTAGCCCTATCTAGATTAAGATTAATATGACTTATTGAAGCTTGTATGAGTGTCATGCGAATAAAATAACGTTTAGCCCTAATTAATTTTCTTTGCTTTAGCCCTTTAAACTTATCCATTGAAAAGCTTTCTACCAAGCTGCGACAAATCCAAAATAAATTACTAAGATCATAAAATCCTTGATCTTGCCTGTCTTGTAAAAGTTGATGAAGATTTTGCACCAGTAAATGAAATAATTTTTGCAGTTGTCTTGTTAATAAAGAAAAAAGATTAGTTCGCCAGAGAATATTGGTCACTATGAAACTCGCAACTATCCCAATAATAATACCCGCTAAACGCTCTAAAGCTGGTCTGAGAGCCACTGGCGGACCTCCGGCCTGAGCGAGTGAAATGATTAAAGCTACATTAGCTTGTAATCCAATATAGCTGAATGCACTATATTTGAACGAAAAATAACTAAAGGCCCAGACCGAAAAAAATAGAATGACAGAGAAATCATATAAATTAATTGAAAAAAAAGCTAAGGGAAATAACGCTATAGTACCGCCAATCAAGCATCCTAAAAACCGGAAAAAACTAATGTGTTTGATTTCAAAATTGTTCTTCTTCACTGAAATAATAATACTTGAAATTATACCAGCTACCCCGCCAGGCCAATTAGAGATAAGCCAAATGCCCAAGGCTAAAATAGCAGCTAAGGCAGTTTTAATGCTAAATACAATACTATCCCTATCATTTCTAAGCTGTTTCTGGTTTGATATTAATTTAGTTTTTAAGATTGAGGGTCTAGTATTGTTAGTTAAAATATTGTTTAGATTGCTCGTCATTTCATTTATTTGATCTAATAAGGGTAATAAATGAAGGTATGCTTTGACCGTTCCAAGTGGAACATCCGGGCAATCAAATCTGGAAATCATCAATTGGTGCAAATTTGCAAGCCTGGGTTTAAGAACTATCAGTTCGGGGGTTTCCACTGGAACAAGATAAAAATTCTTTAAAATAAGTAAATCTTTCCGAGCTGATTTGAAGAATTCAGCAATCGTTTTAAAGGATTCGCTATCCATTGAACGGTAGTTGGATAAATTATAAGTTGAAAGAAAATAAGTAATCATCCGATTGAAATGCTGAAATTGATCATAGATTGCTCTAAATTGATCAATCCTCACCTTTTTTGCACCCAATTCATGTCTTGCAAAATTAAAAATCTCCACCGAATCTCTTATTTTTTTCTTCATCAGCAAATTATTAGCTCTAAGCGCCTGGATGTCAGGCTCTTCTGCTTCAAGAAGTTTATTTAATTGGTCAAAAAGTATAGCCGTCTGATCAAAAAGCAATTCTGCATCTTTTAATAAAGTATCGTTAACCGAATTGGGCAAAATACACCAAGCGGAAATTGCTGAAATAATTACGCCTAATCCAATTTCCAGTGGCCGCCAAATTGCAACATAAAAAGTTTGCGAGGGCATAAAAACCAGCTGAGCTATCACAATAAAGGCACTCAGCGCTCCCAAAAGATAAGCATAGGCATGAGGACTATAATTGTAATAGTAAATCGAGAAACTTATTATTAAAAAAATAGAAATCAGGAAAAGGAAAAGGCTATTGACCACTAAGCCTGCGATTAAATAACCTAACACAGCGCCCAAAGTTGCACCTATGATCCGTAAAATTGCTTTATCAATTATCGAACCTGTATAAACATTGGCTAGAATTACTACAGTCATAGCCGACCAATAGGGTCGGTCAAAATGGAAAAAAAACGCTATAAGAATTGTTATCAAAGCCGCTATGGCTGTCCGCAAGGCAGCTCTGTTTTCTAGACTTATTGGTCTCATTAATTTTAAAATGATAAGGCCTCAGTGATAAGTTTTAGTCGTTGCACTTGCACCAATTCGTAAAGGATATTCAGCACTTAGATTATCAATATCAATTCGCACAGGAAATCGCTGGGCAATTTTTATCCAGTCTTCGGTTGCTTCAGCGGGTGCTAAGGGTGAGACTGTGGACGAAGTGGCTTGTCCTCTATCAATACCCCAAGCAATACTATTTACATGGCCGTGGAAAACTTTTCCCGGATAAAGATCAATTGTAATTTTGGCTCTATCACCCGGATGAATTAATCTTAATGCGGTTTCGCGGTAACGCGTTAAGACCCACCAATGGTTGCTTTCAATTAGAGCAAAGAGGGTCTGGCCTGGACTTAGGTATTGGCCAGGTCTAAGGTTAAAATTCGTGATGTATCCATCGGCTGGCGCTTTGATCAAGCTATGATTATATAAATAAAGCGCCTTCTCATAAGATGCCTTATTAATTGATCCTTGCTTGTAATTTTGATCTTGTGAGATTTCTTCCATTGCATATTTATAAGGAAGAGAATCGATTTGCACTAATTTTTGGCCTTTTAAAACTTTTTGATTTTCAGACACATAAATGTCAGTAATTGGTCCAGAAACTAGTGAGACTATATTAATTACATTTGCTGCAACATAGGAATCATTAGAGTAGGTATAATGATAAGCAAAAAATCGATACCCTAAAAACGCTAGACTAATAATAACTAAGGTCACCATATGCGGCCAATACTGAAAAGCGGCTAATCGTTTTCCAATCATTAAAGTCCTTTTCAAATGAATTCATCACTATTTTAAGCCTGAGTGAGTGACTAATAGCAAGCTTAAATAAAACAAAAAAAATTATTAATTAAACGGTCATCTTCAACTAAGTCATGCTAATATCGTAAATTTTACTTGGAAATTGTCCTTAAATTTAAACAGCTTCTATAAAATTTAATCTTATAAATTAATTTATCCTGGACTGAGAAATAAATTGCACTCTATGCTTTTAAGTTTGGAAAACATAGCCTCTTATATACGAGGCAGTAGTTCCAGCTCGTTGATTGAATACATGGAATTTTACGATGATAGACCTGCAAATCTTGAAAGGGATTTTTATCGTCTTAGAATTACAGCTAGCGAAGACACAAAGCGAATTATTCGCTCCATATTTAAAAATTTAAATATTCCCCGGTCTGAATGGGTCAATTACAGTCCTAAACTAACGGTCTATGAATTTTTAGAAAAACTTGCTCAAGATGGTCATCAGCAAGTGGATTTTATTATCCGCATACTTGATAAGAAATCCAGATTTAGTAAATTTGGGCTTGCCCTTGGCGCAGGCGTTTTACTTTCTTTTTTACTTTATGTTGTTTTACAACCTCCTTTCCAATTTGTAATAGACACCCTGGTCCATTTTTTTTCAATGATTATTAGCTTTCCCATTATTAGCTTAATATCTAACTGCGGTCTCTTTTGTTTTTATATTATACAATCTCATTACGATGGCAAAAAAACTGATTTTAACCGTTTTCGAGATAATGCCTTCATAATAATGAGTTTCTCTGCAACAACTGGCGCCTACATCATATTGGTATGTACAGCAGCAGCAATGACTCCAGTTATCGCAGGGCTCTATGTAGCTGCAGCAGCTATTGATGTTATAAGAGAAATCTTTTGTCTTGCTCAAGAATATTTTGTGTATCTTACAGGCCCTCCCTTTGATGAAGATGACCAATTAAGTATGCACAGAACCAAAGCGCAAAGAGATTTTGGTTTTGAAAAGCGACGTAACATACTGGGTTTTAACGTCGTAGCAGGCGTTTTAATCATAGCCATTACTGCTCTATGGTGTTTTTTACCTGGCGGAATGCCCGCCACTATTTTTGCTTTAACTGCAATTGGCCTGGTTCATTTAATAAAGAATGCCTTAATAAAATGGAATGAAGCCCATCTGAGAGAACAATTACAAGAGCGATTACAAGAGTTAGAAATTCACTATGCTGAGACGCACCCTGAACAAAATCCTGATAAAATACTATCCCCGCTAAAAGAGTTTCATTCAGAGAAGAAAGACGGAAAAACTCTGCAAAATCAACTAGAATTGAGCACGTCTGCGGGGAAACGCCCTTTCTTTAGTCCATATAAACCTAGCAAACCTATCATCGAGGAATTTTCATCCGACGAGTCAGCCGATGAATATGGACTAGCATCAATAAGTTATGGACAATATTGAGTAAAATGAATCTAAGCCGCTTTTACTTAGGTTTCAAAAATAGTTGCCTCTTGGTAAATAACGCCAGCTAAGCAATCCTGGTTTTCCAAGCTTAAGTTGCAGAGCTGTACAATTTTTAAATCCAGCTTTCTTAGCGTAACGCAGTTGTAATATTGCCCCTGGTTTTTCATGAGCTTGCACTGTCAGTCGAAAATGTCGTAAACAGTAGCTAGGATTATTCACTTTAAGTTGTGAACTAGGAACGAAGCCTAAATCTTCGATTAAATAATGAAAAACCTGCTTGCTTTGAATTAAAGAACAGCCTCTGGTATTTTTTAATAAATCCACTACCTCATTCGGATCTCGTTCGGCTAAAAAACACAAGCCAGTTTCTCGCTGCACATTTTTTTGCATAATTTGCTGAGCTACGGTTTCAAGAGTCCAAAAAATTTGCTGTCTTTTCTTTAAGAGCCCTAGGTTTTTGGCGTTTAATAGTAGGGATTTCATCTGCGTTAACACTAATAAAGCTAATAAACCGATTATTAACATTGTAGTTAGCAACACTATTCCTCTTTGATGAGAGTAAAAAAAATTAAGCCGTTTAAACATTACTAACCTGCTCGAATTTTTGTTTTAATGAGAATATTTTTTTGCTTAGCCATTATAAGACCAACCTCAATCTGGCCTTTACCAGGTATATTAATGAACATATCATCAACTAAGGAACTTAGCTCTTCTGCTTGTTGGCTTTCATAAAACAATGAAAATTTATTTTGTTTATTCTTTTTTATAAGAAAAGTCTCCTCAACCCATTTACCCAGATAAACAGGAGCTAAATAATTAAACGCCAAAGGCGCTTTGATAGTTAAAACTTGTCCCCTACTTGTTGTTTTTGTGCTAATAATCTCTTGAGTTTCAGCGTGATAGCAGTCAGCGATAAGGATTGTTTGTTTTGTATCATAATGTATCTTCGACTTTATCAATAATTCTCTCGGGCCTAATTGTTGCTCTAATTTTGTAAAACTTTCATCCATCTTACTAAGCTTAAAGCCCTTCAAATTTCCTTTTAAAATTTTCAATGGCGCAAGTTTTAGTTTGCAATTTCGTCTATCCATAGATTCCAAAGCACTAAGTCCTTGGCAAGGAGTAAACCCTGCACTATGTATGGCATTACGAATCATCCCGGTAACAAGGTGCAATTCCAGGTTTTGTTCCAATAAATTTTGCATTTTCAGATATTGGCGCTTAGAAACTAAATATTGCTGCATAACTAAAGTTACTAATAGGCTAATCGCAAATAAAGAAAACATAAGCTCAATAAGACTAAAACCTTTTCCTCTCAATGCTTTAAAATGGTTTGAATTTTGCTGAGATTTTAAAAAGATACTCATGGCTTTAAAGTAAGTTCTTTGTGATTAGCTACTTCAATTAAAGCAAGTGATTCCCTAAGGCTTTGATTGAGGGCTTGGCTTAAATGCCACTGTTGAGTTAATAAAGCAAGAGAAGTACCGCTTATTAATAATAAGGCTATCAGGATTTCAATATATGAAAACCCTTTTAATTTATTCATATTCCATTCCTGAGATTGCTTTGCCGCCCATAGGTTACGTTTGTAGAATAGCAATGGCAAGTGCTAAGATGAAAAATGGATTTTAATGCTCTGGAGAGCGAACTTGGCTTGCGACTATTACAATTTACCTCATTTTGGTATTCGTTCTTTGAATCCCTATATTCCGGGAAAATCAATTGAAGAATTAATGCGGGAGAAAAACTTAAAAAATATCATTAAGCTTGCATCGAATGAAAATCCTTTAGGCTGTAGCCCTCTAGCTCTTGAGGCTTTGGCTAAACTATCGGGCCTACAAATAGCAACCTATCCCTCTCCAAAAAATCACCCTTTAACCGCTAAGCTCAGCCAAAAATTAGGTATTAAAGACGATATGATTACTTTAGGTGATGGTAGCGACTTATTATTCTTTTTCTTATTGGTAACTTTTGCCTTAGCAACTGGCAAACACATTATGACTCATGATTATGCATTTCTTTCTTTTGAAATTCAGGCACAAACTTTAAATATACCCACGCTTAAAATTGCGTTAAATCCCGATTGGAAGGTAAATATTGACACGATTATTCAAGCTACTAGTGAAGAAACAGCTCTAATCTTCTTGGCTAATCCCAACAATCCTACTGGCTTATTAATTCCATTAAATGAAATTGAAAGGCTTTTGACCAAGATCCCAACTTCCACCCTTCTTATTTTAGATGAAGCTTATTTTGAATATGCTTATGGCAAAGAGGATAAAAACGCAATTGCTCTTCTTTCCAGTTACTCTAATTTGGTTATCACTCGTACTTTTTCCAAGGCCTATGGAATGGCAGGATTACGCTTGGGCTACGCTCTGGCAAATTCTGAAATTACTGAATTACTTCATCGAGTTCAACCCCCTTTTGCTGTCAATTGTGCAGCCTTAACCGCGGCTTATGCGGCCTTGGATGATAATGATTTTATTATGCAAAGTTTAGAATTAAACAAACTGGGTATGCGGCAACTTCAAGATAATTTAAATCGCCTCAAAATAAAACATCTACCTTCTACCTGTAATTTTGTTACCATTGATTGTCAAAGAGATGCCCAAGAAATTTATCAAAGCTTGCTCGGCCAAGGAATTATTGTAAGACCTTTAGAACAATATGGTCTTCCTAATCATTTAAGAATAAGCATTGGTAAGCCTGAGCATAATTATCGGTTAATTGATAACCTGCAAAATATTTTCATAAAATAAACTAGAAGGAGTTTAAAAGTGAAATCTGATTTAAGCCAGAAACATTGTGAATCCTGCGAAGGAATTGGTAAAGCCCTTAACCCAGATCAAATTCAAAACCTCATGCCTCAACTTGATAAAAATTGGCAAGTTCAAGGAGATATATTACTTAAGCGTTCATTTTCCTTTGCAAACTTTTATGAAACAATGGCCTTTGCTAATGCTTTAGCTTGGATTGCTAATACAGAAAATCATCATCCTGATTTAGAACTGGGCTATAATTATTGCCACGTTAGTTTTATGACCCATTCACTTAAAGGATTAACTCAAAATGATTTTATCTGTGCAGCCAAACTTGACGCTTTAATGTAATAGCACAGCTCATCGGCATAAATAATAAAAGGGCTAATTAGCCCTTTTATTATTTATACTATTTGGTTAGTAAGACTTAAGGCCTTTCATCAATTTCTTTGCGCTGTGAGGGAAGAAAATCTTTTCTATCAAGCCCCATTACCACTGCCAAGGCACCGGCAACATAAATGGATGAGTATGTACCGATGACTATACCTATAATGAGCGCTAAAGCAAAACCACGAATTGTTTCACCGCCATAAATGAACAAAGCAACAACAACAAAAAGTGTTAAAACCGATGTCATTATCGTTCTTGACAGAGTTTGGTTAATGGAAGTATTCATGATTTCTAAAGGACTTGTTCGACGAATCTTTATAAAATTCTCTCGCACCCGATCAAAGACCACTATTGTATCGTTTAGAGAATAACCAATAACAGCTAATAATCCAGCCAGAGCTTTTAAATCAAACTCAATACCAAACATTGCAAAAACACCAAGAATGAGAATTGGATCATGTATTAAAGCCACCGCAGAACTCACTGCCAAACGGTATTCGAAACGCATCGCAATGTAAATCATCGTAGCGAGTAAGGAAACAATAATAGCCAAAGCACCCTTGGTTGCTAACTCCTGCCCTACTTGAGGTCCTACAAAATCTACACGCTGTTTAATCGCACCAGGTAACTGAGCCATAACTTTATCAACCAGCAAACTTTGATCGAGATCAGCCCGCGGTGCAATGCTTATTAAAACATCTCTGGAGGTACCATAGCTCACAACTTGGGCTTCTTTAAACCCCACTTTATAAAGATTTTCACGGATTAAAGTTAAATCAGCAGCCTGATTTGGAAAGGTTGCCTCAATCTGGGTGCCACCAGTAAAATCTAATCCCCACTTCAAGCCATTTGAAAACAAAGCAGCAAGAGAGACTACAAAAATAAGCGCAGAAAATAAAGCAGTCCACTTGCGTGCACCCATAAAATCTACGTTTGAATTTGGATTAAAAAATTCCATCTAAGCCTCGTTTTAAATACCAATTGATAATTTTTTCACATTACGACTGCCATAATACCAATTCACAATGGAACGCGTGTAGGTGATGCTAGTTAACATGGAAGTGAGTAACCCTAGACATAGAATCACTGCAAAACCACGAATAGGTCCAGTCCCAATTGCAAACAAAATAATACCCACAATTAGAGTAGTGACGTTGGCATCAATAATTGTCGAGAAAGCTCGATCATAGCCTGCATAAATTGCTGCCTGGGGTGAAAGGCCATTACGCAACTCTTCTCGAATTCTCTCATAGATAAGTACATTAGCATCCACTGCCATACCCACGGTTAGTACAAAGCCCGCTATTCCAGGTAAGGTAAGAGTTGCGCCGATAATTGACATCACAGCAGCTAGCAAAATCAAATTTAGAAAAAGCGCTATATTGGCAACTAAACCGAAGAAATGATAATAAACCAACATTAATATAAGGATTAAACCCATCCCCACTTGCAAGGACACCATACCACGACGAATATTTTCTTTACCCAGAGAAGGACCTACCGTGCGTTCTTCAACGGGATAGATTGAAGCAGGTAAGGCTCCAGCTCGAAGTAATAGAGCTAAGTTAGCCGCCTCTTTGCCGTCAACTAGTCCTGTAATCTGGAAACTATTACCTAAAGCATTTTGGATAACCGGTGCTGAAATTACTCTATCTTCGCGCTTGGATATACGCTTTTCTTCGCCATTTATCATTTGTGAGGAAATTTTAGTATCCACATAAACAATGGCCATGCGCTTGCCGATATTTTCGCGTGTGATTTTAGTAAATAATGATTCACCACCGCCACCTAATTGTATTTGCACAGCAGGTGATGCGGTTTGTTGATCAAAACTGGAGACCGCAGAGGTGATTGAATCGCCACTTAAGACCACTTGACGCTTTAGAAGAATAGGCTGGCCATCCATCAGGTATAATTTACTATTAACAGGAACCGCACCAGTTTGCTTCGCTACCTGGGCATCATGCTCTTGGTCAACTAAATAAAATTGTAGGGTTGCTGTGCCACCAAGAATTTGTTTAGCCCTTGCCGCATCTTGAATACCAGGCAAATCAACTCCAACTCGAGTAGCACCTTGTTGTTGAACCACCGCTTCGCCAATCCCTAATTCATTAACGCGATTACGGAGAATTGTCATAGTCTGCTCAATAGTATTTTGACGAATACTATTTAATTCTGAGGGTGAAAGATTAGCAGTAATGACACTAGTGGCATCTGATTTACTTAAAATCAGATTTGAAAATTTTTCTTTAATTTCATTAAAAGCAGAGCTCATTATCTCAGAGTTACGGAAATGTACATCAATTCCTTTGCCTGCTAAATAGCGAATGCCCGAGTAGCGGATATCGGCCTCACGCAAATTTTGGCCTATACCTTTCATAAGTCCTTCGTAGCGTCGAGCAATTACACTATCCACATCAACTTCTAAAAGGAAATGTACACCACCTCGAAGATCCAAACCTTGCTTCATGGGTTCAGCGCCAATTTTAGAAAACCAACCAGGCGTAGCAGGGGCTAAATTTAAAGCTACTGTGTATTTTGAATCGAGACCGTTTTTAATAACATCGCGGGCTAACAATTGATTATCAGTCGAGCGAAAACGTACCTCAACTTTATCGTTAGCAGTTGCAATCTTAAGGTGAGGAATTTTAGCCTCATCTAATAAAGCTTGAACTTGCTGTGACAGTTGATCTAAATCAGAACCGGATTGAGATGAAACCTGAACAGCAGGATCTTCACTGTATAAATTAGGTATCGCATAAAATAAGCCAATTAAAGCAATTACAACCAAGGCTATATTTTTCCAAAGTGGATATTTATTCTGCATATATTTGTCCCTGAATCTAACTTAAAGGGATTTAAGAGTGCCCTTTGGCAAAACTGTGCTTACTGCACCGCGTTGTATACTAATTTCGACACCTTCACTGAGGGCAAGTTTAATATACTGTTCATCGATAGATACAACCTTACCGAGTATGCCGCCTGAAGTAACAATTTCGTCGCCTTTTTTTAAATTACCGACTAAGGCTCGATGTTCTTTCGCACGTTTACTTTGAGGTCTAATCAGCATGAAATAAAATACAATAAAGATAGCAACAATCATTATCAACGAAAAAGTTCCATCAGTTTGTGCAGCTGGAGTTGTACCAGCAGCTAAAGCATCATTAATTAAAAAACTCATCCCACTCTCCTAAACTAATTTGGATTTTTCAAGGGTAGCCCAAGTAGCGAGACATAATAGCGAGAATTCTTTCCTAGGTAAATGAAGTCTCAGGAATTTCATCAAACTAAGCCTTAGTTTCTATTCGACCTTTGTAATAATGTGCATTATGATGAATTAGAAACCGATGGCAGAGTAAAGGTGTGTGTAAATATAAATGGTGGAGATAGGCTCGTGTTAATTTTTGCGTACAAGTTGGACAGGTACAGTTTGAGCTAATGAGTTTATGCTGATGCGCCATTTCACTATCAAGCAAATTAAAGCTGCTATCCTCATCATAAATCTGGCCCCTTAGCGCATCATTGCTCGGCAGATTTGACTCAAGATAAGAGGCGCCTCCCTCCATCAACTTTTTTGCTTGAATAAGAGTAAATAGTCCTGATAAATAAGTAGGACAACTATATTGCTTAAACTGGTTATAAAAATCGTCGAAAGATTTGGTTGAGTCATAAACTAAACTTATGCCAAAATCATTCATTTTTTTCGCCGTTAAGAAATCCTTTTCAGGTACAAAAAGCTTAACCGACGAAGGAAAAGATATAGGTTGCTCAGCCAAATAGCCAATAAAACCCTCTGGTAGAATTACTATATCAGCCTCTAGTTTTATAATCAGTGCAAAAAGCTCGGGCTGACTTATAGTTAACATAGTACCGTCGTAAAGTGAGCGAAATTTATGAACACCTTCAGCATTAGCAAGGGGCAAGGATGCATTTAAAATTAGACCCTTGGACCAGGCACAATAACTTTGTAAATTCGCAAAAGATCTCAGCAACGAAAATCCCGGTTTCATAAGTAAGCTTTGGAGTTGAAATGCCAAAGCATTGATACCAATTTCTTGCCAATTAGCCATAGTTAGGCATGAACCAGATTGGCTAGTTGCTATAGGAATATATCCATGATTCATAGGTTTCCTTAACAAAAAGATCTAAAGCAACAAACTCGCATCGCCATAACTGAAAAAGCGATAACCTTGCTGAATTGCTTCATGATAAAGCTCCATAGTTTGTTTATGGCCTATAAAAGCTGACACCAGCATGACCAAAGTTGATTCGGGTAGGTGAAAATTAGTCATTAGGCCATTGCAAATTTGAAACTTATAACCAGGATAGATAAAGATATTGGTATCACCAGTGCAAGGTTTGAGAATTCCATTTAAGGCTGCTGATTCTAAACTTCGCAAAACAGTTGTGCCGCCAGCAATAACTCGTTTTCCTGCAGCTCGAGTTTCGTTCACCGCTTGGCAAAGTTCCTTACTAATAATAAATTGCTCGCTATGCATCTTATGGTCTGCAAGCGAATCACAGCGCACCGGCCGGAAAGTGCCAGCACCCACATGTAAAGTGGAATAAGCAATGCGTATGCCTTTAGTTTTTATTTGTTCCAGTAATTGGTCATCAAAATGTAAACCGGCAGTAGGGGCAGCTACTGAACCTTTATGCAAGGCATAGACTGTTTGGTACCGCTCAGAATCTGCTGCTTCATCGGGGCGATTAATATATAGGGGTAAGGGAATATGACCTATCTGTTGCAGCATCAGATCAACATCGCCAAATACGCGACAATAATATAAATCGTCAGGCTTGGAAAGCACTTCAATCTGCCAACCCTTATCCAGATAAAGTAAAGTTCCAGCTTTAGGCGATTTACTTGCCTTAATATGAGCAAGAAAGCAATTATCTCCCAATAAACGCTCCACCAAAAGCTCAATCTTACCGCCGCTTGCCTTCGTTCCGTAAAGGCGAGCTGGAATAACTTTAGAATTATTTAATACTAGTAAATCACCGGGTTCTAAAAAACTGGCTATTTCTTTAAATTGATGATGACTAACTTTAGATGATTTACGATTATAAACCAAAAGGCGGGAGTCACTGCGCTTTGCCAGAGGATACTGTGCTATCAACTCATCAGGAAGCTCAAAATAAAAATCTTGTTTGTTCATTTTAAACCTGGTAACAAAATGGCTTTATTATATACTCAAATGACCGAAATTAATTAGATGCATAAAGGAAATTATTATGTTAGTAACTTTTTCTTGCCAGGAATACGAGAATATTACCATGTTTGGCGATATAGCTAAGCAACTTTTAATCTTAATGGGTCATAGTGGCACTATCCCCGGAGCTCTTAGTGCTGAGGAGATACCGCAAGCTTTGTCTGACTTAAAAAATAGATTAAAAAAGGCTAAAACAATAACTAACGAAGCCCAAAATGATGAAGAGGATGCGCCAATTAGTTTAGCTCATCGAGCAATTCCTTTGATTGGCATGCTTGAAGCCGCCTCCAAAGCGGAGAAACCCATTCTTTGGAGCTAGAATTTAGGAGCCGTTAGCATTTATTGAGGTAAATACTCTAAAGAGAAATGTTAACAGCCCCATAAAGGTTTCATGATAAGATAAACCAAATAATTTAAGTCATCTCAATTATGTTAACTCTAAACCAAATTACCCTTTCTCGCGGTAATAAAATATTATTGACAAAAACCTCTGTAAGCTTGCATGAAAAGCAAAAAATTGGTTTGGTTGGTCATAATGGATGTGGCAAATCAAGCCTTTTCAGTTTGATTTTAGGAACTCTAAGTGTCGATGAAGGTGAATGTTTACTCAACCCTCAACTTAGAATTAGTCATCTTGCCCAACATTTACCTGATAGCGAGGAGCCTGCACTCGATTTTGTTCTAAAAGGTGATGGAGAATATTGCAATCTAACACAACGGCTGAATTTAGCAGAGCTGGAAGCTAAACACGAAGTAGTTTTAAATTGTCATGAGTTACTTACTCAAACGGGTGGCTATAGCAAACCAGCAAAAGCAGCAATCATTATGTCAGGTCTAGGGTTTAGTGCAGAACAGCAAACCCGCTCTGTTAATAGTTTCTCTGGTGGTTGGCGTATGCGTCTTAGTCTTGCTCGCTGTCTTATGAAACCCGCTGATCTTTTGCTACTCGATGAACCTACGAACCATTTAGACATGGAAGCTATTTTTTGGCTCGAAAAATGGTTAAAACAAAGTCCCTGTAGTATTCTGCTAATTTCCCATGATCGCGAATTTTTAGACGCCTTTGTTAGTCATATTCTTCATGTAGAACAACAGACTCTCAATCTATACAAGGGAAACTATAGTCGTTTTGAGCAAACTCGTGCTCAACAACTTGCACTGCAACAGCAAAGTTATGACAAACAACAACAAAAAATTGCCCACTTAATGACCTTTGTTGATCGCTTCAAAGCAAAGGCTTCAAAAGCTAAACAAGCGCAAAGCAGGCTCAATGCCGTGTCCAAAATGGATATCATTGCCAAGGCACAGGTTGATTCTCCTTTCTCATTCAGTTTTTATCCTTGTACTCAAACGGCCAATCCCCTTCTACGTGCTGAACAAGTATTTGCCGGTTATGAGCCGAATAAACCAATATTGAAGAAAATGGAACTCGTATTAAATCCTGGTGACCGAATTGCTTTGCTGGGGCCCAATGGAGAAGGTAAATCTACCTTAATTAAAACCTTGACTGGCGCCTTAGCACCACTTTCTGGAAGTATTTACCGTTCTAACAACTTACAAATAGGCTATTATGCACAGCACCAATTGGATGAGTTAAATTACCAACTTAGTCCGGTGGAAACAATCCAAGCCTTATCTCCTGATGCACGAGAACAATTAATTCGTGATTATTTAGGGGGATTTAATTTTATCGGGGACATGGCAAAAAAACCTATTCATCACTTCTCTGGGGGCGAAAAAGCAAGACTTGCTTTAGCAAAGCTTGTTTGGCAAAAACCCAATCTTTTATTACTCGATGAACCAACTAACCATCTTGATTTAGGTATGCGTGCTGCGATAGAAATTGCCTTACAAAGTTATGAGGGCGCAATAATTTTGATATCTCATGACCGCCATTTGCTACGAACCGCTGTTGATGATTTTTACCTTGTTTATCACCAAAGTTTGCAGCCCTTTAAAGGCGACCTGGACGATTATTATCAATGGCTACAGAGCAAAGAACCAAGCACTGAGGTAAGTCAATCACAAGCTGCAAATCAATATCGTGAAAAGAAAATTTTAAATAATCGCTTAAAGAAGTTGGAACAACTAATTGCTCAACTTACAGCTCACCTTTCAGAACTCGAAACCAAGCTTGCTGATGTAACTTTATACGAAGAAAACAAGAAACAACAATTACAAACTCTTTTAGTACAACAAAAAAAATGGCAATTTGAGTTAAACGAAGTGGAAGAAGAATGGCTAGAAATAGTTAATTGCCTGGAGATCCTCTAAAATCTTAGACTGTTATTCTTCAATGATGTGGCAGTCTAGGCGATTATTTAATTTAAGCGCGCTCACTTTCGGCTTAAAATTATTTAGGCTTTGAGCATTAGCTGATTTCTTTAGTTCTCTAATTAATTGTTTACGAAAGTCATGATAATCCACCTCGATTGCATGTCTAATGGATTGTTTAAAGCGCAAGCGCGTTTTTTTTATTTCCTTATCAATCTCATCGGGCAAATTACTAGGTCGAAGCAATTTCCCCGTAATAATTTGTGCGGCAATTTTCGCCTGATAATCAGCAAGTGGCCAAATGCAACCTTGCGGCTGAAATAAGCCAATAAAGTATAAATTTTTGAATTCAGGATGCATCATTTTTTTATATAAAGGGATTGATTTTAGATTGCTATAATCAAGCATGGCCTTAGGAAAAAAAGGAAAACTTATCTTATAACCAGTTGCAAAAATAACCACATCAAAATCTTCTTGATGGCCATTGATAAAATAAACCGTATTTCCTTCAAACTTTTCTATACCGCTTAGGGGCAAAACTTCTCCATGACGAATAAAATAAAGCAATTCAGAGTTAATTGTGGGGTGAATTTCCAAAGGTTTACAATCAGGTTTTTGTAAATGATATTTAGCATAGCGTCCTTGAAGAATGCGAATGAAAAATCCCACTAAAATCTGTTTAAGCCAGTAGGGTAATTTTCTTATTATTGAAAACATAATATCCGTTGGTTTGCCAAATACAAATTTCGGGAAAATATGTTGTCCACGACGCATACTGATGCAAGTTTTTGTAGCCACCCTCGCAACTTCAACTGCAATATCACAAGCCGAATTACCCCCTCCAACCACAAGCACTTTTTTATTCCTGAAAGGAGCTGCTTTTTTAAATTGATGCGCATGAAGCATAGTGCCACTAAACTTTCCTTCATAGCCAGGTATGACAGGATCCCAATGATGACCATTTGCAATTATTAAATAATCATAAATCGCTTCATGCTCACCTCGCTCATCACAATAAGTTAACAGCCATTTGTCATCATTTAAGGGGTTTACTTGTTTAATGACTGTATTGAATTGTATGTAAGCTCTAACTCCGAAATGGTCGGCATAGGCGTTAAAATATTTTAAAATTTGTTGATGCGAGGGGTAATCAGGGTAGTCCTCCGGCATTGGAAAATCTTCATACTCAGATAGCCGTTTTGAACTAATAATGTGGGTTGTCTCATAAACACTGGAATGAGAGTTTTCCTCATCAAAAACCCAATTTCCACCGAGTTGTTTATTTTGCTCAAAAACCACAAAATTGGTTAAACCTTCTTGCAATAAATTTTTTGCGGCAGTTAGCCCAGACGGTCCTGCACCGATAATACAAATTCGGGGGGAAAGGTTAGAAGATTTTTTCATAAGTGTTCAATAGACCTACAAATTACAAATTATGGCCTTAAAGTCCTTTTAGCTAAATAATCTTTTTTTGAATAAGCAACCGCATCTAAAATATTATTAACCATTAATTGTTGAATCTCGACGTTTTTATCGATAGTAAAATGATTAACAGCAACTTTTTTATAAGTATCCACATTTATATTGTTAATTTTAGTACTCGAAGGATCCATGGCCCTAACCAAAAGTCCGCTAAATAAAGGCACAAAAGAGGGTTTATAAATATTAACAACCTGTTTAACATTTGGAGATACTTTTAAGGGAGATACAGCATCGACAGTTATAATTAAGGCAACGGGAATATGATATTTATTCAGATTTTGGGCAACTTTGATTTGTTCGTTTGCACCCAGGGAATGCCCAACTAAAACAATAGGGCCGGCTAATTGTTTCGTGCCGTAATTTTTAATAATAAATTTACTCAAGTCATTAGCTTTATACCATACTGTGCTCTCAGTTTTAATTTGATAGTTTCTTTCAAGCCTACGTTGAAGTTGATTCATTCCTGTACTAAAGATCCCCCCGAGTCCTCCACGCATTACAAAAACCTGAGCTTTTGAATGAAAGACGAAATTTTGATTTTTAGCAAGACTTTGAGTTCCTGCCAAATCAATACAAGCTGTCAAAAATAGAGAAGAAAAGAGCAAACTTGTAGACAAAAGAAGCTTTAATAATTTTTGATGGGGTCGACTCATATTAACTCCTAAACTGCCTTATTCCAGAGACACCAAAAAAATCAGTATTTCAAATTAGCTTCGATGGTGATTCTTGTTTTTAGTATCTGATTCTACCTAAATTTGTAAAGGGATCAATCCGAGTTATTGTTTTTTTTATTTAAAACAGTATCAAGTGAGTTTGGCTAAAAATTTCGCCAAACTCACAGGAAATATTCCTGTCATCATTTTAATTTCAAACTTGCCTGGAATTAACGTCCACCATGACCGCCACCACCAGGCCCACCTGCGCCACCACCGCCTCCATAACCTTTATGGTTTTGAGTATCTGACTGAGGCGCTGTTTGAAGAGACTCACAAGCAGTTAACAAAGTTGTAGTAGAAACAATTAAGGTGATAATTATTGCAATCCATTTATTTTTCACGCTTTACCTCCAAGTTTATTAGATGTCACCATTTCAATATACCTCTTTTATTGCAGCTAAGTGAACGTTTAGAGAGGATTATTTAAATCGCTAAAAATTAGGTATGGGGCTTAATCTTTAAAAATTTGACAGCAAAGCAACTGTCTACTAGCTTAGTAGTGCCTGCGAACTTTTTATATAAATATCTTTTCACAGGCGAAGAATAAAAAAGCATGGAGCTTTGATAATACACGGAGGTTGTTATGGATCTGAGTAAATTTGGTTTTTTTAACCAAAAAAAACGACATTGTAAAATAGAGCAGGAAAAAAATTTAAATTTACTTATTGCAAATATTAAGGATAGCAATTTAAAGAGAATGGCTTGCGTTAATTTACAACAAGAGCTACACCTGCTGACTGTTTGCAATTTAAGCAAGCAATCGAAAATGAAACAAAAACGGTTGTCAATACGTTTAAAATTTAACCTGCGTAAACGTCGAGCAAAAAAAAGATTGGCTTTCCGTAATCACAATTTGCATGAAATTCAGAGCTCTAAACCTGGAATTTCACAATAAAATGCAGTAGTTCCCCTTCGAGGTAATTAAAAGGGGAGCTAAGCTCCGAATAGCTATCTATCTACCTATTAAAATAAAAATAGCCGAGAGCAAGGCTACAATTGCTATTAATACACTAGGTATAACCAGGCCTGGAGTTAATATGCTTAAAGCAAATAAGATTAAGAAAACAGCGAGAAGTATAAAACCAATGTTTCTGTTAAAGGTCATAAAATAATCCTTAAATAGTTCGTAGAATAGCGTCCATAATACTGTGATGGCTTAAAGTTAGTTAGGAGAGGATTTAATTTACCCTGACTACCCTTCCTAGATTAGCCTGATTATTATTGATAAGTAAAGCCACGTATAAATCTCAAGGGATCTTAATTATCCAGGGAACTGTCTAAATTATAAGTTTTGAAGATAAAGTTTATTGAAAATAATGGAGGAGTATTAATGATAATCATCCGTAAAGCGAAAGAACGGGGTCAAACTATGCTCTCCTGGCTTGAAAGTTATCATAGTTTTTCCTTTTCTTCTTACTATGATCCAGAATTTATTGGGTTTGAATCGCTGCGTGTTATTAATGAAGATCGAGTTCAACCTAGCGCAGGTTTTGACAGGCATAGTCATAAGGATATGGAAATTATTTCCTATGTTATTTCTGGAGCTATTGAACATAAAGACAGTTTAGGAAATGGTTCTTTGATTAAGCCTGGGGAGATCCAACGAATGTCAGCGGGGGCTGGTGTTGAACACAGTGAATTTAATCCCTCCAAAACTGAAATTTTACATTTCTTACAAATTTGGATTTATCCTGGAAAACCATTATTAAAACCAGAATATGAGCAGAAAACTATTCAAAAAGAAACCAATAAATTAACGCTGATCGGATCTTCCAATAAGATAAAAAATAGCGTTACAATTAATCAGGATGTTGAGTTATTTGTGGGCTATTTTGAACCAAATAAACTCTGTGTTTATCACTGCAAACCCAATCGTCAAGGTTGGTTACAATTGATTAAAGGCAAACTAAAAGTGAATGGACAACAATTGTATCCTGGTGATGGCGCTGCAATAATAGATGAAAATAGGATTGATATTAACAGTTTGGAACGCTCTGAATTTTTGTTTTTCAATCTGGCAATTTTTAAAAAAACTTAGGAGCTTTGGTAATGGATGAAATTGATATTTTAAGTTTATATTATGACGAGATGAGAGCAAGAGGTGAAACCAGGGATAAAGTTTTTTTAAGCATTGATGAAGCAGCGCTTGCCAAACTTAATCAAAAATTTAAAACCTCAATTAGTTTAGAACAAGCTCATAAGTTAACTGATATTTGCATCGCCAATGAATGGTTAGAGCGCACTACAGCTGATCCTGGGCATCATTATCTCTCGTTGACTGCAGCAGGTTTGCAAATAATTTTAGCAGCAAAATATCGCTAAACCAAATCTAATGACCTTAGTTAACTAAGCTAATTGATTGGTTATAAAATTGAGGAGCTATGATTGAATTTTAGACTGCTTAACTGTCAATACTATTAAGAGTTTTTTAAACGTTGCAAAAGTTCCAGAGCTGCTTGTTGCTCCGCTTTACGTCGATTAGGTCCTTTGCCCATCGTAAATTCTTTAAAGCCACTAACCTTACAGCTTATATAAAAAATCTGATCATGTTCATCACCTTCAACCTTTGTTAATTTGTATTCAGGAAGGGGTTTTTTACGGGCCTGTAAATACTCTTGTAATTGAGTTTTTGCATCTTTTAAATTGTTGTTTAAACATTCATCGGTTAGGCGGGAGCTAAATAGTTTTAAAATTAATTTTTTAGATTCTGCAATTCCACCATCTAAAAAAACAGCAGCAATTACAGCTTCTAAAGCATCTGCAAGGATTGAGGCACGCCGAAAACCACCGCTTTTTAACTCTCCCGGACCTAAGTAGAGATAATCACCCAAGTCTATCTCAGCTGCAACTTCAGCCAACATTTCACCCTTGACTAGAAAAGCTCTCAGGCGGCTTAATTGTCCTTCACTTTGTTGCGGAAAGAGAGTAAATAAGGCGTCGGATATAATAAAGCTTAAAATAGAATCACCTAGAAATTCAAAGCGTTCGTTATTTTCAAATCCAACGCTACAATGGGTTAGTGCTTGTTTTAAATAAGCAGGTTTTTTAAAATCATAACCTAAGCGATTAGAAAGACGTTTTAAATCAATTGGAACCATCAATGTATATCCAAAAACTGCTTAGGTTAAAACTTTGTGCCCCTATGGCAAAAATAGAAGCCCTTTTAATTAATAAAATGTCCTATCCTTGACCAACGAATAGAGTCTGTTTTTCCATTCCAGCTCATCCATACTAATAAGGCTTTGCCACGTAGATTAGCGTCTTCGACAAAACCCCAGAAGCGGCTATCCGCGCTATCATCACGATTATCGCCCATCATAAAATAATTTCCAGCAGGCACCACTACCTCAAAATCTTCAGAAGGTACACCGGGTCTAATGTAGATATCGTGCTTAACCCCATTCAAATCTTCCTGGTATTTAGCCACAGCTTTGCCAGAACTTTCATCGGTAGTATATTCTAAAAAAGTCTGCTTCATTTCTTGGCCATTAATTGTCAAAATTTTATTATGATAAGAAATTTTGTCACCTGGAACGCCAATAGTACGTTTAATATAATCAAAATCAGGATTGGGCGGCCAACGAAAAACCACGATCTGACCAGTTTTAGGGTTAGAAACAGGAATGACTTTCTTTTCCCATACAGGAAGTCTAAAACCGTATGAAAATTTATTAACAGCGACAAAATCACCCACGTTTAAAGTGGGTTCTAAAGATCCTGAGGGAATTCTAAAAGGTTCCATAAGGAAAGATCTTAGTAAAAGTACTAAAAAAAATACTGGGAAAAAGGACCGTGAGTATTCAATCAATTTATTGGGTTTTTGGTCAGCAGTTCTTTTTTTAGACCAAAAAATGACATCCAACAGATATATAATTCCGCTAACCAAAGACAAAATTACTAAAATCAAAGCAAAATTCATAATTAAGGTGTTCCCTATTAACTAACACATATTAATGTTTTAGCTCTAATCAAACCACGTTTGATTAGAGCTAAACAATTGTCTATCTAAATCCAAAAAGTCTTATTTTCTGATTACTGTTTAAACAAAAAATATTAAGTTATTTTTTCCTGTCTGTCTGAAAAACGGCCATGAACGCTTCTTGCGGGATTTCGACATGCCCTACTTGTTTCATTCGTTTTTTTCCGGCCTTTTGCTTTTCTAATAGCTTACGTTTTCGCGACACATCTCCACCATAGCATTTTGCTATCACATTTTTACGCAAGGCTTTGACAGTTTGTCTGGCGATTATATGACTCCCTAAAGCAGCTTGAATAGCTACATCAAACATTTGTCGGGGAATAAGTTCACGCATTTTCTCAACCAGTACTTTCCCGCGACTTTGAGCTGTATTTCTATGAATTATAAGAGCTAGAGCATCAACCCGCTCAGTGTTAATTAGCACATCCATTTTAACTAAATCAGCTTCTTCAAAACGTATAAAGCTGTAATCAAGGGAGGCGTAACCACGACTGACCGACTTTAATCTATCAAAAAAATCAGAGACAACTTCACTCATGGGCAAATCATAGGTTACAGATACTTGTCGGCCGCTATAGAGCATAGAAATTTGTACCCCGCGTCTTTCAATACAAAGCGTAATAATTTGTCCAAGATAATCTTGCGGTACTAAAATGTTTGCCCGCACAATTGGCTCAAACATTTGCTTAATTTGTTGCTGAGGCGGTAATTGGGAAGGATTATCAATCATTAAGGTTTCATCTTTTGTATTGATAACCTGATAAACAACCGTAGGTGCAGTGGAAATCAAATCTAAATTGTACTCTCTCTCAAGTCTTTCTTGAACAATTTCCATGTGGAGCATGCCAAGAAATCCACAACGAAATCCAAATCCTAAGGCTTCAGACGATTCAGGCTCATAAAATAATGAGGCATCATTTAGACTTAATTTAGCTAATGCTTCTCGAAAAGCTTCAAAATCATCTGCACTAATTGGGAAAAGGCCTGCATAAACCTGAGGCTTAACTCGTTTAAATCCTGGTAATGGTCCAGAAGCCTGGTTTTTTTCAAGAGTTAAGGTATCACCAACCGGAGCACCTTGAATTTCTTTAATCCCGGCAACCAGATAACCCACCTCTCCTGCCTGGAGGATGTCTAATTTTGTTCTCTTAGGGGTAAAAACGCCGACTTGATCAATTTCATAAACACGACCGGTTGACATTACTCGCATTTTATCGCCTTTGCGCATGGAGCCATTAGCGATGCGGACTAAGGAAACAACCCCTAAATAACTATCAAACCATGAATCAATAATCAAGGCCTGTAGTGGTGCTTCTGAGTCACCCAAGGGTGGAGGAATTCGTGCGACTAAGGCCTCAAGAACATCTTCAACTCCTAACCCACTCTTTGCGCTTACATGAATCGCATCATGAGCTTCCAGACCAATAATATCTTCAATTTCCGCAATAACTCGCTCGGGCTCAGCTTGAGGTAAATCTATCTTGTTAAGGACTGGTAATATGGTTAAGGATTCTTCCAGTGCCGTATAACAAACAGCTACAGTTTGTGCTTCCACTCCTTGTGCGGCGTCGACTACAAGGATGGCACCTTCACAAGCTGCAAGTGAACGAGATACTTCATAGCTAAAATCCACATGGCCAGGTGTATCAATAAAATTTAATAAATAAGTTTTACCGTCACGTGCTTTATAATTTAAGGAGACACTTTGAGCCTTAATAGTGATTCCTCGCTCCCGCTCAAGATCCATGGAATCCAGAACTTGCGCTGACATTTCACGATCAGTTAATCCACCACAAAACTGAATAAACCGATCGGCTAGCGTCGATTTACCATGGTCAATATGGGCGATAATTGAAAAGTTACGGATACGCGTTAAATCACTCAACTGATAAACCTATCGACAAATTTTGCTATTCTAACTTAATTCTCCTCTTGCAGAAAGCGGTCATTATGAATGAAGGGCATAAATTGTAGTTTGTAGTGCAAAGATTACATTCTCCAGTTGTCTGGACTATCCAGCATGGAGTGGGAAAAGGTTTTTTGTTGACCTCGTCTTTAACTCTTTAAAAAATAACTGTCGTCTTTATTTCCAAGCAGATATAATCAGTTTATTAACTTCAGTTTGGATAAGCAATGTATCGACTAAATACTCTTTGTTTAGGCCTTTTATTGGCATTAAATTCTTGTTTGGTATTCGCGGATTCCTCATTTTCTCAACGTGAGGACGTTAAAAATTTCATCAGCAAGATGGTCAAACAACATGGCTTTAAAAAATCTGAACTTATTAAAGTAATGAATGAGGTTCAACTTCAACCTAAAATTATTGAATCAATGAATAAACCCTATGAGAAAAAAACCTGGGATATTTATAAACAAATATTTTTAACTTCTGAACGGGTGCAGGCAGGTATGGAGTTTTGGCTTGCCAATTCTGCAGCGCTTGAAAAAGCAGAGCAGCAGTATGGTGTGCCCGCTAATATTATCGTTGCTATCATAGGTGTTGAAACACTGTATGGTAAACATCAAGGAAGCTATCGTGTCCTGGATGCCTTATCAACTCTAGCCTTTGATTACCCTAAACGCTCGACCTTCTTTTCCAAGGAATTAAGCGAATACCTGTTACTCTGCCGTGAACACAGTGTTCCACCTACACAATATCTAGGCTCGTATGCAGGTGCAATGGGTAAACCTCAGTTTATGCCAAGCAGTTATCGATATTACGCCACTAATTTTAGTAGTGGCCCTAAAATTGATCTAATGAATGATAATGATGCAGTTATAGCCTCGGTTGCCAATTATATACACAAAAATGGCTGGAAAATGAACCAAGGTATTGCCCAACCCGCAGAAGTTTTAGGTGCCGGCTATAGAACAATAAAAACTGCAGAAAAAAAAGCAAATTATCAGTTTCAGCAATTGAAAAAAATGGGAATTAAACCCTTAACTGCAGCGTTAAACGTACCTACCAAAGTAGGGTTGATCGAATTGAAGACTCAAACTGGCCAAGAATTTTGGCTAGCCTATCCTAATTTTTATGTAATAACCCGTTACAATTCTAGCCCACAATATGCTATGGCGGTGTTTCTTTTATCTCAACAATTAAAAAGTCATTGGGCAAAAACCGCGACTAAAGATAAAAAGTTCGCCTATGTTTAAATTTCAATAATAGCTGAGGTGAAAATAAATAATTTTCATTTCAGCAGTAGAAATTTGCTTTCATCGCTCAAGCTTTATTGTAAAGGATATCAATGTGGCTATCTTATTTCTGTTTACTCAATACCTCAATGAAGAAGGCTGCCTGAGTTTAAAGTTAGATCAACAGGGACAGCTTGATGCCCCTGTCGCACAGCGAAGTTTTGCAGAAATTAAATTAATACAGAACAATTCGCAAACCTATATTGTTGCACCTGCACGGTATTTTAGCCTATTAAAACTTAGTCTTCCCTGGCTTGCTGAAAAAAAAGCGCGAGCCGCCATCCCTTTTGCTTTAGAAGATAAATTAGCTCAAAATTTTGATACTCTACATTTTGCTTTTGATAGCAATCATTATCAAAATGGCCAATACCTAGTGGCTATAGCGGATAAAAATTATCTCAGCGAGCTTATTAAAATCTTTGATAATCAAAATATTAATTTTAACTTGTTAACAATCGATTGGTTTGCACTTAAGTCTGATGAGCTTGCCATTATGGAATCTTATTTACTTATTAATGATGATAATTATCAAGGCGCATTAGAACCTGATTTGGCGCCATTTTATTTGGTAAAAGGGTCGGATAAGCATCAAATCTATTGTTTTACCGACAGCGGTAAAGGGCTTTTTGATTTGCCTGGGGCAGAGTTTGTGGAAATCGAAAGTATTTCTTATCTCTGGTTAGCCCAACGCTTAGTGAAGACCCGGCCGATGAATCTTTGCCAGGGCGCATTGCAACACGGTAACGGCCCATTTAAGACTAGACGTTTATATCAAGCTACGGCAGCTATGTGTTTAATCTGGATTTTTTCTTCGATCGCAATGTCTGTTTTAAAACTTCATTCTCTAAACAAAGAGCTAGCTAGCGTTGATAATCACATCGCCCAGATTTACCGTGAATTTTTTCCACAGGCGAAACAAATAATTAATCCCAAATTCCGTGTAGGTCAGCTTTTAAAAATTAGTCAGAACATCACTGATACAGCGTTCTGGCTGCTTCTTGATAATTTATCAGAAAATTTTCAGGAAAATTCAGCAAACATTGAGAAAATAAATTATCAAAATCAGACGCTTACAGTTAACTTAGAAACCAATAATTTTGCAAACCTAGAAAATTTACAAAATAAACTACAACAAAATAAAATTAAAGTTAGACAAACTCAAGCCTCAAGTCGAGATGAAAAAGTAATTAGCACTTTGGAGTTACATTTGTGATCCTAAATTATTGGTCAAATTTAAATGAGCGCGAGCGATGGTTGTTGGGGATTGGCACGGTTTCAGTAGTCATTTATCTTTTCTATCTAGTTATTTACTCACCCTTAGCAAACGCGGTAGAAGATAAATCCAGGCTTTTAGTTGAACAACAAAACACTCTGCAATGGCTGCATCAAGCGCGCATGCAACATCAAAATCAATCGAAAGCGCTGGTAATCTCAAATCCAAAGCTTCTTGCTTTAATAGGAAACCAATTAAATGATAAATCATTCAAGCCATTTCCATATCAATTGCAACAAACAGGACCTGGAGATATTCAGCTATCTTTTGAGCGCGTTCCCTATAAACAATTTTTATCCTGGCTTTGGAATTTGAATCAAAATTACCTTTTTAACTTAAAGCAGTTTTCTGCCGAACGAACTGAAACCTCTGGCGTAGTTAAAGCATTCGTTATTATCTCTGCAAAGTAAACTGATTAAAACTGTTCACACTTGTTAGCATCCTAGAGAATCCCCTCTTGCACAGCGCTCCAGGATTTAATCTCAGCACCTTGTTTTATCTCTGGTGAGAGCTCATTTAAGGCTTTTTGAGCTTCTTCGTAATTATTAAAGGTTCCATAAACACCTTTATAATAAGACTGACCCTCTCGATTGTATTTTAATTGAGCCGAGCGGTCATTTTTAGGAGCCTTATAAAGTCGGCTTGCCACCTGTGATGCATTCTCACTTTCACCTATTTGAATGGTATAAGCTTTGGCATTTTGACTGCTTACCCAATTTCGATCCATATCTTTATGAGAAGTCGGTGCCCGGGCTGAGCCAGTGTAGTAAGAATCTGGAACTGTAGCCGTGCTTTGTCTATAATCGTCATCGTTGTCTGAATATTCATAAGAGAGAACTTTAGACTCTACAGGTTGATAGCTGGTAGCATAATAACTCTCAGAAACGCCATAGTTTGACTCAGTTGTAGCACAGGCAGTCAAAAAACCAGTAAAAAGGCTAAGCACGAGAACTCTTTTAGTGGGTATCATAATTTCTCCTTTCTACAATCTTTGAATTTATACTCTTATTTAAGTTATCCTTTATTTTGAAAAAAACTTTAGCATGACTTAAGAATTGATATCGAATACAGTATTCACTTTTAATAAGATAATTATTTATACAAGAGCTAAAAATAAATACAAGTTGCAAGGGGTAGAAATTATGTGGACTCATAGACGCTCAGGACAAACTAATCAGCGAGGGAGTCAAGATCATCGCGGTCCTTATGAAAGAGATAGGACAAGAGTAATTCATTGCCCTGCTTTCCGTCGTCTACAGCGTAAAACTCAAATTTTAGGCACTGATCAAGGTGATTTTCACCGTACAAGACTGACCCATTCTATTGAAGTGGCATCAATTGGTCGCAGTATTGTATCTAATCTAGCCAGCAATCATCAACATTCTATTCTACCAGGCCTATTACCTAATGATGATTTAATGTCAGTCATTTGTCTTTTGCACGATATTGGTCATCCTCCCTTTGGCCACGGTGGAGAGGTAGCCCTAAATTATATGATGCGCAACCATGGGGGTTTTGAAGGAAATGGACAAACTTTGCGCTTGCTCACCAAAGTTGAGAATAGCTATGGCCATTTTGGCCTTGATCTAACTCGACGCTCTTTATTAGGTATTCTTAAATATCCGGTTTGTCGTTCCAAGGTTATTGCGCCAGAGTCCCCTAATGCTGTTGAACCACATAAGCCTATTCGTATAAATGATTGGCTACCGCCAAAAGCTTATTTCGATTGTGAGCAGGATGAAATTGATTGGTTGCTAACGCCCTTTAGTGAGCAAGACAGAACCCTATTTCAAACGCTAAAATTAGAAGCCCAATCAAAGCAACATGGGAAATCTGCTTTTCATAGCTTTGATTGCTCTATCATGGATACTGCCGATGATATTGCTTATGGTGTACACGATTTGGAAGATGCTATTCACCTGCGATTAATTGACCGCACAGACTTGGACAATCAAACTTTTCGTGAACTTCTCTCAGCAACTTCTCTAGCTGAGAATTTGGAGGTTTTTCTTGAGTCTTTATTTAGCCAGGAAATCTATCAACGTAAGCAAGCAATTGGAGAATTGGTAAATTATTTTATAACTGCCACGCATATTACAATTACTGATGAAAACTTTGAAAACTCAATTTTGAAACATAATATTAGGCTTTATCCCGAAGCAGCTGCTTTATTAAATTATCTAATGCATTCAATTTATATACACGTTATTGATTCTCAAGAAGCTCGCACCTCTGAATACGGTGGCCAAACCGTGGTCTTACGACTTTTTGAAGCAATTAGCTCAAACCCGCGAAGTTTACTCAATGATAAAAATCGTGTTTTGCATCTTCAAGCGGAGAATGAACTATCTGCATATCGAGTAATCTCTGATTATATTGCTAATATGACTGACGAGTATGCCCATCGGATGCATGAACGGTTGTATGGATTTAGTACCAGAACTATTTTTGAAAAACTTTAGAAGAAAAGCTAAGAATTGAAACAGACTTGACTAACTGCACTGCATTATTAGATATCAATCCAATAATGAGGTGCGTCCCCAAGGGGATTCGAACCCCTGTTACCGCCGTGAAAGGGCAGTGTCCTAGGCCTCTAGACGATGGGGACGGTTATACGTCGT
>JACCWI010000004.1 GCA_013697725.1 Tatlockia sp.
GACTGAACCAACTTTCTAATGATTTGGCTCATGAATTACGAATTCCACTTACAAATCTGAAGGGTGAAGCGGAAATTGCACTTTCTATGAATTACTCACCTGCTGAATACCGTCAATTGATAGAGTCCAGCCTTGAAGAATTGGATCGCTTATATGAAATTATAGAAAACCTTTTATTTCTCGCCAAATCTGAAAATACTAATATCACATTACAAAAATCTCTTATTAAAATTGAACGAGAAATTCTTTTATTGGTCAATTTTTATCAAGCTCTGGCCGATGATAAAAATATTAATATGATTTGTGAGGGTGAAGGTGAGATTAGAGCTAATGCACCTATGATTAGAAGAATGATAAGTAATCTATTATCAAATGCGATTAAATACTCTTCTAATAACGGCGTGATTAACATCCGAATTTATAACTTAGATAGTAAATCAATACAGATAATTTTGCAGGATACTGGCACTGGGATAGCTAGTGAGCATCTAACCTATATATTTCAACGTTTTTATAGGGCAGATAGCGCGCGTTCCTCAAATATTCCAGGAATAGGACTGGGACTTGCCATTGTTAAATCAATTATTGATTTACATAAAGGCACTATATCTTTAACTAGCAAATTAAATGAAGGAACTAAATTTGTGATTATTTTACCCAAATGACAAAGTTGTAATTTTCTTTTCATTATTGTGTAAGTAATGCTCTTGTAAAATGAACTCTTCCAAATAACAGGAGCAACTCATGAAAAATTTACAAGAGGCAATAAATGTTTTTAATCAAAATATCATTAATTATCAACTTGATTGTCAATATAATAATGAATTATTAAGTGATGCCAGTGCTTTTTTTCTTAATTTAAACCCTTGGGGGAAAAAATACGGCGGTGAAACTGGCTACCACCGATCGCAAATTTTTTTAACTAAGATGGAAGATGAGATAAATAATGGAAGTATTCATAATACAGAAAAATTGTTAGATTTTGTAATCAATTATCGTGATAAAGGGACTAAGTTACGAAGTGAGATTTGGAAATGCATAAGAGAGTGTGCTGGTTTTACAATGGAACATATTAATTATTTTATTCCTGAATATCAGGATTATTATAGCAGAGACGTAACTACTGGTATTTATAATATGGGTGAGGAAGTGAAGCCCTCTATAGATGAGGCTCTATCAATGATAAATAATGCTATTATGGGATGCTATTCTTTTAAGCTATTTGCATGTTTGAACACATTTTTGGGGTTCGATGTAAAACCTCGCGCAGAATATACAATTAATAAAGATTATGGGCATAGTTTGTTAATATCTTTGGATAAAAAAATGCATGAGGTTGAATCTAAGATAAATTTGGAAGAGTTAACTTTGTTAAAAATATGAGGTCTGTTGGTCCGTGGGTAGTTAGAAACGCGCTACGGAAAACCTACCCACTTAATACAAGTTCAATATCCAAATTTTATTAATAGTGATACACGGGAATAACTAACAAAAGTCATGTGATTCCTATCAATAGAGTTTAGATATAGTGGTATTACCTTACATAAATTAATATTAAACCCTATTGATTGTTTAAATAAGCACTTTTTTAACGAGTTAGCATTATCACTAGGGTGTACTCTAATGATGGCTATAATTAAACTTTTGATTATATCAATTTGACATATATGTCATAAATGACATATTAATTTAAAGACTAATGGATAGATCTATTTTGCGGATAATTTCTAAGAAAAAATTTCGTGACTATTACTTAAGTAATAGCCAATCCGAAATTCCACTTACGGAATGGTGTTACAAAATCTTAGAAACGAAAGCTCCAATATTTTTGTACTGAGGCAAGTGTTTAACAGTGTTGATCCTGTTTACGGCTACACTATATTTAACGTTGGTGGTAATAACTATCGTTAGTGACAGCGATACACTAAAACACTCAGACTTGAATATAAGAACAATATGGACACATGCTGAGTATGATAAACTCATCAATAGGGAAAAATTAAAGCAAGGTGATTTATGACTGCACTTGCAACTGACTATGTGGATCAAAAAACCAACCATAAATTTCATATCCCCTTAGTTGCGTTTAAAAAAACCAATTAGCGATAAAGACTATAAGTATCTTGAAAATACTCTCGATCGATTAATTGATGAAGTTCGGGATGATGAAAATCATCCCTTAGCTCTGGCAATGCAAATTATTGGTGAGAATTTAGAGCAGTATGATAATGAAAATTTCCCATTGATTGGTGAAAATGTAACTGATGTTGAGATGATTTAATATTTGATGAAAGTTAATAATCTTCATCAGAAAGATTTAGCCCCAATATTTGGTGGCCAACCAAATGTTTCAAAATTCCTTAATGGTGAAGAGGGCTAGGAAAAAAACATATCTCTGAATTAAAAAAGAAATTCAAAATCAGTGCAGACTTTTTCCTAAAATAGAAATACTACTAGGGGATAAGTCGGGGTGTGGGCAAATATGTCATTTGCAGGTTTCAATGGCTTTGAAACCGTTGCCCCATATAGATTATAGGGTTTGTTTATAGAAATAATTTTTATATCTTGAAAATACATTGAATTAGCTTTAAATTTGTTCTTATCTTTTAATATTAATATCAACTAATGGAATAATTAAACAAAATTGATAAATTTTAAATAAATATGACTTATTGCCTAGGTACAGCAAGGGTTATAAGCGCTTTGTAATTTTAAAAGTCCTATTTACGCACCTACCCCGACTTACCCCCCTTGTGCGCTTTAAAGTGCCGTTATTAAGGGAGGGGAACCGAGTTTGGTATGATATTGAAGAGTATGATACAAGCCTTGGTATTCGTTTATGGACAGATCGTTTTTTTGCTCTCTTTAGAGTTTCGCGAAGGAGCACATAGGCTTTCTTATTTTTCGAAGCAGGCATGATGAAATAGGGTTTGGCAAAGTAAAGGGAATGAATCAACATCTTCTACATCAACGAATTCTCGATATAAATGGATTTAAAGACTTCAGGACTGGCTTTTTCAAAGGCTGACTCATCGACTACGATATAGCTATCTTATCATACTCATAGCCTTTAACAATTTGCTTCCAAGGTACTTCTTTTCCAGATTCGCTATTAATACGTTGATAGCGCACTCTTGAATGGTCTTTGGAATCTAACAAATGAAAGTGGAGTTCACTTTTATTGTCTTCAACAGTCACTAAAGCAACCGGGATTGATACTAATCCAAAGGAAATATCCCCTTTCCACAAGGCTCATGCTGGCATTTTAGGTTTCTCATCCTGGTAGGCCTCATTACCTATCGTAGATGCGAAGTCATTCTGTTTCTATTATTTTTATTAATTTAAAAAATCCAGAAATTAATAAAGATATAATAAAAATTACTAACACTAGAGGTACATCTCCCCAAACGATTTAGAGGACATGAGGGTAGTCAATTCCCATCACAGAGCAGCACTCTAGGAACATGGGCTAGTTCCCCAGCACAAGCTACTGTTACTTGCTAAAGGTATGTTAATTTTTGTATGTAAGCCACTTTGGTTTTATATTCGATAACAGCTTCCTTTAAATTAAATGAATTGAACAGGAGGAAGGATGCTATCAATCATAAGTTAGCACCGAAGTTGGGCTTATTAACCAATTTTTTTTAAAAGAACCCCCGACCCTTTTCTGCTATAGTTTGTTAAAAAGGAATTGATAAATGGACACAAAACCTAATCTAAACATTATTGTTATTGATGACAACTTGGCTATCCATAACGATTTTAGAAAAATTTTGACGGATAATCATACTGAAATTGAACTTCAATCTTTAGAAAAATCATTATTTGGCTTGGAAGATAAGTCATCCGGAAGTGTATTGCCTTCATTTCAAATTGATACAGCCCTTCAAGGTCAAAATGGAGTCAAACTTATTGAAAAGGCTTTAAAAGAAGGAAGACCTTACTCCTTAGCCTTTGTTGATATTCGAAT
>JACCWI010000006.1 GCA_013697725.1 Tatlockia sp.
TCCAAAGAAATTGTCGTTCGGTGATTGGCTAATTGGACATGGTAGCGGATGGTTTTCATAGGGGTGCTTAAATAATCAATCATATGGATACTATATTATCCTAATTATTAAATCAATGAGGTTTTAAAATAAAGAATGAAACCAATAACGTAATTATTCATATTAATGTATAAAGTTGTATGTATAATACAACATACTATTACAATTAAAGAGTAATCACCCATGACCATTACTAATGAGCAAATTATTAAAGCAGCTGATGAACTGGATGCACAAGGCATACGTCCCACACTTGCCGCTTTAAGAAAGCGAATCGGTAGCGGGAGCTTCACCACCATAAGCGAAGGTTTGAATCTTTGGAAACAAGCTCATCAAAAACAGCCTCAGCTCTCAGCACAAGACCTGTTACCTACGGAAATTACTGAGCACCTGACTTTTCTCGGCCATAAACTCTGGGCCTCTGCAATGGAAAAAGCCAATAATAGGCTCCTTAGCGAACGAGAATTATTTATAAAAAACCAAAATGAGCTTAATCAACAAATTGATGAAGCCAAAGAGTTAAATGTTCAAATTAACCAAGAGCTGGAAGAAAAGGATAAAGCGCTAGAAGCCTTAAAACTGGAAATAGAGCAAAACCAAAACATTTTGATGGAAACTCGCAGCCAACTAGAACAAACCAAACAGGCGCATGAGGGTTATAAGAGAAAAATAGCTGATGAGACCCACCGCAATGGGCAAAAACTCCTGAATGCAAAGAAAGAGCATGACGAAGCAATAAAAGAAGCCAAAGAGCTCAGTCAACAGTTGGCAAAAATTCAGGGAAAATTAGAGCAAGTGCAAGAACACAACAAAGCCCTGCTTCAAACATTGGGTCGGTAAACAACCCTCTCATTAGAGTGCACCCTTATGATAGGTCTCAAAATTTAGAAAAGGTTCTTGTTTTCGCTTTCATTAGGGTGTGTTTTTATTTTTGATAGGGAAATATCATTAAGTTTAGAATCAAAAGATACTAATACAAGATTGCCTTTAGTGGACTACTTTCCACTACCCTCGGTAATGCTCAGTATATTGTTCAAGTAATGCCCGAATCATCGTTTGATAATGGGTATGTTTTTCTCTGGCTATTTTTTTGAAAAAATCGACACTTTCTTTAGTTAACGCCAAGGTTACTTTAACAGTTTCCTCTTTCAAAACTAATTGATCAGGTGGAGGCAAAAAATCCGCTACAAAATTGACTTCGCCTATGGGTTCATTAGTATATTTAATTTCTCGCTTGCTCATATAATTTTTTCCCCTTCCGCCAATATCCAGCACCGATTATACGAATCCTATTACCTCGATGAGTAAACCGTACTGTCATAATGCCCTCGCCTACCAAGCCAAAGCAATAATATCGTAATTCATTGATGCTATGTTCCAAATCTTCAGCTATCAATCGATTTGGATCTAAAAATGCTTTCTGTGCATCAAAAAATGAAACGCCATGTTTTTCTCTGTTTTCAAAATCCTTTTTTTCATCCCATTCAAAGTTTGAATTCATTATTATTTTTAATAACCATATTTTTATACATATTATAGTATGGGTTACATAAAAAATAAAGGGTTATGTAGCGTTTCACAAAACGAAGGTTTTTTGGAACAGTTTTTTAGGTGGTTATAATAAATACAGGCTCCTTGTTGGCACAGAGTAAGAATTGTTCCAGAAATTGTTTCCATTAATGTATGTTCCATTTATAATAAATTTATCGTTTTTTGGAATAAATTCATCATGAAAATAGGATATGCTCGAATTTCAACCAAAGGTCAGCATTTGGATTTACAAATTGATGCCCTCAAAAAAGCGGGCTGTGAAAAAATTTACAAAGACATTATTAGTGGTTCCCTATCAAACCGCCCTGCCCTCGACCAGCTACTAAATGACGTAAATAAAAATGATGTCATTATTATTTGGAAACTCGATAGGCTCGGCCGATCGCTCAAAAATTTAGTAGATCTGATTAATACGCTAAATGAAAAAGAAGTCGGTTTAAAAAGCATCAATGATCCCGTTGATACAACAACAGCACAAGGCCGACTAATCTTTAATATTTTTGGTTCTCTTGCTGAGTTTGAGCGTGAATTAATTAAAGAAAGAACGCTTGCTGGACTTGAAGCCGCCAGAGGGAAAGGGAAAATTGGTGGTCGTCCTAAGGGGTTAACAAAAAAAGCACAAAATATTGCTCTCACTGCCGAATATCTATATAAAGAAGAAAAATTAAGTGTGAATGAAATTTTAGAACAGCTCGCCATTGGCAGAGCAACTTTATACCGATACCTTAAATACCGGAATGTTCCCGTTTCAGCAAGCACGCAACGCAAAACTTCAAAACATGAAATAATTGAGATTGTTTAAACATTACAAATTGCCAACCCTGTTTATTTTTATACAAGAGGTGCTCAATGACAACAAAAAATAATGACCAGCAGTATGATGATATTGAATATGCTTTTTTCTGCGACTCGCTTGAAGAACAATATGAGCAAGCAAAAAAGGAGGGTCTATTTGAGGTATTAAAAATATTAGAGATAGATGAAGAGCATTCGGACAACAATTTAGTTCAAGCTATTAATTATTTCAAGAAAAAAAATGGTCTTATAGAAAACGATGCGCCTATTAATTTTTTGACTGAACGTGAAAAACTAATTGTTAATAAAGAGGGACGATTTCGTCAAGGTCTTTACTGTATGCTTTTATCCTCAAAGTTTTCTGAAGCGATTGAGAACAAAACAGTATTTTTACAACATTCATTAAAATTTGCTTTTGATAAGCCATAATCGGGTACTTATTCCAAAGATGGATAGATAATTAAATAATAGTAATCTAATACCTTACTAGGGAATCAATGAGATAGATTATTTGCTAAAAAATTAACATAGCAGTGAAATCCTTCGTATGAATACAAATACAAATCTATTTCTTTTTTTTCAGCGCAAAAAAGCATTGTTTTCACAAAGGGAATTTGGTTTTTCAATTGACTAAGCATGCTAAATTCATTAGTAAAGCGGGCGAAAAATCTAGACCATTTTTCAAAAAGTTAATATATAAATTCTCACACAGCCTCTGTTAATATTAGACCGCGGTACAGGCGGGGACGCCGATGACCGTGACGTGATTTAGGGCGACT
>JACCWI010000022.1 GCA_013697725.1 Tatlockia sp.
GGGCAAAGCACCCGTCATCCAGAGCGAAGCGAAGGATCTCCCTGCAGTGGCAGTGAGGTTTGAAAGGCAATAGAAGGTGCTACTACAAAGGAGATCCTTGGTAGGTGGCAGACGTGGTGTAAATACAAGACTAAGCTATTGAGCTTGAAGACATATTTTCTTTAAGAGGAGAAATACAAATTATTCTGTTTAATATAAGCAAGCACTGCGGGAGGAAGACAATCGTCCTTTTTACTAATCAAATTTATCTGTGCTCGGATTCCACTTGAAGACAGCTGATAATTTCCTGCATCAAAACGATAAATTAAACCATGGGGTTGTTTCTTAAGTGCTGTACTATCAGTGGTTTCGTTAAGATCTAAAAACTTGTTTAGTTCATCAGAAAAAACTTCCTTATGCCCAGCACGTTTAATAAGCAAAATATTGGTCAAATCAATTAGCTTGATCCAGTGATGCCAGCTAGTAAGTCGGCTGAAAGCATCTTCGCCCATCAACAAGGTTAGTGATAAGTTATCGCCCCATTGCGAGCGAAAATGTTGCAAACTATCGAGCATATAGGAAGGAGTTTCACGATTAATTTCTGATAAATCAAGATTAAAATTATATTGTTTTTTATATGGAGCTATAGCTAGCTCAATCATCTCAATTCGCTGAGCAGGGGTTGCAACTGCGTTATTTTTTAAAAGAGGCACTTTGCATGGGAGGAATAAAAATTGTTCAAAATTAAAATGGCTTTGCACATTAATTGCTGTTTTTAAATGACCCCAATGAATTGGATCAAAAGTCCCACCGTAGAGTATTAAATTATGCAAAAGAGCCTACCTGCTTAGTTAAACTTAGTGAGAGGGCTATTTGTTCTAAAGATTGCCAGATTTGATTGTTCTGGGTTGTTTTAATGCGCTCATCTATGAGTTTACAAAATCCTAGTAAATCTAACAAAGTACTCGTCTTAATTTTAGCTAAAATTATTTGATAAAGCTTGGTTCGTTGCGGCCATATTTTTAATTGGCTGCAAGCTGTATTAAAGGCTAGGGCTTGGTAACCTGTGAGTTCTTTTAATTGAAGTAGTAACCGAATCTCTTGAGCTAAAATCCAAAGTATTAAAGTAGGTTCCGCTTTTGAATGATAAGCATGTCTTAACAGTTGTACTACTTTTTCAGAATTAGCAGCTAAACAAGCATCCGCTAATTCAAAAAGTTGAAATTCGCATTGATCAATTAATTGCTCACTTACAAGCTTGTGTGATAACAAAGTTTCTGCATCCGCAACTAATTCAAGTTTTTCTATAACCTGCGCACAGGCGAGCATATTACCCTCGGTGAATTGATGAATTAATGCGGGTATATCTCGTTCAAATTTTAAATCCTTCGCTTGTAGTTTAGCGGCAATCCATTGTTGCATCGCTGCACCCGAGAGGGGGCTAGCCTGGATGAGATTTAAGTTTTCTTGATGAGAAAATGCTTGTAAAAGCTTTAATGATAAATTCGGAGCTCGCAGGATTAATAAACAGCTAGGATTTGGATTTTTTAAGTAGCGGTTTAAAAAATCTTTTCCCGCGGCTTCTAGTGTTTTTTTTTCATAGCGAAGATCAAGTAACACTCTATTAGCAAATAAAGAATAACTATTGGCTTCTTCATTAACCACATCCCAATCAGAAGGGCTAGCAATAGAAAGTATTGATTCTTCCAATTCACCTGGGTCAGCAAGTTTCCATGCTTTTTTTAGCGATTCAGCTGCTTCATTCAAAAGATAAAAATCTTGACCAAAAAGGATATAAATTGCTGCAAGTTTTTGACGTAGATGCGATGCCAGAGCTTGTAGTTTTATTAGCATAGAACTACCTCTGAGAGCGATTAGTCTTAACAGCCTTTAAGATTTGTTGATTTTTATCCCGACTTAAATGATTAATAATTTGCATGGCAGCATCACGACGCATTTCTTTAGTAAGCTGCATTTCTTCAAAATTTGAACCCAAAATGCGATTATTATTTACCGTTAATTGCCTTGAAACCGAAACATTAGTGGAAGGGATAACCACGACTCCTTTTTTAACAAGGCTAAACTGAGCAACATAGATCAATAAATATTGTCGAGGAGTGGTACTAGCGCCAATGTTAGTCGTTTGCTGTTGAATAGCATCGGATTCAAGAATAAGCAAATAATCAGCTAGCGCTGCATTCGGGTTGACGTGAATATTATAGGCTTCTAATTGGCTCTTGATAATGGGGCCTAAATCACGATGTGCATCCTGAATAGTAATGGCGACATTATTAAGCCATTTGGGCATGTCGTTAAAGCCTCGCAGATGAAAGCCACAACTGATTAAGAGCAGTAGTGAACTTCCTAGCGCGATATTTTTCAACAACAAATTTAGTTGCATAGCAAAGCACTCAAATAATTACCAGCACTGTTAGAAAGCCTCAATACCAAATGCATTAACTTACCACCAAATTAATTAATTGACGATGAGCGACTATAACTGCTTTTTTAATAGTTTTATCCAGCAAATTAGCATGTTGTGTCGCTAACTCAATTAATTTTTCTTCAGAGCTGTCACTATCCGCTGTAAAATGAGTTTTTAGCTTGCCATTTATTTGGACAACGTAATGTAATTCATCACTTTTAAGTGCACTTTTATCTACCTTTGGCCAGGGTGCGTCGATAATAATTTTATCAAACCCCAATTCTAACCATAAATAGTGACAAATATGGGGCGTAATAGGCGCTAAAAGTCGTAGGAGAATGCTTAATCCGGAGTGAATAAAATATTTATCGTCTTCATTTAATACTTCATAGTCAGAAAGCTCATTAAAAAGCTTCATGCAGCCTGAGACGACGGTATTGAATTGATGGCGTTCATAATCATTATTCGCTTGCAATAAAATCTGATTGATAATCATGCGAGATTTTTTTAGACGATTTTCTGCATGTTGCCAATCCCAATGGCAATTGCCGTCAAGGATTTGATCATTGATATCAATAATTGTCTGCTGGTGTTTATGAGCAAAGGTCCACACCCGTTTGATGAAGCGATGTGCACCTTCTACCGCATTATCGGACCACTCTAAAGATTGCTCGGGTGGTGCTGCAAACATTACAAATAAACGGGCGGTATCTGCGCCATAGGTATCAATCAGATGATTGGGATCAACGACATTACCCAAGGACTTAGACATTTTATGACCGTCTTTAAGAACCATTCCTTGAGTTAATAAGGCTTTGAAAGGCTCATCTGAATTAACCAAGCCCTCATCGCGCATTAATTTATGAAAAAAGCGTGCATAGAGTAAATGCATCACCGCATGTTCAATGCCACCGACATATTGGTCGACTGGAGTCCAGTATTTAGCGCGATCATCAAGCATCGCATTGTCTTGGCCTTTGCAAGCAAAGCGAGCGTAATACCACGATGATTCGACAAAAGTATCAAAGGTATCCGTTTCGCGAGTTGCATCTTGCCCACATTTAGGGCAAATAATATGTAAAAAATCATTACATTGGGCTAAGGGAGAACCGCTGCCAGTAAGTGCTATATTTTCAGGCAAAATAACAGGGAGTTGATGTTCAGGAACTGGAACTATGCCACATTCATCACAATGAATCATGGGAATAGGCGTTCCCCAATAACGTTGGCGCGAAACACCCCAGTCGCGCAGACGATAATTAATGGTTAGTTTTCCAGCATCATGTGCCTCTAGAAAACTAGCAATTTCTTTTTTTGCAGCAAGGGATGAGAGCTCGTTAAATTGCCCTGAATTAATCAGTAGACCCTCAGTGATTAGCGCTGACTTGCTATAATCATGAGCATGATTGTCCTGAGGTTTTATAACTTCTTTAAGAGGCAATTGATATTTCTGCGCAAATTCCCAGTCACGCTGATCATGAGCAGGAACTGACATGACAGCACCTGAGCCGTATTGCATCAAAACAAAATTAGCTATCCAAATCGGCAATTCTTCATTAGTAATTGGATGAATTGCTTTCATTCCTGAATCGATACCACGTTTCTCCATGGTGGCAATATCAGCTTCAGCCATGCGCACGCCTTGGCAACTCTCAATAAAGGCTTGGATCTCAACATTATGCTTGGCAGCTTCTTTAGCGATAGGATGATCCGGCGCAACAGCAAGATAGGTTGCACCCATTAGGGTATCAGCTCTTGTGGTATAGATTTTAAGACGCTTACTAAACTCATTAACTTTAAAATTAATATCACAGCCTTCTGAACGCCCAATCCAGTTTCTTTGCATTTGTTTAACTTGGGCAGGCCAATCATCTAGCGTATCTAAATCATATAAAAGTTCATCGGCATAGGCGGTAATTTTAATAAACCATTGTGAAATTTCACGTCGCTCAACGAGTGCTCCAGAACGCCAACCGCGTCCATCAACAACTTGCTCATTGGCTAATACTGTTTGATCAACCGGATCCCAATTAACTACAGCATTTTTGCGATAAACCAGACCTTTTTCATAAAGTTTAATGAAAAACCATTGTTCCCAACGATAATATTCCGGTTCACAGGTAGTAATTTCACGTCGCCAGTCATAGGCATTACCTAAACGCATAAATTGTTCTTTCATGGAAGCAATGTTGGTCTTAGTCCATTCAGCGGGGGGTATACCATGCTTGATGGCCGCATTTTCTGCAGGAAGGCCAAAAGCGTCCCAACCGATGGGTTGTAATACATTTTTACCTAAGGCACGTTGATAACGTGCAATTACATCACCGATAGTGTAATTACGAACATGCCCCATATGCAAAGTGCCGCTTGGGTAGGGGAACATTGATAAGCAGAAAAATTTCTCTTTGTTAAGGTCTTCTGACACATTAAAAGATTGTTTTTTAAGCCAATATTGCTGGGCCAGTTCTTCAATTTCTCGTGGTATGTAGCAATTGTCCATAGTCATCAGTTAAATTTCTCTAAGGCGAATAAGAATAGCGTCTCTCGTGCTTGGCAGCAAGAGTCTAGATGTTTACTTTCTGTTTGATAATACGGAAGCCGGTATAGAACAATACAATCAGCGCAGAAAATATTAATATTGGTAAATTTCCAAAATTAACCCAAGGAGTTGAACCTGTCGCTGGCTTTAGCTCCGCTTTTAGTATACCCGAACTAAAGGGGGCTAATGAGGAGATTAGCTCACCCTGAGCATTAATAACGGAAGATAAGCCATCATTATTGGCTACGACTTGATAACGCGCAGTTTCAATTGATCGGACTTGAGCCATTTGTAATTGTTGATACATGGCTAAGGAATGACCAAACCACCCCGCATCGCTAATAGATACAATCCATTTTGCCAAGGGCAATTGATGACGCAATAATTCCCCATAAGCCAATTCATAGCAAATTAAAGTTGCCACCTGATATTGCTGAATGGTAACCAAAGATTGATTAACTTTACCGGGCTTTAAATTAGCAGCAGGGATCGCTAGCCAATTGGTTAGAGCCTGGAAAGGTTTTGGAATATATTCGCCAAAGGGGACAAGGTGTTTTTTTTGATAGGAACCTTCGGCTCTACCCAAACTTATTAGAGCGTTGAAATAATAAGATTCATCCGCATTAGTCGGTGTAGGGATACCCATCATTAGCGCTGTGCCTGCTTTTTTTGCTTTAGAGTCAAGGTCGTTAAGAAAATCTTCAATATAGCTGGGCGGAAGAGGAATAGCTGATTCGGGCATCACGATAAGTTCTGTACCTAATAATTGCTCGATGTTTTCCTGATAACGTTTTAATAATTGCCAAAATAATTGTTCATCCCATTTATCACGCATTGATAGATTAGCCTGAATAACACCAACAGTAACAGGTTTAGAGCTTTCCTGAGACCATTGAATGGGTTTAAGGAGTAGAGGACTGAGCACAATTGCAACAAAAGCACTAAGGTAACTCAAACGTTTTTTTCCTAATTGCTGCGTGCTTAAGGTTAACAGTGTGGCTGCAAGACAAGTAAAAAATCCAACACCATAGACTCCTATAATCGGTAGTAAATATTTGCTGGGCGTATCAAATTGACCAAATCCAAGTTGCAGCCAAGGAAAACCACTAAAAATAGTAGAGCGAAAATATTCAAATAGAATCCAAAGGGCGCTAAACAAAACGCAGGAGAAAAGGGAGGAGTCAGGTTTGGCAAGTTTTCGATAAACAAAGCACATCAATGCTGTAAATAAAGAAAGATAGAGCAAAAAAAGAAGGGTAATCAGGGCAGAAACAAAGCTGTTGAGATGACCATACTCATGAATGCTGACATATACCCAGGAAGTGCCGAGGCCAAAATAACCCAGACCAAAAAAAAGTCCTTTTAAAAGCGCATAACGGCTAGTTCCTACTTTAATTTGTGCATATAAAAATGCAAGGCTTAATATAGCAGCGCCCGGAATGTGAAAAGGTGCAAAGCTAAAAGGTAGAAGCAGTCCCGATAAAAAGGCAGCAATTAAATGACTGTATTTTAAGGTTTTAACTGATAAAAGAGCGAATTTATGAGCTGCAGTTGTTCGAGCCATTTTTAACTAGGTAATTAACTTGTAAGGGACGATAAGTTACTAAAGGGAAAAGATCAAGTTATTGATTCGTTCTAGGCTTTAAAAAGGGACGCTAAGCCTCTATTCAATCGCTAATTTTTTAGTGTACGATGAGGACTTCGTTATACAAGGAGAATGGATGTATGTACGATGTGATGATTACAGGAGCAGGGAAGATTGGGAGTTTAATTGCATGCTTACTCGCTGATTCAGGTGATTACAACATTCATTTAGCCGATTTGAAATTTGAAGGAGCAGATGTAAGTCGTTTACTGCAAACTATCCCGGAAATTAACACAGTAGCACTTGATGTTATGGATCTTGAGTCAACTAAAGCTTATATGCTTGACAATAAAATTATTGCAGTGATTTCAAGCCTCCCTTTTTACCTTAATATCCACGTCGCCATAGCGGCGAAAGCGGCCAAAGCACACTATTTTGATCTAACTGAAGATATAAAAGTTACTGAAGAGGTGAAAACAATCGCTCTTAACGCAGAAACAGCCTTTGTACCGCAATGCGGCCTTGCACCTGGCTTCATCTCTATTGCTGCTAACAGTCTCATGAAAGAATTCGACGAATGTTTTCATGCCAAATTGCGGGTTGGAGCCTTACCGCAACGAGCCAACAATGCCTTGCAATACTCCCTGACCTGGTCGACTGACGGTATAATTAATGAGTATGGGAATCTTTGTCACGGGGTGGAATCAGGTAAACCAATTATCCTGAAGCCTTTAGAAGGGCGAGAATTAATTCAAATTGAAGGCTGTAAATATGAAGCCTTTAATACCTCGGGTGGGTTAGGTAGCCTTGCTGAGCTTTATAAAGATAAAATCTCAACGCTTAACTATAAAACTATGCGCTATCCTGGACATTGTGAAAAAATGCGCTTTTTGATGAATGATTTAAAATTAAATGAAGACAGAGATACTTTAAAACGAATACTGGAACGGGCAATCCCTAAAACCTACCAAGATATAGTCATTATTTACGTTACTGTCGAAGGGCTTAAACAGGGTGAGTTGACTGAAAAAAGCTATCTAAAAAAAATCTATCCCCAAACTCTTCGAGAGCTTGAATGGTCAGCCATTCAAGTTAGCACTGCGGCTTCTGTTTCTGCGATAGTAGATTTGGTTTTGAGCGCAGCTAATGAATTTCATGGGCTAGTTTTGCAAGAAAATTTTACCTTGGCAGAAGTGGTGTCGAATCGATTTGGTAAATATTTCGCATAGGAGTGAAAATGGATTTGTTTAAGGAATTAGCAATTGAGGAAGTCAATCCGGGTGCCTTTAGTGGTCAGGGTTGGAAAAGTAATATTGGTTCAAGCCGCTTAACTTCCTATAATCCAGCAAATGGCAAAAAACTTGCCGAGGTGGCAACAGCAGATTCTGATGATTACCAAGAGATATTAAGGCGAGCAGAAATTGCGGCTTTAGCATGGCGTGAAGTTCCTGCGCCAAAGCGTGGCGAGATAGTTCGTCAGATAGGACAAGCTTTACGTGAGTTTAAAGATAAACTAGGAAGCCTGGTTTCAGTTGAAATGGGGAAATCAAAACAAGAAGGGGATGGCGAAGTTCAGGAAATGATTGATATTGCTGATTTTGCCGTAGGTCAGTCTCGTATGCTCTATGGTAATTCCATGCACTCTGAGCGACCTTATCACCGGATGTATGAGCAATGGCATCCCTATGGGATTGTCCTTGTGATCTCAGCCTTTAATTTTCCTGTTGCCGTTTGGGCCTGGAATGCTTTTATCTCGGCTATTTGCGGTAATGTAACTCTTTGGAAGCCCTCATCAAAAACACCTCTTTGTGCTATTGCTGTGCAAAATATTTGTAATAAAGTTTTGCAGGACAATAATTGCCCGGAAATCTTTTCTCTTATTATTCCGTCTTCGCATGATATTGGTGAGGAAATGATCAATGACAAGCGCATTCCTCTGATATCGTTTACCGGCTCGACGGCGGTTGGCAAACAAGTCGCTACCAAGGTAGCAAGTCGGCTAGGGAAAACGATTCTTGAGCTTGGCGGCAATAATGCAATTATTATCGATGAAACTGCGGATTTAAGTTTGGCCATTCCTGCTATTGTTTTTGGAGCTGTAGGAACCGCCGGACAACGTTGCACCTCAACACGCCGTTTATTCATCCCCGAGTCAATGCAAACAGAAATAATTCATCGTTTAAAAAAAGCTTATGAACAAATCACCATTGGTGATCCCCTGGATAGTAAAAATCTAATGGGCCCTTTGATTGATGAAAGCGCAGTTAAACAATTTAAAGGAGCACTAACACGTATAAAAGAAGCTGGAGGACAAGTAATTTTTGGCGGTGATGCTATTGCTAAAGCCGGTTTTTTTGTGCAACCGACCTTGGTTACAGGTTTAAAAAATCAAGTCGAAATTATTCAGGAAGAAACCTTTGCTCCTATTTTATACGTCATAACCTATAAAGATTTAGACGAAGCAATTTCTTTGCAAAATGCCGTTCCACAAGGCTTGTCGTCCGCTTTGTTTACGCAAAATCTCAAGCATGCCGAGCGCTATCTCAGTGTTAAAGGCTCAGATTGCGGCATTGCGAATATCAACATTGGTACATCCGGCGCTGAAATTGGCGGTGCTTTTGGTGGGGAAAAAGAAACAGGCGGCGGTCGAGAATCAGGTTCTGATTCATGGAAAGCCTATATGAGGCGGCAAACTAATACCATAAATTGGGGCGATGGCCTACCTTTGGCACAAGGAATACGTTTTTCAATAGATTAAGAGCGGATAGGCATAAAGGCTTTTGTTAGCTCTATGCCTATCTTTGGCATCTTATGCACAGAATGCCTAATTTAATTACTTAAATTTTATACATTAAAGGACAAGTATTATGCAGCAATCATTTCACATAAAGAAAGTCGCGGTTCTAGGTGCCGGTGTGATGGGTGCACAAATTGCAGCTCATTGTGTTAATGCAGGAATTGAAACTTTATTATTTGATTTAGCTGCTCCACAAGGAGATGCGGATGCCCTCGTGTCAAAGGCGATTGCAAATCTTGCAAAACTTAAACCCTCGCCGCTGGCAACAGCAGAAACGGTTTCTCTTTTACAAGCAAAAAATTATGAGCACAATTTAAACGAGCTAGTTCAATGTGAGCTTATCATCGAAGCAATTGCAGAGCGTCTGGATTGGAAGGAAGAATTATACAAACGCATTGCTCCTTATACTGCGGAGTCTTCAATTCTTGTTTCTAATACTTCAGGATTAAGTATTAATTCGCTTTCAAGTGTTTTGCCCGAGAATTTACGTAGAAATTTCTGTGGTGTCCATTTTTTTAATCCTCCGCGATATATGCATTTAGCTGAATTAATTCCGGCCAAAACAACGACTAGTGAACTGCTCGACTATCTTGAATCCTGGTTAACTTCTACCTTGGGTAAAGGAGTTGTTAGGGCTAAGGATACGCCTAACTTTATCGCTAATCGTATAGGTGTGTTCTCTATCTTGGCTAGCATACATCATGCAGAAGCTTTAGGACTTGGTTTAGACGAGGTGGATGCCTTAACCGGACCACTAATCGGCCGTCCAAAGTCAGCCACTTTCAGAACCATGGATGTGGTCGGTTTAGATACTATGCAGCACGTTGTAAATACTATGGATGAGCAATTAATAAACGATCCTTGGCATGCAATGTTTAAACTGCCTGCGTGGCTAAACGAGCTCATTAAAATAGGAAGTTTAGGGCAAAAATCAGGGCAGGGGATCTATCGTAAAAATGGTAAAACTATAGAAGTTCTGGATTTGAAAACTAAAACTTATCGACCAGCTAAGGGAGAATTAAGTGATGAATTAAAAAAAATCATGAAAATTCCTAATCACGCTGAGCGTATGCAATTATTATCTCAATCTAAAGATAAACAAGCAAAATTTCTAAGCGCTTGCTTTCGCGACCTTTTACATTATTGCGCCTATCATCTAGAAGATATTGCACATTCTGTTCGTGAAGTTGACCTAGCCATACGCTGGGGATTTGGTTGGCGACAAGGGCCATTTGAAACTTGGCAAAGTTCAGGCTTTGCTGAAATAAAAACGATGATTGAGCAGGGGATAGCGACAAATGAAAGCTTAAATGATGCTGAGTTACCAACCTGGCTAGAGCAAATCAGTGAATTTTATAGTGAACAGGGCGCCTATTCCCCTAAGGAAAACAGCTTAACCCCCTCTAGTCAATTAGCCGTTTATCAACGACAATTTTTCCCCGATCGGGTTTTAAAAGAAACCGTTCGCTCTACACCAACCCTATTTGAAAATGAAGCTGTCCATCTATGGCATCTTAAAGATGAGGTCGCCGTACTTAACTTCAAATCCAAGGCAAATACTATAGGGCAAGCAGTCCTTGACGGTATGGAGCAGGCGCTTGATCTTGCTGAAAGTAAATGTCAGGGTCTAATTATTTATCAGCAGGATGCATCTAATTTTTCATCAGGGGCTGACTTAAGATCTGTGGCCACTTTAATTCAAGCTGGAAAATTAGCTGCTGTTGATTCAATGATTAGTCAATTTCAACGTGCAGTGCTGAAAGTGAAATATTCAACCTTACCAGTGATTGCAGCCTTGCGAGGACGTGCCCTGGGCGGCGGCTGTGAATTGATGATGCACTGTGATGGTGTTGTAGCCGCATTTGAATCCTATCCAGGTTTAGTTGAAGTGGGTGTGGGTCTTCTTCCCGCAGGCGGGGGATGTAAGGAATTCGCTATGCGAGCGGCTGCAAAAGCTCAGAATGCGGATTTAATGCTTTTCATTTCACCTTATTTCCAACAAATAGCGACGGCCTTTGTAGCCGGATCAGCGCCAGAAAGTTTGGAAAAAGGCTATTTGTGCGCTAAAGACTATTGGGTCATGCACGCTGATGAAGTACTTTATGCAGCCTTAGCCCGGATTAAATCCACGCAGGCTGCAAATTATCAGCCAGCGCTAAAATCACGTTTTAAGGTCGCTGGTCGCGAAGGCCATGCTCGTCTACAAGCCGGTTTAATTAATTGGCTTGAAGGGGGATTTATATCACAGCATGATTATTTAATTGCCAATCATATCGCTCAGATAATTTGCGGCGGTGAGGTTAACCAAAATGAATTAGTAGATGAAAACTGGATTCTTAAATTAGAGAAGCAAGCTTTCATGGAATTAGCAGCAACCCCATTAACCCAAGCTCGCATTGCTCATTTGTTAGAAACTGGCAAGCCATTGCGCAATTAAAGGAGAGACGTAATGAAGGATATCTATATCGTTGATGTTTTACGTACTCCTGTAGGTAAAGCGCCAAGAGGAGTTTTTAAAAATACCAGACCGGATGATTTACTAGCCCATACCATACGCACTTTAATCAGTCGTAATTCTTCTGTTGATTGGCAAGCGATCGGTGATGTGGTTATTGGTTGTGCTATGCCTGAAGGCGAGCAAGGGATGAATGTCGCACGCATTGCTTCATTACTTGCGGGTTTACCACAATCTGTACCCGGAATGACCATTAACCGCTTTTGTTCGTCTGGAGTGCAATCTATTGCCACAGCGGCGGCCTCGATTCAACAAGGCGGTATGATGCTAGCATTGGCTGGCGGCGTTGAGTCCATGTCGATGGTTCCTTTAGGCGGTAATAAATATTCTGCAAACCCAGAGATTTTCAATGATGAACATTTAGCGATTGCCTATGGAATGGGCATTACTGCGGAAAATGTGGCTAAAGACTGGGGAATCACAAGAGAACAACAAGATCAATTTGCTGTGGAAAGTCATCATAAAGCTCTGGCCGCGCAAGAACGCGGTGATTTTGAGGCGGAAATTACTCCGGTTGAAATCACAATTCGCCAGGCAGATTTGGCTAATTCAGAACTGATCTCTAAAACAAGAACCATTCACGAAGATGAAGGCCCACGTAAAGATACTTCTTATGAAGTCATTTCAAAACTGCGTCCTGTTTTTGCCTTGAAGGGTACGGTTACAGCCGGAAACTCTTCGCAAACCTCAGATGGCGCTGGTATTGCATTACTAGCTTCTGAGGAGGGCTTAAAACAATTCAATTTGCAACCTATTGGCAGACTATTAAGCTATGCCGTGGCTGGCGTCCCCCCTGAAATTATGGGAATAGGGCCCATCCATGCGATTCCTCTTGCTTTAAAAAAAGCAGGGCTAACGCTTGATCAAATAGACTGGATTGAGCTTAATGAAGCCTTTGCTGCTCAAGCTTTGGCGGTAATTAAAACCCTGGATTTACCAATGGATAAAGTAAACCCCTTAGGTGGAGCTATTGCACTAGGACATCCCCTGGGTGCAACAGGAACCATTCGCACAGCCACTTTATTACATGGTCTAAAACGTATTAAGGGTCGTTATGGAATGGTCACTATGTGCATCGGAACAGGAATGGGTGCTGCTGCTATATTTGAGGCAGTTTAGAATTGCTTTAAGGAGCATATCAATGCTCCTTTTAAGCTATTAAGAAGAGTTTTCTGAGAATAGATCACTTGATTAATTTTATTAAATTAATCTCCGATATAATTAGGGATATAAAACTCGCTCAGGATCTGAGGGTGGCATTGAATAATATTCATTCTCATAAGTTTCAACTAGCCCTATTAAAAAATCTAATTCATCACCCTTTAGAGTATCTTCTGTAGCTCCCCAGAGAGTTTCTAGTCTCGCTAAAGCAAGTAGATAACCCTCTTCATTATGAATTGCTAAACCGTTTATTTTACTCTCCCCTTTTATTCAACTATAGTTTTTTTTATATCCTTCTGCAAAACGTGTTCATCATGACTGCTATAGCATCTCTTTATCTTCATTAAGGTAAATATGTTATTGTCCTCCAAAATTTACTTAGATTACACAAATAATTCTAATGAGTCACCTCTGTAAGCAGGTTGGCTTATTAGTTTATAGCTACAACAGAGGTGTTTAGATGAAAGAACGTCAATTAATAAGCGAGGCCAACTTATTCCCACGATGTGAATATTATACCCGTTTTGAAGGAACCACAGCCTTTGCCATGGACGACCCTGATTATTGGGCAACTTATCATCGTAGCCAATCTACTCGGTATTTTTCTGAAGCGGGTGGGCGAGAACAGATTATGTTTTCAAGTCCCTGCGTCATAAAACCGGACAATGCCCACTCATTTTTTTCTCATACCGGTGGCATTGTCTCACCCTTTAATCATTCACTCTATAAAAATGCCATTCAATTAACCCAGCTTACTCCTGTTAATGCCGAAAATTTAAGGGATAAACTTTTGCTCTATCGCCGTAGGATGGCAGAGGTGGTAGTGCAAAGTTTTGAATCAGCTGCTGGCAAAAACGTTCAGGAGATCAAAAAAAAAGGGAAGGGGAAAAAATTTCTAGAACAACGCCCCATTGTATTTCAGGATAATAATTTTCCTGGTGCTTTAATTATGTTGCCAATACTAAACCCCGAATCTTCTTCTAATGAGGCTACCCAATACTGGGCAGAGCATCCTAAACCTTTTCAAAAATTGTTGCTTGCCAGTTTTGTCGCAATTTTGAATGTAAAAGCGATGAAAGCGGATATTCCTATCGAGATGGTGATTAGAGCAAGTTTTGGTCATAATTTACCCAGCATCTGTGAGACAGAAAATACTTTTCGTATTAATGTGGGAATTGTTCCACAAGATTACGCTATTTTGATTGGTGAAGCGCTTCATGAGCTCAACCAAATGATGGAACAAATCAGTGATAAGCATTCACTTGATACTCCTTTTGATCAGATATTCTTTGCAAAGGTGAGAAAGTATAATGCTGGAAAATTGAAAAATATAATTGATAACAACCCACGCTACAAAACCTTAAAAGACACAGAAAATTATAAAAAGGCAACCCACGCAGAGAAGAATTTTGATGCCTTATACAATGCCAAAAAGAATCTGGATGATCTTGTTAAGAGTAAAAAGGGAAGTGCAACTTTTCTACCGGTAAAGCTAAACAGTAAAAAGATATGGCAAGTTATTCGTGAAGCTGGAGATACGCTGGGGAAATCGCTTTTGACAGAGTGCTTTCGTAAAAATGAAACCGTAGACTGGTTTGTTAATGCGGTAATGGACAGCATTATTAGTGGTAAAAAACAACCGATAGAATGGGCGCTTTATCATCTATTATCCTGTGTTAATTATGCAGAAACGGCGACAATGGATTACAAAAAAATTCGTTCTGACTTAAAAAGAAAGAAAAGGCAGTTTAATAATCTATCATTTACTCCGTTTTATGAAACTGATCCTGAATTCTCTGAGCTAACCCGCATGCTTTTTGAGGGACTTCTTTATGAGCGGCCTAATGACAGACTTTATGAACATCTGGAACGCGCATGTTCTGATTTTTTTACAAACTATAAGAGCAGTGAAACCATCACTCAGGAAGCTGACTACGGCAGTGAATCTGAAATTTCAGAAGAGGGTATAGCCGTTTTATCGGATGAAGATGAACAATTTGTATTTACCCAAGAATACCATCTCTCTCACGCAAAGCTGCGCCTGTGTGGCGGCATGAAAGCCATTGTTGCAGCTCATTATGGTGCACTTATTCATTTGAGAAAAAACGGTGTACACCAGGCTTACAACCAGGACATTGAGCAAATGTACTATGAGGTTGAAGGTGCATTAAAAATGGTTCATGATAAAAAAAATGAACATCTCCTGCAAAACAAGATTAGATCCCAGCTCAATAATGCCATTTTACATTTTGACCTTACGCATTGTAATGCCTCTAATGCAGCGGATAATAAAACCTTGGCCAATAAATTACAGGCAGTCAATCCTTCGGTAGTAATCCTGGATTATACCTCTAGTACCCAGGAAGAAATGCTCATTGCGTTAAAACAGTGTTTTGTTCAAGCTCAGGTTAGTCTGGTGATGTTGGTCGACAGCGGATTAAAAAATAGCCAGGCAGGCCTGGATTATAATCCTTATGGTGAGCTAAGGGTATGTGCGCGCACTAAAACCATCACTCATGAAATATTGGAAGAAATAAAATTAGGCTTATCTGATCAGGATAAGTTATCCCCTCAAGCCAATGAAATGGTAAGGATTTGTAAAAAAAGAAAAATGGCTGTCAGTGTTAAGGACAATTTTAAACCAGTGCCGGAGGTTGAAGCGGAACAGGGATTCAATGAAGAGCAAGAGGAGGATTACTCTCAGGAAGAGAATACTATTTCCTCCCCTGTACTTCGAAAGAAGATAAAAACCTTGCATGATTTTGGCAACGCCCAGAAATTAATTAAGTTAAACGATAGCTTGCCCTTAAATTACCAGTGTGTGAAAACGATAAATGACCACCCTGGCAGTTGCTATGCCCTTCATTCCAGCGGAAAAATCATTATTGGCTTCCCTGATGGAAGGCTGGAAATGTGGAATAAATCGCTTGAAAAACGCCTCCTAAGTTTTAAAGGGCATGCCAGTTATATTAATAAGGTGATTATTCTCTTGAACGGCCACATTCTAAGTACTTCTGACGATAGCACTCTGAAAGAATGGAATGAAGTAACAGGAGAGTGTATCAGAACCTACCAAGTGGCTGCTGAGCTAACCATCAATCATCTTGCCAGTTTGCCAAACGGAAATTTGCTAGGGTCTACAAACGATTCATTGCTGGTGTGGGATAGCACAACAGGAGAATGTATAGAGCACCGTGAATTTGATTCTACAGATATAACCTGTATTGCGGTTCGTCCCAATGGCAATTTAATCCTCGGTTTTTCAGATGAGGAGATTGGAAATCCTTTGGAAGAATGGTCAACGACCTCCTGGAAACGCATCTTTGGCTATGAAAGCCGTAACGGTTCCATTGTTCACTCTATTACCATTCTACCCAGCGGTAACTTCGTGAGTGCTCGTGAAGATATTATAAAAGAGTGGGGCTCAAGCGGAGAATGGGTAAGTTCCTTTAAAGGACACAATGACTGGGTGAACTCTCTGCTCGTGCTGCCTGGTGGTGAGCTCTTGAGTGGCTCAGAGGATAATACGCTAAAGCTGTGGGAGCTTACGACAGGCAGGTGCCTGGAAACTATAAAGGGTCATCAGGACTCTATTAGATGGATAGCAACAACCCCTGAAGGCTGCCTAGTGAGTATTTCAAATGATGATACTTTAAAACTATGGAAGACTACGAATAATTTGGAATTAAAGCTCAACGATGCCGATTCTTTAGCTGGCCTGTTAGCCAATAAGGAAGTTTCTTCTGTAACCACCTCAGGTTTTTTTAAACCCTCTAAAATCATCAATCAATATCCAAAATCACCAGTTCGAGGTGGTGAGCTTTATTTACAAAATTATTTAATAGCTTATCTATCAAAAGGTGACCTGGAATCCGTCAAGAAGCTGGAACGACACGGCGCTTCATTTCTACACCCAAATCAGCAAGGCATTTACCCGCTACCAGCCGCAGTGCATAATCTAAGCATTGAATCGCTAAGGTATCTAGAATCGAAATTATCACCGGATGAAGCAGCAAGACAATGGCGAAAGGTGGATTTAGCTAAGGCAAAAGAAAATATAAAAGAAATACAAACAACCTTAAAAGAATCTAAAGAACGAAATGAATTTGGCACTTGGTATACGATTTATTCTGAATATGAACACAATTTTAACAATAATTCTCATCAATGTCTTAGAGAAATGACTCATCAGAAAAAACTATTCATTGAGAACTGTGTTAAATGGGATATTGATCTTAGCGGAATAAAAAACCACTCTTCCGAAGACATCGACTCTATGCTACGTATAGATATTTATGGCTTTATGCAGACATTTATAGTGCATAAATTTGTAATAAATAAAATTTGTAATCAGTTGAGTGCATTTAAGGAGGAAATTAAGACTAAGACTAAGACTAAGACTGAGTACTGTACTGATCTAAGTTATAGTTTTTAGACCTGCCTGATCATGTTTTTATGCTAACTGAACAAATAGGTAGAAGTCTAATTTAGACTTCTACCTATTTTATTTTTTATTCACCTCTGAGAAGAGGCCATTTTAAACCGCAATTAGTTGCAAAGTCTCCAGTATATTCGCCGCTTACTGCGCCGCCTAAACAGTTCCTATCTTGTAAAGCAACAGGAGCTTTACATTGTTGGCAGGTTTTAATTGGTTTATCTGCTCCACCTGTCGTACTCTTACATATTATTTGACCAGGGCTTGCAGTCTGTGCATAACCAGTGCCGCAAGAACCAGCAGCAAAAGAAGACATTGAAAACCCTAAGAGTACCGCCCCTGATAAACCACCGTAAAGCAATTTAGATAAAGTAGACATAATTTACTCCCACAAGTTGTTATTCAGCAAGTTTTACTCCTTGCTCGATTATCCCGTCAATGAAATCATCATTTAGGGTATTTTTTCGTTCTTCAACCAGATTTATAGCTAAACTTAGGTCTGGTTGTTAAACGAAATGTCAAATAAGTTGAAGACCTAGTAATTTAATGATTATAGTACAATTACTCAACACTATTGGATAAAAAGATGCAACCCTGAATTTGTTTATTGATTTTAAATGAAATTATAAGTAATCATTTAATTGTAAGAATCATAATCGGAAATGCAGTTACTAAAATTAAAAAGAATCATCTCCTATGGAGACTTGTTATTTTTAAGATTTAAAAATTGAACTTATTTATATCTTTTAAGCAAGTGGTTTAATACATGGGGTTTGTAGGAAAATATTTAATTCCCTATAACTAGATAATAAATGCCGTAGAATATTTCGAATTGCAATTAAATTATAATCGCAAATTAGTATTACATCATTATCCGTTTTTTTTATTAATGAACATACAGCTCAAAAAAATATTAAGGCTAAACTGCGAATGGCTGTTCTTAATTATTTTTTTAAGTCAACTGGGAATGTTAACTACCTGAAAGTTCGAAGGTAAAGGTCTAACTAAATATTATACATTAGACCTTTAGTTGTTATATTTTAAATATCATTGTACCCTGCTGTTGACCATTTTAAACCACAATTAGTTCTATCGGAAACACCAGTATAAGTGCCTGTTGCATCCCGCAAACAAAGATCATTATACACAGCAGAAGGGGATCTACATTGTAGGCAGGTTTTAATTGGTTTATCTGCTCCACCAGTCGAACTCTTACAGATTATTTTACCTGGAACTGAAGCATCTGTATAACCAGCGCCGCAATCCCCAGCAAAAGAAGTCACTGAGAATCCTAAAAGTACAGCCGCAGATAATCCACCATAAAGCGTTTTGGATAAAGTAGACATAATTTACTCCCATGTTTTGTTATTCAGCAAGTTTTAGATCTTGCTCAATCAGCCCTTCAATGAAAATTAATTCATTTGGGGGTTTTTCGTTTTTGCAACCAGATTTATAACTAAGTTCTTATTTTCTAGTTGTTGACGAAAAAGCTAAATGTATTTAAGGCATATAATTTATTTTATGATTATAGTATAATTATTTGCTAATTTAGTTGCAGGTAGTACTATATGTTTAATAAATCATAATTAATTACTGAAGTACTACCTCGACAACTAATCTCTCTGAGAATCTCTAATCATAATTCTAAAATCAATTCAGCTTTGAATTCTTGTTAACTTATTGTCGTATTTATTTGATTTGGGTGGTTCTTAATTAAACCTAAACATGCCCAGCCCGGATTGCCATAAAATATATTTAAACAATATAACTCTATAAAATGTATAAATTTAAGCAACTCTTGCATTGTTAGGCCTATACTCTACTATCTTAGTATGGATCTTAAAGGGAGTGAGCATTGAGAGGACTAATACTCGCAGCCTGTTTTTTTGCCAACGCAGCCTTTGCTGATCTTATCGTTGGCTTTTCAGCTTATGAAAATGGCGATTACACAACTGCCTACCCCCATTTGATTCAAGCCTCAAATGAGGGAAACAACGAGGCAATGTACCTTCTTGGACGTATGTATCAAAATGGTTATGGAGTTACTAAGGATCTTGCAAAAGCCGTTGATTGGTATCAAAAATCGGCTGATAAAAATAACGCCTTAGCCCAATTAAGCTTAGGCTTTCTTTATGATAATGGCCAAGGCGTGCCTAGAGATTTAAAAGTAGCTGCCTCCTGGTATAGTAAATCTGCTCAACAAGGCAATGCGATTGCTCAACGTAACTTAGGTTTAATGTATGCAGTCGGAGAAGGGGTTGAACGTTCTGATAAACAAGCCTTTGAGTGGTTTAAAAAATCTGCAGAACAAGGTTATTCCAGAGCACAGGTTAATTTGGCTTACGAATACATGATGGGAACTGGAACCGAAAAAAATGTTGAAAAAGCTCAATTTTGGTACCAAAAAGCCGCCAGTCAAGGCGATGCCAAGGCTCAATATAGCCTAGGTCTTTTATATACAGGAAAGTATGGCATAGCCCCTGATCAACGCCAAGCCACTTATTGGTTCAGCCAAGCGGCTAATCAAAATCACAAAAATGCTCAAGCCTTTCTAGCCTATCAATACCTCAATGGTTTTGGAGTCAACGCTGATCCTAAAAAAGCGGTCTTTTGGTATCAAGCTGCAGCCGATCAAGGCAGCGCAATAGCTCAGGGAGAATTAGGGCAATTATTACTAACAGGTCAAGGGATTGATAAAGATTATGAACAAGCAGCTCTTTGGTTTAGTAAATCGGCGAACAAAGGCAATCCTTTTGCCCAAGGTAAACTGGGCTATCTTTATTTGGTAGGCTTAGGCGTTGAAAAAGATCTCGGCAAAGCTTATGCCTGGTTAAAAATTGCAGCGATGAATAAAAATGAACAAGCCGAAAAAGAACTGAAACGACTTGAACCCACTCTTAAACCTGAAGAGATTCAAGCAGGAACAACACTTTTCAATAGCTTAAAAACTACATTACCCTCACCTGATAATTTGGATGAGGAGGATTGAAAATGGCAGGAATTTTGACTGTTTCTAAAAATATTAATACACAAAGAAGGGCTTGCCGCGGGTGAGGCTCGACTAAATAATTCTTTTCAAGATTAGAATTAAGAATAAATCAGTAGTAGGAATTTTTCTTCAAGGGAGTCTGGTGATAATCAATTAAGAACTTTAATCTAAGAACAATAAACTTCAAAGTCCAATTAATTTAATGCATTATTATAACTTAAGATTTTATGAGTATGCTATTATTACGCAAAATCCGGTCTAAGCCTCAGTCAAAAGTATTAATACTTTCCGAGACAATGCTCACTTTAATTTTTCCATTTTTATCTTTTTTCCGTTTTAGAATTGTATAAATATTAAGACCTAAATCTTCGGATTTAAGATGGGCAACCGTCATGAAATATTGGCTTTCAATAGTGACTTGCTCTGAGCGGATATTAAATTTTTGCAATAAAGGGTTTAATTTATTTAAATCGCTAATTCCTTTTTTTCCTCTTTCCTCAATTAATTCCTCAACCTGACTATCATTCAAACCCATTCCAAGAGACATTAAAACGGGTTTTGAAGCGCTGTTAATATTAATGGGCGTCAATTCAGGTAAGGCGGTTAGATAATTTTGCATAGATCGGTAAATTTTAGCGTTAACACCCATTATAAGTCTAAATTCAGAACTGTTTTGCATAAGTTGCTGCCCAGGGTAGTAGGGCGGTTTTAGCTTTAAATAATAATTAAGATTAATTGCTGCATCCAGGCCCGGCTGATAAGGCATAAGCCAGTGTGACAGTGCCATTGTCAGTTCATTTCGTAGTTTTTGATCTAAATTATTCGCAGTATTTTTAAGAAGTTCTTGAAAAGAAATGAAGTATTTTTTATCTGAAACATTGTTTAAATTAAAGCGCCCCTGCAAATCGTATAAAGCGCCTTTAATCGCTATGGCTGGATAAATTGCAGCTAATTTTGCGGGAAACTCAGCAACTTTACCCGATTTATCGCTGATTAGAAATTTATTTTCAGTATTGCTAAGCTCGTTAAATCCCCAATATTGCAGCACTTGGCCGGCCAAAATGAGTTTATCGCTAGCGATACTCACTCTTGTACGATAAATATCCAGCTGTAGGCGGGTACTCATTGCCGTAGCTGCGATTGCGACTAAGGTCATAATAAATAAAGCAGTGATTAACGCACTGCCATGCTGTTTAATCGGCGCTTTCAGCATATAAGCCCTCAGGAATTACAAAAAAATAATTCATATTACCCCAATGATTTAGGCTTAATTTCATTTGAATTGCTTTGGGTAACGGTTGAACTGCTTGACCAGGCTGGAATCTTTGAGCCTGCCATTCATCTAAAAGTTGTAAACTTGAAGATAGATAATTAAATTGACAGTTTGTTAGTTGAGTCAATAAAATTTTATCCTGATAGGATTTACCTACAGCATCCAGGCTTATCCAGGTTCTTCGAAGTAGTTTGTCTTTTTCGCATAAAAAGGCAACTCGCTTGAGAATTGAACGCTTTTCATCGCTATTAGGGTTGGCAAAACCAGCTCGAGTAAACTCCAAATAACTAGGCTTTCCAATGAACGCCGGTAAGCTCAGCATGTCTTTGCTGCGCTTATCCCTTAAAACAATTTGTTGGCTATCGCGTTCAATTAAAATTAAAGCAAGTTGTAAAGCTGTTAAGCGCTCAGCTTGTTCTGTAACCCGTGCTCTTGTTTCGAAAGCATAATACATTGAAGACGAGGTGATGGTCGCTAAAATAGCAAAAACCGCAAGTGCGATTAAAATTTCAATTAATGTATAACCCAGTTGGTTTTTGCAGGTCATGGCTGATACCTAAAAGCAATAAGTGGATCAGCAAAGGGACCTGCTTGATTTTTGCTCACTCTAATATTGATTTGCTGCATAGATTTAATGGGTGTTGGACCTAGACTGGCTCGCCAGTACCAGCGTTGGCCAAGCATGGTTGTGACTTTAGTTAGCTCTTGATTGTCTGGTAGTTGTACTAAATTAAGTTGTAACATTGCCACAGCTTGCATGGCAATCAAATGACTTACCGTTTTTTCCTTTATTCGCTGAGTATTCGCCACATTTTGCGCGGTAGCCTTTAAAAGGGCGGTGAGGGCGATTGCAATAATGGTTAAAGCCAATAGCACTTCAATTAAGGTAAAACCACAATTTTTTTGGTTGTTCATGGTGAATTTTTAGGAAGACGAATCTGCAATTGTCCATTAGCCGAGGCTAGTAAGGTAGCAATCGAGGGTTTTTGTTGAGTACCTAAATTAATTGTAAAATAAGAAATATCACCTGAAGAGTCCACAACTACATCCGGCCTTTTATTATCCTTTCCAATTGATTTTACACGTACAACCATATTGGCTGGGAAGCTGCGCTGATGAAAAATAGATTTGGCCGGCATCGGTTGCCAACGGCCGCGCTCTAGCCTAAATGTGGAATAGCCATTCTCGTTAACGCTCACGCCTAAGGTATTATTTTCTAGGATTGCTCTTTGCTGTACGAGTTTAATATAGGTTGAAAGTTGTTCGGTATTGACAATAACACGCCTGCTTGCTCCAAAATCACCAAAAGCAAGCAGGGCAAAGCCTAGGGTGATGCCAATAATGACAATCACCACCAAGATTTCAATTAAAGTAAAACCGCGCTCAGCGCGCATCCCAATTACCTACATCAGCATTAGCACCCTTACCGCCGGGCTGGTTATCAGCACCAAAGGTATAGATATCAACCTCAGAATGCTCGCCAGGGTTTAAATAAAGATACTCATGTCCCCAAGGATCTTTAGGTAGGGATTTCAGATATTGCTTCCAATCTTGAGGAATTGGATTAGCGCTTGGCTTTTCGACTAATGCGCTTAACCCCTGATCCGTGCTTGGATAACTACCATTATCTAACTTATACAGGTCGATAGCATTTTGAATAGCTAGCACATCCTGTTTCGCTTTGACAATGCGCGCTTCATCGGGTCGATTGATAATTTTAGGAACAACAATGGACGCAAGTATGCCGAGAATAACTACTACAACCATAATTTCAATTAAAGAAAAACCCTTTTGATTAGTCATTTTAAAGCCTCAGAGCAAAAATTATCGTTAATTTTACCATAAATTGCTAAATCAGGATATCTTGTCTCCTAACTCACCAGCTGCTCCATTGAAAATACCGGCAAAAGCGTGGCCAAAACTATAAATAAAACTACAGCCCCCATAAAAAGAATAACGACAGGTTCCAGCAGGGTGAGCGCGGTATCAATCAAGCGTTTCACTTCGGAATCCATATGGGATGCTGCCTTTTCCATCATGGGAGCAATTTGGCCACTTTTTTCACCACTGGCAATGAGATGAGTTGCCATTGGGCTAAGAAATTGAGTATCTTTAAGTGATTGGCTAATTGCAGCACCTTCCCGCACTCGCGCAGTAGCGGTATCAAAGGCATTTCGCATTACCAGATTAGTAATCAAACTGCCTGAAACACGCATCGTTTCGAGCACGCTAACTCCTGCTGCAAATAAAATTCCAAAGGTATGAATATAGCGAGCCACATTGATTGATCGGACTAAATAAGAGCTAACAGGAATCTTTAACAACAATCTGTGCCAAGCGGTGCGAATTTTAATATTTCTCAGACTTCTTTTGAATAGAGCAAGGAGTAGTATAAAAAGTACTAGCATAATTAATCCATAAGCTTTTATGAATGAACTAATTTGTATAAGCACTTGCGTCATCTGTGGAAGTGCCTGGCCACTGCTGGAAAATACTTCGATAATCTTTGGTACTACAAAGGCTAGAAGAAAACTAATAATTGCCATAGAGACAATAATCATTAGTGAAGGATAAATTAGTGCTTGCTGTACTTTTTGACGCGTAGCCTGTTGATTTTCCGTATAATCTGCCAGTTTTTCCAAAACCAAATCCAAACGTCCTGTTTGCTCCCCTGCACCCACGGTTGCACGATAGAGTTCAGGAAAGGCATTAGGAAATTCACCCATCGCTTGAGCCAAGGCATAACCTTCAAGGACTTTTGAACGGACACCAATGATGAGCGCGCGGACCTTATCTTTTTCGGTTTGTTCACTAACACCGCGCAAGGATTCTTCAACTGGAATACCCGCCGCGAGAAGTGTGGCTAATTGCCGTGTTAATAGCGAAAGATCTTGCGCAGAAAGTTTGTCTTTTTTACTTAATTGCTGTTGCTTAACTAAAGGACGAATTTGCGTGGGTATTAAACCTTGTTCTCGCAAAAATTGTCGCGCTTGACGTTCAGAATCAGCCTCTATTAAACCCTTGCTAGTAGAACCTGTTTTGTTTAGCGCTTGATATTGGTATGCGCCCATAAGATATATTTTCTGTTTTGCTGAAAATTAGTTTAATCTATTAGTTAACATAAGTCACTGAGCCGATATTAATCTGGAGATGATAATGAATAAACGCCTAATAACTGAAGCTATCAAAGAACATGATGCTAAATTTATTGATTTACGCTTTGCGGATACTTTAGGAAAAGATCAGCACATTACTATCCCCATTTCGGCTGTCGATGACGATTTTATTGAAAATGGCAAAATGTTTGACGGTTCTTCAATTAAGGGCTGGCAAAAAATTAATCATTCCGATCTAGCTCTGGTTCCTGATTTTGAAACGATAATGCCTGATCCATTTTTCCAGGATAATACTTTAATTGTTCGTTGCAATGTCGTCGACCCGGTTACCTCGCTTCCTTATGATCGCGATCCACGAGCGATTTCAAAGCGAGGTGAAGTTTATCTGCAGTCAACAGGAATTGCTGACCAGATTTTGATGGGACCTGAGCCTGAATTTTTTGTTTTAGATGATGTGCGTTATCACACAGGTATGCGTGGTTCTTTTTATGAAATTGATTCCAGTGAGGGTCATTGGAATTCAGGCAAGGTCACTGAAGGGGGTAATACAGGACACAGACCTGGCGTTAAATCAGGTTATTTCCCTGTGCCGCCGGTTGATTCCTTACAGGATTTGCGCTCTGCGATTTGTTTAACCCTTGAAGAGCTCTTGGGAATTACCGTTGAAACCCATCATCATGAAGTGGCAACAGGCGGTCAATGTGAAATCGGCATTCGCTATAACACTATGACTAAAAAAGCAGATGAACTACAAATTACTAAATATGTAATCCAAAATGTCGCGCACAATTATGGCAAGACAGCCACTTTTATGCCAAAGCCAATGGTAGGAGATAATGGTAATGGTATGCATTGTCATCAATCTCTAATGAAAGAAGGTGTAAATCTTTTTACGGGTGATCAATATGCCGGTCTATCTGAAACAGCACTCTATTATATAGGTGGTATTATCAAGCATGCTCGAGCGTTAAATGCTTTCACCAATCCTGCTACCAATAGTTACAAAAGACTTGTACCAGGTTATGAAGCACCAGTGTTATTGGCTTATTCAGCGCGTAACCGCTCAGCAGCAATTCGTATACCCTATGTTTCTAGTCCTAAATCTAGACGAATAGAAGTTCGTTTCCCTGATGCGATGGCAAATCCTTATTTAGCTTTTACAGCAATGATGATGGCGGGTTTGGATGGTATTCAAAAGAAAATTCATCCTGGCCAACCCATTGATAAAGATTTGTATGATTTACCTCCAGAAGAATTAGTTGATGTTCCAACGGTGTGTAACTCTTTGGAACAAGCGATGCAAAATCTAAGAGACAATCATGAATTTTTATTACAAGGTGATGTTTTTTCCAAAGATTTTATTAATTCCTATATAGCTATAAAAGAAGAAGAGATTCAAATGTTAAGAACTTTACCCCATCCTTATGAATTTGAATTGTATTACAGCAATTAATTAAGATAACAGCCTGTATTGATAAGACAGGCTGACGTTTAGAGCTTAATCAAATTCTGTTGGTTGACAATTGGCAACTAACTCTCTTAAGCGATTAATTTGCGTTGCAGTAATGCGATGGGTCGATAGGGGAGGGAGGTTATCCATGTCAAAAAATTGCAGTTCAGAAACCTCAATATTCTCCATCGGTTCGCCTCCGATTATTTCACAGTGGAAGAGAGCTTTATAGACATGAGGCCATTGAGGAGGATGATCGTGTTTAAGTTTATCCCATAAAGCTAACAATTTGATCACAGAAATATCATAGCCTGTTTCTTCTTTTGTTTCTCTTATAATGGATTCCGAAGGTGATTCATTGACATCTACCCATCCGCCGGGTAAAGACCAAAGGCCATCTGCGATTTCTTTAACCAGTAATATTTTATCCTCTTTTATAATAAAAGAGCGAACATCCAGTTTGGGAGTGGTATATCCTTTTTCTAAGGTCAAAATTTCAGTCAAGTCATGAAGAGGGTTCTGAGAAAGCTCAGCTAATAGTTCAGCTGCAATTGCTCTTAGGCGAATAAAACGCTCTTTATCAAAGGCATTTTCAGTATAGGTGAGGCCTGCCTGAGCAATTGCCTGAATTTCAGCGCTAATTTTAAGCCATTTGTTAATATTTGTAGGCATTATAAGATCTTGTCCTAAAAGAGGTGCTAGTAATTTATGTAGTCTTTGATTTAATCCAGTATCCTGGGTTTTAAATTCAATTTCTAGTTTTAATAGATGATCTTCATTAAACTTGGATAGCTTTAGCTTTAATTTTTTCATAAACACTTTAAAATTCAATCGTTTACATAAATTAGAGATCAGAGTTATAATGTGCTCCTTTTATCAAATTTGAGCTATAAATGGCATTTTATGAGCTAATTAAGGAAAAATTGAACCAGGCAGATATTCACTATGATATTGGAACACTCAGCCAAACTGCTATTTTAGAGTATGTAGTGTTTGAGGCCGCAGATTGTCTTGCGAGCCTTCAAGGCAAACCCCTTGTATGTGCTCATCGTGCTTTTTCAGAGATAAATTCTAATGATGGAATTTCCCGTACAGTAATAGACCTCAGGCTTGCAGGAATTGATTTTAAATCACCTGATCCAATCATAAAAAATTCTCTTAATGAATTTAGCCGGATAGTTAGCCTCGTTGAGAAGAGGTTAATTGGAAGTTCTAATGAAAGACTATCAAATTCCCCTAAGGGATCAAAGTATTTATATTCTGTAATTATTCCTGACGAGATTATTACACAGGCGATCAACTCTTCATCTTTATTGATCGCCGCAGGTGATTTGGGCAATTATGATTTTGAAGCTTTATTGAAGCTGAGGGAAAAGTTAGCTTTTTATATAAATTCTGACTCAAATATTGAAATGATAACTAAGTTGCTCACTAATAAGATTACAACCTTACTAGAAAATAAATTTCCTGATGAATATAAAATTGAGAGTGCTTTAGAGATTAAAAAAAATCAATTTAACCTCTTGCTAAATTCTCTCCAAATCAAAATTAATGAACTCAAGACAAAAGGGGATATTGAATCGTTAACATTTAATGAAAATTATGCTCCAGTAGCAGCAGCTGCGCATGGTTTGGCTCATAGCTTAAAGGACGCTCGTGATGAATTTTTTAGCGCTAGACCTACAAAAAATAGCCTTACAAAATTTAAGTCTTCTTGTACGATGGCAATCCAGATTGCTGATGAAGAGTTTGTTAAGTTTCGCGGTGGCATTGCAAAATATTTTGCTATATACCCTCTTCTGGAAGGGATATGTAGGGTATGCAGGGCTATTTTAGGTATTTTAGCAGGAGTGACTTTGTTACCTGCATTAGTGACTTCAATATGTGCACCACAAGGATATTTATCTACCTTTTTTTATACTAAAACCAACTCAAAATATAATTTAGACTTATTCGAACAAGGTCTAAAAGAGAATGTATATAAAGAGCTGGATGAAATTACCGAGGCCTTGAGTTTAAGATAGCTGGTTTAATATTCTTGTACACTTTGTACTTCAAGAATATTATCTAACTGGCAAAGTTGGTCTTCTTTTATTTCTAATGGAGAATAAAAAAAACTTCCTGAATAGGAACAGCTTTTTTTAGGTAAATTATTGGCTAAAATTTTAGGAGTAGTTAGATTTAGGTTTCTACTCTTAAGTATAGAGCTCTGTTCTGGAATAACTATCTCTGGTTTAACTTCTGAGGAGCTACTTTGATTCTCCTCCGCTGCAAAATCGTTTTCTTCTTCTGAATAAGACCAATCAATCCAAGGATCAGCTATTGTTTGTAGTAGTTGATTATCCTCATTGAGGGCGGTTGGATAATTATTTATTTTAGACCAAAGATTTTCATAATTTGAATTACAATAATCATATAAATCCAGGTGATAACTTAGTTTGCTAGTGTCTTGTGATGATTTCTTCACCTGATCTCTAAGAAGGCCTGTAAGGTATTCAGTTAGAAATAATCGTTCTGAAATTTGGCCGAGTTCAATCTCGGAAGCTTCAGAAGAGGCATCATTTGCTAATTGCATTGAGAGGTTTCGTAGCTTGAAAACTTGATCATGCAGGGAAATTATCTTTTTAAGCAGGATTTCCTTTTCACTAAGATTTAAAAATTCGATGAAAAGATTTTTGGAGAACATAATTATCACTTACAACTTTTAATAAGGTAAAGACTATACAGTGCAATTATTAACGCTTTATTAAATGGTTAATAAATAAGCATGCTAACTCAGGGCGATTTCATCAAAGTTTAAAATTCCATCATTTTTAAATATTGAGCAAGGCTACGTTTAATGAATTTTCTTACTTGGCAAATTTTTAAACTTTGATGAAATCGCCCTGCATGCTAACTAAGGTTACCCTGCGTTACTGAGGTTGAGGATCTGTAATTTTTACGTACCCAGGTTTGTCCTGATATCTTTGACAGGTTGTTTGCAAAACACCTTGATGTGACACATTTCCCGTTATCTCGAGTGCAGCGAAGGATCTATTTTATAGTGGTATAATTTGTAGCTTTCTAACCATCTTAGCTACTGCGAGGAGATCCTTAGCTTCACTCTGGATGATGGCAAGATTCCTCTGTCATCCCTGCAGGGATCTTCTTCGCTTTTGGCTCTGGATTAATTCCTGCGTACCCCGGGGTATCAATAATAACAATTGCTCTGCAAGCATTAATCATAAATATGATTCAACTCATAGAAGTTTGTTATCATTTAGAGCGAAAATTATTTAAAGATAGGATAGGTTTATGGCAGATATAAAGCTTTATTTAGATTACATTGGTATAACATTATCTACTAATGATAGCTCCTCTGAATTGCTCACTAAAGTAGTAACTGCTCATCTCACTAAATTCCCTTATGACAGTACTGACCTTTTATTACAAGGATTGGTAAACGCATCAGAACGAAAGCCAACAAACATTGCCATCGGCTCAATTTTTAATCAATTTATTGATAATAAACGTCCAGGTTATTGCTTTCAGAACAATGAACTATTAGCTTGGGCGCTAGAAGAGCTGGGTTACCAGGTAGATCGCTGTTTAGCAAAACCGCTGATTCAAATGAAAGATAAAATTGATGATAATTATTTTGAAGATTTAGTATTTTCTCATGAAGCACTAATCGTTGAGTCCAGTGGAGTTCAATGGCTCCTCGATACAGGTTTTGCTGATTACAGTCTAAGAAAACCGTTAAAACTTAAACCTGGCAAACAAGAACTAGCGGGTGAACATTACAATTTAATTATTAACGAAAAGAAAATTCGGCTAGAAACATATACTTCGCAAGGCTGGCTTTGCCTGATGGATGTGTATAGGGCTTCAAAAACCGCATCTGAAATTGGCATAGCAAATACTAATTTTTTTATCACTTCCCAAAAATTCAGAATTCGTGATGACTATTATAAACTTGCAAAGGTAACTCCAACCAAGCGAAAGCTGTTATGTATTTATAAAGACTCACATGAAGGCTTTTTTAAATCTTATTCAGGAGATGGTTATAAAAAGGAAAAAGAAATCAAAACAGATAATGAACTTAAAGTTTGTGCTGAGAAAAAATTTGGCATTAAAGTCGAAGATTCAATATCAAATGCTCTTTTTCAATTTTGATTTCCTACGCGAACGTTAAGCAGTTAATGGGATCAACTGACAAAGCATTTCGCGATCCTATCCAGTTAGTCGCTGTCGCTAAATGATATAAATATGGAAGAGTAAGGCAGGTTAGATTGACTTTGACCATTTTTATGATGCACGTCAATCTAACACAGAACCCTTATAAAAAGGGAATTAAAGTCCTAATGTTTTATCATTCTTAACGTCGTCAATGCACTCAGATTCCGGTGACGATTTAAATAGCCTCGAGTGAGCAAACAACAACAGACTAACCTCAGTTCGGACTTTTGAGGTTTGGTTAAAGGCCTTGCAAGTACTTTGAGGAGTTAGATCGTATTGAGATAGGCGCTTTGTATTGAAGGAGTATGGGAGGTCATCTTCATTTCCCACAATAAAAACTCAGCGATGGGTTTTACTGTCCTATCCTCGGAAGCTTTGGTGTAAAAGCTAATTGCATCGTGCGTTCGTTTCTCCATGTATTGGTCAAAGGCGCTACAATTGTCAATGATATCCGCTGTGGTTTCAATCTGGCCTTCAAGTAAAAGCCCACAGGTAAAATTAGCCAGTGGATCGTTTTGCTTCTCAAGCACTTGAATCAATCGATTAAGATGGGTTTCATCAATTTCTACAGCAAGCTTAATAGTATCAAATCTAAGTTGTGCAGCTCCTGTTTGAGAGCAAAGGCTTCTTACCTGGGTCTTTAGTTGTTTTACGAGAGATTTATCGGTATAGATAGTCTTATCATCCAAAATAACTGATTCAACCCCTTTAGGTAGTGCTTTAATGATTCCGTCTAATTGCTCATAATTAAGGTCATTGCCCTTCAAATTAAGAATGTTCACTGAGGCAGGAATTGCTGCAAAGGCTTGGGCTAGTTCAGCTGCGGTTTTGTCGCCTAGGTTATTGATGCGCAAATCAAGGCTTGTCACTGTCGCAGGAATTGCTGCAAAGACTTGGGCTAATTCGCCCCCGGTTTTGCTACCTAGGTCATTGCCGTCCAAACTAAAGCTTGTCACTGAGGCAGGGATTTTTGCAAAGGCTTGGGCTAGTTCAGCTGCGGTTTTGCTGCCCAGGTTGTTGATGCGCAAATTAAGGCTTGTCACTGAGGCAGGAATTGCTGCAAAGGCTTGGGTTAATTCGGCTGCGGTTTTGCGGTATAGGTTATTGCCGCCCAAATTTAGGCTTGTCACTGAGGCAGGAATTGCTGCAAAGGCTTGGGCTAATTCGGCTGCGGTTTTGTTGTCTAAGTTATTGAAGCTTAAGTCAAGGCTTGTCATTGAGGCAGGAATTGATGCAAAGACTTGGGCTAATTCAGCTGCGGTTTTGCTGCCCAGATTATTGCAGCTCAAATTAAGGCTTGTCACTGTCGCAGGAATTGCTGCAACGACTTGGGATAATTCGGCCCCGGTTTTGCTGTCTAGGCGATTGCCGACCAAATAAAGGCTTGTCACTGTCGCGGAAATTGCTGCAATAGTCTGTACTATTTCCATCACACTCATTTGACCCAGGTTTTCTAATCGATGGTTCATGTCATACTCCACGTTCTTGTAGTGAACTTAAATTCAGCGATGTTCAAATTGCTCACCATTATTACATGTTGCTCATTAATTGACAATTAAATGCTTATTAATTTGTATAGGTATAAGCTCCGGAACTAGAGGCTTGGGCTGGTCTAAGCCTCTCTAATCGTCTAAACTTCTGTTTTTTTTTGGACAAGTCAATGAGTTAACCTATGAGTTTAGATGTGGAGGGATTCGCTCAAGCAATATCCGGTGGGGTTGTAACGATTGTTATCAAGGATGAGCATCGGCTGATAAGACTTGCGAAAAATCTTCCCTTGGAAGCAATGCTTGCTCTAATCCTGCCTGACTTGCAACGAACAGAACGAAAATGCTGGTGGATGGGAAGGCCACTTCGTGTACGTATTCATTTAGGCGTTTATCTCTTACAACAGATGTATAACCTAACGGATAGAACAGCGGAGCATCATGTGCGGGATAACGCAGCATTTAGGTTGTTTTGTGGTTACGGACCAATTAAGAACTGGTATGCACCAGACCATACTAATATAGAAACCTTTCGTTCATTAGCCAAAAACCAGCCTTAATCTTGCAGATCTAAGTAGGAATTGCGTTCAACCTGTTTATCGAGATTTAATAGCTATAAATAAACTATCAAAATTAATTAAAAGCAAAACATTTCGCGACAGCCACGAGTTATCCACAAATTCCGTGGATAAGCCTGTGGGTAGGGGTGGAACAACTTTACTTAAAATTTAAATTAGTTTAAGAACTTTCCTTATTGTATTAACTAACTCAAAACTGGTTGATGCACTGCCCTAAAAAAATATTACGAATATTAACAAATAAGTTACTCTATCTCTAATTACCACGTGATGCTTAGGGTATTTAGGAAAGGATTATGAAATCGAGCTATTGGGTTTATATATTACTCTGCGAAAATAATTGTTACTACACGGGGTATACGAATGATTTAGCGAAACGCTATCAAGCACATCTTGATGGCAGCTCAAAATGTAAATACACCCGCAGTTTCAAACCACTTAACATAGCGCAGGCTTGGGAAATTCCAGATTCAAAAACGGCTGCAATGAGAGTAGAGCGCTTCATTAAAAAATTAACACGAGCAGAAAAGGAAAAAATAATAAAAGACCCTTTGCTACTTAAGCTGAGCGAAATTATATTTTTCTAGCTCGACTTTCAGAAATTAATAGACTAACGATCCAGCAAATTAGTGAACAAAATAATAAACTCAGCGCTAATAATTTAACGTCATTGCTGATCCAAATACTAACAAAGCCAGCAATCAGAGAGGAACTAACCATTCTTATAGTATTAATAAAAGCTGTTGCAGTAGCCGCTTGCTGTTCATAATCCGCTAAGGCTAAAGAGAAAGCAGGCGGACTTATTAAACTAATTCCTAAATTAATCAATAATATTGGAGCTAGGCTTACCAGATTCAAACCAATGAAAAGGAAAAGCAAAAGCATAATCAAAGAGCCTAACACCATCAATAAGCTGCCTAAATGTATGTTCCATGAGAGTGATTTTTTATCTCGCAATTTAATACCAAGATAGTTTCCCCCGATGAATATAAAACCATTACAAGCGAAAAGAGCAGAGAAAAAAAGAGGGGAATAACCTAGGTAATCAATTAGAAGATAAGCTACGTTAACAAGTACAATCATCACGCAGCTAAACGATGCTGTGATAATTAAAATTCCTAACCATAAATGCCGATGACGAAAAAGAATTTTATAGTTGGCTAGAGAATTAGTAAGACTCAATTTCTGTTGCGATTTTTCCCAATAAGGCGATTCGCTTAGCCTATGATTTATTAATGAATATATTAAAAAAGCAATTAAAATCATAGCGATAAAAATTGCTCGCCAGCCAAAATTTAGAAAAATAATAGAGCCCAATAAAGGCGCTAAAATGGGCGAAATAGAAATTATCATAGCAACATAAGAAATAACTTTTGCCCGTTCGGTACTGTCTCCATAATCACGACTCGAAGAAAATGCAACGATATTTGAGTTACCTACAGCAAAGCCCTGAATAATTCGACCGACGATGAGCATTTCGATAGAGGCTGAAAAAATACAGATTAATGTTGCTGCAATAAATAAAATTAGACTAATTTTTAACGTTTTCTGTCGACCAAAATGGTCAATAATTGGCCCCCAGAATAATTGCGACAAACCAAACATTAAGAAAAATAAACTTAAAGTTAACTGACCCAAAGCCTGAGTTGTATTAAAATATTGTGTAATAGTCGGTAAAGCGGGTTGAAATAAGTCAAAAGCCAGCAAAGAGAAGCCTGAGATAATACCTAAATACCAAAAAGGTGTCGCATTAATACGCATAATTTCCAAGCCAATAAATTTTCAGAATGTTTTTTGATTAGTCAATTGATTAGTTTAACCAATTAATAGTAGAGTTCAAGCAAAAGAGTTCAACCTGAATTTAAATCTAGACAAAGATAAGATAACGATGAGACAAACAAAATTATTTATTGGATTAATGTCCGGTACCAGCATGGACGGAATAGATGCGGCATTGATTGATTTATCATCTAATTTATTCATTGTTGGTCTTACCCGACCCTATTCTAAGCAAGCCAAGCACTACTTGAATGAGGTTCTAAATGGTGAATCAATTGGGTTAAAACATTATTGCCAGTTAAATACTTTATTAGGACAAGAATTTGCTCAAGCGGCAATTGAACTTTTAGCCAAGACGCAAATAGCAGCTTCATCGATTAGAGCAATTGGCAGTCATGGTCAAACCCTTTGTCATGATGCTGAGGCTGAGATTCCTTATACTTTGCAATTAGGATGCGCCCATACTATAGCTGAACTAACAGGAATAACTGTAGTTGCTGATTTCAGAACACGAGATTTAGTGGTAGGCGGACAAGGTGCGCCCTTTGCACCTATTTTTCATCAAGCGCTTTTTAAAGAACAGCCTTACCCCCTGGCTATAGTGAATATTGGTGGAATTGCAAATGTGACGTTTCTTAACGAAACTGATGTAAAAGGTTATGATCTAGGCCCTGGTAACTGTCTTATGGATGCATGGATCTCAAAAAATCTGGGGCATGATTATGATGAAAATGGAGCATGGGCAGTTTCAGGTACTGTAATTAAGCCTTTACTTGAACAATTATTGGCCGAGCCTTTTTTCCAACGCAAAGCCCCTAAAAGCATCGGTAAAGAATTTTTTTCCCTAGATTGGCTTGAGCAGTTTTTGCAAAAGGATTATAGCCCCGTTGATGTACAAGCGACCTTGCTTAGGTTGACTGCCCAGACGATTGCTCAAGATATCCAAAAAGAATTAAAAACAATTGATCAGCTCCTGATTTGCGGCGGAGGGGCCCATAATGCCAAATTGCTTAAAACCCTGGCTGAGTTGTTACCAGAAATTAAAGTGCAGAGTACCGCTGAGGTAAACATTGACCCTGACTTTGTAGAAGCGCTCATGTTTGCCTGGTTTGCAGAAAAAACGCTTGATAGGATTTCTTTAGACCTGAGTCTAATAACCGGAGCTAAGAAAGCTACTATTTTGGGTGCTGTGTACCCAGGGTCGAATAGCTAATAAATCTCGACCGCGAGTGATAATTAACTATATCCTGCGGAAGGATTGACAAAGGAAATTCGCATGAGGTGTAATGTCCCTTTTACTTAATAAGATACCGAATTGACCACAGAATCCATTAATTATCAACGACCAGGAAAATTAAGTGCGTACCTGGTTTTTTTATTAGCAGCGACCTTCTATTTATATGAATTTGTACTACAAGTGGCGCCAAGCGTCATGGCCGAATCCATGATGAAAACTTTCAAAGTTAATGCTGCGGGTTTTGGAATTATCTCTGCCTTTTATTTTTATGCTTATGCACCTATGCAGTTGCCAGCAGGTTTGCTTTTCGATCGCTATGGTCCCCGCAAACTAATGACCTATGCATTAATTTTATGTGCTATAGGCTCTTTCTTTTTTGCCTCTACCGACAGTTTACTAACTGCGGCCTTAGGTCGTTTTCTGATTGGTATTGCTTCAGCGTTTTCTTTTATTGGAGTTCTTGTTCTTATTTCTCATTGGTTTCCCCCGCAACAATTTGCTATTTTAGCAGGAATCGCTCAACTTATGAGTTCAGTAGGAGCCATTTTTGGTGAAGCGCCACTTGCCGCTTTAATTAATTTGGTCGGGTGGCGTAATGCGAGCTTCATCCTCTCCTTTATTGGTCTTGCCCTTGCTGCTTTGATATGGACAGTGATTAGAGATTACCCACATCCCCATGCTGAAAATACGCCAAAAAGACGATTCAAGGATGAATGGCAGCGACTTTTAAGCGTTTGCCGCCAATCCTATACCTGGATAATTGGCGCCTATTCTTTCTCTATATGGACACCAATTGCTGTTTTTGCAGCGCTTTGGGGTGTTCCTTATTTGCAGCAGAAATATCAGGTGAGTGTAATTGTTGCCTCAGGACTCTGCTCGATGATTTGGCTTGGTATTGGCGTTGGCAGCCCTTTATTAGGCTGGTTAAGTGATCGCTGCTCAAATAGACGTTTGGCTTTGGGTCTAAGTTCCATCTTTGGCTTAGTTGCCACTTTAATCCTGTTGTATATGCCCAATGTGAGTTTAACCTGGATGTATTTAGTGCTATTTTTTTTAGGTTTGGGTTCAGGTGGTCAAACTGTAAGTTTTGCGGTTGTTAATGATAACAATCCTCCAGAATTAGTTGGCACTGCTTCAGGATTCAATAATCTTTCCGTGCTTTTAGGTGGGGCAATTTTTCAACCTGTTGTTGGCTTAATCCTTAACCATTCTAATGGTGTGATGGAAAATGGTGCGCCAGTGTATTCGATTGAAAGTTATAATTTTGCTTTGCTAGTCATGCCGCTTTGCTACCTTTCAAGTTTAATTATTGCACTATTTATCTTAAAAGAGTCTTATCCAAGCCATCAAGAAGAGCCTTCAATTTTATAAGCTGAAAAATTTTTATCCTGGCATAATTTTTGCCTTTCTTTACTCATTGATATTCTCAATTATTTAATTTAATAATAGGTAAATAAGAAAAGGGTCAATGAGGCAATGAATAATTCAACACTGGCAGTCTTACCAAAACTAACCGAAGAATTCAGCCAAATTTTAACGGATGATGCGCTTGATTTTATCTGCACTTTGGAACTTGAGTTTAGGGAACGTCGTAACTATCTTCTTCAGTTGAGGCAAGAAAAGCAAAAATACTTTGATGAAGGCGGTCTACCTGATTTTCTTAGTGAAACGGATAATATACGTAATTCTGAATGGAAAGCGGCAACTATTCCGGCAGATTTATTGGATAGGCGGGTTGAAATTACTGGTCCTGTAGAGCGCAAAATGATTATTAATGCCTTAAATAGTGGTGCAAAAGTATTTATGGCTGATTTTGAAGATTCTAACTCACCAACCTGGGATAACTGCATTCAAGGCCAAATAAATCTTTTAGACGCGGTAAATAGAACCATCAGCTACTGCAACTCTGAAACCAATAAAGAATATAAACTAAATAATAAAACAGCAACTTTGATGGTAAGACCGCGTGGCTGGCATCTCAATGAGGCAAATATATTAGTTAATGGCCAACCTGTGTCCGCCTCAATTTTTGATTTTTCGTTATTCTTTTTTCATAATGCCAAAACATTAATTGACCAAGTAAGCGGACCTTATTTTTACCTGCCCAAAATGGAAACGCATTTAGAAGCTCGACTTTGGAATGATATTTTTTGCCGCGCACAGCAATTAATTAATATTCCCTCAGGGACTATTAGAGCCACTGTTTTAATTGAAACCATTACTGCAGCCTTTGAAATGGATGAAATTTTATACGAATTAAAAGATCATTCTGCCGGTTTAAATTGTGGTCGATGGGATTATATTTTTAGCTTTATAAAGAAATTCAGAAATCATGCGGAATTTGTTCTTCCTGATCGGCAGGAAGTTACTATGACTACCCATTTTCTGCAATCCTATGTACGCTTGCTAATTACTACTTGCCACCGCCGCGGTGTTCATGCCATGGGTGGAATGGCTGCGCAAATTCCTATTAAAGGGGATGATCTGGCAAATCAGGCTGCCATCAAAAAAGTACTTGCCGATAAACAACGAGAAGCTTCTGCAGGTCATGATGGGACTTGGGTTGCTCATCCCGGCTTGATTCCTGTCGCCTTGGAAGCATTCAACGAACTAATGCCTGAATCTAATCAAATTACTAAAATTCAACCTGATTATCCAATTAAGCAAAAAGATATTCTAACTGTTCCGCAAGGAAAAATTACAGAGCAAGGAATTCGCTCTAATATTAGTGTAGGAATCCTGTATTTATATTCCTGGTTAAGAGGTAACGGTTGTGTCCCAATTAATAATTTAATGGAAGATGCAGCTACTGCAGAAATTTGCCGCTCTCAGCTTTGGCAATGGCTGAAATTTGCCGTTGTACTTAGTGATGGCAGAAATTTTGATAGGCAGTTATTTAAGGAGCTAGCAGAGCAAGAATTTGAAAAAATTAAAGTTGAAATGAGCACCGATGTTTTTGCAAATTCAAAACTTAAGGAAGCATTTGAATTATTCGTGGGAATGATAACCAGTGAAGAATTTGATGAATTTTTAACACTGCCTGCATACCCCTTGTTAGTTAATAATTACAGGAAGGAATATCATGAGCCAGCAAGAGCAAATTAATCAATTAAATAAAGATTGGAAAACTAATCTTCGCTGGGCTGGAATTAAGCGCCCTTACTCGCCCGAAGAGGTTATTAATCTAAGACCTTCACTAAAGATTGAATACAGCTTGGCTAAGCATGGAGCTCAGCGCTTCTGGAGCATGCTGCATAAGAATGTGCCTGTTACAGCCTTAGGTTGCCTTACCGGTAACCAGGCAATTCAAGCTATTCAGGCAGGTTTGGAAGCTATTTACTGTTCGGGTTGGCAGGTCGCTGGTGATAACAATTCCTCAGGCCAAATGTATCCTGACCAAAGTTTGTACCCCGTTGATTCAGTGCCAAAATTAGTGGAAACAATTAATAAAGCCTTCCAACGAACTGATGAGATTTACTGCCTGGACAATGATCGAAGCATTGATTGGTATGCTCCGATTATAGCCGATGCTGAAGCTGGCTTTGGTGGAAATCTAAATGCCTTTGAACTAATGAAACACATGATTAAAGCCGGTGCAGCTGGTGTTCATTTTGAAGACCAACTTTCCTCTGCTAAAAAATGCGGCCACATGGGTGGAAAAGTTTTAATACCCACAATGGAAGCTGTTAATAAATTAATTGCAGCTAGACTTGCTGCTGATATTTGTGATGTACCTACTATTATTATTGCTCGCACAGATGCAGATTCCGCCAATTTAATAACAAGCGATTTTGATCCAAATGATAAATTATTTCTTACTGGAAAGCGCTCCGCAGAAGGGTTTTATTATGTTAAATGTGGAATTGAGCAAGCAATTAGCAGAGGATTAGCTTATGCACCCTATGCTGATATGTTATGGTTTGAAACCTCAAAACCTGACATAAACGAAGCGCGTGCTTTTGCTTCTGCGATTCATCAAAAATTTCCTGGAAAATTATTAAGCTACAATTGTTCGCCATCTTTTAATTGGCAAGCTAATCTTAATGAAGGAGAGATGAAAACCTTTAGAGAACAGCTATTTGAACTCGGGTATAAATTTCAATTTATTACTTTAGCCGGTTGGCATTGTTTAAATCTTGGTATGTTTGAAATTGCAAAGGCCTATAAAGAAGAGGGAATGCTCGCTTACTCGCGGATGCAACAGCGTGAAATTTCACTTGAAACTTATGGGTTTAGAGCGACCAAGCATCAAGCGTTTGTAGGAACAGCTTATTTTGATGCTGTGCAAAACACGATAACTCAAGGGGCTAATTCTACAACTGCCCTTGAAGAAAGTACTGAAGCTCAACAGTTTTATGATGAGAACTCAGGCGGAATTAGTAAGGCCATTTAATTAATAAATTATGGTCTATACTAATAATTCAAAAAGAAAACTAACCTTCATGGAGAATAACAATGAACAACCCTAATACACCAAGATTTGATGCAACTAATGAGAAAATTAGAGACGAGAAAGATAAAACACTTGAGCATGCAGATGCCTTGTATCAACAAGTTAAAAGTAAAGCTAATGAAATGTATGAAGGTGGAAAACAAACTGTTAGTGAAGCTCAAGATCAGCTAAAACATCAAACAGAAAACCTTGCTGAACATGTACGAGAAAAACCTCTTGCTTCTTTATTAATAGCAGGTGGAATTGGGTTCATTCTTTCAGCGATATTTAAAAGATAATGAACTTAGTCAGGCGGATTGAGAGCTATTTTTTGAGTAAATTTAATATCACAAAAGATATTTTTGAACTCTTAAAATTAGAAGCAAAGCTCACAGCAATGAACATTCCAGGATTGTTGCTGAATCTAAGCCTGCTAATTGTTTTACTCCTAACAATATGGGTAATTTTGATGATATTGTTAGGAGATTTAATTTTAATATTTATCCCTCAACCATTCGTTGCGATTTGCTTTGTATTATTTTTCAATCTAATTTTAATGATTTTTTTACTTAGAAATTTAAAAGTTCGTCTTAAAGAAATGAGCTTTTCACGTACAAGGGATTGTATGGCCAATTCTCAGGAAGGAAATCAAAGTGAATCAAAAGAAAAAAGAACTTCTACTGTCAATTATGAAGCTGGAAGCAAGCATAAATTGCAGAAAAGAAATGGCAAAATTAGCTAGGCAATATTTATCAGCCTTCTACCAACGCAATTGCATTGCCTTACTCTCTTCACTAGTTCCAATTTTATTAGTGACCTGGAAGGGTGCTAAGCTTATTGGCAGAAAACCTAAAGTTAAAAAGGTTGCCAAATCTAGTTTATTAACTCTTTTTAATTTATTGCGCAATATTAATAAATTTAGCTAAATCTAGCCATTTAATAGTCAATACGCTAACTATTTGAATAGGGTCTATACTCGATAGAAGATAGAGTCCTTGGAGGTATTTGGTTATGGATAGTAATATTGCGTTAATAAAAGCTATTTTTTTAGGAACAAGCTTAACGCTGCCAATTATTTCATTTGCCTTACCCTTTGATGTTTGCTCAGATTTATCTACTTGCCAGGTGAAAGCCAATCAGGGAAATGCGGAAGCACAATATAATATTGGTGCAATGTATAGCCATGGGTTAAATGGAGTCAGCAAAGATCCTGCCCTTGCTTTGTCCTGGTATACAAAATCTGCTGAGCAAGGAAATGTTTCCGCCATGATGGGAATTGGTGATCTTTATTATTTTGGCAGTGGTGTGCCAAAAGATTTGACCCAAGCTTTTAATTGGTATCAAAAAGCTGCAAATGTCGGCTCAGCCAAAGGACAGGAATACGTTGCCTATGCCTATGAAAAAGGTGAGGGTGCTACTCAAGATTATAGTAAAGCCTTTGAGTGGTATGGTAAGTCAGCTAATTTAGGCAACCAGGCTTCCATGATCGCCTTAGGTAATCTTTATTATAATGGTCAAGGAACAAGCAAGGATTTCGTTCAAGCATTAAAATGGTATCAACAAGCTGCAGATCTGGGTTCAGCCATCGGACAAGATTTAGTCGGTTACGCTTATGAACATGGTGAAGGCACCAAGCAAGATTATGCTCAAGCTTTGAACTGGTATCTGAAAGCTGCCCAAAGCGGAAATGGCTATGCTTTATATAACATTGGTCGTTTATATCAAAATGGCTTTGGTCTCGCTAAAAATAATCTCCAAGCTTATGCCTGGTTCGCTGCAGCTGAACAATCTGCTCCTTCCAATCTAAGTTTCCAAAAAGCCAAAAATGAGGTTTATTCATTAATACCTGCTGATAAAAAGCAAGAAGCCCAAGATCTTGCCCAGACCTATATTGCTAAATACGTTAAACCGAATGAAGCAATTATTCCCTGATTAATTCGCATTGAGGATTTGTTGTAGCTAGTGTATTTTGTTTGAATTGAAAGATTTGGTTAAGATGAATATGAGTACAGCACTGTTTTGGTTTCGCAGAGATTTAAGATTAAGCAATAATCCCGCTTTCACTGAGGCTTGCAATAATCACCAGGTAGTGATTCCAATTTTTATTTTGGATAAAAAAATAGCTGCTTTAGGTCAAGCGCAGCAATGGTGGCTGCATTATAGTTTGTTATCCCTGGAACAATCCTTAAAAAAAAGAGGACTAAAACTCGTTCTTCGTAGCGGTGATTCTTTTAAAATTATAGAAGAATTGTCTCATAAATTATCAATCAATACCGTCTATTGGAATCGCTGCTTTGAACCGTTAATGCTACAAGAAGACTACAAAATTAGCTCAATGCTTAGACATATGGAAGTTGAAGTTGAAGAGTTTAATGGCTCAATGCTCATTGATCCTGGCAAAATTACAAATAAAGCCGGTGATTATTTCAAAGTATTTACTCCTTTTTGGAGACACTGTTTAACTACTTTAGTGAAACCGCATCTAACAAACTTAATTAATCACCCCGAAGGTCATGAACTTGTATCAGACCCTTTGCAGGACTGGGAATTATTACCTAAAAAACCCGATTGGGCTCTAAATTTTAAAGATTATTGGCAGCCCGGAGAAAAGGCCGCCCAGCAAAAGCTTAAACAGTTTATAGAAACTCAGCTTTATGGCTATACTAAGAATCGCGATATTCTGGCAAAGGATGCGACGTCTAAGCTTTCACCTCATCTGCATTTTGGCGAAATAAGTCCTTGGGATCTTTGGCATGCGGTGGAAATAGCACGTTTAGATCAAAATTGTGATTTGGCATCCGCTGAGCGTTTTTTAGCAGAGCTTGGCTGGCGAGAATTTTCCACTTATTTGCTCTACCATTTTCCACAATTGCCTCAGGCTAATTTCAGAACGGAATTTAACAAGTTTCCTTGGCAAAATCCAGAAAACTGTCTAGAGCGTTGGCAAAAGGGAACTACTGGATTTCCAATTGTCGATGCCGGCATGAGAGAACTGTGGGCTACAGGTTATATGCATAATCGAGTACGTATGATAGTAGCCTCCTTTCTCTGTAAAGATTTACTTATTGATTGGCGCTGTGGGGCGGATTGGTTTTTGGATACCTTAGTGGATGCAGATTTGGCATCTAATTCGGCTAGCTGGCAATGGGTTGCGGGTAGCGGAGTTGATAGCGCACCCTATTTTCGAATATTTAATCCACTTTTGCAAAGTCAAAAATTCGATCCCGAGGGGGCTTATATTCGTAAATGGGTTCCGGAACTTGCCACTCTAAACTCTCAACTTATACACCAGCCTTGGACTGCGACAGACTTGACTCTGCTTAATGGCTATCCAAGACCTATCGTGGACCATGGAGAAGCGAGAAAAAGAGCATTAGCTATTTACAAGTCCTTAACTGAACGTACTAAGATTTAAACTTAGCTTTTAAGCGCTCAAGTGTACGCAGGATTTTTTGTTCAGGTCGTGGCCGAAAAGAAGGTGCGTCGAAAAAATAGTCTCTGTCTTCAGGGGATTTCTCAGAAAAATAATAATTAAAAATACAGCAACGCGGTGAGTTAGCTAATACAGGATTTACGGCATGCCAAGAACGACTGTTAGTTTCCATAACCAGCATGCGATTGAACAAAGAAGGAACAAGAACATAATTGCTCACTGCTTCATCCCATAATTCATAATTCCCGCCATTTTCCTCGCACCAATCGGGGGAAACATAGTAGAGCACATTCATTGTTCGGTAATATTGCTTAAGCTCAATATCATGAGAGTTATCTAAGTGGGGATTAATATAATAGCCTTTGAGAAGAGTAGAAATTCCGCCTGAAAAACGGGTAGGATCTGGAATTTGATTTTTAACACCAGTAATTTCCTCGATCAAAGCAACAACCTTCAAATCTTGGATCGCGGCATTGAGCTCTTGCAAGAGCAATGCTGCATTTTTCAAATGGCAATATTTGAGTTTTATTTTGCCAAAACTTGTTAATAAAGGCATTTTTTTTGGCAACGGAAAACTTGCGTAAATTTGCTTTGCAAGTTCAAGAGGTAAAAGATTATCCAGGATAAAATAGCGAGAAACTTGAATAGCATGGCTTTTTTGAAAATCTAATTTTAATTGCTCTTTTGCTTCAGACAAACGTTTGACGATGAGCTCAATCAATTGGTTTTTCATAAAAATAAAACTCCGAATACTAATAAAACAGATTTTATTGGGTTACCCAGTGCTAAAAGTTTAAAACTACAATCTATAAGAACGCAAAAGCTATTCTATATCAATTTAATTTGGAGTTGGATGGAAATAACCAACAATTTTATTACATGCCTTGACAATAGTTGCATATGCAATAATAATGGCGCTCTATGAAAAATACACCATCTAAACTCGAAGATCATTTAGGCTATTGGCTAAGATGCCTTTCTAATTATGTACATACCAGTTTCGCTGAGCGTTTGGCAGCATATGATGTATCTGTGGCTCAATGGGTTGTGCTAAGAACCTTATATGACAAGCAAGATATTTCTTTGACGGAAACCGCAGGTTTGATTGGAGTGGATAATAGTTCATTATCACGCATGGTCGACCGAATGATTCAAAAAGATTTAATTACTCGAGTGGAAGGTAAGGATAGGCGCTCAGTTCATCTATCTCTTACTGCTTTAGGGAATACACTTGTACCGGAATTAGCCAGATTAGCTGATGAAAACGACATGCAATTTTTTCGTACACTTTCATCAAGCGATCGGGCTCAGATGATAAACATCGTAAAATTGTTATTACAATCCAATAACTGGGATCAATCCAAACGCGGTAAAGATTGCATTAGATAGGAGAGTGGTTTTGAATGAAATTATCATAAATGAATGTGCTTTAGCTTCTTTAGCGGGAACAATGGGCTTTCCCGAAGTTATATCTAAACTAATTTTTGCTGGTACAGAGAGATATATCACTGATTTGGTTGGCCTTAAAAAAAATTATTATGGGAATAATGGAGAAGCCTATTTTACGGCTCTTGACATACCTGGTCTTGAGGTTGCTTCGATTTTTGATGACGAAGCAATAAAATGTTCTCTTCATGCAATACAAAGAGGCAATATCGATTATCAAACCTTTTTAAAACAAATAATCAGTGCAGGATGCTGTCAATATGAAGTATTTATTAAGGGTAAAAAAGTTGTTTATATTGGCCGTGATGGCAGTCAATACATTGAATTTTTTCCTAGCTAACCGGCTCAGTTATTTCATCTGGTTTATCCGATGCTTTCTTTAAAGAAAGCATCGATATTTAATCATTACAAACAGAGATTATTAATAAGCTAGCAATTTCTTTTATTTAATTTTTATATTAGAATGCAGCACTATTTTTTTAAATATTTGATATAACTATGTTGTCATTACGTTTTTTTAATCTATTCTTCGCCATTATAATTTCAATCAACTTAGTCTCTTGCGCTGTAGTGAAAGCGACAAATCAACCTGGAAGAAAAGATTTATCCGTTTTGAATATTCACAAGCCTCGTTCCCATGTTATTGCTGAATTAGGTAAACCATTAAGCACTCACATTCATATGGGTCAAAGAACAGATATCTATAGTTTTATCCAGGGTTATTCAACAGGCAATAAGGCAGCAAGAGCTATTGGTCATGGAGTGGCTGATGTTTTTACTTTAGGGCTGTGGGAGGTTGCTGGCACACCCATCGAGGGAATTGCCAATGGTCGTAATATACAAGTCGAAGTGACTTACGATAGTAATGATAGAGTAGAGAGAGTTAATTACATCAAGGGTCAAGTTAATGATTACACTCAATCAAGAAAGCTAAGGCGTTGATAAGGGCATTATTATAAATATATTATACTTTGCCTATTAAACTAGGTATCTGGTAACCTTTCAACATCATCGCTACAGTCCCCGTCATCCCAAGTAAAGCGAGGGATCTCCTTTGTATTGGTATGTTTCGTTGCCCTCAAACATCTTTGCCACTGCAGGGGGAGCCTTCACTTCGCTCTGGATGACGAGTGTATTGGGACATCGCCAAAGTCCCCGTCATCCCGAGTGAAAGCGAGGGATGGGTGTTATTACAGGAATGGGGCAAATGCGAATTTCACCACCCATTTTTTGCTATTAATTTAACCATTAAGACCTAAATCAAAAAAATTATCTATCGATTAATTTTGATAACAAACACCTGAAAACAGCTAAAAAAACCATATTTCATGAGAAATTCATCATTGGATCTGAGATCAAAATCTAATCGCATAATTATGAGAGATATTCTGTCGCCATGCAGTTAGCAGACGACAATTGAATAAAATATGATCAGTATGTTAAAATGCATTAACTTTTTTAATAAATTTTAAAAGTTATACAGATTATACTTATGAGGATGGGTTTTTATGAAATCACGCGAAGAACTACAAGCTATTATGGCTACTACTTTAGAGCATAATGATGTTGAAGGTCTAATTAAGATTATTAATGATGCTTTACAAAGCCAATTAGAAATTAACCATATTAAACAAGCAATTTGTTTGCTAAGCATACATCCTTCAGGCAATAATATTCTCCATTATGCTGTGGAAAATAATGCGCAACAACTCGAAAATATTTTAATTAATGAAAATTTAATTCCAGCAACGTTTTACAATAGGAAAAATGGAAATGGAGATACTCCTTTAGTGCTCGCTGTAAAGCATCAAAATTATAATTACGCTAAAGCCGCATTAAAAAATGGTGCTAATCCAAATATTTTAACTAGTAGTTATATAAGACCAACACCTCTACACATTGCTTCACACAATTGTGATATTGAAATGATAAAATTGTTACTTGCCCATAAAGATATTTGCGTTCCAAAAAATCTCTTATTCTTTGCAATAGATACCTCACCTTTCAAGGAAGTAAACGAAAATGATCGAACTAACATTGTAAAATTATTAATAAAAAATGGCTGTAACATATTAGTTAAATACAACGATAAGACATTACTTGAAATTATGGAGCATAATAAGAACAATCTCCCTCATGTTTATAAATATGATGAGGAGCTCTTCGCTACCATTTCTAAAGAAATACAGGAAAGAACCCGTTTTCATTATTCTGCGCCCCTCCTATTTTGGGCAAGCAAAAATGATAATGATTCATCAGTATATGGTTTACCCCAAGATTGCATACAATACATAACCAATGCTACAAATTATCTATAATATTTGATTTGATGTAACAGGAATAACCGATATGAAACTAATCGTATAATACTCATTATGCGATGGGTTTATCATTAACTCATCGTATAATTGGTTTTAATATGCTAGATTATCTTATCAAAAACTAATCGCATAATTATTAATGGCTAAAATCCAGCTAATTGAAAACTATATTGCCTATCAAAAGTCGACGGATAAATCACCTGCAACCTTATCAAGTTACCGTAGTGATTTGGTTCAATTTGCTATTTGGTTTCAATCGGTCAATGGGGTGGAAATGAAGATGCTTAATATCACGCCAACCGATACGCGCCAATATAAACAACATTTGATTAATGCTAATTTCAGACCACCGACTATTAATCGCCGCCTATTATCCCTAAAGTATTTTCTGAATTGGGGGTTAGAGACTAAAAAAATAAAATATCGATTCCCATTGCCAAAAACAGTCAAACAATCACAAGCCATACCCAAATGGTTAACCCGAACTCAACAAAATCAATTACTGCGTCACATAGAACAACGCGGCAGCGTAAGGGATAGCTCCATTGTGAGGATCCTTTTGAATACGGGACTGCGTGTTAGTGAGCTCTGTGACATAAAATGGTCACACATTACTATGAGCGAGCGCAAAGGCAATCTATTAGTGAATGCGGGTAAAGGATGTAAGTATCGTGAGATCCCTTTGAATAAAGACGCGCGGCTTGCTTTATTTAATTTGGATTTTACAATATACGCTGGCAGCGATGCTTTTGTTTTTAACGGGCAACGAGGAACGCTTACACCCCGTGGAGTGCAGTTGATGTTAAACCGCTTGCATATTCCAGGTGAGCTTGGTGATGTATCCCCTCATAAGCTTAGGCATACGTTTTGTAAAAATTTAGTTGATGCAGGCGTCAGCTTAGAAAAAGTAGCTATGTTGGCAGGACATGAACGATTAGATACAACAAAATTATACTGTCAGCCTTCATTTGCCGACTTAAGTGATGCTGTAGAGCGAATTGGAGAACTTGATTAATGCGTTTGATAGAAGTATTACCTGCTCATGAATCCAAACGGTTTAATAGACCGCCTGTGCTTAATAATGATGAACGAAAAATCCATTTTAAAGTAGATGAATCTATTCGAAGTGCGGTAGAAAATACTAAGCAACCAAACAGTCGCATCGGTTTATTGCTCCAATACGGTTATTTTAAAGCATGTGGAAAATTTTTCACTCATAAGTTATTTAGATCAGCTGATATCAAATTTGTCTCTAAAATACTCGGTGTGGTGGCATCAGCGAATTTCCTGGAACAATACAGTGATCGTATGCGTCAAAAGCATCGCCTACTTATTCTCGAACAGTGTGGTTACATTGAATTCAGTAACGCAACTGAATTTTTTGATGAGGCTGTAGGTGATATGGTGGATAAACAAATGCATCCACGCAAAATGTTTTATGTGCTCATTGAGCAACTGCGCCAAAAAAAGATTGAGCTCCCTGGCTATGATCGTGCGGCCAGAACAATTACTGAACAGTTTAATGGTTTTGAAAAAAATGCCCTACAAATCATGAGCGATGAGATTAGACCTGAACAACAAGAAGCCTTAAATCAGATTATAAGCACGCAAGGTGAATTTTATGAGCGCTCTTTACTCACCCGATTGAAAATCATCACCCAATCCATAAGACCTAAGCAAATTAAGACTGGAATGCATAATTTTCTAATCATTAAGAAATTATTCAAAGAAATAAGTCCACTTATTAAGAAATTAGCTTTATCCACTGAGGCCACTAAATACTATGCGCAGTGGGTCACTAAAGCTAAAACAACGCAAATAGCAGAAATGGTTGAGCCACATAAACGGCACTTATACTTAGCAGCTTTTGTTGATCATCTTTACAAACTTTGGCAGGACACTCTGGTTGATATGTTACTAAAATGTGTTCAACAACAATTAAATAAAGCCGAACGTGCTATTAGTCTGCTGCTTAAAGAACGTCAACCAGAACAAAACCAACTGACAGCGTCCGTATTATCAGGATTTAAAGATTCAAAAGGTACTGTTAATGCGGTTCAACTCGTTGTTTATAACAAGGAAATGAGCAGTGATGACAAAATTTTAAAGCTTTATAAGATTGTTCCATCGCCGATAAAGGACGTGAAGTTAAGTCAAGCGGAGTCTGATGCAAAAAAGCTAAAGGATAGAATAGATGGCGATAAAACACGAGGCGATGAGTTTGATGCTTTAAGTAATTTATCAAAAAAACTACAAAATCGCGTGGCTGACATTGTAAAACACCTGGGTTTTGAAACATGTAAAGGAGCAGAAGATCTATTTTCTGCTATTGTGCATTATCAATCAGCAAAAAATATCACATCAACAGCTCCTGATGCATTCCTAGATGATCATGAATATGCTGCCATTCATCGAGACCTGAAGTTTAACGTATCACTATATAAAGCCATTCTTTTTTGCAAAATAGCTGCTGCAATTAAGTGCGGACAAATAAGTCTCTCCCATTCGTATCGTTATCTTTCAATTGATGCCTATTTGATAAATGAAAAATATTGGATAGAACATAAAGAACACCTTTTGGAAAAGTTGGGATTAGGACAGTTTAGCAAGATTGAAGAGGTATTAGCTGCATTGCGCGGCATTTTAGATAAGCAATATATCGATGTGAATCGAAGAATAGTTAAGGAAAAGAACAAATATGTCACGATTCAAAAAGACGGAAGTTTTACCTTGAATACGCCTGCTGTTGAAAAACCGAATTACGAATCAATTGCAACTATTATTGGCAAAGATAGGTATATACCTATTTTACAAATGATGGCTGAAATTAATGAAGTAACAACATTCACATCCAATTTTAAGCACCATAAAATAAAGGGCTCCAAGGGCGTGCCAGCGAATGAAATTTATTATGCAGGAATTTTTGGTTTAGGCTCTAATATAGGGCTACATAAGCTCGCCAATACTGCTGTTGGAATCAATTATAATACGCTATCCAATACAGTGAATTGGTATTTCTCCTTGGAAAATTTACACGCAGTCAATCAGTCATTGACTGATTTAATGGCGAAGCTTTGGCTGCCAGAAAAATTCAAGCGTGAACAACATTTATTGCATACCTCCAGTGATGGGAAAAAACAGTCCGTATCAGCAGAGTCACTTAATACAAATCATTCATTTAAATATTTTGGAAATGGCTCAGGGGCAAGTGTTTATCGTTTCATTGATGAACGTGGAATTTTGTTCTACGCTACCGTATTTAGTAGTGCGGAACGAGATGCTGCCTATGTAATTGATGGACTCCTGCATAATGATGCGATTGCCAGTACTATGCACTCAACCGATACCCATGGCTATACAGAAATGGTTTTTGGAGTGTCTCATTTAATTGGGGTGACATTTGCTCCACGAATTAAAGACCCATCATCACAAAATTTAGTCAGTTTTGATAAAAGGAGATCTGAATTAGAAAGTAAAGGCTACCCCATTAAACCAACCTATTATGTTAATGAAGAGCGTATAATACGCAATTGGGACAATATATTAAGATTGATTGCAACCGCTAAGTTACGTGAGCATCGAGCATCAACTATCCTGAAAAGATTAGGTGCGTACTCTAATCAACACCCCTTGCAAGAGGCATTAAAAGAATTTGGCCGAGTTATTAAATCGATTTTTATGCTGAAATATTTTGATGATGTGGAATTGAGGCAGGCGATTGAAAAACAATTGAATAAGGGTGAGCTGGCCAATAAATTTTCAGCAGCGGTCTCTTTCGCTGATCAAAATATTTTAGAGTCCTTTAAAGAAGATCAGGAAATTTCTGTGATGTGTAAAACCATCATTCAAAACATCATCATCTTATGGAATTACATTGAGTTAACCAAAATAATTATGCGTTCAGATAATAATGAAAGAACGGAGTTACTTGAAAGCATTATGAATGCTTCGATCCTAACCTGGCAACATGTAAACATGCATGGAACCTATGATTTCAGTAATTTGTTTAGCTCAAATGATCCAGATTATACATTAGATGATGTGATAAATTTTAAGGCGGCTTAGGATTAGGATCAATATAGCAATTTTAGGATATAAGATATGCCCACTGTAATAATTATTAGAGGTTATCGGTTTTTTTTCTATAGCTTAGAAGGAAACGAGCCACCACACATTCATATCGAACATGGAGATAAAGTGGGCAAATTTTGGTTGAATCCTGTTCATTTAGCAAGTTCATATGGCTTTAGAAGTCATGAATTAAGCAAACTTAGATTTTTAGTAATTGAAAACAAAGAATTATTTTTGGAGAAATGGCATGAATACTTTGGCAATTAAATTTGATGATCATGCAGTAGACGTTAGTTTTACTAAAACTTCATTGCACTTTGTATTAGCAGACGGCCGGGAAATATCAGCTCCCTTGGAATGGTTTCCACGGTTACGAGATGCAACTGATACTGAACGAAAAGATTGGCGTTTTATTGGTAATGGTCTTGGTATACATTGGTCAAAGATTGATGAGGATATTTCTGTAGCTGCGTTAATGCGAGGAACAGATTAATTTATACACACATCCAAGATCACCAATTATGCGATCAGATTTTAAATACAGTAATCCTTATTCTGTATGGGCTATAGGAATTATTTTGATAAAGTTATTGGTATATAAATTTTGAAGATGAATCTGTAATTGTACTTAATTCAAACAAAACCGGGGGTTTCAGTTCGTATTTGCCCCGTTTCTGTAATTCAACCCAGGGATCTCCTTTGTATTGGTTATGTTTCGTTGCCCTCAAACATCTTTGCCACTGCAGGGGGGGCCTTCACTTTACTCTGGATGACGAGAGAATGGGGGTATCTCCACAGCAATGGCATTTGGTTAAGGAATAAATCATGGTAACCTTCGAAAAATTTTGCATTAGTTGAAGGAGTTAAGTTGCTATGGATGATTTTTGTAGTCCTTTACAAGTAATGACTTGGGGAAATATGTTCTGAGTTTGATAAGGTTTGGCAAACAGGTTAGAAATTACATCCTTGCAGCAAATCGCTTGGCTCGCTTTTAGGATTTTGGTTAGTCGAATCTGAAAATAGCGTTTTAACTGTCGAACACGTTAGGGCAGCGGTTGCTAATTGGTCATTTGCTTTAACTAACTTATTATTCTGCTTTATTTTTTTTTCAGCTGCTTCTTTATCTTCACATTCTGTTAAAAAGGTAAAAAAATCGGGTGTATTTTCTAAAGCGAATAAAATTTCTTCATCAAGATCATTAATGGATGAAGAATGTTCTTTTGATAAATGCTTATCAAATTCAACAACTTCGTCAATTTTGGGGAGAATTACAATATTATTGATATCAATATCATGTTGCAGAAAGAATAACTCAGTAGAAATTTGATCGTATCTTGTCTTTAATTTCCTTATTAATTTTGAACCATTCTTTGAATGAGGATGAGATTGAATCAATTGCTTGATTTCTCTAGATTCCATATACAAATCCAATACACGAATCCTATTTAACTGCATCATAAGCGAACTTTTCTTAAGCTCATTAAATGAAGGAATATCTTTTTCAGTTAAAGTTGTGCAGGATTTTTTTATATCATCAAGATTATCCTTGACTAGATGATTGAACATAAGACGCTCTTTGAAATTTACTTTCGATATTACCCAATTAGCTTTATCAGTCAGCCTCTTTCTTAACGCCATGATCTCTGGATCATTAAATATTTGATTGTATAATTGTTCTCCAACGGTGATCTTTAGCTGTTCTTCCAAATCGTTCGCTTTTTTAAGGACGAAAATTGAAAGCGAATCGCTTAATTCAATGGTTTTAATTCTTTCCTCATTAGAATCAATTAATTGCAAAATTATTTTGCTATCCACTTTAAAATCATCCTGATTAAACAAAAATCGTAGAAGATTATTAAGCTGTTTAAAAAAGAGTGGATTGTTTAAGGTTGCTTCTGCATTTTGTTTTAAAACATCACTAAAAGGGTGTTTGGAATCCAATAGAAGAATAGCTGCATAGGGTAGGTTAGTTGAGCTATCAAGATCTAATAAAGATGCCCCTTTTTGCACTAAGATATTTAGCCATTGGTACATTGAAGAGTTATTAGTGGTCGCTTTGAAACAATAATCAATCATTGAGGAGTAAAAAACATTATGAACTGTAAAGTTTTTATAATAAATGTTTATGATTTGGTTGTTTAATAGAAAATTAAATAAGTCAGTTTTCTTAACAACTAAGGCTGTGGGTCCCAAAATTTCTGGAGATAACAAATGATAAAAGATTTTAAATGGCTGAGTCTCTTCAAATTTTTCCATGATTAGAAGCATTTGAAGATTCTGTTTAGCTTTGCTCTCAATTTTGATTTTAAGGTTTCTGAGATTGTTAATATTTTGCAGATCCGCAGTTAATAATTTGCAACTGAGCTGGAGTTCTATTTCTTTTAACTCAACATAAAGGCTTTCTAAGGTAGATAACTGTTTAATAAGATCTGGCGTGGCGATTTCTTGAAACTTAAGCTCTAAAACTTTGAGTATTGGGCTTAGATCTTTGAGTGCAGGCTTATAATCTTTGTAGTTGGTCAGCTTAGATTTAGACGATTTCTCAGTGAAATTCTTAGGTGTCTCAAGAATTTTTTTTGTTTTTTTAGGCTTAAAAGTTTCTTCTATAACCGTTGATTCTATAGCACTTTCAAGGCTGTTTAAAAAAGATTTTTTTGCCAAAATGTCGCGAGTTGCTGGAGTATATTCGAGCATCTCATCGATTTTATTTATTAAATCTCTAATTTTATTTGTATATTTATCTCTATTGTAAAACCAATTTATAGATAAAGTTTCTGCCTCTTTTTCAAGAGTCTCACATTTAAATTTAAGCTGAGAAGCCACTTGAGCTTGCTCAGTTCTTAAATTTTTGACTAATACTTGGCTTGAAAAATAAGCTAATGTTTTAAAAGCTTCTTCAAATTCAAGACAGCTTAAAGTTTGAAATTCATTGTTCGCTTGCATTTCAGCCAAAAATGGCTTGGCTAAACTATTATCATGTTCATCAAAGTAGATATGCAGTCGATAGTCTTTGCCATAAGAATCATGAAAGTAAGCGGTATAGTGATACTGACTTAGGGAATCTAAAGTTCCTGTTGCCTTCTCATAAACACTCAGATGATGGCTAGTTAGCTTATAAGGTCCAACCACAGAGAGATGTTTGGGAGCTAACTCAAAATAGAAATAGTGAGTGCCCGAAGAGTGGGTTCGTTCAGCTAAATTTATTATCTTGTTAAGATATTCTTTTTTTAATTTAATCAGGTTGTAGAGCGTGTTTTTTGACATCTTTGTCTTAAATTTATCTTTGTGTTTTTCCATTATACGTACTGGGCACTTGCTTGCAACATTTGAAAGGAATTTGAATACAAAGAGTCCTGAAGCTTAACCGAATGCCATTGATAGCTACAGTCCCCGTCATCCCGAGTGGAAGCGAGGATCTCCTTTATAATGGTCACACAAAAAAATATGTTTTTTTTTAAAAGAGAATCATATGAACCTAGTATGAATAAAGAAATATGGTTAAATCACCTAACCAAGCAGAAGATTTAATAGCAAAAAATCAAGATCAAAAGTTTGCATCTAATGGTAGATTTATGCATTATATCTTTTTAATTTATAACAGAAAAAATCATGCCACCCTTATACGTTAAAGAAAATGGACAGTGGAGTCGTGATAACAATAATTATTATAGCTTTAAAATTAAGTTTAAAAGGATGGAGGATTGGCAAAATTTAATTATTAAAACTACCAATAATGATAAATCATTAATCAAGTGTTCCCTTAATTTTGGGGAGGATATAAGTGCTGATAATAATTCATGGGCTAAGCAATTGCTGTTAGCTCTAAACAAAAAATCGGTCAATCTTTCCACACCCAGAAACTTTATATTGCGCGAAGAAAAGGGCAATTATTGCTACGACTTAATAGAACCCAGCAAAAAAGAAAGGCCAAAAGAACGTTTAATCAAAATTAGCAAACATGACTCTAGCAAATCAATTTCTTTACACAAATTTTGGCAGCCGCAAAAAATTAATGTTCAAACCGAACCTCGAACAAAACCGTTTGCCTCTCTAGCTCGCACTGCGGAAAACAGTTTATCAAGTTTTTTTGGATTAGAGATTTTACTTAATCATGAAAAGTCAGACACCTGTTGCCCGCCGCAATGCTTAACAATTAGTTTGGAAGTTATTGGTGGTTTTATATTTTTTCTTGGTATTGCCGCGGTAGCTGTTGCTTTTACTTTACTTACAGGTGTTGCAACTCCCGTAACTATAGGATTTGGTGCTGCCTTAATTCTTTTAGGTTTAGGATTTTTGTATACAGGGCTTGTTAGACAATTTGATTGCGAATCTCTTCTTAATGATGAACCAGACTATTATAAACCTCCACAATAGAATAGCCTGCGTGCTCCTTTAACTAAATTATCTAGTAAAAAAAGCCCCATCAGATTAACATTGACAGGGCTTTACTAACAATGCCAAGAGCTACTTGGCAGCTGCGGCTTTCTTCTCTTTTTCTTTAGCAATTACTGCCTCAGATACGCTGTTGGGACAAGGAGCATAGTGTGAGAACTCCATTGAGAATTGACCGCGACCAGAAGTAAGGGTACGCAATGTACTAATATAACCAAACATTTCTGAAAGAGGAACATCAGCCTTAATACGTACACCAGTTGCACTGGGTTCTTGACCCGAAATCATACCGCGACGACGATTCAAGTCACCAATGACATCACCGACATTATCTTCTGTACTATAAACGTCAACTTTCATGATTGGTTCAAGCAATTGTGGACCAGCCTTTGGTATGGATTGTCTAAATGCACCTTTTGCTGCAATTTCAAAGGCAATTGCCGAGGAGTCAACAGGGTGGAAGCCACCATCGATAATATTGACTGAAACGTCTAACACAGGGAATCCTGCCAAAGTACCGGTACCCATCATCGAGCGAAATCCTTTCTCGATTGCCGGGAAGAATTCCTTGGGAACGCTACCACCCACACAGGAGGTAACAAAAGTAAATCCTGTATTTGGCTCACCGGGTTCAATGAGGTAATCAATCTTACCGTACTGGCCAGAACCACCCGATTGTTTCTTGTGAGTATAACTGTCTTCAATTGATTTGGTTATGGTTTCTCGGTAAGCAACCTGGGGCTGTCCTACTAATAATTCCACATCGTAAGTACGCTTGAGAATATCGACTTTAATATCAAGATGTAATTCACCCATACCGCGAAGAATGGTTTCACCTGAGTCTATATCGGTTTCAACTCTAAAAGTTGGATCTTCTGCAACCATTTTACCAATTGCAATACTCATTTTTTCAGTTGAGGTTTTATCTTTAGGTGAGACAGCAATGGAAATAACGGGTTCTGGAAACACCATGGCTTCAAGTGTGCACTCGTGTTTAGGATCGCAAAGCGTATGACCGGTTCGAACGTTTTTCATACCTACGATAGCAATAATATCGCCTGCTTCAGCACTGTGCAATTCATTACGCTCATTGGCCTGCATCTCAACCATACGGCCGACACGTTCACTTTTACCAGTAAAGGAGTTAAGAATAGTATCGCCTTTATTCAATTTTCCTGAATATATTCGTACGAAAGTTAAAGCACCGTAACGATCATCCATGATTTTGAATGCCAATGCACGGAAGGGCTCATCAGGTGAAACAATAGCATATTCACCTGTAGGTTCACCTTCAGCATTGGTCAAAGGTTGGGGATTAACTTCCTGGGGAGCAGGTAAATAATCAATCACTGCATCCAATAATAACTGCATCCCTTTATTCTTGAAGGCAGAACCACAATAAGTTGGGAAGAATGCTAATTCGAGAGTACCTTTGCGGATGCAGCGTTTAATGTCTTCTATTGAAGGTTCTTCGCCTTCTAAGTAAGCCATTAATAAATCATCATCCATTTCAAGCGCTTGTTCAATTAATTGTTTGCGATAATTTTCAACATCGTCAACCATATTAGCGGGTACGTCGGTAACAATGTAATTTTCTGGCTCACCGGTTTCATCCCAAACGTAAGCTTTTCGTGTTAATAAATCGACAACACCAACAAAGTCATCTTCAACACCAATCGGCAAAGTCATAATTAATGGGTTGGCGCCCAATACTTTTTCAATTTGTGCAGTCACTTTTAAAAAGTCTGCGCCGATACGGTCAAGTTTGTTTACGAAAATCAAACGAGATACTTTGGAATTGTTCGCATAACGCCAGTTGGTTTCTGATTGAGGCTCAACTCCACCTGATCCACAAAATACACCAATTCCGCCATCAAGTACTTTCAGTGAACGATATACTTCAACAGTGAAGTCAACGTGTCCTGGGGTATCGATTACGTTGAAACGAGTGCCTTTCCAGAAGCAACTTACCGCTGCTGACTGAATGGTAATACCACGCTCAGCTTCCTGAACCATGAAGTCGGTTGTTGATTCACCATCATGAACCTCACCAATTTTATAGTTTCTACCCGTGAGGTAAAGAATACGTTCAGTAGTGGTGGTTTTTCCGGCATCAACGTGGGCGAAGATACCAATATTTCTGTAAAGGTTTAAATCATTCATAGCGCTCTTCTAAAATTAAAATAGATTAAAAAAATAGTCACCTACTATACAGTATTCTATACGGATTTGCAGCAGATTTATTTCATCGTGGCACTAAATGGATGAATATTTTATCAAGACAACTAACAATTGATATTTATTTGTAAAAATTGATTTCCTTAAATCTTTAATAACTAATTAAATATTCGTGCCTGCTAAGGCTTTAGAACTTGCTGAGGGGATTACTCAAACTTATTGTGGCAAATGAATGGGTTTAATTTAGTGGTACTTAGTGTTATCCATGGAATTAAATTAAAATAGAGGCAATATTTTCAATATAACTATTATTATTAGGGAGCTTCATAGGATAAACTTTGGTGAAATAAAAAGGGTTGCTTTAACTGCCTGAAACCATTTATCTAGACTAGCTCTAAATTTTTACCTTTAAGAGAAAGAAAGTAATGACAACTAAACACTGGTCAAAAGTAGAATATCTTCATAAAACTGTAACAAATCCCAATATTCATATTCGTGGAACTCATAGTTATTACAGTGATTATTGGAGCGGCTCATTTGAACAATCAGTCGTACGATATCTTTATGGTGATGAATATAGTCTTGCTAATTGGCAATCACAATGGCCAATTGATCAATTATATATAGGTGATTATGTCTGCATTGCTGCTGAAGCGGTGATTCTAATGGGTGGAAATCATACCCACCGTGCTGAATGGTTTAGCCTTTATCCCTTTGAAGAATCCCTGTTGGATGCTTATCAAGGAAAGGGCGATACTATTATTGCTGATGGGGCTTGGCTTGGACTACGCTCAATTATTTTACCCGGTATAAAAATTGGTGAGGGTGCTATTGTCGCTGCTGCGTCCGTAGTAACTAAAGATGTTCCAGCTTACACAATTGTAGCTGGTAATCCCGCTAAAATGATAAGAAAACGTTTCGATGATGCAATAATCGACCGTCTTTTATCTTTAAAAATTTACGACTTGAATAATGAACAGTTTGACCGTATAAAACCTTTTCTAGTTAATATTGACATTGAAAATTTAGAAAAGCAGCTGTCTGAATTTTCAATCTAGTTATTCTAATCCATCTATTGCTAAGCGAATTGAGCTATAACTAAATAGCTTCATCAGGAAAAATCTGACTATGCAAGAACGAAATACTCTAGACTATAAAAAAAATTATACTCAATTTTTTCGCTATAAAGATGAGTCTACTCCACCAATAGACGAGTCCTTTTTAGAATTTAAGATACCCAGTGCAAGAGATTTGTATCATAAAATAATTGAGCGCAACAGCTACGCACTAATTAGTAAATTATCATTAGAAGAGTTAAAACTCACCCTGGCATCTAAGGATTGTGATGTTGACTTTTTCTTTTCGCAGATCAATATAGAAGTTTTATCCGAGACATTAAATTATTATATTTTTCATTTTAAAGAAATGGATAATGAATTAACTGCAGAACAAGCGTTTTTTTTGCGTAATAGGCTGCTTGCCCAATTAAATGCCTTACGTCTGGAAGAAGTTAATAATAATCTTTTTGTAGATGATAGTTCATCAATACGATTACATTTATCCGATACAGAAAATTATAGATTTGCTACAGATTCCAAGCTAAGCAATCTACCAAATTCTTATCGTGCGCTTTGTATCTATGATTTGATTGTCGAAGATCTATATTTGCATAATTTGCGCAGAGAGGATAACAATTATAAAGATAGTCTTATTAGCGATTATTTGAGTATTCATAGTTCCAAATTTGCTGAGTACGGGTGGAATGGCAGGTTTAGCCTCTCTCAAAAATTACAAGAATGCCTAAAGAATATAACCTGCGATAGAAAGGCTGCAACGCTACTTGAATGGTCTTTTGATGAGACTTACGAAGATAGAGAGCTTGAGTTTAATAGAGGTATCTTAGCTACTCTCCCTCTTACTGCAAGCGCATCCCTTGAAACCAACCCCGCGCAAAGTTATTCTACTAAGCGATACGGATTAAACAGCTATTCATATTATTATTGTTCATTAATTCAATATCGTTATCTACAAGATCTAAAGGTTCTGTTTTTACCTATCATGCAAAAGAGTGCCACGAATTCCAGGAAAGATGAATCTCATCTGGAATTTCAACAAGAGATTGAACAACTTAAAGCTCAGTTTGAAAAATGGAAAGAGTTTAAAAACCAACCCATGGTAATAAAATTGGGAGCTTTGATTGATAAAATTGAAGACATTCGCAGGCAAGATCATAAAAAGCCTGGAAGATTTTACGCCGGAAACTGGCCGGTATGTTATTGGGAGGAAAAAGCTTTTGAGGGCAGTGAACAGAAGCCTAAAATAATTCTTATTAAAGCTTTGTATACGCTCGGATCTCAACGCCTGTTTAAGCAAGCCTTTGCTATAAAAATTCAACAAGAATTAAGAAAATCCAGTTTGACAATAAGTAGAGCTAATCTTTTTCTAAGCAATGATTCTCACTATGCTGAGGGTTATTATTTTTCGGTAAAACAAGAGGATATTGCTAAATGTTCACTAAGAAATTTATTAGTTTGTAGTGAAGCAACTATTTCTACCTCAAAAAATGTAACCTTGGTACAACTAATGTTAGCTAATCATAAATTTTTTACGACAAAAAGGCCCATTGAATGGTTGGAATGTTTACAAGACAAAAATATGAAAACCTTGGAAATGACAACCTTTATTTGGAAATTAGCGACTTGGCCTAAAGTAAAGGTCTGGCTAAATCATCAAAAACCGAATGTTTTTTATGAGAATAATTCGTTACCCTTAGAACTTTTGTTAATAATTACCAGCTTTCTTGCTAAACTTTTAGAAGAAGATGTTTCGCAAATTAAAGACCTACCGAAATGCCAATAGCTAAGATTAGTTATTGGCATTCGGTTAGAATCTAAATCAATTACCTTTTAATTTTGCTCCAAAGAAAACAATTTTTTTATATCATCTAAATTTGCATTTACTCGTCTAATTATAGAGGGGCTTTTAATTAAGCTTTTTAATTGGGGTGAAATAGGAATTTTAATAGTCAGCAGCGGCTCAATTAGCTCATGAAATTTAAAAGGATCAGCAGTGGCCACCACAATCCACGGTTTGTTAGCTAACTTGGTTTGAACGTGAAAGGCAGTAGCGGTATGAGGACAACTGATGTAATGGTAGTGGTTATAAATCTCTTGAATTGTTTCACGGATAGCATCGTCGTTAACACTTATCGCAGACACATTCTTTTTAAAAAGTTCAAATGAATCAAATAAATGATTTAAACGCTCTAGGTTAGATGGATTACCGACATCCATTGCATTGGCAAGAGTCCTAATACTAGGTTGTGATTGATAATGGGCGTTATTCAAGTAATCGGATAAAACTTGATTGGCATTCGTTGCTAACACAATTTCACGAATAGGAAAGCCCATGGCTTTTGCCCAATAGGCCGCAGTGGCATTACCCAGGTTACCACTTGGAATAATAAACCCTGAATTTTCTTTAAATTTTTTGAAGAATTGCATCGAGCTATAAGCATAATAAGTCATTTGTGCTAACAACCTGGCAATGTTGATAGAGTTAGCACTACTAAGTCCGCCTGCTTCCTGCCAGTGAGGGTCTAAAAATGCTGATTTTACTAATTGCTGACATTGATCAAAGTTTCCATTAACAGCAAAAGCAAATATATTCTCATCCCAACAAGTCATTTGTTGCTCTTGCATGGCTGATATTTGTTTATCGGGGTAGAGGATCACTGCGCGATAGTTTAATTTTCGGTGAAAAGCGCTTGCCACAGCGGAGCCCGTATCACCCGAGGTGGCAACCAGGATAGTTTTTTGACAATTAGCTGTTTCAGATAAACATTCTGCTAAAAAGCGCGCGCCAAGATCTTTAAAAGACGAGGTTGGGCCGTGAAATAATTCCAAGACAAATAAATTATCGTCTAGTTGCTGAAGTGGTATAGGAAAATTGAATGCTCGTTTACAGAAAGAGTCTAACTGGGTTGCAAGTGCATCGCCATTAAAAAAATGCGCGAGTAATTTTGAGGCAAACATTGGATAAGAAAGTTCTAATGAAAACCAACTTTTATCTATAATGGGCATAGTCTCTGGAACAAATAAACCACCATCTGCCGCTAAACCTGTCTCAATTGCAGTGGATAGAGTTTTTATAATTGCCCGATTACGTGTACTGATAAAATTCATAAGATCTTCTCCTCTAAAACGACTTTCGCGGCATTTTGATTAAGGGCTGAAATCCAGCAATCTGATTTAATAGCCTTCTTTTCCAAGGTTAACCGCATGGCTAAACTAATTCTTTGTGCATCATCTTGACTGCGAGCTAAGGCAAATAGAGCAGGTCCTGAACCCGAGAGCGACATCCCTAAAGCACCTGCTTGAAGCGCTGCTTCTTTAATTTTATAAAATTCTGGAATCAATTTTGCGCGTTGCGGTTCAATGATTAAATCGTCCAGGGAGTTTTGCATGAGTTGATAATCATTTTCATAAAGTGAGACAATAAATGAGGCTAAATTTGCTGATTGTTGACTATGTGATTTTAAGCTTAGGTTTTTTCTCAAGACTGCTCTCGCGTCTCGTGTTGCTATCTGCAAATGAGGACGAAGCAACACACAGTAAAGTTCAGGAATAGGTAACAGTACAATATTCATTAGATCTTGTGATTGAATTAACGTCAAGCCGCCAAAAAGACAGGGCACTACATTATCCGCATGCGCTTCACCACTAGCTACCTGTTCTCCAAACAATGCATATTTTGCCAACTCAACCTTTGTTAAAGGCTGAGTTAAAAAACGATTACAAGCAACTAACGCTGCTACCGCTGAGGCCGCAGAACCTCCCATACCCGAGCAAAGAGGAATTCCTTTTTGAATAGCAATTGAAAATCCAAATTCCAAATCTAAGTTTTGACAGAATTGTTGGACAACTACCGATGCGGTGTTCCTATCTGAGGCAAAGGGTAATAGGTTTTGCGAGTCAATTAATTCAATAACAATTTGCTGGTCGTCGCGCTTGGTTAAGGTTACCTGGTCGCCTAAAGCGTCAAAAGAAAATCCCAAAATATCAAAGCCTACGGCAACATTGGCACAAGTCGCGGGTGCAAAAGCTTTAACTTTTTTAATGGATGGGTTAATTCTATTCATATATCACCTCAAGATAGTTGTGAGACTAGGCGCAATAAATCTGCAAAAATGCCCGATGCTGTTACCTCAGCTCCAGCTCCAGGGCCTTGTATAATTAATGGCCTCTCAAAATATCTTTTAGTGTTAAAAACGAGCATATTGTCTGTTTCTTCAAGTCTTGAAAAGGGATGCTCTTTAGGTAGTAATTTTAACCCAACCTGCAAGATTCCCTTAATCCAAAACCTTAACATCACAAAGACTAACATCATGGCCAATCTCGCGAGCCAGGCAAATCAATTTACGAGCAACATCCATCCCAGATAAATCCTCACGCGGGTCCGGCTCTGTAAATCCTTGATTTTTTGCGTCAATGACTACTGAAGAAAACGTTCTACCTTTAGCTAATTCATTAAAGATATAACTGAGTGTTCCTGATAAAACACCTTCGACCTGATGAATCTCATCTCCTGTTTTAATCAGATCTTGCAAAGTAGAGATCACAGGTAAGCCAGCACAAACGGTAGCTTCATAAAAATAATGTTGGTTGGCATAAGCTCGTTTTTTTAACTGTTTGTAATAACCTAAATCTCCGGCATTTGCATGTTTATTGGGGGTAATCACATGGATGTCTCTATCCATGAACCCTAGATATTGCTTGGCTATACTTTCATCGGCTGTGCAATCAATGATGACTGCATGAGACAGATTTTCCTCTGCAATATGATTTATAAAATTTGATAAATTTGCTTCAACCCCATTATCTGAAAAATCATCTTGCCAATGTTCCAGGCTAATTGTAGTGTTCTTTAGCAACATCCTCTTGCTATTCATAATCCCAAGCAAATGAAGATCAATTTGATAAGTTGATCGGAGCTTATCAAGCCCTTGCCTGAGCTGGTGCAGAAAACTTTTGGCGACAGAACCAGGACCAATTAACCCAATGGCTAATGTTTTAGGCGAAAGGTAGAAACCGGAATGTACCGCTCGCATTGCTTTAATTAAATCTCTGTTTTTTATAACCAAAGAAATATTACGCTCTGACGAACCTTGGGAGATAGCACGAATATTAATATTCGATTTAGCTAGAGCCGTACAAAGTTTTGCAGAAATACCCACCGCTCCAATCATTTCATCGCCTATCGCAGATAAAATTGCGCAATCAGGATCAGCTTGAATACCTAAAAGAAGCTTACGCTCAAGCTCGGCTTCGAGGTTTTCCCTTAAGACTGTCATTGCTTTGTCAATTGAAAGCGCAGGCACGGCAAAGCAAATTGAGTGTTCGGAACTCGCTTGAACAATTAACATCACATTGACCTGAGCGCGATTAAGGAGATCTGCGACTCTTGAAGTAATACCAGACACAGAGATAAGTCCACTTCCTTCGATGTTGATAAGCGCTACATTTTCTATAGAGCTCAGGCCTTTAATAAGATGTAACGATTGGTTAGTTTTTTGCGAGATATAAGTTCCTGGTGCATGTGGGTTAAAGCTATTTTTTATGTAAATAGGAATTTGTTGTTCGACAACAGGGGCAATTGTCATGGGATGTAAGACTTTTGCGCCAAAATATGCAAGTTCAAACGCTTCTTTATAAGATAACGAAGGAATTACAAATGCAGAGTGCACCACATTGGGATGAGCAGAATAAATACCATCCACATCAGTCCAAATCGTTAATGACTTAGCCTCAAAGAGGTTCGCAAAGATAGCCGCTGAAAAATCACTGCCATTACGGCCAAGTATTGTGCGTTGACCGTTAAGAGTAGAGGCGATAAAACCTGGAATAACAAGCTGGTCAAAGCAAACGTCTTTCAATACACTGAGAAGAGCAGCTTTAGATCGCTGCCAGTCAACGCAAATCATACCCTCTCTTTCATAAATAAATACGACCTCCGCCGCATCTAAAAAAATTACTCGATTAGATTGGCCAAGAAAATGAGTTAGAATCTGTGCCGACCATAATTCTCCAAATCCTAAAATTATCCCTTGTATTTCACTTGAGTAAGACTGAGTTATTTGAATGGCATATAAAATGTCATTTATCTTTGCAAGATCGTTTTGAATCATGCTACCCAAATAAGCCAACCCCAATTCTTCGATTAAACTAAAATGTTTTTGTTCTAACTGGTTTAATGGTTGTTGGTAATCCAAGCCTTTTTTAGCTAAATCGAGCAGAATTTGTAAGGAGGAAGTCACTCCTTGCACGGCAGAAACCACTATAATTTCATTTTTTCCCTTAACTAACGTCTTGATAGCTTTAATTTTACTAGAATCTGCAAGGCTACTACCACCAAATTTGTGAATAGAACAAGAATGTATTGCTTTCATAAGAGCTCACCTAAATTTTGCTAAAAAAAATCTGAGCAAAGGATAAAGAAATCCTAAGGCCTTAATTTTTTTAAATTATTTTGGATTAAAAAAATAAAACGCTAATTAAGCGGTGGTGGTAGAAGAGGTGGTGGTCGTGTTTGGAGAGAAATGAAAATTTACTAAAGCAAGCAGGTTAATCGGAAGCGAAATTAGCTTCGGTGGAAGAAAGATTCTCATATTCATTCCTCAGGGGTTTATAGGATTGTAAATACTACCATTATTTTTTCGCTAACGGCAAGATTCCTGACTATTTATTGATGAAAAGGCGAAAATAAAAGGCTTTTAGTCATCTATACTGTAAAGAATCTATATTCTTTAATAATAAACATATGAGTAGTCCACAATATTACATTGATGCTCTTAGAAAGGGCGATTTCAGCGAGGCTTTAAAACTCATTGATGATGTTAATTTAAAATATGCCAAAATAAGTGGCAGACCTGATTTAGGACAAGAGGATTTTTTACAGCTCTTAATTTATGAGCTTTGTAAGACAGACTTAACCATTGATGATGCCGATATTCTTAATTTTTTTTCTGAATATGTTTTTTACAATAATATTCATACAGGAGGCGTGGGGTATAGAGTCATGACTATAGCTCAAGCCTTTCCTCTAGCTATAGAATTGAAAAGAAATGCCTCTAATCATCAAGTGATTGATAATATTAAAATTGATGATAAAGATAGTTTCGAAAAATTCATTGATGAGGAGTCTGCATTTTCGCAATTAACTACAGAAGTTGATGAATCTTCGCTTCAACTCTTAATCAAACTAATTGCTGAACCTCAAACTGAACAAGTCTTAGCCGCTAAAATTAATAACATGGATACCCCAAGTTTTAATAGACTACAAGAAAATGTAAATATCATGAAAATCCAATATGAACTTGATTTCGACTGTCCATTAATTCAAGGAAGATTGGATCAGCAAAACCAAACAATGGCCAGATCTCACCGTTTTAAAACGAATTTAAAATCGATTAGAGATCGCTCATTTATAACTAATAAGATGCCCAAAGCCGGAACCCCAGATCAAATTCTAGATGATTTGTATAAAAATAGATCGGTTATTTCAATAAATGGGGTGCTTTTGAGAGATATATTCATTGAAAAATTTAAAATTATAACCACAGATAAAACTCAAGAATCTGTAGATCAAGAAATTGGTAGATTTTTAGCAAACGATGACAAATCCTGTAAAACTTCGTATGAGAGAATTATAGGATTATATAAAGAACTATTTTTTAGCAAGATTCAGGACGAGCAAATTAAGACGCAATTAGCCAAGGATTTAAGCTCAATCACCCATCAAGAAGGTATACTCTCGGTGCTGGGAAACACGTTGGCTAAAAATGCTGCCCAAAATGGACAAGGATATTCTCCGCAAACAAAAACAACCATTTCCATTCTCACTTATGATAATGGATTTACTGTTGAGGAAGAATGTCAGGTAATGAATCTCAAAAATACCAATTCTAATTCCCTAGAGGAAAACCAAAGCTACACTAGACATGAAAATTTGGATGGCTCTCCCTTAATGATCTTAAATAACAGCTTTCAATTTCGCATTGACGAAAACTGTCTCGAATATGCCCATACCGATTTAGAAATTCAATATAACGATAAATTATGTGAAGCGATATTTGATAGAAGGAGTCTTTTTGACAAGATAATTGAGATAGTGAAATCCATCTTTAGGGTGACTGAGATAGAGGAAGTACCTATTGATAAACCCTCTATATCGCCATAAAAACTATGAAATTTAGTTTGATTGGGAACAACTCAAATTCAAAGCTATTAATTTCGGTGGGCGATTCCATAAAAGTTCAAAAAATAGCCACTAAACTAATGTATAAAAATACAAATATACTGGCTCATTCAAATAATGCGGAAGGGGTCTAATAATTAGACCCTGCCAATTGAAAAGCTACACCTTCTTATTAGAAAGTGTAGTAAAATTAAGGTCTTTAATCTCAATGCTATGATCAATATCAGGTAAGAGAGCTTGGATAAAAGCATGTTTCAAGACATAACCAATTATTGAAAAAATATGAGTTTCCGGATCTTCAAGGTTTCCTTCGATTTTGATTTTGGTAGCTACAGTATGTTTTTTATGATTAGTTACTAATTTAGCGGTTGTTGCAATAAGGCCTTTGTATATAAATTTAATTGGATTCATCTTCTCCTTAGGATTAATCACTTGCAAATTTTTTATAATAGGTTTTAAGTAACCGTGAATTTTCCCCTTGGCTGCTGCAATTTCGGTGAAAACACTTAGTTCCCCTTGTTTAACATCAAAATGAGTGTAATTTAACAAAAAATCATTGGCGCCTTGAATTTGCATGGATTTTAAAGAAGATTTTAATAAGAAAGTAGGTTTTTTTGCATCCGGATCTACTTGTCCACTCACTGTAAACCGCCCCTTAGACATAGCTGCTTGTCCGCTAAAAGTAGAGTACAACGATTTGTGCGCTGTGACTTTTTGTAAATTTTTAAGCTCAAAATCTATATCATGCAAAGATAATTGAAAGGGTGGTTTACCTGAGAAACTGTGTAAAGAAATTTCTCCATTTTCGATAGAGATTTTGTTAAAATTTAATGGGAACAAAGCACTAACTGCAAGCTGCCATTCTTTATCAATGCTGAGTTGCTGATCTTTATTATTAGGTTCAATAACAAAATTTAATTTAGGTTTTATTGCTTTTATTTTTCCAACAATAGAACCATGCAAAAGAGCAGGCCATTCAATGGCTAAGTTTATTTGTTCCGCTGAGAAGAAAGGAACAGGTATATTTTTGTTAATCTTATTTAACTTTAGATTTTTAATCGAATAGCTACCTCGCCAAAGTGAAACATCAATATCTTCAATTTTGACGTGATATAAAGGAATTTTATTTATTCGATTTTCTGCATAATGAATCAATGCATAAGGTAGAGCCAATCGAGAAGCAATTAAAATTATGCCTCCAACAATCATTAAGCCTATTAAACGCATTTTGAGTCTCCAAATTTGAAAAGACTATAACGGCTCAGTGTAACATAATAGATTTCAGAAAATTAAGGACTTTGGTTAAGGTATCTATAGCCATTTAAATTGGCATTTTCTGTTCAATTAGATATATTTTTATATATTCTGCTATTAATAATTCCTTAACAAAAAAAGTTTATAATTAAAAAAATTTTTTAAAAGAGTTAATTATGAAATCTAAAGATGAAGATTATACTGATTTTTTAGGCACAATCGCTTATAAGCGTTATCGAGAAGAAAAATATCACAAGGGCCAACAAAAATTTTCTACTTTCTTCCTTAAAATAGCCATCTCTCAACAAAATCCTTCTGCTAAAATAGAATTGACTAATTTAGCAAAAATGTATCAAGAACCTGGAAATTTTAAACAAGCGCTTGATTGCTATAAAATATTATATTTCAATGACAAAGCGAGTTTGCAATTAATGCTAAATCAAATGCTCTATAAAGCAGTAGAACAAAATAATTTAAAAAATGTTAATTTTATGATTAAAGAAGGTGCTGATCTCGCAATAAAAACCTCAGCTAGCGGAATTGGAAGCCTTATTTACCCTGATTTGCTGCCTTCCATGATGCCAGAAAATGGTTTATTACATTTGGCCTGTAAAAAAAATTATCCGCAAATGGTTGAATTATTATTAAGTTTAGGCCTGGCTTTATTTGACACCAATAGATTCAGTAAAACGCCCCGTGAAATTAATGAAGTCTGTTTTGACCAAGCGTGGATGCAAATAAACTCTAAAGCCAATGCTAATACAATCGATGCCTTCTGCGAAATGATGAATATAACAAAATATGCCTATAATCAATTAACGGAGCAAGCCGAAAAAAGCCTCATATTAAATACCATTAAGGATAAGTATTTAGAACTTTTAGAAAAAGACAGCAATGAGTCATTAATTAAATCATATACAGCGATAAGTGGATATCCTGATTCTCCAACAATAGAAGATATTATTATTCATGCATTTAAAAATATGAATCGCCTTAATTCTGCTTCTTTAGGGATGTTTTCTGTTGAAAATAGAACATTAAGAGCTTTGAAGGATTTGGGTTGGGTCTGTAAGGGAAATAGCCTAAGTGCATATGCACCTAAGCAATTCAAAGAGGCATTTGACTTGCTATATCCAAAGGATATGCCAAAAAATAATTCCTGGTTTTGAGGAGAAGTGATGTTAAGGAAGTTCCAGTGATTTTTAAACCTGTTTATTTAAGTATAATAATTCTATTTTTAGTAAGGAGTTCTTTTTCAATGGGATTAGACATAGTAACAATTGAACAACCAGAATTTCATCAAGTCTTAAAAACCCCGGCTAAAAAATCAATATTCCCCCTTAGTAAGGAGATTAGGGAGTTAATTGATTTAATGAAGGTCAAACTAAACGAATTGGGAGGAGTTGGATTAGCTGCACCTCAAATCAATGTTTCTCAACAAATTATTGCTATCTATATACCCGATGAAGCCAAATTACTGCGAGATAATGTGAAAAGATCTTATCCCATGCATATTTTGATTAATCCTTCCTACGAACCCGTTAAAAACACTGAAATTCTGCATGATTTTGAGGCCTGTTATTCAGTTTCATCAAAAGCTGGCAAGGTCCCGAGATTTAATGAAATTCGACTGTCTTACTACGATGAGACTGGTCATTATCATGAGCAATTAGAGCGAGGTTTTTATGCCAGAGTATTGCAACATGAGATCGATCATTTAAAAGGAGTTCTTATTATGGACAGGCTAACTCCTGATTGCATACAAGGCACCCTTCAAGACATGATGGCTTTGCGTCGCGCTGAGCTTCCCGAAGATAAAAGAGCTTTGTTTGATAGCCTGATGGCCAAGAAACAAAAAAAATAAAGCGCGGGATCTTAAGTTTGAGAAAAAGAACAAATTTTCCACAGCTTAAATTTTGGAAGCAATTTTACTCCAAATTTCTGGAGTCATGATTGCTTTCCAAAATAATCTCTAATTAAACTATATAAGGTATAATTTTATAAGGAACTCGCTGACAATAAAGTTCCCATTGTTTACCATATTTACGAGCACAGCGTTGTTCATCTCTGAAAGCTCTATCAAAGAGTAAGATCGTTAGAAAACTCAAATAAAAATAGGGAAGGAAATTATCGAATAGCGCGGGAACAGACCAAAAAAAAGCAGCTAAAATTTCTGGAATATAATGGAAATGACGACTAATTCCCCACCAACCTGAGGCGAGCAACAAATTTTGTTTCTGCTCGCCTTGCTCTGTTTGATAAGCTGCCTGCAAAATAATCGGTTTTTTCCCCCAGATAGTACATTCACCTTTGCTGCTTCTTAATTTTTGCCGTTGTCGATCGGCTAAATAATTAATGAGAATACAAAAGGATCCGCTAATAAAGATAAGACTAGCAAACCAAGTACTCAATTGGATAGGATGCAAAACTAAATACATGGAAGGGGAAGTATAGATGCAGGGAACCCAAACTAAACAGCCCCAACAAATATAATAACCTGCTCGATCATGCATAATATCCAAAGAGCTAAGGTAACCTGTTTCCCATATAAAAAATTTGCTGATATATAACAGTTGTAAAATTACAGAAACCATCATTGAATTGGATAAACCAAAAAGTTCATGTTGTTTGGCTGCATAGGAAATTAAAAAAAGTCCCCAGGACATCATACCTACTCGGCAACTAATGAATTTCTTAAGCTGCCATCCAAGGAATTTTGGATAAAGTTCAGTGCCCCAATAGTAATCAAAAAGAAAATTTCCCGAACTGCCGCAATCGGTTGAAGAGGGCGCATAACGGCCTTTAAAATAGAGAATCAAACAAAAAATAAAACTGAATAAATTTAAAGCACCTAATAGAGCACCCAAATTATCATAGATAATTGTGGCAGAAAAAAAATGAAAGTAGAAACTGGCGATACAGTAAATGGAAATTGTCGTTACAAATGCTAAGAAACCATTAGCCTTATAGATTGGAATGTTTCCTTTAGGCGTAATAGGCCCCTTAAAAATTTTACCTGGTAACAATCGCATTAATCCAAGTTGAGTAATCATGAATATAGCGATCATTGCCCAAGCAGAAAAGGATCCCAAAACATTGGGTTGCCAAACTTCGTAAAATACAATAGCAAAACCTTTAACTTGAATTAGTTGCCAAAGCGCGCTAAAAGAACCGCCCATTTCTGTATTGGTAAACCAAATCATCATTGCTAGTGTAGGTGTTACTAACATAAGTGCTAAAGGACCAAGGGTGTTTCTAAGCCATGGTAAGTTTATTTTTTCCATTCGTTAATCCATCCTTGTTTCTACATAATTAAAAAAATCACCGAATTTAAATTAAGATTGATTAATTCAATCTTGTCTGTGTAAATTATTGCTTCTGAATTCGCTGTTCTGGCTCCTCAATCTTAATTAATAAACTTATAAAAAAGAAGGATTTATTTTAACTGGAAGATTGTTCTTTGGCCAAGTAACCTCATATAATCACTCTTTTTCAAATCCCTGGGAATATTGGTTATGGAGCAGGAAGCTTATCCTTCAGCACAGAATGCTCAGTTTGACGGTCGGTTACGTCAAGCTCAATTAAAAATGCTTTTTATGTTAGAACAGATAGATAAGGTTTGTCAGAAGCATTGTTTAGATTATTGGCTGGAAGGAGGGACACTTCTTGGGGCAATAAGACATCAAGGATTTATTCCCTGGGATGATGATTTAGATATTTCAATGCCACGTGAAAGTTATGAGGCTTTTTTAAGGCTCGCTCCAAGCGAACTTCCTGATACCATTTGGCTTCAAACTGCGCAAACTGATCCGGGATATTTTAATCTCACTGTTCCCTTAAAAGTGCGGGATTGCCACTCTCGTTTTATCGAGTTTCATGAAACAGGAAAGGAGCCTTATCAGCAAGGCATATTCATTGATGTGTTTGTCTATGACAAAATGGATGAAAATGCCTTTCGGCGCAAACAATCTAAATTTATCGCCAAAAAAATTCTTCGTTTGTTGAGGCCTAAATATAGTCATATAGCAACAGGGCATTATGCCAATCTATACTCTGCTTTAAGTCGTTTGATCGCTAAAAGGACGCTTGAAAACCTCTTGAAATCAATTATTCAGAATGCTAATCAAGGATCGAGTCGCTACCTTGGCTATGGCTTTGATGGCGTTAACTCAAATTTTGTATCTCTTGATGATATTTATCCTTTAAAGCGCACGACTTTTGAAACTGGCCAATTTAATATCATCAACCAGCCAGAAGTTATTCTCACCCAGCTATATGGAGATTTTTTATCCTTGCCTCCAGAAGAAGATCGGGTTATGAAACATTGTCGAGAATTAATACCTGATTTGAATGGAGTTCTTTAATGAATATAAAGCTGGTAATTTTTGATCTGGATGGTGTGTTAGTCGATACTCGAGAGCATCATTTTGAAGCTTTAAACCGTGCTTTATTAAGCGTCGATGAACGCTATGTGATTTCAAAAAAAGATCATCTGCAACTATTTGATGGGCTAAGCACGCAAAGAAAGCTTGACCTACTCACTCAAGAGCGAGGTCTAGATCTGAAATTGCACCAGAGCATATGGAAAAAAAAGCAAGAACTGACTTTTCAGGTCATTGATGAGCTATTAAAGCCGGATGCTGAAATCACTAGACTTTTTAAACAATTAAAAACAGATGGTTTTCTGCTTTATGTTTGTTCTAATTCAATACGTGAAACGATTAAACAAATTTTACTCAAAATGCAGTTAATGCAATATGTTGATTATTTTATCTCTAATCAAGATGTACATTCAGCTAAGCCCCATCCGGAAATGTATTGGCGAGCAATGATTAAAGAAAAGGTATTACCTAAAGAAACCTTAATTGTAGAGGATTCTTATGTAGGACGAACCGCAGCCTTAACCTCAGGTGCTAAATTATGTGCTGTTAAAAGCCCTGTTGAAGTTACTGTTGAAAAAATTTATTACGAGATGCAAAGGGAAGTCGCATCTGCCAGATGGACAGATGAAAGTATGAATGTACTCATTCCGATGGCAGGTTTGGGTAGTCGATTCATGAATGCTGGCTTTACTTTTCCAAAACCACTTATTCGCATTGGCGAGAAGCCGATGATTCAATTGGCTGTAGAAAATTTAAATGTGTCTGCCAATTTTATTTTTATTGTTAGACGCGATCATTGTGAAGCTTATAACCTTGAATCCATGCTTAAAATCATTGCTCCTGGTTGTAAAATTATTCTTACCGATGGCATTACTGAAGGAGCCTGTTGTAGTACCCTATTGGCTTCTGAATATATTGATAACGATGCCCCTTTACTTATCGCAAATTCAGATCAATTCGTTGAATGGGAAAGTGGCGCTTTTTTCCATTCAATGAATGCACCCCACATTGATGGTGGTATTCTCACATTTGAATCTACGCACCCCAAGTGGAGTTACCTCTGCTTAGACGACCATGGGAATGTCTCAAAATTGCGCGAAAAAGAAGTAATATCCAACCAGGCAACTGTAGGAATTTACTATTGGTCGCGAGGTAAAGATTATGTCCATCATGCAAAACAAATGATTGCAAAAAATATACGTGTAGGTAACGAGTTTTATGTCGCCCCTGTATATAATGAAGCGATTGCTGAGGGCCTTAAAATTAAAGCCTATGCCGTTGATAAAATGTGGGGTTTAGGTACGCCTGAAGATTTACAGCATTTTATCAATTACCAAAATATGGATCATTATCAACTTAGAAAAGGAAGACAAGTCAAAACAGAGTTAGCTAGTTAAGTACCGATTCACTGTGTTAATCTTTTTTTTTGATTAAAAAATTAGAGATAATTATTTTATTCGGTATTGGTGTTAATTTTTGATATCATTCAGAGTTCAACTATTAAATTAAGTATAGGATCTAATGATTTTAATTAAAATTTTAGCGTTAATAGGTTCCTGGATATTATTTTTTAAACTATTAAAATCCAGAAATAAAAAATTTGCCGGTATCAAAGCAACCTTAATCACTTTATTATTCGCTTCACTTATTTTCCGGTTTAGCACCGATCTTTATGCTCTAGTAAATAAAACTTTTTTTACCTTTAATAAACAAGGTGAAATAAAGCTCAGTGAGTCACCTCTAAAAATACCTATCGGCCAAGATGGGATTTATTGCAATCAATTTACCAATCAAGAAAACAAACCCCTCCAGAAAATTTCCGAAAGAAGTGACGGTAGATATTGTGGGGAGTTTTGGAGATTTGAGAGGGATAAAAATTTAATGATACCTTATAAAATTAATAACTTGAATCAAGTTATCTATTGGGCTTCACCTTCATTGAGAATTGTAGGTTCAAAACAAAATTTAGATAAAACATTAAACCAGACTAACTTGGTTAACCCTAAACAATAATTATGATACGAAAAACCTATTCTGAGCATTTTAAGATGATTTATTTAAAATTTCACCCGCTGCCATACACGCACCTATAGAGTCGGTCTGACGATTTTTACAAATCAGCTTCCCAGCGTCTAGACAGGAGTAGTTCATATCAAGGGGGTTACAAATCATTGCCCTCACAACTCTTGGCCCGGCGCCGGGCATACCGGCATGCATTATTTTTCTATTATCCACCAAGAGAATATCTCCGCTTTTCCATAGGCAGGATGAATAATTAGATCTAATTAATTGTGCAAGCTTTTTTATATCAGTTTTGCTAAAACATTGTCCCACTCGTCTTTGATCAAAAGCGGGGAGTTTGCGTGAAGCTAGATAGGTTTTTAGTTTTGATCTGAGAATTTTTATTGCATTTTTTGGAGAACTAAAAAATGAAGCAAATATTATATAGAAAAATTCAATAATTTTTAAAACTGGTCTGGGTAATTTCCAAAAAAATCGATGCCAAAACCAGGTTTCTTCTGAATAATCTTTAGTAAAACATTTTCTTAACTCAGCATTTAAACTCGGTAGTTCGAAAAGATTAATTTGTATAGCATTTTTTTTTGTTTCTGGGTGCTCAAAAATATTAGGCTTGTACATTAAGATAAATTTATCTTTCCCCGCAGCTAAAATAGGTAGTCCAAAGTGTTGGCCTATTTTTTCGATTAAATCTGTCGATATCTGATATCGTTCTGCAACATCAGAAATTAGCCATTTGGAAACAAAAAAGCTGTTTTTCTTAAGTTTTGTTTTAAGTTTTTCATCTAAATGTTGATATATTTTTTCCATGTTGACCAAGCCTGTTTCGCCGCCAACAGAGGAAGGTTTATGGCAACAAAAACTAATGTATGCAGGGACATCTGGAGAATAATAATTTTCACTATGAAAGCCACCAAGATAAACGGTGCCTCCCGTTTTATAGACGGAATTGGTATGTAATACATAATTTAAATTGCCAACATGAGTACGGCCTTCTTCAGACATAAACGCATCACTAATCCCACGAAAACCTTCGATAGATAATACTGTTTTTTCGAAATCTTCATCGGAATTTATATCAAACCCTCTCAATAATACAGCTCCATAAGTTACAATATCTTCTAAAATTATAGTGGAATTAGAGCGAAGAAAATTCTGTAAAAAAAGAGGGCTAGTGGCTATTTTTGCTTCTATTACCAAAGGCATATCATTATCATCGGATAAAATTAAACGTTCATCCTGACGTAGAAATCGCGTTTTCACTTCCGCATAATTGTGCATAACAACAAGCTCCTTGCAAATTATTTGCTACACAATTTTGACTGTAGCATAAAAATGGAAGGGCGAGGAGAGGGGCTAACTCTACTTACCAATTGTCTTTCAAAAGATGACAGACAATTGGTAATAAAATTCAGTGTGAATTAGTTGAAAATTGCTTAGGATAGATTGCGCGTAAAGTCTCTTCATTCCTGGCATCAAAAATAGTAATACCTAAGGCCGAGCATTTCTTATACATTTGAGCTTGTGCTTCTTTATTTGGATATAATTCTTCAACCCTTTGAATCGACACGGCAAAAACCCCATAGGAAGAAATCAATGCCGAAAAATCTTCCCGTTCCTGCTGTAAACGCGCGTTTGCTGCTTCCTTAATCATCGAAGACTTATAGTAACTATCTAAAACGGTTTTGTTGTTTTTATGAACTTGTTTTAAGGCAGATAATTTTTTAAAGATTGATAGAAGAACCTCAATTTCTTTATGCTTGTAATTTTTAGTATATTCTTTAAATTCATCGATTTTAGATAGAATTTTTTCAGCGCTATGAAAGTCTTTGCCAAGCATCTGTACCAGAGAATTATTAAATCTTATAAATTCACGGTTGGGTATTTTTGCTTGAAGTTTCATAGCATAGATTATTGCCTGCTCAGAATAGCTGTCCCATTTACAGGTAAGATAATTACTAAGGTGTTTTACATCGCTATCTTCATTAAGATTATTAAAAAAAGTACTGATAACTTGTTCATAAGACCAGTTAAAGCTATCAATTAACCAGGAGCCTGCTTTAATTTCATAGTTATCCATTAAGAAACTAACAATCTGAATTTTAGTTTTTAATTTATGATTAGCTACAAAGATTTTCAAGGGTTCCTGCCAGTCAACTTTTGCAACTGCTTGACGCAATGCTTTATGATTAAAGGCTTGCTTTTGCGCTTCAATAACGATAGTTGGATTTAAGCTATTATTCGAGTCTAAAATTTCAATATTTTGTTTGATAACCGTTTTAGAAGGTAGCTCTATTGTTTCAAATAATTTAACTAAGTTTTTTTGCTTATAGTAATTGTAAATTCCAATTATTAAACCGATACCTATTATAAAAGCGGGAATTGCAATTATCCATCCAATTGGACTGGAGGCTAGTAATCCACCTACAATTCCGGCTGCTAGAAGCATGGTTGCAAAAAGGAGTGCTCCAATCAATAGCCTATTAAAATAAGAAGAAATCAGTTTTTTTTGATTTTTAAAGACCGAGTCATACACCGCTTTATTACGCTTTTCCTGCTCTAATTGATCAATATTTATTAATTTTTTTTCGGTTGAACCGTAGATTTCGTTAGAAATTTTCCAAAAAATTTGTTGATCATCAAGAAAATAGTAGAAAATATTTGACTCGGGGGTCGCAGAATCAAGTTGTTCTTGGCTTGAGCATTGGCTAAATTGATAGGCTGACATAAACGAAATCCAAAAAGTTAATAAAATATCATATAATGACCGTGATATTATCATCTAGATTAATTATTATCCAGTTTATTTTAAATGGAAAGTTTATGCCTTTAACTAGTAGGTCAATTAGCCTGTGAATTGACAAAGAAATAAGGGGAGTCTTGTGCAACTTATTGAGTTATTTTTACCCATTTATTCCAATAAAAATAAAAAATTTTCTAAGGAACTTTTTCAACAAACTTATGATGAATTGGTGAATAAATTCGGTGGTTTAACTGTCTATTCCCGTGTTCCTATGCAAGGATTTTGGCAAAAGAATGATAAAATAGTGAAAGACGAATTGATCATTTATGAAGTTATGGATGAGAATTTTTCTTCACATTGGTGGTGTGAATATCGAGTTTGCCTAGAAAAACGTTTTCAGCAAGAGCGGTTAATAATCCGCACTCATACAATCCAATTATTATAATATTGTTATTTATAAGACCAAAAAATTCACTTTGCCACAAGAGGAAGCGATTTTTATATAATAAAGGGCAGGCCGAATGGAGCAGAACTTTTACTTAATACTACATCACCTGTCACTCCGAGTGGAAGCGAGGATCTCCCTTGTAGTGCTATACTCCAGGTTCAAACTTCTCTGCACTAAAGAGAGATCCTTCGCTTCGCTCTGGATGACGAGTGGGAGGGTGCTCAGCCCATAAATGTCACAATCCTGTAATCATCATATTCCCAGGCATCACAACACTCCCGTCATCCCGAGTGAAAGCGAGGGATCTCCCTTGTAAAACTAGGCTCCTTGGGTTTCAAACATCTCTGCTACTGCAATGAGATACTTGGCTTCGCTCGGTGAAGAGGGGTTTTCCAGCTATGATTGCTGATACCCAGAATTTTCTTCATACCACTAAATTAGGATCGAACTTGCCCCTTGCCACGAACCACATATTTAAAAGTGGTAAGTTGTTCCACTCCTATAGGACCCCTTGCGTGAAGTTTTCCTGTAGCAATTCCTATCTCAGCACCCATGCCAAATTCGCCACCATCTGCAAATTGAGTTGATGTATTATGCATAACAATGGCGCTATCTACTTCCTGAAAAAATTTTTCTGCTGCAGATTGATTCTCAGTAATAATCGCATCAGTATGTTGAGTACCATGATTAGCTATATGTGCAATTGCTTCGGAAATATCCTTAACTACTTTTACTGCAATTATTGCATCTAAAAACTCTGAATTATAATCTTGAGCTGTTGCATGTTTTATTTGTGGATTTAATTTTATAACTTCATGGTCACCTCGAACTTCACAGCCTGTTTCCAGTAAATCATCTAGTAATTCAGGAAGATGCGTTTGCACAATCGCCTGATCAACCAGTAAAATTTCGGTCGCACCACATATGCCAGTGCGACGCATTTTTGCATTTAAAACTATTTTTCTAGCCATTTCGTTATTAGCTTCACAGTGCAAATAAGTATGACAAACTCCAGCTAAATGTTTAAACACTGGGATACGTGTATGTTTAGAAATGTATTCAATTAAATTCATGCCACCACGCGGAATGATAACGTCTATATAATTATCCATCGATAACATTTCATTCACAGCAAAACGATCGGATGTAGGAATCATTTGTATAATATCGAGAGGTAGATTCGTTAGCTTCAACCCCTCATGCAATGCATCTATAATCGCAGCAGCGGAATGAAAACTTTCACTGCCACCACGCAAAATAACCGAGTTTCCAGATTTTAAACATAAGCCTGCAGCGTCAGCAGTTACGTTGGGTCGTGACTCATAAATAACAGCGATCACACCAATTGGTACTCTTACTCGATTAATTTCTAATCCATTGGGTGGCTTAATTTTTTCTAAAATGGTGCCCACAGGATCCGGTAATTCTGCAATGATATTCAATGCATCGACCATTGAGTCAATCCGGTTATCATTTAATCTGAGCCTATCTAGAAAAGAATCAGCCATATGCTTTTGCTCGGCTAGCTGCATATCTTTGCCATTAGCAATTATAATTTCTCGTTTGCATTGACGAATGGAATCTGCCATTAAGTGTAGGGCCTTGCTCTTTTCATCAGATGTGGCAAGTGCGAGAATTTTAGAAGTTTCGCGTGCGGCTTTACCCATTGCCATTATCGTCATAATGTATCCCTAGTAATTAAATTTAAAAAATATGTAGCTGATCGTAATGAATAAAGGCAGGTTTATCTTTTTCACCCAGGTTTTCTACTAATTTTTTTGAATCATATTTTGCAATACCAACACCTATTCGATCATTATTCAAACTGTAAATATCTATCAGATCTCCTTTTTGGAATTCACCTGCTGATTTTTCAATCCCTATAGGTAGGATACTCAAAATACGATTAGTTTCTCTTAGGAGTGACATTAGATTATTGTTGATAATAATAGAACCTAATTTTTTATCAGCGTGATAAGCAATCCAACGTTTTATATTAGATTGCTTTTTTTTTGCTAAGATAGTTGTGCCAATATTCTTTCTATTAATAATATCCATTATAGATTTAGGCTGATTAATGTTAGCGATAGTAGTGTTAATTCCTAAGCCCGCCATTTTACGGGCAGTATGTAGTTTTGAAAACATTCCTCCTCTTCCTAATGCTGACTTAGAGGTTGAAATAGTAGGCCATCTTTCATTAGGATCGATCACAGTGATTAGCTTGGAACCGGCTTCATCCGGATGACCTGTGTAGACTCCATCTACATTAGTTAAAATAATCAAACGATCCGCATTTATTTGGGCTGCTATAAGTCCAGCAAGCTCATCATTATCAGTAAACATAAGTTCTTCAATAGCTACAGAATCATTTTCATTAATAATGGGAACGATATTAGTGTGCTTTAATAATTCATGTAGTAAGCGTGCAATATTTAAGTAATGTTGTCTTGTTAAAAAATCCTGTTTTGTTAACAATAATTGTGAGACTAGAATTTTGCGGGTTTTGAACAGGTTTGAATAGATATGCATTAGTTTAGGTTGGCCCAAAGAGGCTAGCAATTGTTTTCCTCCCACTGAGTTAAAATTTAATTTTTGAACCTTGTCATTTGCCACCTTTCGGCCTGAAGCAACTGCACCTGAACTAACCAAAATAACATTATGACCTGATTCCTTTAAGTCATAAATTTGTTCTACAAGAAAAGTTAAAATCGATTTAACTGGGCTACCATCTGAAGTCAAAATACTTTGTGTACCCACTTTAATTACAATGTTCATGTCTGCCTAATTAAATTATTCTTCAGATGTTATTGGATTTGATACTTATGATTTTTGTTTAATGTGATAAATAGCACTGATCCTTAATACATCATTATTGTAAATAAAACCTATTTAATAGGCAATGTAAGGAACGCTATAGATACCTTAGACATAATTTTTAAGATAATAAATTTTAAAAGCCAAATTTTTAGGATTTCTTTATTCTTCGGGATAAGGCCATCTTAGAGGTCTTAGTGCGAATAACTGATGATTGTTAACGTATGTACAAAAAGACTGAATTAAAGTATACTTGGCAAAATATTAAACTGGTAATTGAGTCTATGCTTAACAAAATATTTAGCTTTTTTTTCATTAATTCAAAGATCAATTCTATTATGTTTGATCTTACTGATCTTAAAATGATAGCTGAGGCTTTAAGTGCAAAATCTATCTATAAAAAGCAAATAAGACATCATTTGGGTTTAGGTTTTTTTCTTTCTTTTATACCAGGTACAGAAGCTTTTAGAGCAAGAGAACATTTACTAGCAATTATTATAAAATACGAAGAACAAGATGACAGTGGGATTATCAAAATTCTTTCTCATATTTTTTATCGGACTCTTTTCATTGTAAAAACAGTTATTATGAATCACAAAGATTCCTCGGAAATTTTATCTGGAAAAAAAAATTCAAATTGGGGAATAAATAGATTAAATCCTTTTTATTACATCCTTCATTTCTTGCAATCTTTTGAAATGCGTGATTTTCCTACGCAAGAATTTTCAGGTGTTTTACTAATGATCCTCCTTTGTGTAATTGGTATTGTAGTTTATTGCTTATCTTTGATCCTTTATATTGCAACTGAATTTTTACTTAATGCTTTACATACATTGTTAATTGAACCTTTCCTATTTGCTTATGAAGTTTTCGCACAACAAATTAAAAACCCCAATATGGAATATGTTTTAATTTCAACCGAAGACTACACTAAAGTTGCAAAAATAGTGAATGCCTTAGATCCTGAAAATTTGATTACAAATGTTGAAACGTCCCAGGAAATTACCTTGGTTGTGGGTACGGAAAGGAAAATTAATAGATATGAAAAACATAGGAATAGTTTTTTCTTTAAGAGATATAAAGATTCTGATTTATTTGAACAAACTACCAAATCTATACTCGAAGTTCATACTCCCTTACAAATAAACGCATTTAGGTTTTTTAATAAATTTAGGTTACCAAATGATATCTTAATAAAGATTGCGGATACTCTGCTAAAAATACAAAATCAATAATATTAGTTATCATTATAGACAAACCCTCAAAGCAGATGCTACGTAGAGATTGAAGTTAAACTCTTGCTTTAAAACAATGCTTTTGTATTAAATGGAACAATAGTCTAATAAATAGAGAAGATTAAACTTCCGTATACAACTGCTATAAATTCTGAGCTATTCATCTTAGTATTAAAGATGATAGCTGAAAAAATACAGCTATTTGACACTTAAAATTTTTTTTCGTAATCTATGAGCTAATCGCTTTTCCTAAGCGAGCTCCCTTCCAGCGCAAAACTCTCAGCGAGTAGGAAATTTCGATTATTATATTAGTAAAATAAACATTAGGAGGGGATTGTTTATTTTTCGCATAATATAAGGATCGAAATGATGCTCTTACCTCAAGCAATTCCGTCAATACAATCCCTTAAGAATGTCGCAAAACAATTGGCAAGAACAAAAAACATTAATCTTGGTCAAGCGCTTCAATGTATCGCTAATGATTATGGTTTTACCCATTGGACATCAATGCTTAAATATTTTAAATCCATTCGTATCAATAATATTGAATCGTTATGGAAGTCTTTCATACCCGGAGAAATGTTATTGTTATCTGCTAGGGAAGGGGCAGGAAAATTATCTCTCGCTTTAAATCTTGCTGCATATGCAATAAAAAACAAGGTTCCCGTTAACTATTTTTCAATGCATGTTAAGGCATCATTTATTTTTGAAAGATTAGAAAAAATTGCTGATCAAAATTTAGTTAAGACATGGCAACTTAGAGAATATTTGATGGTAGAAGAACGAAGTTTTGATCAACAAAAATTAATAGAGGAAATAAAAAATTCCAAGCCTGGTGCTTTGTTAATTATTGATTATTTACAAGTAATTAAGTCTTTTAATGATTCAAAACCACCATATCAGGATTTTTTAAAGAAAATTAAATTTACTGCACAGCAGCATAATTCACGGGTATTAATACTTAGCCAAGTTATTAATAAAAGCAGCACAAATTTCATGGATTATATTGACGGCGGGCGATCCATAGGAAGGCATTTCAGTCATGTTATTCATTTAGAACACCAGCAAATAGAAAATATAGAACAACGTGATTTGTTTTTGATAAAATCGGTACATTACCAAAAACAAGAATCAATGTTACAGTTTAATAAAGGAAATTACCGGTTTGAGTAAGAGGAAGTTGGTAAGGCAATGGCGGGAATGCGATAGAACCATCAATTATTCTATATTAAGTGGCTCTCGCCAGCCAAAATATCACCATTTAAGTTTAGTCTGAGCCGCATAGCTAATTATAAAATCGACATATGCATTGACTATCTATAGTGAAAGCTGTTTATGCAGCAAAAACTTTATATTTATTCTTTCCACTAAATAAACCTACTTTTCGTTAAAGTCTTTAGCTTCAAAACTTTTAATGTGATATATTTATCACATTAAGTGTAATTTACATCACATTTTAAATGTGTGTGAGGGCTGGAATGGAGCACATCGCTTTTGAAACACGAATAAAAGAATATCGTGCTAAATATAACTTAACTCAAGAGATGTTAGCTAACCGTGTGGGCGTTAGTCGAGAAACCATTAATTATCTTGAGAAAGGTAAATATAACCCATCATTAAAGTTGGCTTTTTCTGTAGCTCATTCATTACAAACAACCATAAATGAGCTGTTTATTTTTAAATGGGAGGAAAAATTATGATTGGGAATCCGAAGTGGTTTAAACGTCGTCTTTATACTGGCTGGGGCATTACACCAAAGTCTTGGCAGGGATGGGCGTACATTGTTAGTATAATTTCCTTAACTTTAATTGCTTTATTGACTACTTATTTAGTAAATATGACAGAAAAATATCGGCTGATTTCTTTAGTAATATTATTATCAATAATAATTATTGAATTTATTGATCTATCAAGAAAAATTAAACTTGATGAACGTGAATCATTACATGAAGCAATTGCGGAGCGTAATGTAGCATGGTTTATTAATTCAATTCTTTGTATAGGGGTTATATATCAATCAATAATAAGCATTTTACATAATAGTATGTCTTTAGATCCTTTTATTATAACAGCGCTTATTGGAGGAACCATCGTTAAAGGTTTTTCTAATTTTTATTTATCTGATAAATAAAAATTAGCTATTTTTCTAGTATATTTTAGCACCTATCACTATTGGATGGTTAAATGGAACTACCCAAGATTGCGTTCATCAGACTCAAGAAACTTGAGGGTAAGTCGTTGAGCTTATATCAGAGTTACTCTTTAATTACCCTGAAAATTTGCCCACAGTAATTAAAGATAAGACAATTAGGCGGATTCAACTCATTAGCGCAACTTTTGTATATAAATCAATCAGTAAGAAGCTGTAAACTTCTTGCTGAGTTATACAGGAGTTATTAATGAGTTATAAACGTTTGGATTATTTAAAGCGTTGCAAAATACAGGCTTTTTGGAAGGCTGGCTATACACAGCAAAGAATAGCTGATGAAATAGGTGTCCACAAATCTACTATTTCAAGAGAATTAAATCGCAATATTACCTTTGTTCGCACTCGCCTAGGCTACTGGGATTATAAAGCAGATTATGCCCAATCATTTGCTGATCAAAGAAAGAAATTAAAACCAAAGTTCATCAAATTTAATGAACATGTTAAGGCTTTTATCATCGAGAAAATAGAAGATGAATGGAGCCCTGATCAAATCAGTGGCTATGCCAAGCGCCACAACTTGTTTAGCTTGAGTCATGAATGGATTTATCAATTTATTTTACAAGATAAAAAACAAGGCGGTATTTTATATAAGCATTTGCGACATCAGCATAAGAAATATCGTAAACGATATGGTAGCCCCAAACGATTAGGATCAATAAGAAACCGCCGATTTATTGATGAGCGACCAATAATCGTTGATGAAAAATCACGTATTGGTGACTGGGAAATTGATACTATTATCGGAAAAAATCATCACCAAGCAATAGTTTCAATTGTTGAGCGAAAAAGCAAATTTACAATTTTAAAAAAAGTTAATAGGAAAACTGCTAAAAATGTAAGTGAAGCTACAGTTAATGCTCTAAAAAAATTTAGGGGCAAAGTATTATCAATAACAGCAGATAATGGTTCCGAATTCGCCTATCACGAGGAATATCTAACTCATTAAATACCGAATTTTATTTTGCCCATCCTTATTCTTCATGGGAAAGAGGGCTTAATGAAAATACAAATGGCTTAGTTAGGCAGTATTTACAAAAAAGTTCAAGTTTCCAGTCTGTGACAGATTGTACTCTTCTTGATATTATGAATAAATTGAATACTCGACCTCGAAAAACACTAGGATATAGCTCGCCATCGGAGTTGTTCCTATAAAGTGTTTGTTAAAAATCTTGGGTTTATAAAGAAGGCATTATTATGATTATTGAAACGGAACGACTAATAATAAGACCACCACAGTTAGGGGATGCTAAACCTGTCAACCTTGCTATTAATCTATCTTTAAATGAAATAAGTAGATGGATGCCTTGGGCCTCTGATCCTAGCCTAGAAACTACAGAAGATTTTATTAGACGTGGCATACAATCTTGGAAAGAACCTCGACCTAAAAAACTTCCAATGATTATCGAATTAAAATCTACTGGGGAAATTATTTCTGCTTCTGGTTTTAATGAAAAAAGTAATTTTGAAGTTCCAATGTTTCAAACAGGATATTGGATTAATACCGAATTTGCAGGCAATGGATTTATTACAGAAGCAATTACCGCTATTACAAGATTTGCTTTCGAACATTTTTCAGCCGTCCGTGTGCAAATCTGTGCGCAGAGAGAAAACATTAAGAGTATCAATGTTGCTAAACGTGCGGGGTTTATTGAAGAGGCCATTTTAAAAAACTTCAGGATAGATTGTTTATCTAAAAAGCCCTGCGATGAAGTGATCTATGCATGCTTTGGAAAAAAGATGTTATCAACCCTTGATGTTTTTAGGATAATTAAGCAAGAATAAGATGTTGCATTAGCGAGTTGAATCCGCCTTATAGGTTATTATAATAAGTCTGATTATCACAATAATCAGACCTAACTGCTTATGCGCTACGAACCTTCTCAGCAATAAATTAAATTCCTCTAGTTAAATTTATTTCTATTTTCTTTTAATGAATCAAAGTCACTATCCTCAAGAGCTTCCAAACTCAAAAAATCCTGATTGCTTAATTGTGCTTCCAGATATCGACTTAAGGAATGTTTGTGAGCACCTGAATCTTGATAAGCAATTTTAAGTGCATTTTGAATTTGAATTAGAGACGCATTAGGATGATTCGCAATCACTAATAAATCACGGGCGCGTTGAACACCACTATCGCCATGGAACCAATGGCTAAAACGGCTTAGACCTCGTGATCCTGTCGCATTTTCACTCATCCATCCCAAATAAGACGGCAAGTTTTTTTGTGGCATATCATTAATAGGCTTTCTAATGTGCTCTGTTCCCAGAATTGCCTTGTTGATTTTTTTTCTTAACTTTTCAATGGAAGAATGAACTTCATCATTAGCAACTTCTAGATTTAAATTTATTATTTGTTCGCAGAGTTGCTCTGAGTGTTGAACAATAATGTCGGGCAATTCTTCAATCTTTGTTGGGGTAGAACAAACCAATGCCAAATAATCGTAGAATGCGGAGACATCATGCAAGGATGGTTTTAAAACGTGAAAACGAAACCGGGATTCTTTGGCATTAACATCCAGATAGAAAGCATCAGTTATTTGAATAAGAAATGCTTCATTTTCTTCAAACTGGCTTCCATATTTCTCGTTCATAGAATAAATAAATTCCATTTGTTTTTTTATTGGAATATCTAAGCAGTTTAGCAAGGCGATATTGTCCTCCTCCCCTTCCAAAAAACATTCATCTAAGACTTGCTTTATTTGTACTTGATTTTCTCTCGTCAAACACGATTTGAACAAAGTAAATACAAATTGTCTCAACTCAGCTTCAACTTTTTCAGCAGTGAGCCTATCAAATAAAGGATGACCGACAACGGATTGAAAAAGACGTCGATTAACCCCCGAAAAACAACTAGGTCTATCGCCTTCTAAATCATCGTATTCTTCTTGTTTTCCATTACGAATTCGTGACTTATCCCAATTATGAGCACGACCTATTAAAGCAATCTCATTGATAAAATGTTGAAATCGGCTGTCTAAAGTATACTCTGTGGTAGGCGCCATGTCTTTATCGGTAGCTGCTAAATACATAATAGCAATTAAAGGTTTGTATTCTTCAAAGGTTGACCAACGCTCACTTCGGTCCGCACTCATGTAAACATAAGAAGCATGGCGATGCATCCAATGATTGGGTTTTGATATATAACGCCAGGCCGTGTGAGTTGGATGTTGATGATAGGCTTTAAGCGCATCTTGTGTTTGATTATGGGTAAGAGTTAAGGCTTTAAATTCTTTAAAGCTTATAGGAAGAGGTATTGTTTTTCCATTTCCTGAGATACGGGCAGGTTCAGCAGAATATCGTTTTTCCAGGGTGGCTTTGAAGTCTCCTATGATAGCATTAACGCCTGCCTTTTGAATCATTGGTTGATAGCGAGCAGTAACCTGGTGAAGTCGCTTTGCCTCGCCTTCTGTTAGAGCGACCATCGATGATTCATCATCGTTGGCAAGCTGCCGCAAATCCACGCCGTTTCTTCGTTCCTCTTGATAAAAATTGTTTTGGTCAGCTAAATATCTTACGGCTAATATTGCAAGTAAAAGAGAGGCTGCCAATTGATTGCCTTCGTCCATCGCCAGCCTTAACAATTCATTAGGCCTGCCCGCGGTTACTTCTTGATGAACTAAAGATTTAACGGCTGGAATAGCGAGTAAAAAACGTAGTTCATCATCAAAAGCTCTGTCGTTTCGTCGAATCAAATTTCGAATTATATAGAAACCCAGCTGAGCACGCTCGGCGTCTTCAATATTAAATACCCCATTTGGAGCTTGAATACTAAAGGCTTCGCTTTCTTGGTGTAGGGTGGATAGGATGTCTGCTACAACTGGATTAACCAAATGACTGAATTCCCGGACGTGCGGCTCTGCATAGGCAAAGCATTGGGGCTGAAGTAAAAGCCATTTCAAGGTATCTTTATGCTTTGGATAAGCAATGTTAAATGCGCCATAATCCTGCGTCTTCACCATGGCTACATACTCATTCGGCGCTTGTTCTTTGAACCATTTCAGAATGTCTAGGTGCCCGTTTTTAGAGGCCTTGAGGAATGAAACATAATCATCCTCTTTCACCATTGCTATCCATTCGCTTGGCGCCTGCTCTTTGAACATTTTTAGGATATCTAGATAGCCCTTTTCAGACGCTATACGAAACCCGTAATAGTTATCCGCTTTCACCATCGCTATCCATTCATTAGGAGTTTGCTCTCTGAGAAATTTAAGCGTATCTAAATGACCGTTTTGAGAAGCCTCTCGAAACCCATCATAATTATTCGCCTTCACCATAGCCATCCATTCATCGGGAGCTTGATCTTTAATAAACTTAATGGTATCAAGATGGCCGTTTTTAGAGGCCCGACGAAACGCAAAAAAATCAACTGCTTTAATCATTTCTTTCAATTCGTTAGGGGCATGCTCACTGAAAAATTTGATGATGTCTAGATGGCCATCTTCGGAAGCCCCGCGAAATGCTGAATAATTCTCCGCCTTCACCATCGCTAACCACTCAGATGGCGCTTGTTCTTTAAACCATTTTATGGCATCAATTTGGCCGTTATAAGAAGCTTTACGAAATCCGTAATAATCATCCGCTTTCACCATCGCTATTCTTTCATTGGGTGCATGTTTAACGAGAAATTTGAGGATGTTAAAATGGTTGTTGGAAGAGGCTTGGCGAAACGCATAAAAAACAGCTGCTTTCACCATTGCTAACCAGTCGTTTGGCTCTTGTTCTTTGAGCCATATCAGAGTGTCAAGGTGGCCTTTTTCAGACGCCATACGAAATCCATAATATTGCTCTGCCTTCACCATCGCCGTCCATTCGTTAGGGGCTTGTTCTTTGAGAAATTTTAGGATATCTAGGTGGCCTATTGTAGAGGCTCTGCGAAAGCCTGCATAATTAAACACCTTTAACATCGGTATCCATTCGTTAGGCGCTTGTTCTTTGAGAAATTTTAGGGTGTTTAGTTGGTTGCATTCAACAGCTATGCGAAATCCTGCATAATCATTTACTTTCACCATAGCTACCCATTCGTTAGGTGCTTGTTCTTTAAGCCATTGCAGTATGTCCAAGTAACCGTATTCGGTAGCAAAACGAAATGATGCATAACTAAATGCCCTTACCATTGCTATCCACTCATTGGGCGCTTCTTCTTTGAGAAATTTAAGAGTGTTTAGTTGGTTGTTTCCAGCCGCTCTATAAAACCCTTCATCATAATGAACAGTTTTCCTAAAAGCTGCCCAATCCTTTGCTGTTCCTTTTTCTTTAAATTCCTTAAGTATATCTATACGACCCAAAGTTGCACTTAGTATAAAAATTTTTCCTTTTGGTGGCTTTTTGTCGAAGTGTTCCAAGTATTCAGATAATTGTTGTCCAGGAAAAATAATCATCAACAAAATCAGCGCCTGGTAGTCGCTTTCTGGCAAGTCAGTCCTTTGAATATCGATAAATCTTATTTCTGCAATATTAAATCTATCTGTATCTATACTTCGGTCAAATACATTCACCCAAAAATACAAGGGAATTTTGGCCGCTAGCGGGTGTAGTTGCTTTTTTTCTGGCGTATTAATAATCATGATTATTTAGTTACATATTTAATTCAGATTGTATTATATTTTCTCATATTAAATTAAGGCTGTCAATAATTAGGATTCTCAAGCAAAATTAAAAAATTTTGATCGCTTAGTTTTATTCCATCAATTTGAACGCTAATGTTTATTAAATTATGGTAGGTAACGAGACTACATTGCTATAGCCCCGCGTCCCATAAGAACGAGAGCATGCGACTTTCACCGCACTCCGCTCAAGCCCTTTCTGACCCAGCGATTGTGATTCATTGGGGTCATGAGGAATAACCACCAAAAATGTTAATTCTGAGTTAGACAACCATAGACAGAGGACGCTCAAACAGGTTGTTTCAGGCCATACTCATCTCATTTGACAACCCATCATATTTTGCCCCTATATCAACATTACGACCCCTAATTGCTATTTTCGCAAAATATCGTGAGAGCAACAGCCGATCCATTTTACAGTCCCTAACAGCTTAATGCTCTACAGCCTACCTTATCATCCGTGCACAGGAGTATCTGAGAAAAGATATTTTACACCGTCATGAGTTCCAATACTTGACAGAAAGAAATAACTGGGAGGTACTTTAGCCAAAGCCTCACCGCAACTATTGGCTTTATTCAGCTTACCGGTTACCGGTTCAGAAAAAAAGGCAATTTGGTTTGGATAAGGATGACATTCAACAACAATAAACTGCGCCCCATAAGTTATAGAGGATAATAAAGTACTGATTGCCGTTTCAGAATGATTACAATATTATCAATGTGCTATGTTTTGTTGTTTTGACTGAAGAGGATATTAATTTTTTTACAAATTCAACGATTTTTTAGCTATTTGTTGGTTGTTTGTCTTCGTTTTTTCCAGAACGACCACTTTTGGGGGCTGTTCCATCGGACTCCTAATACTATAATTTGTTTTTCTGTCAGTGGGTTTGTAGGGAGTACATTTAATATCAGGATTTTGGGTAGGAACTTCCAGTAAATAATAGCGCCCCACATGTTTGATATTATTTAAATCCAAACCAAGTTTAGTCAAAAATTCTCTATCCTTTTCATCGGGTTCTTTTTTGCCAAAGGGTATGAACATATACTGTCCCCTGCTTGTTGTGAAAAAGCGATTCTAAATCAAAAATCTCTGTCATGTCATAATTTGCTAAATTAATTGATTTCACCTAAAAGCCATTACAAATATAGATGAAATTTGATAAAAATCATTTGCAACCTATATGCACGTTCCTTCATAAGAATCCTGATATATTTACCAAAGAAGATTGCTTTCCTCTAAGGGTATTACTTGAAAAATACACTGAACATTATAGAAATTGATCTAACTTTACTGTGTGTAATCCAATCGGTTTGATCTTGATTAATACAGCCTGGCATTGTAAAATTATCTTTCATAAATTTTGAGGATGCTATGAAAGATAAATCCGAACTTGAAAAATCTAATTTTTCTAAAATTCCAGAAAAAGCTTACACATCAAAAAAATTGGAGGTGGTAAAAGTTACCGCTCTGGACAATGAACAACAAAAATTATTATTAAATGTTATCTCTAAGCTTACCAATTATAACCATTTACCAAATTTTGAAATCGAAGCGCCCGAAGCTAAACAAAATGGTTTAATAGTGTATTTTCGAGAGGGTTGTTTTTGTTTTGAGTTTGATTTATTTGAAAATTTACATAAATTAGGGATGTTAAATTATTCCCAAAAAACGCCTCCTCCTCATGAGACTGATAATTTTACCCGCTACTCAATTACCACTAATGGTGAAAAAGAACGAGCAATACATATTGGAGAGGCCTTAAAATACAAAATCATCAACGAAGTCAATTATAACAGCCTAATTGAGTTCCATCAAAATTCGCTTAAAATTTCTGCCCAAATTGCCGAAATATTAAATAAAAATCTTTCTCGATGGTGTCATTTTAAAGCAAGTGCCTTTGGGATATCTAATGATATGGACCTAAAAAGCCCAATATATACTCATTTTGTACGCCCTTTAATAGAGCAAATCCTTAAAGAATCAAACTTAGGGTTAGGTTATAATTA
>JACCWI010000046.1 GCA_013697725.1 Tatlockia sp.
GTCTGTAAAGAAATCGATCGTAGGGTTAGCCTCTTATCCCCTAATGATATTAAAAAAATTATTGCACTCTATGATACTGAAAATGCCCAGCTTTCCGTTAAACTTAAAAATATAATAAAACAATTGAGCATAGAAAAGACAGAATCAACCGTTGCGGAATTTTTACCATTTTTTGTACATGATACTAAGACAGCCTTGCAAGAAAGTAAGAGCCAAACAGAAGCTTTCCAATTTAAATAGATCTTGGGATAAGGTCTGACACAAATTTAAATGCTCACCTCTCGATCATTGATAGAAGATAAAATGATGAAACTTGTTCTCTATTAATTCGTTATAGATAACGTGATTAGCAAGTTGCCCTAAGCCTAACATTTTTAAGAACCTGGAAAATGAAGATGTTAATACCTAAGAAAAGTTTTTGGGGTACAGAGTAAGCGTCGTTACTACAGAGTCTACGAAGACCTATAAATGAAAATAAAGATTAAATATTAATCAATAATATTGACTGTATATTAACAATATAGCAAAATATTTGGGCAAGTTAAGATTAATCAATAAAGTGTAAATGAGGCAGTCATGAAAGAGCGTAATATTACGAATGAAATTCAGAAACGTCCAAAAAAAGAAATTAATATATTAGTAAACGGGACTATTCCCAAGGCAGGTTCATTTTGCTTTCAGTTGCCGCATCCCAATAAAGATTTTTGGTGGGCATATTCTGTAGAAATTGCTGGTAATACTTTATTAATCGACAAAATGGGTAGGAAGGCAAGCTATGCTCAGAATGATTTTGGAAAAGATGCCGATGTTCTGATTAACATAAATAATAATGGGGCACCCATTACAGTATCACCAGATTGCCTTATTGTTGATTATGATTCTACAAAAGCAACACGAGATGATTGTCTCTTAAACAAATCGTAAAAAATTACAACGAAATCGAAGAGGCTGTACAAAAAGGAATTTTGTTTTTGTTAGCTTTAACTGAAACCAACCCCGTTCCTGTTAATCTTCCCTTGGAAATCAAATCTTCTATCGCCTGTACGTTTTTTTCCAATGTGGTAGAAAATCACAAGAAACATATATTTATACCCGAGCTGTCCTCTACAGAAAAAGTGCCATAATTGGGTGTTTCTGGTTATTTTAAAACATTTAGTATTTCATAGATGATTTATTTTCTAAAGAAGGCCTTTTTTTGTTATATTCCGAAATCCAAGTTTGAGCTATATCTTTAACCTATTTAATATTCTAAATAAGTTAAAATCACGTATTACAAGCCACACCGGCTGCTTTATGAATCATGAAGTTAAAGAAGATGATGAAATCGAATTAATAAACCTTGAGTAATCAATGGGGTCAGACTCGATTGATTTGGAGTGATTTTCATTTGCATCATGGGCGGGCCTTAAACGAAATCAAAGGGGTAAAGCTCGATTAACTTTTCATTAATTTCAATCGAGTCTGACCCCTTTGATTTCCATTCTTTAAGGGAGAGTAACTGGAGGTTGATCACTGGTGAATTTTTAGGGTGATTTAATATACAATTTAGCAAAAAGAAATTGAACTTAAAAAAAGAGAGTTATATGTTTAATAAAAGCGCAGGTGAATTAAAAGATTTGTTAAAAATTGGTTTTTATCTTTCTATGTTATGTGGTTTTCTTATATTTAGTGGTTACTTCATTAAGGTCGGTTATTTTCCATCGACTAATTTACAAAGCATCCTTTATTTACCCATTATAGCAGCTTTAACTGGTATATTATTTTTTGTGTGCTTTATAGGCCTTTTTGGATTGGCTCCATATTTATGGGTTGAATTGCTAAAAAAAAGAGATACTTGTCAAGTCATAGTGGGTAGTGAGCACATCGAAGAAGTTATTTCAAGATATAAATTGGAGAATGTCAAACCAAAATTAAAATGTCCCCTTTATCTCCAATTTAAAAATGTCCCTTTTTGTTAAAAAAATAATAAATTGTTATTGGGCTTGTGGGTATGTGGGCGAGAAGTCTGCGAGTGTGTGCAAAC
>JACCWI010000047.1 GCA_013697725.1 Tatlockia sp.
GTTTGCACACACTCGCAGACTTCTCGCCCACATACCCACAAGCCCAATAACAATTTATTATTTTTTTAACAAAAAGGGACATTTTTAAATTGGAGATAAAGGGGACATTTTAATTTTGGTTTGACATAGCGCCTTTTTTTTCTTGTTTTCTGACAAATTAAGTGATTCAAACTCCTGATAGGTTAGAGGAAGCTTAACTAAGATATTGTTCACTGTGATGGAAGCTGGTGCAGCTATATAACGCTCAGCTAAATCGTCCTTTAGCGCCTGAACAATGGTTTTAACCCCAACTTTTTGTATCATGGGTTTATAATGCAAAATGGCTGCTTTAAGTCGTTTAGCTTCTCCCTCCGTCAAAGCTGTCATTGAAGACTCACGGTCTTGCGCAAGTTGTCCTAAATCAATACCATTATTTTGTTCATCTTGATAAAAATTATTTTGTTGAGCTATTAGTCTCACCTCATCAATATTTAGCAAAAGAACAGCAGCTTCTTGGTTGCCTATAGAAATTGCTAGCCGTAAAAGTTCATTAGGGTCTCCCCTAGTTATTTCATGGTGCGCAATCGTTTTCACAGAAGGAAGATTTAGTAAAAAACGAATCATTTCATTTTTACTAGAATCGTTGAGGCGAATTAAATGTCTAATTATGTAAAAACAAAGAAATTTATGAGCTTCAGTTTGAATATCGAAAAGTTCGTCGGGATGCCTATTAAGAAAAATTTCTGCGTCTTGATGAAGGGTAGATATAGTATCTATAATAAAAGCGCCGATGATGGTTCCATATTCCATAAGGTGTTGTTCTGCGAAGGCAAAACATTGGGGATAAGAAAGCAGCAACTGTATAATTTCAAAATGGTTCTGTTCAACAGCATGATGAAAAGCACCATAATTTTGTGCTTGAATCATCGCTGATTCTGGGTATAGGTTTATTAACCACTTAAGAATTATGAGTTGGCCATGATAAGCACTCCTGACAAAAATTTCATAATCACTATGCTGTATCGTAGTTAATGCTAATTCAGGTGCTTGGTTCATTAACCATTTGGCAGTCTTGAGATGCCCACCACAAGCAGATCCCCCCAAAGTAGTATAAAATACCTGTTTAAATCTTAAGGCTGCAGGGTATTGTTCATTTAACCATTTGAGAATCTCGAGATAGCCTTTTTCGCCAGCACGGGCGAAAAAACCAAATTGGTCATTAGCTCTATTAAATAATTCACTCGGTGATTTTTCTTTTAACCACTTGAGAATCTCGAGATGACCATTTGAAAGAGCATTATAAAAAGCAGTAATTCCCATTTCGTTTTCTTTTAATATATCCAATTCATCTAATATATCGGATTCATCTGATTCCTCTGATTCCTCTGATTTATTTGATTCATCGTTTTCGTCTTCAGCAACAAGAGCTTTCTCTAGTAACCATTTAAGTACTTCAAGATGACCATTTTCAGCAGCCTTGAGAAAAGGAGCATAACCTTTTGCTTTAATAAGGCTTAGTGCTCGTCCAGGGTTTTGTTCTATTAATAAATTCAAGGCTTCTAAGTCACCTGAGGCGGCGGCGAAACGAAAAAGGACATCAATATCTGATGTTAACGTATTTGGATCTACGTAACCAACTTCGGGGAGGTCGAAAAAATCATTATAGTCGAATTTTATTTGCATTGATGACCTCAAAGTTTATATAATGTGCAATATTCTAACACTTATTATATTATTTACGCAAGAATTAATGACTAAAAAGAGCAAAAGACAGGGTTAAATCTATTTAGAAGGATTTGGGGTCAAAGTTATACCGCCCCTGGATGGACGCAAGGTCCGTAGCAATAGGCCTTGAAGCCTAATATATTTTGCAGACAACAAATTTGATCTGTAGGGTTGATAAATTGCAAAAACCGGGGAGCTATATGTGTAGGTAGACCCTTTTTTGAGACCACATTAGTTACCTTTAAAAATTGTAATTGTTATTCATTATCTTTCATATAAAGACCAGCGCTAAGGAATTTACGCTCCGATTTATTCAAATAACTCTTCGATTGTTGACTGCATTTCATCTTGGCTCGGCTTGGCATAGCGAAATATTTCCTTAATCGAAACGTTGCCACTCAACTCTTGGGCAAAATGAACCCCGTGTTTATCCGTGACTTTTTTCAAAAAAGTATGCCTTAATTTATGCGGTGTAAACTCAAACTTCTCATGGTCGTTCAATTGAGCTAACGCTTGCTTTAATACGCGCTGACAAATTCGAAAAATATCTAACGTTTGTAAACGTGTCCCATAGCGAGTAATAAATAAAGGTTCATCCGGCTCAGCCGCCCTGCCCTCTAAATAGTTATCCAGGAAGTCTCTGGTCTCCTGCGGCAAGGGAATTTTTAGGCTAACTCGTTTCGATTTGTGTCGTAAGACTTCATGCAACCCTTTATTGCGATATTGAGAAACATTTAAGCTAACAATTTCGGATTCTCTAAGACCTGTTCCAAGCAAGACATAAAATAATGCCGTTTCCATCAGTGGGTTTTGATTCTTGCGAGTGCACAATTTTATTCGTTGTTCACAAGCGGACTTTAAACGCATGAGTTGTTTTGAAGTCAATCCATTCCAATCTGGTGCATCGGTTTGCAAATCTTTGACTTGTGCTAGTGGGTCACCGGCTAATAATGGGCGTTGTTGATGTAACCACCGACCAACATGTCGAATAGTTGCCATCGTTCTATTTATAGAAGTCGCTTTATAAGGTTTCCCTGTTTTTGCCGAAATGATTTTGCATAAGTGCTTTTGAAAATGCTTAGTCACCGCTGGTGTCCAACTATCGACCAAATCACTTCCAACGTCATTTTGGAAAGAAAATAATAAATTTAGATAAGTCGCTCTTTTTTGCTTGTTCGGTTTTTTCAGGACCACCACTAACATGCGCTGTGTAATAATAAGACAGCCAAGCAGAAAGTGAATTGGTGTCAAAAATGCACAGCTAAGGGGTGAAAATCTTATCTATCACAAACTTCGCGTTTTTCGTATTTTGGCGATCGAGGAAATTCATAGGGGCTCATTTTTTTTTTCACTCATTATAACCTGTTTGTGATGAATAAGGTACGTTATCTATCACAAACCATACTATTTCACCTTAAAATAAAAATAGTAGATTACTACCTAAAAAATGTATTACTTGCTATACTTGTAATACATTTATTAAACTAGAGAATAATATGCTAGCAGTTCGCCTACCTGAAAAACTGGATGAGCGTTTAACAGAACTTGCTAAAC
>JACCWI010000051.1 GCA_013697725.1 Tatlockia sp.
GGTTATAATGGTTTTGAGCCTGATAAATTAATTACAAAAACTGTGAAAGATTCATCCAAAACTCGTGGCTTTGGAGTTTCTGGAAATTTGAATAGTGTAACTAATGCCTTGGATTCAGAACCTGCCAAAACATCGCAGCTAACCACCTTCAGCGTATCGCATGAAAAAAGAGATTATGCGGCTGAAAATCGAGCCACTATTTATGGCGCAAAGGGTCAAAGTGAGAATTTAAAGATTAACTATCCTCATTTAAATACCAGCTCAGCACAATCCAAACGGGTGACGCGTGATCAAGCTGAAAATATTACTTTGGATATTCCTGTGGAAATCGTAAAGACCTCAGTTCAGGCAAGTATCGGATTTTTTAAAACGGCCAAACCCAAAGATCAAAAAATGCCGGTTATTTGCGAAAAAATGGAAGAATTACCAGAGACATTGAGCGCACCTAATGAAGAATCTGCTTCAGAAACCTGTTCGGAATATGAAGGCGTTACAGAGACGCCTAATGTTATAGAGCCGTCTGTTGATATAGAGCCATCTGCAGGTGTTCAGCAGACAGAGGAAAAAACCAGTATCCAATTTGTTGAAATTGTGAAAACAGCAGATCCAATTAATTCAATTGCTGAGCCAATCGAACTTGATAATGCAGAACTTGAAACTGAAATCCCGGAACTTTGTGAAACGTTTAATCCCGATTTACAAATGCAAACCCTGGGAATGAAAAAGGGGCGCCATGGACAGCAACTTTGTAACAAAGAAAACGGTCAATACACAAACACGGAGAAAGAACTGGGGATATCCAAAGAAAAAAATAGAGTGAATGTGGGGATTGAATGCGTAATTTTAGAAGAGGGGGATAAGACAGACGGTTTATATTACAGCGTAAAAGTAGATCCCTTAACAAATACCTTAATCATGGATGCAGGTATAGGCAACCAGTATGTGTTTAATATTGACTCAAAAGGGGTCGATTTAGGTAATTTGGGTTCTGCGTCTTACCGTATTGATGCTTGTAGTGCACAGGCCCTGATAAATACACAAATGGAACTAACATCCACTTCTGCAACGGCGACCTTGGGAGGTGAATTTGGTCTAATGGGGCCAGGTGTGGGTTGCGCTTACAACTCACCAACCATTAGTTTTATGGGGTTAAGTTTTCAACTTAGCGTAGAGGGTTCTGCTGGGGTTGGTTTTAAGATAGCGGGAGAAGTTGGAGCAGAAGCTAATGCAAGAAAAATGAATATTTCAGGTATTGCTAAAGTTGGATTTTTTAGCGGAGCAGGCGCTAATGTTGCCCTAAAACCTTCAATTGGTCTGGATCTTTATGCTTTAGAAGAGCATCCCCGAAGGGTCAGGGAAATTATAGAAAATGATCCTTTTGTGATGCGTATTTATGAAAAGTTGAAAAACTATGAACCCGTGAGCTCATGGGAAATTGAAGAATTTGATAGAGCCTTTCTAGATGCCGATATGCAAGCACGATTCGGTCAGTAGTTAAAATAAATTTTTTAAGGGGGATAGTATGTCGTTTTGGAATGCATGGAACTTTTTTAAATCTACCGTTAATGAGGTAGTTAATTGGCAGTCCAGACATCGACTTGAGTCGTTTTTGGTTGTTCTTGTATCAATCGGTGCAGGAATGGCAGGAGGTGCAGTATTAGGAGTGCCGATATTAGTTGGTGGCGCTTATCTGGGTGTCAATAAAAACATCACTGAGAAGAGGGAACAAGAAACCAATAAGACGAATGCAGAGTTGCGCAAGACTGTAATAGCACAACAAGAAGTGAATGTAGTTAACACCCAATTAAGAGAGGGTGTCTTAAAAAATCTGGAAACTATAAATAATCAAAAGGAAGAGATAAATAATTTAAAAGCACAAATAATCCAGGAAAAAATTGTTTCGCCTGGATCACAATCAAAGAATGATTTTCCAGTAAAAGGATCAGGAAAAGGCTTATTTTCGCGCACTGAAGTAACAAAAAGATCAGTGACTCAATGCGAGTCAACTGAGCCAACTAATATTGAAATTAGACTATAAATTGAGGTGATTATGTTTTCTAAAATTTTGTACGAATTAAGCCCTAGTGCCAAAGCTTTTTGCGAAGTATCGCTAATTGGTGGATCTGCCGCATTTACGTTGATGAAGCAGCGTGCAATGTGTAATGATACTCCCCCATTAGAAACAATAGTCGAGCTACAACGAGAGTTAGGTGTTCTGAACAGAAGGTGTCAATTACAAGAAGCAATCAATTCACTTAATGAAGAATTTATTCATTTAGTAGAAGAGGGAAATTCAAAAATAAATCCCGAAATAAAATTGATCGAAGCTCAACTCGAGCAATATCAACAAGAACTATCCAATTTAAATCTTAGCGATTACCGAGATTGTAGTTCAACGGATGTAAATGATTTACAAGGATCACTAAATTCTCAAACGATAC
>JACCWI010000057.1 GCA_013697725.1 Tatlockia sp.
TAACGCTTGCTTTGCCTTCACTAACGACCGTAGTTACGTATGCTGCCTTAGGAGGTACTTCGTTACTCATCTATAAGATGGAGCAGCAGTCAAAAAAATCCAAAGCCGTAGGTCTCTCTGGGCTCATGTACATGGAAGCTGTAGAAGAGGGAGCCGTAGGGACAAAAGACAAAGAGGATGAACGAGAGGAATCGCCTTTTAAACTTACAAATAATCCAGGAACGCAGCCAAGAATGAAGGATGGTGGAGAAGGAGAAATCATTGAGGGTATAGAATGGAACGGTTCGGATGAACCTATAACTGGTATGGGAGCATGGTTTAATCATAAAACAAAAGAAAGTTTTCATCCGGATTTAAAAAGCTCTCAACATGAACCGCATTGGGATTATAGAAATAGGCAAACTAAGGAAAGATCAAGACATTATCTTGATGGCACTATGGAACGGAAGTAAAACATGGAAAAACTAAAAAAATACCTGCTCAAGCAAGAATATATATTTGAGTATTTTTTTGAGCATGTTCAATCAGGTAATGAACTATCTAAGAAAATAATAAACAACATCGATTTTGACCGAGGGAGCTTTTATACAGTTTTGCCATCAGATGCTAACCTAGAACGTTTATATGTTTTAACATCAGGAAATATCATTCCTCAAAAGCATCCGAAAATTTCCATGGAGGATGAAGAAGGAAATAAATACATACATCAAAAAGTAATGAGTACAGAAAAAGATTTTACCAAATTTATATGGGATTACTTAAAAATAAATCATTCTCATTTAGCTGTATTTGAAGATGTAATGAGTTCTTTAAAAGATCCGAATTTGGAAATTGATCAAGTACGCCTAGTTACAATCAATGATCATGTTTATTATCTAGCAGATTATTTAGCCTCTTTATCTTCTGTACGTGATGCTCTGTGGAGTGCTGAAGAAGTATGGCATATGTTAATTGTATTAACAAAAGAGTTAGTCAGCCAATCATTGCCTGATACTCTTAGTGTTGAGGATCTAAAATTGATCTGTGATTCGACACAATATATCATCATAAGTGCTTATGACGGGGAATCCTATATTATTTGGGAAAAACATGGTCAAACATGGCAATATCCTGGATTTGAATTAACCGAATTGCCTTCAAACATCTCCTTTCTTGAGCCAGAACAAAGTGGATAGCAAAATGGAAAAACCGGAAAAATATAAAATTAAATCTGATGAAATCAAACCATGCTATAGAAGCCCAAACCGAGTTTTTCGTCCAGATTTAGATCACCCTTATCAGGAAAAACATTGGGATCATAAAACTCCCGATGGATTCAAAGTCAGAATATTTTTTGGAGAAAAAAGCAATGAGAAAATTGAAAAAATATAAACTAAACTTTGATAAAGCTTTTTATTACTTTGCACAACATGTGTGTTGTGGAAATGCCTTATCAACATCCTTGTTAGCGCAAAATGAATTTAGAGAAGGGGACTTCTATACTATTCTTCCGGACAATGCTGTGCTAGAAAGATTAGACTTAATGGATGCTGGTTGGATTATTCCTCAAGAAAATCCCAAAGAACCTTATGTAGCTGCTTGCACGATGGTTGAATTTAGATCCTGCAGGTTTTGTGGATGGGGTAAATCTTTATCAGTACGTCTATAATAATCCAAATGCTAACATGGATCCCGATGGACGGTTTGCCATCTATTTGATTCCTCTTTTCGCAGGAACGTTTGGTCCAGCAGGATTAACGCTTGCTTTGCCTTCACTAACGACCGTAGTTACGTATGCTGCCTTAGGAGGTACTTCGTTGCTTATCTAAGAGCAGCAGTCAAAAAAATCCAAAGCCGTAGGTCTCTCTGGGCTCATATACATGGAGGCTGTAGAAGAGGGGGCAGTAGGGACAAAAGAGAAAGGTCAAAAAGGAATATCACCCTATAAAGTAAAGGAGAAGCCAGAAAATCCTCCAACAATGGCGGATGGTACTCCTATAGAAGGTTTGGAATGGAGAGGAAGCAAATCAGCAGAAACAGGTTATGGTGCATGGTATAATCCTAAAACAGGCGAAAGCTTTCATCCTGATTTGAAGCATCCTGATCACGGTCCTCATTGGGATTATAGAAATAAGCAAACTAACGAAGAGTCCCGACATTATCCTGATGGAACTATGGAATTGAAGTAGACGTGGAAAAATTAAAAAAATACCTGCTTAAGCAAGAATATATATTTGAGTATTTTTTTGAGCATATTCAATCAGGTAATGAGCAATAGACAACATCGATTTTGACCTGAGAATCCTATATTATTTGGGAAAAACGTGGTCAAACATGGCAATATCCTGGATTTGAATTAACCGAATTGCCTTCTAATGTCTTTCTTTGAACCAAAGGATAAAAAGTGACAATGCTAAATAAATATCTTTTAGACTATGAATTTACCCTTCAATATACATTAGAACATATTGGTCATGGACATGAATTATCCGATCAACTGATGAAATATTTTGATTTCAGCCAAGGAAATTTTTATGGAGTTTTGCCTACAAATGCCAACTTACAACGCCTTTATGTGATGAATTCTGGCAATATTATTCCTCAAGAATGTCCAAAAATCCCAACAGAAGATGATTTTGGAAATCAATATATTCATCAACTGGTAACGAGTACAAATAAACGGTTAAAAGAATTTATAACCGATTTTTTGCAGGTAAACCACTTAAATTTAGCTGTTTTTGAAAATATTTTAGGACGTACAAAAGATCCTAATCTGGAAATCGATCAGCTTCGTCTAGTTATAATTAATGATCATATTTACTATCTAGCAAATTATTTAACTCCTTTGCCGTCTTTAAGTGATGCCCTTTGGAGTGCTAAGGAAGTATGGCACACGTTAATTGTATTAACAAAAGAGTTAGATAGCCAATCATTGCCTGATACCCTTAGTCAAAAGGATCTAAAATTGATCTGTGATTCGACACAGTATATCATCATAGGTGCTTATGACGGAGAATCCTATATTATTTGGGAAAAACATGGTCAAACATGGGAGTACCCAGGATTTGAATTAACGGAGGTCCCGAAGGATATTGTCTTTATAGAACCAGAACAATTAGATTAATGTAGAAATAAGTATGATTAACAAACATCAAATTGGATAGCAGAATGGAAAATCCGGAAAAATATAAAATTAAATCTGATGAAATCAAACCATGCTATAGAAGCCCAAACCGAGTTTTTCGTCCAGATTTAGATCACCCTTATCAGGAAAAGCATTGGGATCATAAAACTCCCGATGGATTCAAAGTCAGAATATTTTTTGGAGAAAAAAGCAATGAGAAAATTGAAGTGTTGCATATCCGCCGGCCTTGTACTTAGCTTCCAGCCCTTTTTTCTCATCAGAAAAAGTTAAATATAATGATCGCTGTTTGCTAAGTGACTATGAAAGTGACGAAAAGACATTTCGTTCTACTT
>JACCWI010000058.1 GCA_013697725.1 Tatlockia sp.
AGGTGATAACGTTCAAATGACGGTTTGCTTGCATTCGCCAATTGCTATGGATGAAGGATTGCGATTTGCAATTCGAGAAGGTGGCCGCACTGTTGGTGCCGGTGTCGTCGCAAAGATCATTGAGTAATATAAAATGAGCAACAATCAAAATATTAAAATTAGATTAAAGTCCTTTGATCACAGGTTAATTGATTTATCAACTCGTGAGATTGTAGATACAGCAAAACGTACTGGAGCACAAATTCGTGGTCCAATACCTTTGCCAATTCGCAAAGAGAAATTTACTGTATTGACCTCTCCACATGTCAATAAAGATGCACGCGATCAATATGAATTGCGTACCCACAAGCGGTTAGTAGTTATTGTGCACCCTACAGAAAAAACAGTAGATGCATTAATGAAGCTTGACTTAGCAGCTGGTGTAGATGTGCAAATTAGTCTTGATGACGAATAGTCTGATTAAGGCAAGAGTTATTAACGAGGTGTTGCAATGACGATTGGGTTATTAGGCCGTAAAATCGGTATGACACGGGTTTTTACAGAAGATGGTGTTTCAATACCAGTTTCTGTAGTAGAAGTATTACCTAACCGAGTGTCTCAAATAAAAACTTTAGATAAAGATGGTTATACTGCGATTCAGCTTACGGGTGGTAAGAAAAAATCAAGCCACGTTAATAAGCCGCTAGCAGGTCATTTTGCTTTAGCACAAATTGAAGCTGGCGACTTGATGAGTGAATTCTCTGTAGATTCAATTGATGAATACAGTGCAGGCCAATTATTATCTGTAAATGATATTTTCAACGAAGGACAGTTTGTTGATGTTGCCGCCAACTCCAAAGGTAAAGGTTTTGCTGGTACTGTCAAACGTTACAACTTTCGTACACAAGATGCTACACATGGTAATTCACGTTCGCATCGAGTTCCTGGCTCAATTGGGCAGAATCAGACACCAGGCCGTGTATTTAAAGGTAAAAAAATGGCAGGACATATGGGTAATGTGCGCTGCACAACACAAAGCCTAGAGCTAGTCCGCGTAGACAAAGAGCGAAATTTACTTTTAATTAAAGGCGCTATTCCAGGGTGTCCTGGAGCAAGAGTTGAAGTAAGGCCCGCTGTGAAGAAGAAACAAAGGGGCAAATGATGGAACTTATAACAAAAGATACAAAAGCTCAATTAGTAGTGAGCGATGAAGTGTTTGGCTATAACTACAATGAAGGTTTAATCCATCAAGCTGTAGTTACATTTATGAATAATGCTCGAAGTGGTAACAGCGCACAAAAAACTCGTGCTGAGGTTCGTGGCGGCGGTAGAAAGCCATGGAAACAAAAAGGAACAGGGCGTGCAAGAGCGGGTACAATTCGCAGTCCAATTTGGCGTTCTGGCGGAGTGACCTTTGCTTCTAAAAAGCGTGACTATAGCCAAAAATTTAATAAAAAAATGTACAAAAGAGCAATGCGTAGTATAATCTCCGAGCTTCATCGTACAGAAAACTTAGTGGTTGTGAGCGAATTTCAATGTCAATCACATAAGACTAAAGAATTTGTTAGTAAAATGAATGAATTAGAATTAAAAAATGCATTGATTATTATGAATGAAGTGGGTGAGCATGAATACCTTGCTTCACGTAATCTTTATCATTATGACATTTGCGATGTAAATTGCTTAGATCCTGTTAGCCTACTACGTTTTGAGAAAGTACTCATTACTGAGAGTGCAATTAAGAATTTAGAGGAGCAGTTACAATGAATGCCGAGCATATATTAATGGTACTGCGGGAGCCACATACTTCTGAGAAGGCTACCATCTTAGCGGATAAGTTAAAGCAGTTTACATTTAAAGTATTAAAAACAGCGACAAAGCAAGAAATTAAACTTGCTGTTGAACAGATGTTTAATGTCAAAGTAAAAAATGTATCAGTTCTAAATGTTAAAGGTAAGAAAAAGCGGTTTAAACAAACGAGCGGAAAACGTTCAGATTGGAAAAAAGCTTTCGTCTCTTTACATAAAGATTTTGACATTGACTTTACAGCGACAGAATAAGGCAGATTAAGATGGCACTATTAAAATCTAAACCCACCTCACCAGGAAAACGCGGTGAGATACGTGTGGTCCATCACCATATTCACAAAGGGCAGCCACATGCAGCTCTTGTTGAGAAGTTAAATAAATCTGGTGGTCGTAATAATCAGGGTCGCATCACAGTACGACATATTGGTGGGGGAGCCCGCGCCAAATATCGTATAATCGACTTTAAAAGATTAAAAGATGGAATAGAAGCAAAAGTTGAACGTATAGAATATGATCCTAATCGCTCTGCTTTGATTGCATTAGTTGTTTACAAAGATGGTGAACGACGGTACATTATTGCACCTTCTGGACTAGAGGCAGGAAATATAATTGTAAGTGGTGAGGATTCGCCAATTAGCGTTGGGAATAGTTTACCCTTGCGTAATATCCCGGTGGGAACAACAATTCACTGCGTCGAGCTTAAGCCGGGTAAAGGTGCGCAAATGATACGAAGCGCCGGATGTAGCGCTCAAATTGTTGCAAAAGAAGGTAGTTATGCAACTTTAAAGCTTCGATCAGGTGAAATGCGTAAAGTTCAGACCTTATGTAGAGCAGTTATTGGTGAAGTAAGTAATAGTGAACACAGCTTACGTTCTCTTGGTAAAGCTGGAGCAAACCGATGGAGAGGAATTAGACCAACAGTTCGTGGTGTTGCTATGAATCCTGTTGATCACCCACATGGTGGCGGCGAAGGTCGAACATCTGGTGGACGTCATCCAGTAACTCCTTGGGGTGTGCCAACTAAAGGGTACAAAACTAGAAGTAATAAGCGTACTGATCGTTTCATTGTCAGAAGACGTAAGAAAAAATAATTAGCTAAGAGGATATCAAGGTGACACGTTCTATTAGAAAAGGCCCTTTTGTCGATACTCACTTAATAAATAAAGTTGAAGCGGCAATTGCGTCTAAGTCAAAAAAACCGATTAAAACTTGGTCTAGGCGTTCAACAATTGTACCCGAGATGATCGATCTTACAATAGCTGTTCATAATGGTAAGGACCATGTTCCTGTTTATATTACAGATAATATGGTTGGTCATAAATTAGGTGAGTTTGCAATGACCCGCACTTTTAAAGGCCATTCTGGTGACAGAAAAGCCAAAGGTAAGTAAGAGGCAATGATGGAAGTTATAGCAAAATTAAGAAATGCACCACTATCTGCTCAAAAAGGCAGATTAGTCGCGGATATGATTAGATTAATGAAAGTATCCAAGGCAATTGATGTTTTGAAATTTACCCCAAAAAAGGGTGCGCAGTTAATGTTGAAATTATTAGAGTCTGCTATAGCAAACGCTGAAAATAACAACGGCGCTGATATTGATGAACTCAAAGTAGGTGTGGTTTGTGTGGATGAGGCAGCAACTTTGAAACGAATTAGTCCTCGTGCTAAAGGTCGTGCAAATCGTATTTGTAAACGAACCTGCCATATCACAATTAAAGTGTCTGACGAGGAATAGCAATGGGACAAAAAGTTAACCCTATAGGTATACGATTAGGTATAACTCAAGATTGGAACTCAAAGTGGTATGCTTCCAAGAATTATGCTCAATACTTAAACCAGGATATTAATCTTCGTAAAGATTTGAAGAAAAAATTAATGTCCGCTGCCGTAAGCAAAATTAAAATTGAACGACCAGCTAATAATGCTGTCGTTACTATTCTAACAGCACGGCCTGGTGTAATTATTGGCAAAAAAGGTGGTGGAATAGAAACCTTGAGAGCAGAGATTGCAGCCAAGCTTGGAGTGCCTGTTCACTTAAACATTGAAGAAATTCGAAAACCTGAGCTCGATGCAGTTCTTGTTGGAGAAGGTATAGCTCAGCAGTTGGAACAGCGTGTTATGTTCAGACGTGCGATGAAAAGAGCAGTAACTTCTGCAATGAAAGCAGGAGCAAAGGGAATTAAAATTTGTGTTAGTGGACGTTTAGGTGGTGCCGAAATTGCAAGAAGTGAATGGTACCGTGAAGGACGAGTCCCTCTGCATACCTTTCGCGCAGACGTTGATTATGGAACTGCTGAAGCAAAAACTACTTATGGAATCATAGGTGTTAAAGTCTGGATTTTTAAAGGGGAAGTTCTTCCGCAAAAATCACGCAACAGCGAAAGCGGTAAGTAAGTGAGGAATTACAATCATGTTACAGCCAAAACGAACGAAATATCGTAAGCAAATGAAAGGAAGGAACCGCGGTTTAGCTCTTAGAGGCTCAACTGTAAGCTTTGGGGAATTCGGACTTAAAGCTATCGAACGAGGACGTTTGACCGCTCGTCAAATTGAAGCAGCACGACGAGCAATGACCAGGCATATTAAGCGTGGTGGAAAAATTTGGATCCGAGTATTTCCAGATAAACCTATTACTCAAAAACCACTTGAAGTAAGAATGGGTAAAGGTAAAGGTAGCGTTGAATACTGGGTTGCTCAGATTCAGCCAGGAAAAGTATTATTTGAAATGGAAGGTGTTAGTAAAGAGCTAGCGATGGAAGCATTTGATCTAGCTAAAGCTAAATTGCCTTTCAAAGTAATGTTTGAAGAGCGTAAGGTGATGTGATGAAAGATATTAAAGAGTTAAGAAGCTTAGCTGTTGAGGAACTGCAATCTGAATTACTATCTCTACGTAAATCGCAATTAAATATGCGAATCAGAAAAGCAAGTGGCTCTCTTGATAAGACACACTTAATTACCCAAGTCAGAAAAGCTATTGCTCGTGTTAAAACAATCATGTCTGAAAAGGTGGGAAAGAGTGATGGAAAATAGTGAATCAGCTGGCAGAACTATAGTAGGTAAGGTTGTTAGTGATAAAATGCAAAAAACTATTGTTGTATTGGTTGAGCGAACTGTCAAACATCCAAAATACGGAAAAATCATGAAACGCAGAACAAAACTGCATGCTCATGATGAAAATCAAGTAAGTAAGATCGGAAATACAGTAAAAATACGTGAATCTCGACCACTCTCAAAAATGAAAAGTTGGGTCCTTGTAGAAGTAATTTCTTGATGTTAACTGTTTTTCTTTTAAAGCTGCGAGAGGCCTGATATAATCAGCAGCCTTTTTCTGGTCGAATTTAGAGCTGGAGAATTAAATGATACAAATGCAAACTGTGCTCGAAGTTGCAGATAATAGCGGAGCACGTAGAGTGATGTGTATCAAAGTGCTTGGTGGATCACACAGACGTTATGCACGTGTTGGTGATGTAATTAAAGTAAGCATTAAAGATGCAATACCACGAAGTAAAGTGAAGAAAGGTGCTGTAATGAAAGCCGTTGTAGTTAGAACTTGTCAAGGTGTACGCCGAGATGATGGTTCACTTATACGTTTTGACGGTAACGCAGCTGTACTTCTGAATAACCAAAACGAGCCTATAGGTACACGTATATTTGGCCCTGTAACTCGTGAGCTAAGAGAGCGGTTTATGAAAATCATATCTCTTGCGCCCGAAGTATTGTAATAGGGGTAAGCTATGAAACGTATAAAATCGGGTGATACAGTAATTGTTATAGCCGGAAAAAGTAAAGGTGTAGTTGGTAAAGCTAAAATGGCTGGGAAAAAAGTGATTGTTGAAGGTGCTAACACTATTAAAAAGCATGTTAAACCTAATCCTCAGTTAAAGCAGGACGGTGGCATAATCACCATAGACGCTCCAATAGATATTTCTAATGTTGCTATATGTAATCCTGCAGGCAAACCAGATAAAGTCGGTTTTAAATTTATTGAAAAAGACGGTAAAAAGAACAAAGTTAGATACTATAAATCAAATAATGAAGTAATTGACCTTGTCTAATTAGGTGACGGAAATGGCTAGACTTAAAGAGTTCTACAAGAAAGAAGTAGTCGAAATGATGGTTAAAAAATTCGGCTATAAAAGTGTGATGGAAGTTCCAAAGATCCTTAAAATCACTCTGAACATGGGTGTTGGAGAGGCTGTTGGGGATAAAAAAGTTATGACACACGCTGTGGAAGATATGACTTTAATATCTGGACAAAAGCCTGTTGTAACTAATGCAAAAAAATCACTGGCAGGTTTTAAAATTCGTGAAGGTTGGCCGATTGGTTGCAAAGTAACTTTACGAAGTAAAAAAATGTATGAGTTTTTGGATCGTTTAATCAATATAACTTTACCACGAGTTCGCGATTTTCGTGGCTTAAATCCCAAATCATTTGATGGTACTGGGAACTATAGTATGGGAATTCATGAGCAAATAGTTTTTCCAGAAATAGATTTTGATAAAACTGATGGTATTCGTGGTTTAGATATTTGTATAACTACTAGTGCTAAAACAAATGAAGAAGCGAAGGCCTTGTTAACAGCTTTTAACCTGCCTTTGAAAGACAGAGATAAACACTAAAAAAGGTAATATATTGTGGCTAAAAAATCTATTCTCGCACGCGAAAAGAAAAGAACAAAACTTGTCGCGAAATACAAAGAGCGAAGAAATGAACTAAAAGTTATAATCAAATCGTCTCAGGATGTTGATGCAATAATGGCTGCCCAACTTAAACTTGGTAAACTTCCATTAAATTCTAATCCTGTAAGAAACAGCACGCGTTGTCAGCAATGTGGACGTCCGCATGCCGTTTATCGCAAATTTGGACTTTGCAGGATTTGCCTTAGACAACAGCTTATGGCTGGAAATGTCACAGGTGGTCGTAAATCCAGCTGGTAAATTTTTTTATGGAGAACAACTGTGAGTATGCATGATCCTGTTGCTGACATGTTGACTAGAATTCGCAATGGTCAGCAAGCTAAACATGAGAGCGTAACCCTGAATTCCTCTAAATTAAAAGAAGAAATTGCAAGGGTACTAAAAGAAGAAGGTTATATATTAGATTATGATGTACAGCCTCTAGAAAATAATCTTAAATCAATGACAATACAATTAAAGTATTATCATGGTCGACCTGTTATTGAGCGTATTAAACGTATAAGTCGTCCGGGTTTAAGGATTTATAAATCTTCTAAAGATCTACCACCCTCGATACCGGGTTTCGGCGTTGCTATTTTGACAACTTCTAAAGGAGTTATGACACATATAGCGGCGAGAAATAATGGTCTTGGTGGTGAAATAATCTGTGAAGTGGCCTAATACTTGAGAGGAAAGAAATGTCTAGAGTAGCAAAAGCCCCCATAGAGTTACCAGCAAATGTTGAGCTAACTGTGGGTAAAGATACCCTGACCATTAAAGGGCCTAAAGGTTCTTTAGTTCAACACTACAATAAACATGTAAAAGTTTGTGAAAGTGAAGATAATAGTAAAAAAATTACTTTTAGCCCTGCTTCAAATGATACAACTGCGTGGGCGCATGCTGGTACAGTTAGAGCGTTAGTTAGTAATATGGTCAAAGGTGTTACTAATGGATTTGATAAAACTTTGGAATTAGTAGGGGTTGGTTATCGAGCACAAGCAAACAACAAACTAGTGACTTTGTCATTAGGCTTCTCGCACCCAATTGAGTATAACTTGCCTGAAGGTGTTACAGCTGAAACGCCTAACAATACTACAATTATTATTCGTAGTATTGATAAACAACTTCTAGGTCAAGTTGCTTCTGAAATACGAGCATTCAGACCACCAGAGCCCTATAAGGGTAAAGGCGTAAAATACGCAGGTGAAAATATTGTTCGTAAAGAAGCCAAAAAGAAATAAGGTGTAAATCATGAATAAATTTAAAACCCGTGTCCGTCGAGGTCTCAAGACTAAAGCAATATTACGCTATTCAACTAGACCAAGATTAGTGGTTCATAGAAGCGGTTCACACATCTACTCACAGATTGTTATTCGTAGTGAGGGTGGTGATAAGGTAATTGTTTCAGCATCTACTCTTGATAAAGAACTCAAGTCCAAATTAACTGGAACGAAAGTCGAGCAAGCACAGCTTGTGGGTAAATTATTAGGTGAAAGAGCTAAGGCTAATAACGTAGTTGAAGTCTCTTTTGACCGAGCTGGGTATAAATACCATGGTCGTGTTAAAGCTTTGGCTGACGGCGCCCGTGAAGCTGGGTTAGATTTTTAAGGAACGATTATGGCATTTGATGATTCTATGAAAACAGACGGACTCCAGGAAAAATTGGTTTCTGTTAATCGAACAGCGAAAGTTGTCAAGGGAGGCCGAGTTTTTGGCTTCGCAGTGTTAGTTGTTATTGGCGATGGTAAAGGTAAAGTAGGCTTCGGGCGTGGAAAAGCACGTGAAGTACCAATTGCAATACAAAAAGCAATGGAACAAGCTCGAAAGAATATGACTTACATCGCTTTAGCAGGTACGACAATTTATCATGAAATTACTTGTAACTATGGTGCTTCTAAAGTATTCATGAAGCCAGCTAGTGAAGGTACTGGAATTATTGCTGGTGGTGCAATGAGAGCCGTACTTGAAGTACTTGGCGTGCAAAATATTTTAGCAAAAAGCATTGGATCAACTAATCCAAGTAACATCGTACGTGCAACTATTAAAGCGCTTACCCAAATCGGAACTCCTGATTATGTGGCGGCTAAACGCGGTAAATCTGTTGCTGAAATAATGGCGGATAAATAATGAGTAAGAAATTAAAAATTACTTTGGTGAAATCTACTATTGGACGTAAATCAAAACACATTGAAATTGCTAAGCAATTAGGTTTAGGTAAATTGAATTCTTGTGTTGTTCATAATGATATACCAGCCATTCGTGGTTTAGTTAATTCAATATACTACATGTTGCAAGTAGAGGAGTGTAAGTAATGAATTTGAATACACTGTCTCCAGATCCTGGTTCAAAACCTAATAGAAGACGGGTTGGACGTGGAATTGGATCTGGCTTAGGAAAAACTTCTGGAAAAGGTCATAAAGGCCAAAAAGCAAGAGCGGGTGGATATCATAAGGTCGGATTTGAAGGTGGCCAAATGCCTATTCAAAGACGTTTGCCTAAAATGGGATTTACCTCTCGTGTTTCCAAGACCGTTGATCAAGTGACGCTAAGCGAACTTGCTGGATTAAATTCTGAAACAATTGATTTGGAATTATTAAAATCATCAGGCTTAGTTAATAAATCTATACGTGAAGTTAAGGTTATCTTATCTGGTGAAGTTAACGTTCCGCTAAAACTCAAAGGTTTGCGTGTCACTAAAGGGGCTCGAGCTGCGATTGAGCAAGCTGGTGGAAGCATTATAGAGTGACTATGAATATGCAAAGGCAGAGTAGTAGTCAGTCCAAGGGCGGATTAGCTGAGCTTAAATCAAGATTAATTTTTGTGATTTTAGGAATCTTGGTTTATCGATTGGGTGCACATATACCTGTTCCTGGATTAGATCCGCAAAAGCTAACGAATTTTTTTGGCGAACAGCAAAATACAATATTTGGTTTATTTAATATGTTTTCTGGAGGAGCATTGTCAAGAGTGACAGTGTTTGCGATAGGAATTATGCCATATATTTCTGCGTCGATTATAATTCAGTTATTTTCTGTGGTATCACCGAGCCTTGAGCAACTCAAAAAGGAAGGTGAGTCTGGACGCAGAAAAATTAATCAGTATACTCGCTATCTAACACTCATATTGGCAATTTTCCAATCGTTAGGAATGGCGAGATGGCTTGCTAGTCAGCAAATTGCTATGAGCCCAGATATATTTTTCTACTTTACTGCTGTTGTGACCTTAGTTACTGGCACGATGTTCTTGATGTGGTTAGGCGAACAAATTACTGAAAAAGGTGTTGGAAATGGTATTTCGCTGATTATTTTTTCAGGTATAGTATCCAGCATGCCTAATGCTCTTGCTTCTGTTTTTCAACAGGTGAAGGAAGGGCAGATGCAAGCGCTTACCTTAATATTTGTTGCCGTAATTGTAGTGGTTGTAACTGGGTTTGTTGTTTTCATGGAACGAGCTCAGCGACGAATAAGGGTTAATTATGCTCAGCGTACTCATGGTCGCAAAGTATATGCAGCACAAACAAGTCATTTACCATTAAAGATAAATATGTCTGGAGTTATTCCACCCATATTTGCTTCAAGTATAATCTTACTTCCGGCTACGCTTGCGCAATTTTTTGCTAAAGGTAAAGGAATGGATTGGCTTGCGGATATTGGCATGGCTTTATCGCCTGGACAACCTTTGTATTTGATTGTATATGGTGCAGCAATTTTATTCTTTGCATTCTTTTATGCTGCGCTAGTATTTAATCCCAAAGATACAGCGGATAATTTAAAAAAATCTGGTGCGTATATTCCAGGAATTCGTCCAGGTGAGCAAACAACAAGATATATTGATTTGGTTATGACGAGGTTAACTTTGGTAGGAGCCCTCTATTTGGTTTTAGTGTGCTTATTACCGCAAATTTTGATGTATACCTGGCATGTACCCTTCTATTTCGGTGGAACTTCACTGCTAATCATAGTGGTTGTAATTATGGACTTTGTAGCACAAGTACAAGCTCATCTTATGACTCAACAATATGATTCATTGATGAAAAAAGCTAATTTTAAAGGGACTAAATTGCCCGGTCTTTTATGATTATTATCGGAGTTTTTAATGAAAGTTAGAGCATCAGTAAAACGACTTTGTCGTAACTGCAAAATTATTAAACGCAATGGAGTAATACGCGTTATATGTAAAGATGCAAGGCATAAGCAAAGACAAGGTTAATGTTTTAATCAGGCGGTTTTAAAAGTTAGAAAATGGTTGTATATCAAGGTTAATTAAAATTAGATGTTTAATTTATTTTATCCCTAAGAACAATATTTTTGTTCAAGATGTGTGAAAGACAATCGTATCTATAGTGAATGAGGTAGCAGAAATTAATTCCTCGCTTGATTTTGACTTATTATAATAGTATTCTTCTGTCCCTTTCTGGCAGAGCAAAATAACGTTCGGAGAGATTAATGGCTCGTATTGCAGGTGTTAACATACCAGATCACAAACATATCGTGATTGGATTGACGTCGATTTACGGAATTGGCAAAACAACATCAATAACTTTATGTGAAACAGTAGGCATTGAACCGTCAACTAAAGTAGGACAATTATCTGAAGATAAGCTGGAAGCATTACGTACAGAGATTGGCAAGATGACTGTTGAGGGTGATTTACGTCGTGTAGTCACTATGAATATTAAGCGGCTTATGGATCTTGGCTGTTATAGAGGCCTTAGACATCGTCGAGGTTTACCTTTACGTGGTCAACGAACTAAAACAAATGCTCGTACCCGGAAAGGTAAACGTAAAGGTGGCTCTAACTAATTTTTATGTAGGAAAAAAAGATGGCTATAACAAAGGCAAAACAGCAGAAAGTAAGAAAAAAAGTTAAACGTGTGGTCTCAGATGGTATTGTGCACGTTCATGCTTCTTTTAATAATACAATCGTTACTTTTACAGATCGTCAAGGTAACGCTTTATGTTGGGCAACTTCTGGCGGCTCTGGTTTTCGTGGATCTAGAAAAAGTACACCTTATGCTGCTCAAATTGCAACTGAGAGAGCTTCTGTTGTAGCAAAAGAATATGGAATGAAATCTGTTGCGGTATTTGTGCATGGCCCTGGGCCAGGCCGTGAATCAACAATTCGTGAATTGATATCGCAAGATTTTAAAATAGTAGAAATAACTGATGTAACAGGCATACCTCATAATGGATGTAAGCCTCCTAAAAAACGTCGTGTATAAAGTTCGGGAGTTATTTAATGGCTAGATATCTAGGTCCAAAATGTAAATTATCACGTAGAGAAGGTACTGATTTATTTTTGAAAAGTGGCGTACGTGATCACAAATCTAAATGTAAATCTGAAAAATTACCTGGTCAACATGGTGAGAAGCGCCCAAGATTAAGCGACTACGGCGTGCAATTACGAGAGAAGCAAAAGATTAGACGTCTTTATGGCGTATTAGAAAAACAATTCAGAAATTACTATGCTAAAGCTGCTAGACAAAAAGGGTCGACCGGTGAGAACTTAATGGCGTTGTTAGAAAAACGGTTGGATAATGTAGTTTACCGTATGGGTTTTGCCAGTACACGAGCAGAGGCAAGACAGTTGGTTGCTCATAAAGCCATTTTAGTTAATGATAAACAGGTTAATATACCATCGTTTTTAGTCAATCCTGGTGATGTTATTGCAATACGTCAAAAAGCGAAAGCCCAAGGCCGTGTTCAAGCTGCAATTGCACTATCTGAGCAGCGTGCACCTTGCGATTGGTTAACAATTGATTCTAGTTCTTTGAATGGTACATTTACCTCAACGCCAACGCTAAATGACTTATCTAATCTTTACAATGTTAATTTAGTCGTAGAACTTTACTCTAAGTAAGCGCGGAGACCTAGCCGAATGTATACTGAAATAAATGAAATGCTGACACCTACAGTACTGAAAGTACATGCAGAGACGCCTAATCACTCAAGGATTGTACTTGAACCCCTAGAGCGCGGCTATGGACATACACTTGGTAATGCACTGAGACGAATTTTACTCTCTTCAATGCCGGGAAGCACAATTACTGAAGTTGATATTGATGGTGTTTTGCACGAATACAGCACAATTGAAGGGGTCAAAGAGGATGTTGTTGATATTATCTTGAACCTCAAACAAGTAGCTATAAGAATAACTACAGGACAAGAAGCATTATTAACTTTAACTAAGGAAGGACCTTGCCAAGTAACAGCTGGCGACATTCAGTTGACACATGGTCAAGAAATTATAAACCCTGAGTTAGTTATTGCAACTTTGAATGAAAAAGCTAAATTGAGTATGACCTTAAAAGTTGAAAAAGGTGTTGGCTTCCATTCTACAGATTCTTTTGTTCGCGCAGTTGATGATGAAATTGCCCTTAAATCGGTTGGTAAGTTAAAAATTGATAATACTTTCTCTCCGGTAATAAAAGTGGCTTATTTTGTTGATAATGCTCGTGTAGAAAATCGAACAGATCTGGATAAACTTACTATTGATTTACAGACAAATGGTACTTTAGATCCGGAAGAAGCAATTCGTATTGCAGCTTCTATTTTGCAACGTCAATTACATGCATTTGTGGACATGAAATTTGAAGAATCTCGTGCTGACAACAAAGAGCGCAACGATTTTGATCCTGTCCTATTGCGACCCGTTGATGATTTAGAATTAACTGTTCGTTCAGCAAATTGTTTAAAAGCTGAGAATATATATTATATTGGTGACTTGGTTCAAAAAACTGAGAATGAATTATTAAAAACACCAAATTTAGGTAAAAAATCCCTGACAGAAATTAAAGATGTACTAGCATCACGCTCTTTATCTTTAGGGATGAAACTAGAGAATTGGCCGCCAGCAAATCTTGGCGAGTAATATTAGGAGTTTTAGTTATGCGTCACCGTAATACTGGCCGAAAGTTTAGTCGTACTAGCAGCCATAGAAGAGCTATGTTTTCTAACATGTGCACCTCTTTGATTGAACATGAGTTAATCAAAACAACCTTGCCTAAAGCAAAGGAATTGAGACGTTATATTGAGCCGCTTATCACTGTTAGTAAAGGTGACTCAGTTGCTTCTAGACGATTCGTTTTTGACAAACTTCGATCTAAATCTGCAGTTGGTAAATTATTTACTACCTTAGGTCCTCGCTATGTAGAGCGTCCCGGTGGATATGTCCGTGTTTTAAAATGTGGATATCGCCCAGGTGATAATGCACCAATGGCTATTGTTGAATTAGTAGATAGACCTGCTAAAGCACAAAAGGTTGAAGAGGTAGAATAATATTTTTCTTATTTAAAAACCCGCCTTATGGCGGTTTTTTTTTATCTAATCTAGACAAACTTATTAAGCCGGTGTGATGTTAATACTAATAGCTTAAAGCAAAAGTATATATTGTCTTGCGAGTTTGACGATGATTGAGGGCTGTATCCCTGAATTATTAGTAGTTGTTGCAGCTTTTAAAAATTGATTTGTTAACTTACCTTTTTGATCCTTGATATTTAACTATACTAATGTTTTAAATAAATTTAAGTTCATTTCCTATTGTTACACTTCCTCATTAACAATCAATGTTAAGTCAATTCGTTTTTTGATTTTCCTTCGGTACCAAGTATTTGAGTCAATGCGATTCCTGTCAACTCATTAATCGTTTAATAAAATCTTAATAAATACTGGTTATAATTTAGTAATTACAGACTAAGTGGCTGTGTATAAGCAAACTTAATTAGATGAGAATAAATTAAATTAATTATTAGCCTAATAGAAGTATTTAAGAGAGCTGCTTAAGTTTAAGGGGCTTTAAATCGAGGAAATATAATGTTATTTGATCTAAAACAGAAAATTAGCCAATTACTTATTGAGTCACAGGCTCTACTGGAGAGTGAAAATATTCCTCGCGACTTCACCAGTGCTAAACAATGCCTCCTCCTAGCTGAATTAAAACAAGAAGTTACACTATTAAACACGATGCTTAATAACAAAAATTTTGAAGATTTTTTTATGACGCGCTGTGCTTTTCGTGAAAAAGACAAAAATACTTCTATCTCTTTCCAAGACATGCCTGACAGTCCTACCAATCAGCTTTATTGGCAAATCGCACAATTGGTTTTTGAACCAAAAACTATGGATGAGATGTTTGAAATTGTTGTTCCAGGTATCAAAATACACTTACAAGCTGATTTAATGATTGAAAATATCTCAGGTCAGAGTGCTCGAGAACTAATGAGAAAAGCTAAACCCACTCTTAAACTTAAGCGTCTTAAAAAATTTCAAGAGCAGGAACCTAGTCTAGACAATTTCCGTCATTATGTTTTTTCTCATGAAACTCTTTTTGATGCTAGAGAAATTCAGCACTTTCCTCTAGCTCAGCAAGCTGATTTAAAAAATCTTTTGCACAAAGAATACCCCGACCTTGAAAAAAAACTCTATGAACATAGTAGCAGTCTAAAAGGCCTCTCTTTGGATGTAGTAACTCTAAATAATAAAGGTATAGCTCCCATAGATGCTATCAACCAATTAATCCAAGGCCTTATTTTAGGCGGCAATAACATGACCGGGCAGGGTTATGCTTCCAAGTTCTCTACAGAGGCCGTCGAACGATTTTTTGCCTGGTTTAATCCATTGCCTAAACAGGTACGAGATGAATTAAGAGCCTTGCAGGGGGGAAATACCACTCTTGGGCGCGTGATTGATGAAGAAATTTTGAAAGGACAATGCGTTGAGACAACGGCAACCAATTTAACCCACATTATTCAGCATAATAAAGCTCTACCTTTATTAACTTCACCGCCAGAGATGCGTCCTATTGATTTAAAGATTTTGCGGGATAAATATGGACCTAAACATACTCTCGATACTAAGAAAGATTCACAACTTATGTCGGTGTTTCCTGAAATACTAGTAAAAGAAGTTATTAAGCGTATTAAACCTGAAACCTTTGATCAAATGATTAGTCTAATTATTGATTTTCCTCCTACTTTTTATCAGGTTATTTGGAAAAATCTAACATTAAAAAACTTTGATATGCTTTTTTATAGGCTTGCAAGGGTTATTCGAAGCGGCTTTTTTAGTCAGGAACAAAAACAGGCCTTGGCAAAAGCGATTGCGGAAAATTATTCTCGCTTTAATCTGGAAGAACCCATTTGTTCTTGGGTAATGAGAACTAATGATGAAACAATGTTAAAGGAAGTTCTCAACGCATTTACAAAAACTCAACGAATTGCTGCAATTAAATTTAAACATAGAGGAATTCCTCTTTTGCATGAAGCGACAGAGGGACTTCTTAAGGTGATTCTGGATACCTTACCCCAAGAATTAAGGCTTGAAGCAGTTCTGATGCCTGATGTACTGGGCAGAACCACATTGCAATTAGCAGAAACCAATTCAAAATCTTTACAAGCAATTCTCGAATCCTTGTCTGATGAACAACTGCTTAAATTAGGTAAATCGCTAATATTATTGGCAATAAAAGCAAATAACAGGATTTTATTAACCAAAACAATAAAATTATTAAAACTCGAAGCTTGGATGATCTGGGATTATGATGAGGAAATGGACACTCTTTTGCATAAGGCTGCAGAGTATCCTGAATCCCTTAAAGCCTTACTTGAAGCTTTACCAAAGCCCAATATCTTAGGAGCGGTCAAGGATATAAAAGATAGAAACGGGCAAACAGTGTTGCAAAAAACTCTGCGGCACTTTGTAGATCCTGAATCGCTTAAAGCAATACTGGTATCATTGTCTGATGATATTTTTAATACAAAATACTCGCCGCTATTTTTGGTAATTAAAACTTATGACCTGGATTTTTTAAACAAAATTCTTAATCTAATTCCCCAGAATCAGCTGTTTCAAGCGGTGGCAAAAATACCATTTAATTCATTAGAAGTGGCCTTGGAAAATCCTCAAGTTATTAAAACAATAGTTGAACGGTTATCGTCTGACCAGCGATTTGACTTTGTGAACCTGCTGGATGAAAACGGCAATACAATTTTACATACGACTATCTGGACACCGCAATCACTCCAAATGATACTTAGCTTATTAACCCTTCCTCAAAGGTTTGCTGCATTACAATTGTTGAATTCTGAGGGCAACATGGTATTGCACAATGCAGGTAGGCTGCCAGCTATGTTTCACAGCATACTTGAATCATTCCCGCTTGAACAAAGACTTGCTGTGGCAAATCTGGCAAATAGTAAAGGTGATACGATATTTCATCTTCTTATAACCCATAAAGATCACCTTTTAAAAACTCTCGAATTATTACCGGAAGAGCAACGATTCGATGCTATTAATGTGCCAAATATTGCAGGCTTTACTGTAATGGATATTGCCAAAAGCAACCCTGAGCTTTTAATACCACTATTGAGTCGTCTGCCCCAAAATCGGAAAATTTCTATTATAGCGACGAGTATGTCGCAGTATTTAAAGACTTTAAAGCCAGAAACTAATTTTCTGGAAAATGACATCCTAAACGATGAAAAACTCTGGCAAGCAATTAACAAATTATTTGTTGAAAAAAGGCTTACAAATACACTAATCCAGGATTTAGCAATACTTCATCAATTTCATCATGAAAAAACAACAGAAGATACTGCTCGACGCGATGACGAAGATTATATTGAATCAATTGATCGTTTTTACCTCCAAGCTTTAGAAATTCGTACCTCTGATAAACCAAAAAAAATACAAGTTAAAGAAATTATTGATATAGCCCATCATGAATTTCATCATAAACATAGTACTAGGCGACTCTTTGCTGATGCTTTAATGTTGGTTAGCATTCTATTTGCAGGCTTGGGCTTAGCCATTATGGCAGGACGTTATTTAACCAACAGACCTGTGTTTTTCTCTGACGTTATCACAAAGCGAGAGAAGGATCTGACAACGGCTTGGATGAAAAAACAGAGTGAGTTGCCTGAAGAAGATGATAGTACTGAAAATATCTTTTTACCTGGGGGCTAGTGGATTTGTAATTAGCATCTATTGGTAAATGATTCACAACTCCTTGATGATTTTTCTCAATCTAGACTAAGTTTTGAATACGTAACGACTGCAAAAAAGTTTGAACGACAACCGAAAAAGCCTCGGGCTGATCAAAGGGAATTGCATGACCCGCTTTCGGGATCTGCACGGTCTTTAAGTTGGAATTGAGCCCACTAAGTTCAGCAGCCATTTCAGCAGAAATTACTGAGCCAACTTCACCAAAGAGAAGCAGGCTTGGGACACCGAGGCTTTTAATCAGTTGCAGATAATCCGGATTGGGTGGCTTCAAAATTTCGAAAGCATGAATGCTGGTTTGGAACCTTGCTTGCACGAATAGTTTGATGAGTTCCGGTGAGCGTCGATTATGTCGACCCTCCACCTCAGCCATGTAATCTTCCCTTGTTTTCATAAGAACTTTACGATGTTGCTCCGCAATCTTAGTTTCGTAAACTTCCATCTGTTGTTGCGGCGTTAGAAAAGTTGGATCGGCCAGGATAATACCTGCCAAGGGCTGCAGTTTACGACTGGCAACTACCGCGGCGGTCATTCCTCCCATAGAATGACCGAGTATAACTGGAGCGGTTAGCCACAGAGTTTCGATAAGACTTAGAACATCAGAGCCAAGAGTCTCATAGCAGTAGCCATATTCGGGAGCACTGGAATATCCATGTCCCCGAGCGTCAGGCATAATAACATCGAATTCTCCCTCCAGCTCTCGCGCTAAAGGGGTCCAGCAGGCTCCATTTAACATTAGCCCATGGAGTAGAACAATAGGAGGCTTAGAACCGCCGGTTCGAGTGTAGTGCAGCTTTATCCCATTGACTTCACAGTTACCTGTAATCCAGCCAGCCATTAATACCTCTACCATTCAATCATTAATTATAAAAATATGAAAATTACTTTAAAGAACTGACATGGGCTAATAAAGTTTGTGCTGCGGTTAAATCCTTCAGCAGTTGCCTCAATTTCAATAATATCCCTTATCTTATACTCTGTTTTATCCAAGTTTGGTAAGCTCGTCCTCAGTTCCTATGAGAAAAATTTTGGGTTGTTTAATGAGTTGGGTTAAAAAATTATTATTTGCTTGGTATTTACGTGTCCATTCTTCTGGGGAATAAAAAGTTGGATGAACGGGACGCCCCAATTTTACTTGCGCTTCTTCAAGCAATTTAAATAATTCGGCATAAGTTAAGTTGTCGCATATCAACATCAAATCAACATCACTGGTAGCGATGTCTTCTTGTTTAGCAATAGAGCCATAAATAAAAGCGATATGTATCTGTGAGGCAATAGGTGCAAGTGCTTCTCTAAGCTCATCAGCTAATCCAAATGTTTTTAATACAATACTGCGTAATTCTGTAAACAGTGGCGATGTACAATTAGCTGTATAATGTTTCTGATTGCCAATCGATTGCTTGGTTATGAGTCCAACAGCAGCCAATTTCTCAAGTTCTCGTTGAACCGCCCCTGTCCCTGAGTGAGTTAAACGGATAATTTGATTAGTATGAAAGCTACGATTGGGTTGTCCATAGAGCAATGCTAGTACGCACTGGCGTACTTTGGAAAAAAGCGCATTAGAAAGGTTAGGATAGGTCGTTCTCATTATGGGTATTATCAAGAAGTCTAATAATAAAATATAATTTACCCGCGCATAGGCGGGCTGAAAGGTATAACGAACTAGGTTTTAAAACGGAATGTCATCATCCAGTTCGTCAAAGGCATCCTGTGCGACTTGAGTAGCCGGTTGGGGTTTGCGAGTGTTTTGTGGCTGCTGAGCTTGTTGAGGGGGCGATGACATTTCATCATAGGAAGAAGATGAACCGCCTTTGCTATCAAGCATTTGAATATCTGAGGCAACAATTTCGGTGGTATAGCGATCTTGTCCCTGCGGATCTTGCCATTTACGTGTACGCAAACTGCCTTCCACATAGAGCTTGGAACCTTTTCGAAGGTATTCACCTGCAATCTCACCCAGGCGATTAAAGCAAACGACACGATGCCATTCAGTACGTTCTTGTTTCTCGCCAGTTTGCTTGTCTTTCCATGATTCACTGGTAGCTATTGATAAGGTTGTTACAGCATTGCCATTTGGCAGGTATCTAACGTCAGGATCCACCCCAACATTGCCTACCAAAATGACTTTATTAATTCCACGAGCCATTTTTTATTCTCCTGCATGCGAAAGTTAGAAATCGATTATAACTAATCTTGCTACAATTTCGTAGCTTTAGCTGAAATTGATTAAATTATCGAAATTCAGGTCTAAGAAAATTATCATCAAGCCTTAAATGGATTTAAGATCTTGTTCGTTTAGAATTTTTTCTGCACTTCCAAAAAGATAGTTTCGCTTATCAATGCGCAGGTAAATTAGTTCCTCTTCTTGGCCAATCACAGCATCTTTCACGCCCTTGAGTGTTTTTAAACCTGAGATTAAATCCATTTTGTTTATTAAAGGTTGTGTGTAACTTATAATAAGGGTAGAGAAATAAGCCTCTGGTTTCATGGCAAGAGCAAGTATAAGCCACAGCAGGCTTAATATTCCATTGCAAATAAAAATTCCTGTGCTCCCAGAGAATTGATAAAGTAGACCCGCAGTACTACCGCCCGCAAAAATCCCTAGAAATTGACAACTGGAATAAACGCCCATAGCCGTACCTTTTGAAGCTAAAGGCGCTTGCTTGGAAACGAGAGAAGGGAGTGTGGCTTCGAGAATATTGAAAGCAGTAAAATAGAAAAACATCAATGCACAAAGGCTTAGCCAATGATGCCCTACCCAGGCTAATAACCACTGACTAAGGCAAGTTAGCACTACCGACATTAAAAAAACTGATTTCATCCTTCGTTTTTTTTCTGCCATGATAATAAATGGAATCATTAGTACAAAGGAAAAAAGCATCAGTGGTAGATAAAAATGCCATTGTTGCGTTAAATTGCTTAATTTAATTTGTTCCTGTAACAGTATTGGAATAATAAAAAAAGTGGCAGTTAAAATAAAATGTTGAAGAAAAATGCCTGCATTTAATCGTTGTAAATGCTTATTCCTTATAACGTCTTTAAACAAAGAAGGATTCGCTTCGCTGTCAAGATGAAAACATTCTTTTTTGGGAGTTGAAATCAAAGTGTGCAATAAAACCAGGCCAACCAAAGCTAAAAAAGTGCTTAAATAAAAAATACCCGCTAAACCGTAGCTACTTGTTAAAGCCGGACTGATCACCATTGCAAGACCAAAAGATAAGCCAATAGTCATACCAATCACTGCCATCGCTTGGGTACGTTGTTCGTCTAAGGTAAGATCGGCAAGTAAAGCAATTAAAACAGAACCAATTGCGCCCGTACCTTGGAGTGTGCGAGCAAAAATCATCATATAAATTGAATGACTGTGTGCGCCAAGTAAACTGCCAAGAGCAAAAATGACTAAACCAATTGTAAGAATGGGTTTTCTGCCGAATCGGTCTGATAACATGCCAAAGGGCATTTGCAAAATACCTTGGCTTAATCCATAACTTCCAAGTGCCAAACCAATAAGCGCCGGCGTGGCTCCCTGGAGCTCAGTTGCAAAAATAGTAAATACTGGAATTAACATAAATAATCCCAGCATACGAAATGAAAAAATGGCTGCAATTGGAAAGACGCTGTTAGACCAAGAACGATTCATTAAAAATAAGGTACCTCGTGAGGGCTGTCCAAATGATACAAGTTAGAAGCGTTGAAACAGTTCCAAGGCTTTACTCTTTTTTTGAAAACCTATTATAGGTTTCATACCGGGTTAAGTGTGGGAAAAGCAGGAATTTTCAACCCAAGCCAAAGAAATGTCAACAACCATCATTATTGACAGAAAAAACAATTCGCTGTAATTTGAAGTATTTTTTAGCGAAGCATTGTCTTAAGCTTAAATTAGTAGTCTCTTTTCCTTTCGTTTCTGAAAAGAAGAGTAGCAAGTTTGGAGAATTATTCAATGGCAGAGCAATTTGCTAATAAAGTAGCCTTAATTACAGGCGGTGCCCGAGGGATCGGCAAAGCAACCGCACTAAAATTAGCTAAATCTGGTTGTAATATTGCGATTGTCTATTATAACAGCTCAGATGAGGCTCAAGACTTGGTAGGAGAAATTGAGAAGTTGGGTCTAAAGGCATTAGCAATACAAGCAAATGTTGCTGATCTGCAATCTGTGAAAGACATGTTTTCGATCTTCCGTGAGCATTTTCAAAGCCTTGATTTCCTAATCTCGAATGCAGCTAGTGGAGTATTAAAGCCCGCTTTAAAGATGAGTACCAAGCATTGGCGCTGGTGTATGGAAACTAATGCTTTGGCCTTGAATCATTTAGTCTCAATGGGTTTGGAGCTAATGAATAAAGGCGGCAGAGTAATTGCTTTGTCAAGTTTGGGGGCACATCGTGCTATTCCAAATTATGCCTTTATTGGCGCATCAAAAGCAGCTCTTGAAGCGCTAGTTAGATCTCTAAGCCTGGAGCTCGCAGAGTATGGAATTACAGCCAATACCATTTCAGCCGGAGTAGTAGACACCGATGCGCTTAAACATTTCCCTAATCGTGAGCAGCTTCTTGATGAGTATCAAGCCCATTCTTTAGCTGGGAGACCTTTAACGCCTGAAGATGTTGCCAATACGATTTGGTTATTGTGTTTACCTGAGGCTCAAATGATCAATGGTCATACCCTTTTTGTGGATGCAGGCTATAGTATTGTCGGTTAAATGCAAATTAAAGTGCATTAATACAGGCTTTTATAACTTAAAAATTGCTTAAAACTGAAAAAGTAGATACTTAACTGTGGTTGTTTATCTTTATCTTTCAGTCTGGTTGCCTATTAAAATTCTGTGATATAATCCGGGATTTTGTGAACGTGCTGAATTAGAGGATAAAACATGAATGTAGATAGCATTTACCCTAAGGTGCAGAAAATCATCGCTGATGTGTTGGTTATTGACGAAGAAGAAGTGTCACTAAATAGTCGTTTAATCAGTGATTTAGGTGCTGAATCTATCGATTTTCTTGATTTGGTTTTTCAGCTGGAAAAAGAATTTGCTATTAAAATCCCACGTGGGCAGTTGGAAAAAAATGCTCGTGGCGATTTAGCTGAAGACGAATTTGAAAAAAGTGGAGTTTTGACGGCCAAAGGTTTGGAAGCGCTTAAAAATTATTTGAGTGAAGTTCCTGAAGGCCAATTCAAAGCAAATATGAAGGTCAATGAAATCCCTCTATTATTTACTGTTGAAACTTTTTGTAAGCTCATTGTTAACGCGCTTAACGAAAAAAAGAATTGTGAAACGCTTGCCTAATGCGTTTTTTATTCGTAGATAGAATTTTGCAGTTAGTTCCCGGCAAATTGGCGCGAGGGATAAAGCATATCACAAGAGAGGATGCCTATCTTTGCCCTGATGAAAGAGGCCGCCTTTGCTTTGTTCCTTCTTTGATTGGAGAAACGCTCGGGCAATTGGCTGCTTGGTCGGTAATGGCCGCTAACGATTTCAGTTTAAGACCAGTCGCAGGCGTGGTAGCTAGTGCTCGCTTGCATCGCCCCGCTTATTTAGGTGAAACCTTGTTGCTTGAATCTGTGATTGAATCACTCGACGAGCATGCTGTGCAATATAATAGTGTTGCAAGAGTAGGCAGGGAGCTAATATTTACCATTGAGGGTGCTTTGGGACCTTTGTTGCCAATGGAACACTTCATAGATTCGCAACTAATTCATAATCAATTTAAAGAAATCAACCGACCCGGCGATTGGCCGCAATCCACGCCTATAAGTTCAGAGTTAGAGCTAGGTACAAATGCTCTAAGAGCGCCGTTAATGTTATTTGATCGAATTTTAGATTCACAACCTGGTATTAGCCTGGCCGCGCAAAAATGCATAAGCCGAGCAGCTGGGTATTTTCCTGATCATTTTCCAAGAAAACCTGTTTTACCTTTAACTGTTTTACTCGAATCCAAGCTTAATTTAGCCGCTGAGTTTGTTGCTAGAGCAGATTACGCTCAAACCTATAAAGTTACAGAATTACGAAAAATTAAAATGAGTGAATTTGTCTATCCCGGGGATATTCTTAATTGCCAGATCAAAGTGAAACAACAAGATGAGCAGCAATTAGTTCTTACTTATCGTAGCGAAGTCGATGGCAAGCGGGTTTGTGTTTTAGAATTAGTGATGACTGCTAAAGGTGGCTGAAATGAATAAAAGACGGGTAGCAATTACTGGCATTGGCGCGGTAACACCTTTAGGTCATGATGTACAATCAACCTGGCGCAATTTACTTGCGGGTCAATCAGGAATCGATACCATTAAGCATTTTGACGCCAGTGCTTTCCCTACTACGATTGCTGCTGAGGTTAAGCAATTTCAGCCTCATCCCGACGCCATTCGCGGAAAACATAATCGATTTTCCATGGACTTTACCCAATACGCCCTTGATGCGGCTTACCAAGCCTTTAATGATGCCAATATTAGGCCGACCAAAGAAACAGCGAAACGCTGGGGCGTGGTTGCAGGTAGCGGTATGATGACCGCAGAGTTTTCTTATTTACATCGATTTCAACAACTTTGTGCAACTGATGGCATCCCTGATTGGCAACGTTTACAAGAAAACACCCATAAATATTTTAATTTGGCTGATTTTGGTAAAACTACCTCCAATTCTGGCTTGTCTCTTTTAGTGCAACAAAATGGCATTGAAGGTTATGCAAGTTCAGTGCATACGGCTTGTGCTTCAGGGGGACAGGCATTAGGATTGGCTATGCAGGTAATTAGACGGGGCGAAGCGGATTTCATGCTAGCCGGTGGGTTTGATTCGATGATTAATCCCTTGGGCCTATCCAGTTTTTGTCTTTTAGGCGCTTTATCAACTTATAACGATACGCCAACTACTGCATCAAGGCCCTTTGATAGAACCCGCAATGGCTTTGTTTTGGGGGAGGGGGCAGCTTTCTTAATTCTTGAGGAATGGTCAAAGGCTAAAGCGCGTGGTGCAAGAATTTACGCAGAATTAGCAGGTGAAGGCAATTCATTGAGTTCCTATCGTATCACCGATTCTCATCCGAATGGTGATGGTGCTCTTCAAGCAATACAAGGCGCTTTAAACGATGCCGGAGTTAAAGCCAGAGATGTGGATTATATCAACGCTCATGGCACCTCAACCCAAATGAATGACCTAAGTGAAACCAATGCTATCAAAGCAGTTTTTGCTGAACGTGCAAAGCAGATTCCTGTCAGTTCCACCAAAAGTCAAACAGGACACTTGATAGCTGCAGCCGGTGCTCTTGAAGCGGTTTTATCAGTAATGTCAATTAAAGAAGGGCAGATACCTAAAACTGCTAATTTGGCTACTGCTGATCCCGATTGTGATTTGGATTATGTTACCGAAGGCTGGCGTGAAAAATCCTTAGGAGTTGTCTTATCGAACTCCTTTGGTTTTGGTGGATCTAATAGCTGCTTACTGTTTAAGCATCCAGATTTTGAAGGAGTGGATGGATGAGCAATAGTAATCGTGTTTTTATCACTGGCTTAAGTGCGCTAACCGCTACAGGTGAAACTGCCGATCTGACATGGAACGCAGTTTCAGCAGGTGAATCAGGTATTGCTGAAATTAAGCAATGGGATCTTTCATCCTGGTCACACCGTTTAGCGGGGGAGCTTAAAAATTTTCAGCCAGCAAAAATGCTCCCAGACCGCAAATTAATAAAGGTAATCTCTCGTCAAGATGCGATGGGAATAAATGCCGCGATTCAAGCTGTCAACCACAGCCAGGTTCTCAATTATCGAGACGGTTTAGAAGATAGTAGTGCCTTTAATGACCTGACGGCAGTATATGTAGGGTCGCCGGGAAATAAATATTTTCAACAAAATGATTTTTTGCCTCTTCTTTCGAAGGTTGGAGGCGATATGAAAAAATTTGCTGAAAATTTATTTGCAGAAGTTCATCCTACCTGGTTGTTACGTATCCTGCCCAATAACGTATTGGCTTATACAGGTATTCATTGTGGTTTTAAAGGCCCAAATCATAACATTACCAATCACGCAGTAAGCGGTACTCAAGCCTTGATTGAAGCCTATCATGCTATTAAACAAGGGCAAGCGGAGCGGGCAGTAGTTGTAGCCTATGATATGATTGAGCCTCAAGGTCTTTTTTATTATGAGAAAATTGGAGTGCTCAGCGCTCGTCACCTAAAGCCTTTTGATAAAGAACATGATGGTACTATTTTAGCAGATGGCGCGGCAGCGATGGTGCTTGAGAGTGAAGCCAGCGCTCGTGCTCGCTCAGCTTTCTGTTATGGTGAAATAGCCGGTGGCATTTCAGCCAGTGAAGCTTCCGGTTTGTTTTCAATAGAGGCGCAGGGCGAACAGTTAGCAGAACTCTTAGCGCTTTCGCTCGAACAACAACAGATTTCCCCAACCGATATTGGTATGCTGATTGCTCATGGCAATGGAAATAGTAAATCAGATAATAGTGAAGCTCAGGCGATTAAACGAGTTTTTGGCGACTATAAGGTACCAGTCACCGCATTTAAATGGTCAATGGGCCATACAATTTGCGCCTCTGGAATCATAGACGCAGTTTTAGCCACCTATGCCTTTCGTCACCATTGCATTCCAGGTATTGCCAATTTCAAAAATCCAGCCCAAGCTTGTGAAGAATTGAATGTAAGTTCAGAACACCGTTATCTGGATTCGGGTAAAGCGATAATGATGGTTAATCGCGGTTTTGCGAGCATTAATTCTTGTTTAGTGATTAAAGCCTGTGAATGAGCTAAAGAACAAAATCAAGCAATTAGATATCACCTTGGCAGGACGGTTTCTAAATCGATTTATACCTTATCGTCGTGCCATAATTAAGGCTAATATTAATCAGGTTTTTGGCGACCAGTTAAATCATGATGAAAAAAATCGCCTGATAAAGGCTTTTTACTCGCATTTAGCCACCTCAATTCGAGAAGGCTTTCAACTTAGGTTTATGACTGAAAAGAAGCTCTGCGAACAGGTTGAAGTCCGTGGTATTGAATACATGTTGCAGACCGTGGCTAAAAATAAAGGGGTTCTGGTTCTGACAGGTCATTTTGGAAATTGGGAGTTTGCCCCAATTGGGGGAGTTCTTAATTTTAAACAATTTCAAGGCCAATTTCATTTTATTCGCCGTACCATTGGCTCCAAACAAATCGAGAAGATTTTATTTCGCCGTTATTATCAGGCTGGTTTAAATATTATTCCTAAGAAAAATTCCTTGCAGCAAGTTTGTGATGCCTTGGATCAAAATCACGCGGTTATTTTTGTTATGGATCAGCATGCCTCTTTGGTAAACAGAGATGGAGTTGCGGTTGAATTTTTTGGAAAAAAAGCAGGAACTTACCGCTCTTTAGCAAGCCTTTCCTGTAACACCGGTGTTCCAGTGGTACCGGCAGCTAGTTTTCGTTTACCCGATGGTCGACATGTCCTCGAATTTTTCAAACCACTAGAGTGGCAGGAATACGAAACACGAAAAGAGTCAATTTATCAAAATACGCTTCGCTATAATCAAGCTCTCGAGGCTATGGTTTTAGCGCATCCTGAGCAATGGCTTTGGCTACATAAGCGTTGGAAATTAAAGGACTAGAGTTTGAGGTGCAGCAAGCCACGTGGAAAACTAATTGAGCACCTATTTCATTGAAAATAAAAATTTTTTCTAATGATATCAAATAATATTCACTTGCCAGGTTTGTCCTCACCTTGGAAAAAAACAATGCCCAAATAGGCGGCTAATCGCCGCTGTTTTTCAGGCATTGTTCGTTTGATTAGCTCGGGGCTTTGGCCTGAGCTAACAACTTAATCAGGGTCGATTTATTAATTATGCCTACGGCAGTTAGCTGAGAAAGTTGCTCTCCCTTGGCATTAAAAAATAACATCGTTGGCGTGCCATAAATAGAAAAATAGGTTTTAATCGCTGCAACTTCCGGACTTTTTTCAGAGATTTCAACACGCAGTGGCAACATGTTGTCCAGAGCTTTAAAAACCTCAGCTTGATTAAACACTTTGGCATCCATTTCTTGGCAATCACTGCACCAACTGGCTGAAAACTCTAAAAAAACAGCCCTGTTATCTATTCGAGCTTTTGCCAATTCCTGTTGTATTCTTTTAAGTGAATCAACTTCAATAAAAGGCAATAATTTTTGCTGTATAGCCGGTAACTCGGTGGGAGCAGTTAACGTTTTGAAGACTAATAAAGAGCCTGCAATTAGCGCAAATAAGCCTAAGAGTTGAAAAAAACGACTTGAGCGCTTAGAGGCTGAAGTCATAATACCCAAAGAAAAACTGGCAATGATTAACCACGTTCCCCAAAGCAAATTCGTCATAAAGGTTGATAAAAGCCTGCCTAACATCCAAATGGCAAGTGCAAGCATCATGAAGCCAAAGAGTTGCTTGATTTTAATCATCCAGTTACCCGTTTTTGGCAACATCGACCCATAGCCCGCGCCGACTAAAATTAAAGGCATGCCCATGCCAAGTGACATCACAAATAATATTAGTCCGCCAGTCAATGCATCACCTTTTTGACCAATATAGGTTAAAACGCCAATTAAAGGAGCTGTAACACAAGGAGAGACTACTAAGGTTGATAGTATTCCCATCATCGCTGCTGAGAGTACATTTGGTTTGGTATTGTTGGGTTTAAACTTGGATAATTTAGCATTAAGTTTAAGTGGGAGGCTTAATTCAAATAGCCCAAACATGGATAAAGCCATTACCACAAATAAAAAACTAAAACCTATAATTACTCCAGGTCGTTGCATCTGTGTTTGTATTGTGGAACCCATAAACCCTGCCAACACGCCAACAGTAGCATAAGTTAATGCCATCCCGCCCACATAAGCTAGAGATATGTTTAGGGCTTTGCGTGTAGATAACGAGTCTTGGCCAATAATGATTCCCGATAAAATTGGGACCATTGGCAGAACACAAGGTGTAAACGCTAATAAAATACCCACGCCAAAAAAAGCCGCTAAATACACAAGGGCATTGTTGTGCTGGATAAAGCCCGCAATTAACTCAGGGTTTGAACTCTCAAATCCCAGGGAAAAAGCCCAGGAAACCTGACTGATAAGCATAAGCGATATCAAGCCTGAAAAACGTTTGATGTAATTCATTTTTAATCCTTAATAATTAATAAAATTTAAAAAAATGTTTTGATTATCAGGAAAAAATAGGCGGCTTAAAAAAGCGAGTTTTGGGAGAATTTGAACTGTGTAAAATCAGCAGAAAAAATAGAGCCCCAACAAAAATAAATAGATAGGGCGGGGTTTGGATTACCTCTTCGGTTAGCGTGTAACAAGAAGCTAGCTTACAAAGACTCACAGCGGGCGCTCGGCTTGAACTCTCAGAAACGGTGTTTGAATAATGCGGTGTAGCTTGCGGTGGAGTATTGGCTAGGGGTAGCAATAATTTTAAAGAAAATAAAATTAAGCAGGCAATTATCAAATAATGAAGAAATTTAAAATTTGTTTTCATCATTGCATCATAGCAGTTTCATTATGTAAATCTCTAGGGCAAAGTTAAATAATGTTCGTTAGTTTTTACTTTCGCCAAAAATGAGGTAAAAAAAGAATTAGCAAAGAAAAAATCTCCAAACGACCGGCTAACATAGCAAAAATTAGCACCCATTTGCTAGCAACAGTTAATTGGTCAAAACCATCTTGAATTTTGCCAAGTCCGGCGCCGGTATTGGATAAAGAAGCAGTAATTGCTGAAAAGGAAGTAACAAAATCGTTACCTAAAGCCATAAATAAAACGAGCAATATCAGAAAAACTGCTATAAACACTGAAATAAATCCCCACATCGACTGCAAAACTGGTTCAGATAATCGATGTTGATTAAATTTAATGGGAATAATGGCATTGGGATGAAGAAGACGTACCATTTCACGCTTGGATTGTTTATAAATGAGTAAGGCTCTAATAATTTTTACACCGCCGCTAGTGGAGCCGGCGCAGCCTCCGACAATTGCCAATAACATAAGCAAAATCGGGATATAGGTTGGCCATGAACTAAAGGGAGCAGAGGTAAATCCAGTAGTTGTTGCCATGGAAATAACGCTAAATAAGCTTTTAAATAAGGCATGATAACTTCTATTGAAAAAACCATAGAGTACTAAGCTTAAACTAACCACAAGACTAGCGATAAGAACTAACCGAACGTAAAAGCGAAACTCCTCATCCTGCCAATAATGTACCAAGTTCCTTTTTTTAAAGGCTATGAAATGAAGGGCGAAATTGGTACCACCCAAGAGCATAAAAAAACAGGCAATACCCTCAATAAGCTCACTGTTATAATAGGCAAAGCTACCTTCGTGCATGGTAAATCCACCCGTTGAAACAGTGGTAAAACTTTCGCCTAGCGCGTCAAACCAATCCATCCCTGCAGCCCAATAAGCAAGCATACATAACAGAGTTAATAGCAAATAAATAAACCATAAGGCTTTGGCTGTTTGAGCGATGCGGGGTGTAAGTTTTGCATCCTTCATAGGTCCTGGTGTTTCCGCTCGATAAAGTTGCATACCACCTACACCTAGCATAGGTAAAATTGCCACGGCTAACACTACTATCCCCATTCCACCTAAAAACTGCAGTTGCTGCCTATAAAATAAAAGCGCCTGTGGTAAGCCAGCCAGATGACCAATAACGCTGGCGCCAGTGGTTGTAAAACCTGAGACAGATTCAAAAAAGGCATCAGTCATGCTGATATTTTGATGATCCAATGCGAAGATAAAGGGAAGGGAGGCAAAAAAACAAAGCACAAACCAAAATAGAGCGACTATCAAAAAACCATCGCGAATTTTCAATTCTTTTTGCTGAGTTCTAAAACTAAGCCAGAGCAATGAGCCTGTGATAAACGTACAAAAAAAAGCCACGACAAACGGAAGCCAGAAATTTTCATCGAAAATTATATTGATGAAAAGAGGCGTTAACATGCTCACACTAAACATCATTAAAAGTAAGCCTAAAAGACGCAAAATAGTTTTAATTTGCATTGAGTTCTTTCTCTTGAAAGTATTAAGCCATAAAAGACAAACTAACCTGAAACAAGGTTTCAATTTGATGAATATAACGTTTTTTGAGCACTACCAAAATAATATGATCACCCGATTGTAAAACTAAATCTGCTCTTGGCATTAATACCTTTTCACCGCGCGTAATTGCTGCAATTGAACTGCTGGGTGGTAAATCAATTTCAGCTATTTGGCGACCAATGACCTGCGAAGTGAATGCGTCGCCGTGGGTAATCAACTCAATTACCTCCGCATCATCATTTTGTAAACGAGAAACTTTGACCATATTTCCCCGCCTTAATTTAGCCAGTATGCTGCCAATTGTTATCAATTGTGGTGAGATTGCATGATCAATTACACTGTCTTCTATTAATTCAACATAGGCATTACGGTTTACTAAGGCGATGGCATAACGTGCGCCAAGACGTTTTGCTTGTAGGCAGGACATAATATTGGCTTCGTCATCGTTGGTTACCGCGCAAAAAACGTCAGTGAATTCGATGTTTTCATTTATGAGTAGTTCACGATCCGCAATATCACCTTGTAAAACAGTGCCTCTATTTAAGCTGGCAGCTAGAATGCTAGCTTGGGCAAAGTTGTGATCTATTACTTTTATGCGGTATTCGCAATCCAAAGCTTGAGCCAATTTAGATCCTATATGCCCTCCACCGGCTATCATGATGCGGTGGTTAGGATGAGTATGATGGCCTAAGGTTAATAGCATTTCCCCAACCCCTTTAGGAGAGGCTGCAAAAAGAACATCATCAGCAGAGGTAATTTGACTTGCTTCATTAAGCTCTATAGCGCGCCTATTACGAAAAATAGCGACCACTTTTATCTCAACTGAGTTGAGGTGCTCGTAAAGTTGCTGCACTGTTTTGCCTACCATACATTCTGAAGAGTCCGCTTTAAGGGTGACTAATAAGACCTTACCTTCACCAAATTCAAGAACCTGAGCTGCACCCGGATAATGGATTAAATTTTCAATGTGTTTGGTCACTAAATTTTCAGGGCTAATACGGACATCCACTGGAACATGATCATTAGCAAATAGTTGGGGATAGTCGGCATAATATTGCGAGCGAATGCGTGCAATTTTAGTGGGGGTGCGAAATAAACTGTAAGCAACTTGGCAGCCCATCATATTCACTTCATCACTGTCTGTTACAGCAATCAACATGTCAGCTTGTTCAATTCCTGCTTCAATCAGTACCTGTGGGTGCGAGGCTGAGCCATGCACCGTTTTAATATCGAGCCGATGTTGTAATTCACGCAGACGAGTTTCATTCAAATCAATCAAGGTTATGTCATTGTCTTCGCGCACCAAATTCCAGGCTAGAGTGCCACCAACCTGACCTGCACCTAAAATAACTATGCGCATGACATCACAACCCCTTCATAAACAAAAGTCGCAGGTCCAGTTAAATAGATAGGTCCCTGAGTATCTGGCCAATCAATGTATAGGTCACCGCCTGTTAAACTTACTCGTATACGCTCTGCCATCTTATACCAAAGTCTGCCGATAGCTGCTGCAGCTACTGCACCACTGCCGCAAGCTTGAGTTTCACCGCAACCTCGTTCATAAACTCGTAAACGTAGCTGATTGGCAGCAATAATTTCCATAAAACCGACGTTAGTTTGTTCAGGAAAGAATAAATGTTCGCTAAGCTCTTTACCTAAGGAAGCGAGAGGGATTGAGGAAAGATTGTCTACAACCATCACCGCGTGAGGATTGCCTACATTGATTGCATGTACCTTAGCTAAGCCATTTGTTATTGGAAGTTGATAAAACTCAGCGATGTTAGCTGCTTTGGAAGGAATATCTTGTGGTTCAAATTTAGGAAGCCCCAAATTAACGGTGACAGAATGGTCATCATTGAGTTGCAACTGCATTTTTGTTGTACAAGTGGCAACCGCAATTGTTTTTTTCGTGCTGAGCTTATAATGCTGAACATAGCGAGCAAGGCAACGGGCACCGTTACCACATTGGCCTACTTCCTGGCCATTGGCATTAAAAATTCGATAGAAAAAATCACTGTCTTTATCGCGAGGGGCTTCAACTATTAGGCATTGATCAAAACCTATGCCGCTACTTCGCTTGGAAAAGGCCTGAACTTGCTCGGGTTGCAAATTGATTTTTTGACTCACAGCGTCAATTACCATGAAATCATTGCCTAGCCCATGCATTTTTGTAAATCGAATCGTCATTTTCGGCTCAAAATTGGTGCAACGGTTTGGATTTGGTCGCTTTGCCAGGCGTGGGTAAATAGAGAGGTCCTTTTTGTCCGCAAGCGGAGAAAGTAGCAACAGTCAGCGAAATTATAATGATATTTAATAAAAAGCGCATTTTTGAATATCAACCTCTAAATGCATCAGTATAAAGAATCTCTTAATAAATTCTAGTGAAATATCAGGAACCTTAAAGCCGGCTAAATAAATAAAATTCACTTTTTTAGGGTTAATAGTTAGGGATTCATTAGCAAATTTAATATTTAAGGCTCTATTCCTTGCCTTCATATAAGGGTTTAGTGATAATTTGAGCTTTTTGGTTGGAGGCATAAGTTGAACGTTTACAAAAAAGAGCCAAAGCAGCAAGCCAAAGCCTGCGTAATTTGGATGCATGGTTTGGGAGCTGATGCCTCTGATATGATGGGCCTGGTTGAACAGTTATCAATTGATGAACTTCCTCTACGTCATATTTTCCTGAACGCTCCTGTGCGACCCGTCACTTTAAATGGTGGCATGGCAATGCGAGCCTGGTATGACATAGTAGGTATGCAATTAACAGATAGAGAAGATAAAGAAGGCATTGAGCAATCAGCATCTTTTATTAACCAAAGTTATGAAGAACAAGTTAAAGCCGGCGTTGCAAACATATTTTTTGCTGGATTTTCTCAAGGGGGAGCAATGGCTTTATACACGGCTTTGCACATGCAAAAACCAATTGCCGGGGTGATTGCCTTATCCGCTTATTTACCCATGGCTACGCAATGCAAAACAGATTTAGATAAAAATACTCCAATTTTTATGGCGAGTGGCCAATATGATCCTATCGTTTTACCCATTTGGACCAAAGAAACTGCTGCAAAATTAGTCAATGCCGGTTATAGCAAGCTCAGTATGAAAAATTATCTAATGGAGCATTCTATTTGCGCTGAGGAAATTCAGGATCTTTCCAATTGGTTTCAAGCTCAAGTAAAAGGGGAGTTCTAATGACAGTGGTTAAAAAATCCAGAGTAGTCCTTTATTCTTGTGAGCAAATGTACAATCTGGTCAATGAGGTTGAACGATATTCCGAATTTTTACCTTACTGCAGTGAAAGCACTGTTCATCATCGCGATGAGGATGAAGTACAAGCTACGTTAGTAATTGCAGCAGCAGGTATGAATAAATCGTTTACAACTAATAATCGTTTACAAGTTAATAAAATGATTGAGATTCGCTTGGTATCCGGCCCTTTCAGTCATCTGGAAGGATTTTGGCGCTTTGATGAGGAACCTGAGGGCTGTCGTATCTCTTTTGATTTGGAGTTTGAATTCGCGGGTCGCATGTTTTCGATGTTTCTAGGTCCTGTATTTGAACAAGTTACTGATAAAATGGTGGATGCCTTTTGTAGCCGCGCCGAGGATATTTATGGTTCTCGTTGAACTTGTTTATGCACCAGAAAACGCTGAGCCAGTTCATCTTCATCTCAGTTTAAAGCCTGGATCAACAGTAGCTGATGTTTTAGAAGCCTCTGGAATTTTTTTAAGCCATCCAGAGGTAAAAGGAATGCCAGTAGGGATTTTTAGCAAACAAGTGATTGGTGAGCATTTGATAAGAGCAGGCGATAGGGTTGAGATATACCGGCCGCTAACTATTGACCCGATGGAAAAAAGACGGCAACGAGCAAAGCTTAAAAACTAAGCTTTGCTTCCTGGCCCAAAAGATTAAGGTTTACGTTCAATGTGGCTCAATCGGCCTTGTGAAAAATACAAGCTTAGATTTTTAACCGTTAAATGCCCAGAGCCTTTACGGAGAGTGTAGGCGTAATCCCAGCGATTACTATTAAAAACAGGACTCAACAGGGTTGTACCGAGCAAAATGGCTACATCATTTTTGCTCATTCCTATTTTTAATTTGCTTACCGATTCCTGTTTCAACATATTGCCTTGTTCGACAATCCGTCTTGAAAAATCATAGGAAGCACAATGACTAAGAGTTAAAGTTAAAGCGATACTTATAAAAATTGATCCAACTCGCATTTTTTTGCCTACCATAAAAAAGTTCGCCATAATAACATGCCATACATAGAAAGGCACCTTCTTGTATAGTAACCTAGACTAAATGATCCTAAATCATTAGGTTCATATTAGCCTGAGCAAAAACTGAGGGGCTATACTTAAAGTGTTGTTAATAGGAGAGCTTGTGGAAGAAAGTCAGCAGTTAAAAGATGCAGGGTTGAAAATCACTATGCCCCGGCTTAAAGTGCTACAAATTCTTGAACAATCTCCTGCTCATCATCTCAGTGCAGAAGGTGTTTATAAAGCTTTGTTAGAAATGGGTGAAGACGTAGGAGTTGCTACTGTTTATCGAGTTTTAACTCAATTTGAAACGGCCGGTTTAGTCACTCGTCATAATTTTGAGGGCGGACACTCAGTTTTTGAATTGAGCCTCGGCGAACACCATGATCATTTGGTTTGTGTTAAATGTGGCAAAGTGGAAGAATTTATCGATGATATTATTGAGCAACGCCAAACGATGATTGCTGAGCGTGCGAATTTCAAAATGACAGATCATGCCTTAAATATTTATGGTCTATGCCCTGATTGCCAAAAAATTTGAAAAGCTAAACTGAGATTAGATATACAATCTAATCTGCATTCACAAGGACCGTTAGCTATGTATGAGGATTTACGAAATCCCTATCAAACTGGCGACCAGCCAGCTTTGCTCTTGGGCGGCATTCTAATAAAAGATAAGTTGCTTAATGATTCACCCGTTAATTTACTGCTAAAATCATTTACCCGGCATGGTTTAATTGCTGGCGCTACTGGAAGTGGTAAAACTAAAACTATTCAAGTGCTCGCTGAACAGCTTTCCTTAGAGGGCATTCCCTGCTTACTCATGGATATTAAAGGCGATCTTTCTGGCTTAGCTATGCCGGGTGATACGAATGCAATTGTAGTTGATCGAGCCAAATCCTTAGGCTTAACTTTAAGCCCTCGAGGTTTCCCCGTTGAATTTTTAACCTTGAATGAATCTTCTTCAGAGGGCGTGCCTTTACGCTCAACCTTAAGTGACTTTGGTGCAATTTTATTCTCACGCATGCTTGATGTGAATGACACCCAAGCTGGTGTCATCACGATTCTATTTGAGTATGCTCGGATAAATAATTTGCATCTTATCGACTTGGCCGATATCAAAAGTCTTTTACAATTTGCTCAAACTGATGAAGGTAAAGCAAAAGTGGAGGCTGATTTTGGTGGTGTTTCAGCTGCTACAGTGGGCACTATTATGCGTAAAATTATCGAGCTTGAGTCTCAGGGCGGTGATAAATTTTTTGGTGAACCTTCTTTTAATGTTAATGATTTAGTAAGAACGAACGCCGAGGGACAAGGTATTCTTTCAATATTACGCTTGCTTGATATGCAAGATAGACCCAAGTTATTTTCTACATTTATGCTTAAATTACTCTCGGATGTTTATCGAGTCATGCCTGAGCTTGGTGATTCGCCTAAACCAAAATTAGTACTATTTATCGATGAGGCACATTTGATTTTTAATAATGCCTCAAAAGCATTACTTAATTTGTTGGATACCATGGTGAAATTAATTCGTTCAAAAGGAATTAGTTTAATTTTTTGCACACAGACTCCAAGCGATATTCCTGAAGCAGTGCTAAGTCAATTAGGTTTAAAAATTCAACACGCTTTAAGAGCATTTACCGCGAAAGATCGTAAAACGATGAAGCTTGTTGCGCAAAATTTTCCTTCCACAAAATTTTATAATACCGAAGAGTTATTAACCTCTCTTGGTATAGGAGAGGCCCTTGTTAGTGGGTTAGACGCAAAAGGACAGCCTACGCCTTTAGTTGATTGTCGTATCCGCCCTCCAGAATCAAGGATGGGCGTGTTAAATGCCGCTGACCTCACCGCGGTGATAGCCGGCTCAAACTTGCTTTCACGCTATGGTAACCGTGTGAAAACAAGACCTATTCGAGAAATTCTCGCCTCTGAGACCAGGCAAACTTCTAATGAAACTCTTAAAAATCAACCCCGACAAAAACGGTCTGAAGCCAGAGATGAGTCAATGGTAGAAAAACTCTCTAAAAACACCCTGATTCGTCAAGTTATACGGCAAATTATGCGAGATCTTATGCGTTCTGTATTGAGTGCTTTGGGTATCAAACGACGTTAGTTATTTAATCGACGAGTTAATTAAAGATTATGAAAATCAGCACAAGGGATGGTGAATTACAAATAGATGTTTACTCGCGTTTCTTGTTTCGCTTCTGGGGATGGATGTTCGTTATTGCGGGTTTTATTTTCTTATTGCCAATGCTCATTCAGTATCAAATCACCTGCGATGAAAAAAGTTACTCACTAGCAAATCAATGCGTTTTACGAACTAGCTTTATCAAAATTTTCACTCAAAACATTCGGATTGGTGAATTAAAATCTGCTACGGTTTCAAATTATGTAGAGGGTCGTAGTGATAATGTTGTTTATTTTTTATTACTAAATACTAGTGAGGGGTTTATAAAAATCCCCAATGTTCATTCGAAGAAAAACATTGACATAGTGAAGGTAGCTGCACGTATTGAAAATTATATTAATACCAGTTTAGCTAAAACAATAAACATATCCAAAGTAGAAAATGGGTGGTCTTATTTAAAAGTGGCCATTTTTCCTTTGCTGGGTTTTGGCTCTCTTTTTTTTAGATTAATTACCATTTGTTTCAATAAAAAAACACGGACAATTACTATTGCAGCAAAAAACTTAATCAACACGCAAAAAACAACATTTTTATTTTCAAATCTTGACAAAATAATTATTGAAGTCCATGGACAAAATCATAAGGAATATAGCCTTTCTTTATTGCTAAAAAATGGTGAAGAAATTGAGTTACCAGGTGTTCATGATTCAAGTCTAAAACAAATTGAAAAAATGGCTGAGAAAATTAATTTATTTTTACTTATGAGCACTTGAAATTCAACAATTCGCTAGGTTATCAAAATCGGTAAATATTGTTCAACTCGATTAATTTTTTAATAAGTTACTGATCTTGTGTATTTTTAATGCGCTCAAAGTTTAATTAAAAATATTGATTTTCCTAATTGACCTTGGACAATCAATTCAGTAATATCTCTAAAGCCTTGGAACGGTTTATGGAAATTACGGAGTTTAAGCATGAGTTTTAAGTGTTGTATGTCCAAATTAATGGAAACTGTCTTGTCATATTCAAGTTGTTTTACCAATTTTATTCCCATCTCTTTTTTCCATCTCTAATCAGATTTTAAATCTTAGATCAGACGAATAAGGAAAGGAATAATTATGGAATACTATAAAAAATTACAAATTTACCTCAAACAAAATTTTTGTATTGCTATTCTTTAGAAAAAATTTGGAACAGTTTAATTTACTGCAAACTGCCAAAAATTACATGGTTCTCTAGCTAATACTGGACGATTAAAATGGAAATTATAGTATCAAAATAAGATGATATGGACAAAATTTTTATCTTAATTTGAGTAAAGCAAGTTACCTCCCAATGGAATAATGGAATGTATTAAATGAGCCAACTTATAGCTATCTTAATTCTAGGAATGTTATCGGCAATTGCTGTCGCTGCTAACGAATTTCGAAGCCATCTTATAAACTTTTCTTTCCATAACTTAAGGCCAGACATTCGTAGTGTTTATTACGGAGAATATGTAGCTATTCCCGTACTGATGAATTACTCAAACCTCAAAAATTGGCAAATTTGGCATCTTCCTGCCCATGTGAGCGTGCAAGTTCATACACCCCATACCTGTCCTCCCTTTTTTTCTTCAGCCGTGAATTTGCATGCTGGAATGTGCTCTTTCAGTTTAATCATTCAAGGCGCAAAACTTGGACAAATTATTAGTGGGCTTTGGATTTATCAAATAAAGGGTAATGACAGAGATGATACCTGGGATTTTTTAGCATCGATTGATTTTTCTCTAAGCGTAATCCCTCATCCTTTATCAATAGCCGAAATGCCTTTGCAATATGCAACCGCTAACCTTCCAGTTTTTTTTGATCTCAGAACTTACATTAATTACCACGAGGAAAATATCCTTGCTAATAATGGCACAGTTTTAGAAGTTTACCCCCTTCAAGTTGATGGTCTTTACTATGATCCTTCTCGTTTTGCCATTGTAGGTTCGCCTACAAGAGTAGGTTCCTATCAATTTAAGATTTCAGCACGCTCTAATCAGACCCAGACACAGCCCTTTAATTTAAATTTTGAGGTGGGTTTTAATAAACGAGATAAACCGATCTTTAACAAAAATTATCAAGCCTCTACGGTGACTGCGGGAAAACCTTACCAATTAAATTTATTGCAGTTACTTAAGAAAAGAGCAACGTTGATGACTAATAATCCCGTTCATTTTCGTATTGATAAAAATGTAGCTAATCCTAATTGGTTAAGAATTGACCAAAATGACTCTAGCCTTTTAGTTGGAAACATTCCTGTTACTGCTGCAGGCACTATCCAAGAGCTTAGTATTATTGCTTCTAGCAATACAGGAGGAGATTCTGAGCCCTATAAAATTACAATTCCCATTGCTAGTGATCCGGCTAATAGTCCTCTTATAAAACCATTTTCGATTAATGAACCAGCAGGAATGTACTTTGAATACGATGTCGGCCAACATATCTTCGATCCGATTTCTGATAACAGCCTTAAGTTAATTATTAATCGTGTAGAGCCTAAAGCACCTTGGTTACATTTATCCTCTTCAAAACCTACTCTTTTAGTAGGGATCCCGCCTTTGGAGATGACTGGTCAGACTTATCAACTTAGTTTGCAAGCCAATACAAAAAACTGGCGGTAGTTCAGAGCCAAGTACAATAGTATTGAATATCGCTGCTAATCCAGAAAAAATACCGCAGTTTAAATCCGCAAACCCGCAACTACCTTTAGTTCACCCGGGTATTTCATTTGAATACGATTTTGTAGCCAACAATGATATCTATCCCGACTATAACGAAGCGCCTTATCTTATTGAATTAGCAACCGAATATATCAATCCTGCATGGTTGCGAATAGAAAATAACAGGCTTATTGCCGATTTTGTCCCCGAAAATCTTAGTAAGAAATCTTATGAGCTGCATCTCACTATCAAAAATATTCCTGGCGGACGGTCTGAGGTAATTAAGTTAACTTTGTATGCAATGACTTAGGCAGACGGATGAAAAATTAATTATAAAGAAGGGGGTCTCAACAATGACACAAGTATTTACTAGCGATGGATTGGGTATAGCTGGCTCTTCATTGAGCCAATTAGGTGCATTTTCTTCAAAGGGCGTAGCAACTCTTGGTCAAGGTGCGAGTTCAGTATATATCAATGCTGCTAACGGCAACCTGGTATTTCGTCAGAAAGATGGATTTTTAGCTAGTAAAGGCTTTGGGTTTGAACTGATACAAAGTTACAATTCTTTAGGTGATAAGGGGCAGAATTGGTGTTTCAATTTTCAAACTCATCTAATCATTCAAGAGCCTCTCAATTGTTCAAATTCGGTTGTGATTCGAGTTGATGAAGATGGCCATCAAAGCCGTTTTATTTTTAATGCAGAAAAAAATTGCTACCTCGCTGAAAATGGGGGAACAGCTACACTGCATTTTGATAATAACAACTGGACTTATCGCGAAGGGGCAGACTCCTGTAGTTTTAAATATGATGCAACAGGTTTATTGAAACGAATGAGCGATCGTGATGGCCATCACATTGAATTCAGTTATCAGAACGGCCAACTCGAACGTATTAAAGATAGCAGTGAAAAACAACAAGTTGAATGGAAATTTGAAAAAGGCTTGCTTCGAGAGCTCATCACTAGCAGTGACGGAAAAATTGTTCATCATTTAACTTATGACTATGATGAACATCAGCGTTTACGGAAAGTTAGCCGTGATCTTGGCGATAACAAAATCTATTGGGTAACTTATGACTATGCCGGTGATTCCAATCGTATAACTGCAATTCGTCAATCAGATGGCACAGCTCTGTATATCGATTATGATTCAGAAGGACGAGTTAAAACGCTTAAGGATGGTGAGGGGCGTACTACAAGTTATCAATATCATAAAGGCAAGACGGTAGTTATAAATAGTTTGGGTGAACCTATAATTTACTTTTATGACGAAAAAGGACGCTTAACGGGTATTGATAGCCCAACTAATGCAGCTATACGTTATGAGTACAGTGGAAACAATCTCATAGCTATTCATAAAGGTAATTTACATTGGTTTTTTAATTACAATGAGTCTGGCGATTGTATTCGTATTGAAGATCCTACTGGACACATTATAAATCGTATTTATGATAGTGAACATAAGTTGTTGAATGAGAGCTCATCAACTGTTTTTGATGGAAATCATCACCCTCTCAAAGCTAAAACGGAGCGCTTTGTCTATGACGAGCGAGGACATTTACGTTTTAAGATAGATGCAAATGGGACGGTGACTGAATACCGTTATAACCAGGAAGGCTTATGCCAAAGTATGCGTACTTATTTATATACTGGTTATGAGCTTGACCATCTAATCGATCACCAGGTTTTAAGTTTAGCGGAGCTAACTCTTTGGACAAGTCTTCAAAATCCCCAAGAGATAAGCCTTAAAACCTTTCACTACGATTGGCGAGGTCTTCTTGATAATGAAGCGGTCTATAAAGCTGTTGATGAAAAAGGAGAGGGACTTGGTCATGAGTCAATCCTAACTTATTATCATTATGATGCCGCTGGCCGACTTTTGGAAAAATGGATTCCTTATAAAGATGGCTATAATAAAACCTCCTATCTTTATGATGACCTGGGACGTCTTATTCAACGCTGTGATAATCAAAATCATTACGAACGTTTTGAATACGATGATAGTCACCAGCGAATCATCGAAACCGACGCAAAGGGTTTACAAATTATCCATAATTTTGACCGTGCCGGCCTACTTTTGGCAACTCAACATCTAGGTAGCAATCAGAAGAATTATGGGACAACCAGCTATCATTATGATGATGTCGGCCGCCTACTCTATGAAATAAATGTGGATGGTAAAGCCTCCTATTATTTTTATGATAAAGAGGGGCAGCTCATTGGTGTATGCAAACCAGGGGGCGCATTAACTCATTATCGGTATGATACTCTTGGTCGACTCGTGCAGACCATTCAATATCAAAATGCTTTAAATACGCAAACTTGGCAATTAGAAATGCCAGCCTGGTCTGATTTGCAGCTTAAGCCTGCGAGCTCAGATCATATTAGTCAGATTATTTATAATGCCTTTAACCAAATTGCTTATCAAATTAATGCTGAGGGGGCAGTTATTGCCTTTGAATACAATGCCGCAGGTCAGGTGATCAAGAAAACAGCTTATGCACAACGGTTGACTGATTATAAGGCAGAAAATGTATTGTCTTTTGAGAGTATAAGTTTAAATGCAGATATTAATAGTGATCGTTCCTGCCATTATTATTATGATCCAGAAGGTCGCTTAATTGCGGAAGTGAATGGCGAAGGTTTCGCGACATCTTACCGCTATGATCGTCAGGGTCATTTGATAGAAACAATCCGCTTCACTAATCGATTGACTGTAGCCGCTAGGGCAGAGTGGATTGCTCCTAATTCATCCTCTAGGGATATTCATAATTTTAGTCTTTATAACGCGGCGAGCTTAAAAATAGCTGATATCGATCCCTTAGGCTATGTCACAACCTATGAATACAATGAGCAGGGTTTAATAATAAAAAAGCGCAGTCTGGCAGAAGCTTTGACTCCTGAAATCTTTAACACTATTAATGCTGAAACAATGCTTTCCAGCCTTCATTTGAAAGAGACAAACCGCGATCATTTAAGTAGCTACTTCTATGATGATTTAGGGCAATTAATTGAGCAACGTGAGCAAAATGGTCTGTGCATCCTCTACCGTTATGATGAGAAGGGGTTGCTTATTGAAAAAACCTCAATGGATGTTAAAACTCAAGCACTGCGTCAACAGCGATTTCGTTATGATGCTATGGGGCGAATTATCCAGAGTTTAGATGCCTTAGGCGTTGCTGAATTACTAAGAAATCCTCAGCTTAGCGTCGACGAAATTGAAGCTGTATGGCAAAAGCATAGTCAAGGTTATGACTACGATTTAGCTGGTAGAATTATTAGCCAACGCAATGCACTTAACCAGACTACCCGCTATTTTTATAATCAAGCAGGCCAATTAATTTATACGGTTAATGCAAATGGAGAAGTTCTTGAGCAACACTATGATAGCTTCAATCAATTAGTCTCCACTTATCGCTACGCTAAAGTTTTAAAATCCAATTTAGCTGCTCTAACAATAGAAGAGCTTTCTAATGATTTAAAAAAATTAAAAAATGGAATGACTGATGAGGCTATTTTTTATGAATACAATAGCTTGGGTCTATTAATTAAGAAATCTATAGGAAAAAACGGACAGCAGATCTTAGCTTATAATAGTTTTGGCGAGCTTGAAGAAACACAGCAAAATGCGAATGATGCTCACCGCTTGATCAATCGTTATAGCTATGATCGTCGGGGCTTAAAGCTTCATCAATTCGAAGACCTTCTGGGTGTAAATCGTCACAAAGAACATAAATATGATAGTTTCGAACGGCTCGAAATGATAATTGATGGCCAGCAAGGCCTAACTCGTTATGATTTCAATCAGCGTGGTGAACGCACAATGATTGAAAATCAATTGCAGAATCGTAATTATTTTACCTACGATCCTTTTGGCCGTATTTTAAGTGAAAAAAATTATTTTGAAGTTAAGCGCTACAGCTATGACGATCTAAATAATACTTTAACTCTTGAACATCCGGGCTTAGCCAGCAAAGTAAAAACACAATTTAATGCTTTCGGCGATAAAATTGAGTTTATCGACGGCAAGGGTAACTCCAGCCATTTTATTTTTGATGAGAAAGGTCAATTAATTGAAGTTAAATCTCCTGAAAACGTTTCTAGGTTTTATAGCTATGATGCGAAAGGGAAACTTCTACTACAAATTGATGAACAAGGACAACAAATAGCATATAGCTATGATGCTGAGGGGCGAATTCTTAGTAAAACCGTTGACCCGAAAGGCTTAGCTTTAACTACTAGCTACCGCTATGACGGACTTGGCCAACAGCTAGAAATTATAGAAGCGAGTGGTCTGCGCAAAACCTTTGCTTATGACGATCGAAGTAATCTAATTAAGAGCATAATCGATCCTGAGGGACTCAATTTAATAAAGGAATATTACTACGACGAACGTGGTTTCTTAGTTAAACAGGTCGACGTCAATGCCAATGGTAAAAATAAAGTGACGGCTTTCCAATGGGATAATTTGGGTAGAAAGACAGCAGTCATTATTGACCCGGATGGGCTAAAGCTCAGAACTCGTTTTAGTTATGATCAAAACGATAATCTTATTAGCCAAACTGATGCAAAAAATCAAAGCTCGTATTTTGTCTATGATGCTAGCAATCTTTGCCATTATCAAATTAATGCACGAGGTGTTGTAACGGAGCATCGTTATAACTCTATGGGCTTTGAAACAGAAACCATAGTGTATGCTAATCCCTTGCAAAAGCTGGCTAATTATTCAGAGGAAGGGCTTGCTTTAACAATAATACCCAGTGAACTGGATCGCTACCAGTTTCGCGATTTCGATAATTTAGGACGGGTTAAAGCTTCCTATGATGCATTAGGCTATGCAACTCGCTATGATTACGATGCCAATAATAATCTGGTACATAAACAACGATTTTCAATAGCTATCCCATTGGCAGAGCTTAAAGCTGGAAATCGAATTACCCCTAAAGGAGATATCAGGCAGCAATTTTTTGCTTACGATGGATTGAATCGGTTGGTTTATCAATTGGATGAAGCCAATTGTTTAACTCAATTTGATTACGATAAAGCAGGGCAACTTATTGGGAAAACACGCTTTGCTAATCGTTTATACAATAATAGTAATCACAGTGTAGAACAAATAAAGTCATCTATCAGGCATTCACCCCTACAGGATCAATACACAGCCTATAGCTATGATCAAGCAGGGCGCCTGGCTTATCAAGGCAATGCAGATGGATCTGTTATTAGTTACTCTTATAATGAGTTAGGGGCGGTTATTGCTAGCAAACGTTATGCAGCGCGTCTAAACGCCGAGCTCTTAAAGTCTGGTGATTGGCCGGCTCAACTTCTGACCTCTAATCAAGACAGAATCTCCCATTTTATTTTTGATGCAGCAGGAAGAGAGATCTATCGCATTAGTGCAGAAGGTCGTGTCATGGAACGCCGTTATGATGCTTTAGATAATGTGGTAGCTGAATTAACTCATGGAATAAGAGTGCCTCTCAAACCCTATACAGAAGAAGAATTAATAGCGATGTTCTCCTCGGATAGATCGGCGCGGAGAACGGATTATGACTATGATGTAGTGGGACGTTTGAATCAAAAAATAGAAGCTAATCAGCGAAAAACCAGTTATCGCTATGATGCAAATAATAATGTTCTTTCTAAAGTAGACGCCCATTCAGCGCAATGGATTTTTATTTATGATGAAGAAAATCACCTCATTGAAATGCGCTCGCCTCTAACTAATATAAAAAACCCAGAAGGTAAATGGGAAAATCAAGCAAGATCAATTATCACCCGTAATAGCTATGATAGCTTTGGTAATATTGTTAGTACAATCCGTGATGCGGAGGGTTTAAAGCAGACACAACATTATGTCTACGATGCAAATAATAATAAGCTCCAAACCATTTACCCCAACGTACATGTAAATGCAGCAAATAATAGCAGTGCTGCTTTCAGTAGGATTGAACAAATTCAAACCTTAACTGAAGAGCTACGCTACAACGCCTTTGGTGAAGTTATCGCGTCGAAAGATCGTTTGAACAATTGGCGTTATCAAGCCTATGATAATAAAGGACAGTTAAGCTACAGTGTTAGTACACAAGGAGGACTCACTGCCCATAGCTATGATGCATTTGGTAATCTGTTATCCAAAATTGTTTATGCAACTTATTTAATTAAAGAACCAAATTTTGATTATAGTCAAAATTCAATTGCGAAGGCCCTCATTAAAAATGCTAAGGACAGGGTAGAAACTTACAATTATGATAGTAATAATCGCTTAATAGAAACTCGCCGCGCCGAAGTAACTAGCTACAACGCTCGAACAAAGCATTATGAAAAGTTAAATCCTCTTAGTTTGACGTCATACAATGCCTTCGGTGAAGTTAGTCAAATATCTGTTAAACGCAATGAAACGGATTGGGCAAAAACATCTTTTTATTATGATCGTGACGGCCTAAAAACAGCTTGTCTGAATGCTGAAAATTATCTTAGTACCTATTCTTATAATGATTTTGGTGAACTCGCAGAAGAAATTGAATACGCCAATCGAACTTCAAATTTGGATTCAGAGAGTGTTACGATTCCTTCTGTTAACGCTAAAGATCGGCATGTGGTTTATAGTTATGACAGTTTAGGGCAAGTAACAGCAAAAACGCTTAAACAGGTGAGCTATCAACGACTTTTAAATAATTCTCTTCGCTACGAAACCATTACAAGCGATTTAACAACTCGCTATAGCTACGATGCCATAGGGAATCTTAGCTCTACCACTGATTACTTAAATCAACTGACTAATTACTATTATGATGAACTAAATCATTTAACCACTAAAATTGGGCCACTAACTAGAGCCGGACGTTCGGCTACAAGTTACAGTTATGATAGTTTGGGAAATTTAGTTGAAACGATACGTTATGCTCGGGGAGCAAAACAAGCCGATGAATCAGGTTTTATTTTAGAAAGCAGAATTAGTCAAGACCTGGTCAATCGAACCCTTTACGATGAGCAAGGCAAAGCGATAACCTCTATTGATGGTTTGAATCATGAAATTCACTACAGCTACAATGCCAATGGCCAAGTTGCACGTTCCTGGCAAATTCTAAAACAAATCGACGGAAGCGCGCGACTCATTGATAAACGTTTTAGTTATGATGAAGAAAGTCATCTTTTACAAAGCGCTATTTTCAAAAATGACGGCCAGCTAAGGACAGAAGATGCTCGCTACAATGCTTTTGGTGAAGTGATTGCCAAAGGAATTGATGCTAATTTAGCTACCCATATTGATTATGATAATTTAGGCAGAGTTTGGCGTTCAAACGCCGAAGGTCATTATCAAATCTTAGTCTACGATCTGACCGATAAATTAACTCAGGTTGTCACTGCATCGAATGCCAACTCACTCGAATATAGTTTGTATGGAGTCGATTTGTCCGATTCGAGATTTGCTGAAAATCTAAAATTTAGTGAAGACCAATGGCGCTATAACTTACAGCGTCAAGATAACGAGTACGATGCACTCGGTCATTGCCTGCGTTACTCTAAAGAATTTACCAAATCAATCAAAGATGAAGAAGAAGGAAAACTTGAACAAATTTCCCAGTTTTCAATCATGGATCGTTGGGGAAATGTACTTAGTCATACTAATGCCAGAGGTTTTGAAACGAGTTATGAATACAACAGCTTTGACAAGGTGATCCGTCAAGAACTCCCATTAGCTACAGTTCTGAATGATAAATTTGCTCTGTTAAATATTAAGCCTACTATCTATTATGCTTATGATGCGCTCGGACGAGCTATTGCGGTCACAGATGCCAACGGCCATATCTTAACCAAAGTGCTTGATGCCGAGGGATCTACTCTTGAAGAAATGGATGCACTCGGTCATAAACGTATAAAAAACTATGACTTATTGGGTCGTTTAGAGACTAGCCGAAATGAACTCAATGGTATCACTACCTACTATTATGACGCGGCAAATCGTCTAATTGAACTTAAATCGCCAACCTCTAGCCAAAAATATTTCTATGATGAAACCGGTAAATTGATTCAACAGAGTGATGCTTTAGGGCAGGCTACTCAATTCTGGTATGACAACCTGGACAATTTAGCCTTAAAGAAAGAAGCGAATGGTCGGTTTACAGCATTTAACTATGATAATGTCGGCCATAAAATCCAAGAGCAAGATGCTTACGGCTTTATAAAAACTTGGCGCTATGATGAGCTGGGGAGGCTAGTTGAACATAGTGATTTAGGTGGTCATCAGACGGTTTATAAATATAATAATAACGGGCTATTATTGGAAGAAAACTCAACCGCCGGAAAGAGTATAAGTTACCGCTACCTTGGTGATGGCCAACTTTTATCCTATACCGATAACACCCATCATGAAACCGCCAATTACTCCTATGATGCGGATGGGAATATGATAACTCGCTCAGCAGGCCGAGCAACTCAAAGCAATGATAATGGCTGGCTAAGGGAAATGGATTTTTATGCCTACGATGCCCAAGGACGCCTTGTTTCGATGCGACGTCGCCATCCAGAAGATCAGGACCAACGCTTCCCACCTAAAGATAATGCCTTATTAAGTGTTGATTATTTTTATGATGCTGTAGGGAATGTACAATTAACGCATGTTGAGTCAAATCACAGCGGTTATTATAAATTAGTAGATGATAATTACTTTAGTTATGACGCCAACAACCGCATGCTCATCAATAAAGGCTATTTGCAAAATGGTGAAATTAAAATAAAAGAAAGCCAGGGTTCTGAATTAACCTATGATGAGGCCGGTAATGTAAAAGACGCTTACAAATATGAAAATAATCAAAAACAGCGCTATACCTATGTCTATGATAATAATTCACGCCTGTTAGAAAGCTGGAAAAATTACCATCTATATAAAACAACCCATTACGATGCCCTCGACAGGATTGATCAAGAATACTCCCATGATAATTTTGGTCATGCGACTCAATTAACTACGAGATATTATGAAGGGGATCAGCTTGGGAGAATGACTCTAAGTATGGCCTATGTTGGAGGATGGGCGGAAACTGAAAAAACTCAATATACTTATGACCAAGTTGGGAATTTACTCTCTTCCCATAGCACGCAATTCAAAAACTCTGGATGGATATTAAGCACTCATCTTTATAGCTATGCGCTTTGGGATGGCTATTTACAGACCTCTGATAGCACCATGCTGTCAGTTAATGGTATACCTGCCACTTCGGGAAAAAATATCCGTGAATTTGATGCCAATGGCCAGCTTAATAAAGCAACGGATTTGTTTGGCGATGCTAGTGGTAGAACCACTACCACTGATTATCAAATAAGTGCAATAGATGGAGTTCATAGTCGAAAAGATAAAAATGGCCTGACTAATTACTTAATTGCAGCCGGTAAAACTATCGGTGATGTTCAATTAAAGTCAGACGGCTCTCAACAATTAAATATTTATGGAGGTTTTACGCCAGATGGCGGTCAGAAAAATCAACTAGTCGGCAATCCTGAATCCTTTTTTTCTCGCGAAAATGAAACCTCAACCTCGAGAGCTCGAGCGGAAAATACCTTGAGCAATTCGCCACAAGATAATACAGGAACCTATTCTGTGCAGGCAGGGGACACCCTTGAACATATTGCTTTTCAAGTATATGGTGACAGCAGTTTATGGTATTTAATAGCCGACGCCAATGGCATCACCGAGCACGATAGGGCAGAGCAATTACACAATGGAAAGCGATTAGTTATCCCTGCAGTTGCATCAAAACAACATTTTAATAGTAGCTCTTCTCTTATGGATTCAGATCCTTTAGGCGATTTGTCTGCAACCGCAGCGCCATTAATAAACTTTACGCCTGGCACTGGCGCCAGCGCCAGAGCTAAGCATCACTCCTTATTTAAAAAAGTAACCATCGCTGCAATCACTGTTGTAGCTACGGTTATCGCCGCAGCAGTCTGTGCCAGTTTAGCCGGAGTTGCCGGTGCTGTTTTAAGCGGAGGCTTGGGGAACATTTTAGGTCTGGGAATGAAGGTTTTAGCAGGCCAAATCTTAGGTCCTCTTGGCTCGCTAGGCGCGGGCTTCACTGCCGGTGTGGCCGGTAATCTGGCAGGACAAGGGCTTGCTAATGCTTTTGGCATGCAAGACGGAATGGATTTACGCTCAGCCCTTACCTCAGGTTTATCCACCGCCATCTCGACAGGTATTCTACAACAATTAAATTCGAGTAAATTTTTCTCAGACATCTTAGGCAAACTTGATAAAGCGTCCCTGCCTGGCTTTAATCTGTCTGCTGCTTCACAAATGTTAGGCCAAGATGCGGTAAGCCAAGGAATTAGTCTTGCAATGCAAAATCACCAACATTTTAATTGGTATGAACTAGGCACCAAAGCCGCTCTCTCCGGTGTGGTAGATAGCCAATATGGCAAACAATTTAATCAATCTTTAACGGAGCACTTTGGTGAAACTCAGGGGAGCCTAATTCAGTCAGAACTGGGTGCGCTCGCAACCGGAGGTCTGCAAACAGCAATTAACGGCGGCCATTTTGATGCAATAAGAGTACTAGCTGACAACTTAGGTTCTGCAGTGGGGACGGGTTTTATCAAGTTACAAACCGAAAGCTTAGCTGCAGAACCAATAGTAATGGAGGCTAACGAAGCAGCGGAACTTGCAGGAGGCTATTCCCCCATACCCCTATTAGAAGAAGACAATTTTTCAGCAATTCCTGAAGGAACCTATGAGCGCTTTCAAAGAGAGCGCGCAGAAGGAGAAATATATAATTCCATCAAAGCAAAGATGTATGGATTATGGAACGAATACGAAGAGCCTGCTCTTGCCAATAGCCCGGATTCATTTACCTCAATAACAAAAGAAACACCCCACCAGGCCACACTAGGAACCCGACTATTCGGCTCAATTCAAGCCCTGGGTGGTTCAATAGAAGTTGCACTAGGTTCAGCCCTGACAGCGGGAACCGCCGGCCTCGGCGCAATCCCCGGCTACGCCTTAGCTTTACATGGAATCGATAATATACTAACGGGCGGTGCAAAAACCCTAACCGGAGAAAACAACGAAACCCAAACCTACAACCTCTTAAGAAAAGCCTCAGTATCCCCAAGAAACGCAGCCTTAATCGATACAGGTCTATCATTACTCGGCAGTAACCCCACAGCAGCAGTAAGATTAGCCCCGAAAGTGACAAGTTACGCTGAAAAAGTTTATTATACTCAAAAGGGAGAGCTGGCTATAAAAGCAGGTAATTTGATGGAAAAGGCTAGAAGCCCGCTGATGGGGAATGCAGTATTGGGTGGATTATCGGGAGCTTATGGGGCTTTTGCTGCGGGTGGAGATTTAAGGGATGTGGGGGTTGGAGCATTGATGGGTATCACAGTTTCTAGACTAGGCAAAGCAGGAGGATTGGAGAAAATATTTAATAATCCTTATTTCACAACTGGTTTATCTAATCTCGCTGGTCAGATATATTCTCATCAAAGAAACCCTAGTGTTAATCATTACTCTGTAGTGTCTTTCGGTTTTACCTTAGCAGGGGTAAATGCAGCGAAATTCAAAACAGACGCAATCTCGCAGCCAATTTTAAAAACTATGATTGATACAATGTATATTAGTTCTTTCGGCGCTGTTGGTAATAACATTGGTAAAAAAACAGGATGGTAATATGATCTGGAGAGATACCCGTTTATGTAATAAAGATTACCCGTCTAAATCATTGCTAAATATCACAGTTTGGTTTATCCCTGTTTTAATAAGCCACATGATTTTTCTTTTGATAGTTAACGCAAGGGCGGAGAATATTATTGAAGATATAATATTACCTTCAGTAGTGATATTTATATTAACGTATTTAGGAATGTGTCATATTTTATTAGTTTTTCGAGGCAAAGAATATGTCAAGTTATTGGAAGAAAAAGACATTTTTGAAATAATAAACATTTATAACGAGCAAATTTATTTCAGTATTGATGATGTACTTGAACTAAAAGTTCCTGAGTTTTCGTTTGTCAATTTATTCTTATTAGGTTCTGGTAAGCAAATATATGGTCTAAATATTATTCTTAAAAATGGTTGCAAATATCGAATAACTACTGACATGGAAGCTATTGAGTCACTTAAAGATTATCTCTTAGCCAGGTTAAAAAATTAATCTAATATTTTAATAAAGCGAAAAATGACCAAGGGATAAAAACACTTATATAAAGAATAAAACTAGTGATAGTTGGCAAATCGATTATATTTAGGAACGGATTAATATAACTTTTTCTCAGCCAGATCTAAAAAAGCCTTCATAGCATTTTGTAATTGCTTATAAGCCTTATTAAAATGCTGCACGTCTAGCGGTTTTGTTTTAATTATCTCATGAAAACGCAAAAATGCATTCTCAAGTTGAGGCAATGTTAAATAACAGATTCCTCCGCGTACACGATGCAACTCTTTGCGCAGCGCTTCAATATTCTGTGATAAATAAGCAAGTTCTAAAGTATTCTGGCTAGTTTTGAGGTCAATTGCGATAATTTCTAATAATTCACGTACTAGCGTTTCATCATCATTAAATTGCAGCAAACTCGCAGCCCAGTCAATAATTGTATTGTCGTTAATCTCATTTAATACGGCCTGTTCACTAGGCAACGTTTGTTGTTGTCTTTGTTTAAAAACGTATTGTTCTAATAAAAATTCTAATTTAGCTGGAGGTAAGGGTTTAAGACAAACTTCCTGAATACCAGCATTTAAGGCTTCATTTCGTTTTGCTGAATCATTAGCATGCCCGGTTACTGCAATAATAGGAAGTTGTAAAAATTTGAGGTCATTCAATTTACGGATTTGTTTCGTGGTTTCAATCCCATCCATTCCATCACCTAAGCCAACATCCATCAAAACTAAATCGTAGTGAGTTTTTTGAACCATTGAGAATGCTTGCTCTCCATTTTTAGCGTGCTGACTGTCACAATTCAACCGAGTTAAAAAAGATTGTAGACTTTTGGCGGCAAGAGGATTGTCTTCTACGACTAACACTAATGCTGGTGAATTGGATTTAAAACTTTTTTCCTGCTTTAGAATTGGTGTTAATGACTTGATTTGCACTTTGGCGGGTTCTGGTAGACTGACTTCATTTTTTTCTTCATCGAGGTGATTAGAAATAATAAGGGGAAGAGTTAGGCTAAAACAGGCTCCTTTGCCTGGCTCACTCTCTATAGTAATTGTTGCATTCATTGCCTCCATATAGCGTTTAACGGTAAAAAGACCTAATCCTGCACCTTTATACAATCCTTGGTATGAAGGCGTAAGACGAGAAAAATTCTCAAAAATAGCCTCAAATTTATCTATTGGGATGCCAATGCCAGAATCCTGTACCGAAATTTTCAAGTTTAAAGTGTCTCCAAATGAATTAGTCGATTGAGAATTATTCGCTAATTGAACTTTAATTTTAACAAATCCTTTTTCAGTAAATTTTATAGCATTCGATAAAAGATTGAGGAGTGTCCGGTCAAGATAATTCCGTAAGCCCCTAAAATAAAGTGGAATAGATTTATCAATTTTATATGATAATTTTAATTTTTTGTGATAGGCCGCAGGTTGTAAAAGGTCGATATTGTGTTTGATTAACTTTTTTAAATTGAAGCACTCTGCCTCTTTAGGACAATGGCCTGTTTCTAAAATCATGATTTCTAAGATTTCGTTAAGGAGTACTAATAATTCATCCGTTGCCCCGATTAAGAGCTGGCTGTCTTCTTGTACGGTGTCCACAATACGTCTTAATAGGGGTAAATATTTTTTTTGGGGAGTGGTTTCCTTGAGAGCATCTTCTAATTCCGATCGGATTTCATCAGCTACATTGAACATCTCTTGAGTCATACCAATGATACCTGTTAAGGGTGTACGGATATCGTGGCTCATATTTGCGATGAATTCGGATTTTGCTTGATTAGCTGCTTCTGCAGCAATTTTAGCATGATAAAGTTCGTTTTCCATTTGTTTTCGTTCAGTGATATCCACCGAAATTCCAAGAAGACCATTCACCTCTCCTAATGCATTATGGAGAGGTTTTTTTGTTGACAAAAAATACTGTTTGGAACCATCTGGTAAGACTGCGAATTCCTCAATAACTTGAGGAATCTTTGATTTCATGATTTGAGTATCAATAGCGTCAGTAAGAGCGGCTTGTTCACGTTTTATTTCTTCAGGTTGGTTTTGCCGAATTAAATCATAGGCAGTTTTACCGACAATTTCTTCACGCGATGCTAAACCAACGTCTTTAGCTTGTTGATTGTTACATCCCTGTAGAATACATTTCTTGTCTTTCCAGAATACGTGACCTGGTAATTCTGAAATTATTTCTTCCAACGTAAATAATGATTCGGGTATTTTAATTTTAGGATAATAAAGACCTAGGATCGCAATAGGAGAATGGTTTTCATTTTGCAATACTGTTCTGCGTAGACAAAAATCACTTATATAGTTTTCAACGGGTTGTGATAGGTTAATCGCTTGTTTGTCTTGTCTAATAATTTCATTTGCTTCAATTTTCCAAGGCATATCATAATCAGTAATTGTTGCATTTATTAATGTTAGATTTGCATCATTTGCTAGATGTGTATTGTAATATAAAAAATTACCGTCTATACCTTTGATATATATCCCAAAGGGTAGGCTATTAAAAAGTGTTTCGAAGTTAATTTTTTTCTTAATTTCCTGCCAATTCTCTTCATTATTTGGCATCACCTAATCCTAAATTAAGCTTCACTGTAATTTTAAAGTATCTGTTTTTTTTAATAATTCTTCAATAGCGAGCTTAAAACGTAAACATTGTGTATATACTGTGCCGCAAAATATATGATTTACAACAAAAAGTGAAGGATTTGTATAACAGCAACCTAAAGAAGAGGCTAATCGGCGCATAGTAATTAATTCATCTGAAATGGAGTAATGAGTTTCCCTAAAGTCAATTATGTCTTGAAAAATATCTTGACCATAAGTGGCTAATTTTTGCCCGCTATATTGAGGGTGGGAAGCCATTGCTGATAATATAATATTTTTAATTCCTGTGTTAATAAATCGTTGTAAATAATTGGTAGATTGTGCTTGAGAACAGCCCGTTATAACAATGCAGGCTTTGTGCAACTCATCTCTTAAATCATCATGATAGATAAAACCGGATCGCGTTGGATTTGGTTTGAAATAAATAGGAATGAACTCATCTTTCAACTTAGAAATCACTAAAATGGGGATACCCTCTTTTAGCGCATGACTGTAGATGATTTTGGTAAAAAGATAACAAGGTAAAACCTGCCTCTCATCGTCATCTGAACGTTGTAATGCTTTTAAACTATCCAAATTATATTGGTTATCCGTGCTTGCCCATCGAATAATCTCCTCACAGGAGTGCGAGGCCAAGGATAGTTGATAATGCCTTGCTAGCTTTTTTGATACTTTTCGTGACAGATTTATATCAAGACTAATAGTATCATAATCAATCACTGTATTTAGGGGTGTTTCTTTTTTAAAACGAGTTAAAAAATAAGATTGAAAAATTATTTTTTCTTCATCGCTAAGAAAAAAATGAATGCCAATTTTATCTGCAAGCTCTCGAACAGTATAATTATTGTTTTTCTCATGAGTGGTATTTGATTTAAAAGTTAGTTGGTAAACGCATAATTTATTATACAGAATCTTTAACTCCTCGGTTCGCTTTACAGCTAATGATTTATCTATTGAGTCTTTTGCAAATACAGAAATTAAACAAGCTCTTATCTGGCATGCTGTATCTCCAACATGCGGGTCAAATTCTTCGTATTTTTTTTCAATGTAAAATAATCTAATAACATGAACCAGAGTTTCTATTACAAAAGAGAAAAAATTAACTAAGTTTCCTCTCATTTTTTCATCTCTTATCATCGAATTTTCTGATTGAACCAATAAATCTAAAAATGAATATTTCACCTATACTCCAGTATTACTGTCTTAAGAATCCATCTGTATCTAATCTATGCTTGAGAATGTAAGTGTGAGAAACATATTTACTTCCTCTTTAGGTGGTAAAAGTTTAATATGTTACCTTATGTTCAATAATTATTCATTACTACTGGTATCGATTTGTAAAGGTTTTATATTCTGCTTATATAGTGATGCGATAAAGTAAATGGTCATTTTTTAATAGGTATATGTTTACCCGCGGGGGCGCTAGGTCTAAAGGTAAGAGCCGGCGCTATGGTAGTGAAAAGATTGCTAAGATTAAGAATAAAAATAAAAAACACGCATAAATAGTTTGAATGGCAAATAATTTAAGGCCATTTATTTATCAAAGTAGTAAATTCACTATGAGTAAATTAATATAAAACGGATAGGTAATTATGACTCTAATCAGATATATTATTGAATACGGATTTTTAATTAGCTTAATAATCAATTCTGCCCTGTTTATCCCACAAATTCTAGCCCTTATTAAATTCGAAATCAGCTAAAGGGATCTCTCTGTTAACCTTTGCTGGGTTTAATGTTATACAAATTTTTATCATTCTACATGGATTTATTATCAAAGATTATTTACTAGTCTCAGGTTATTTATTAAGTTTTCTGACCTGTGGGCTCGTCACCGTTCTTATCATTTACTATCGAAATGTAAAAAATGAACAGGAATTAATCAATGTTAAGTAGGCCTCAAGAAAATATTTTCCAATCCTATTTTCGTCTTTATAAAGGCATTTTTTAAAAGAAATATTATAATGATAAATGGCTTTTTCTATTAATTGTGACTTATTTTCCACGTTTGCTTTTATCTTAATATTTTGCAAATAATATTCTACTGTTCGGTGAGATAAGTTTAGAATTTTTGCAGTTTCCTTTGCGGTTTTACCTTGTATCAATAATCGTAGAATATCTATTTCCCGTGGTGAAAAATAAGGGATATTTGTGCTGGAACTTGCTTTTTCAGTTTTAGCTATGGGTTTATCTAATAAGAGCTGATTAGAAATAATTGAAAAATCCGCCGCCACTTCACTAAAAGACCTATCTTGCAAGATGATTGCACAACCAATAAGGCCTAATAACTGCTTATTATCGTTAAATAAAGGAAACTTAAAGGTCAGTGTGTGGAGATGTATTCCATTGTTTAAGTCTCCAATTTCTTCAAAAACGCAGAATTGTTTATTGCGAATGACCTGATTATCATTTTCATATATTTTTAAAATTTGTGATTTATTATTAATTTTTTTTTCAAAAGTTGCACCTACAGCGTCATGCCTGGATAAATAATCTAAATTTCTTAGGCATTGATCATTAAGATTAGCAATTTCATGATTAGGTTTTGAAATAAAAATATTGAAAGGAAGGGCGAATAGATCATTTAAGGTCTGCGATCCTTGCTTATTCGATAGTAAAATACCTGCATTCGTAGAGCTTATTAAGATGTCTGAATTCGTTAAATTAGGCATAAATTTTCTATTAAGAGATCAGGTTTATTATTAACTCAATTGTTCATAATACAGTCATTAAGTAGAATATACAAGTCATAATAAACCTTTGGTGTAATGGGGGACTTGATGTCATGGCGGCTGCGAAATTCAGAGTACTATTATCTAGCCCTCTCATAAATTGGCTATGCTGAACTAAGCCACTGACTTATCATTGCTTTCCACTTAAGCTGACGGTGATGCAATTCTATGTGGTGATAGAAAATTGTATACTAAACTCATCAAAAAGAGCTGTTGGTATTAACGGGGCTCTTCCCCTATGAGGCTTATTATTTTCAGTTAGTTGAACTAATCCATATTGCTCCATTTTCCTTAATGTTCTCAAGATATTGTTAGCCTTTCGCTTATGCCCAGTGAGCTCTTCCAGTTCAGAAACAGACTGCGGTTTCAGCGTAATGATTAATTTCAGTAATTGCTGATTTTCTTCTGAAAGAACATTTGCCAGTGATTTCATTGAAGTAAACCAAATTTTTGGTTCATTTGTTTGTGGATGATATTTCCCCTTAGCTATAGCAATAGTTCTTGCTTTATATTGCTCTAGTGGCATTATCCCGATGTAAGCTTTGTTGTGTACTTTATTCATATTTCCTCCCCTTTAGGGCTATAACACGCTTATCTACTTCATTCCAGAAATCCTCAAGAAGCTTTCCAGCATTTATATATCGATATGGCTTACCTTGATCATTTTCATCAAAGTGCCAGTGATCATAAGTTCTTATAGGTGCAACGCCTCTCTTTGCGCCAAATTTAATTTCATGAGAATTATCGAATCCCATAATTCTTTTATTGTGCTTATCATGTAATGTAAGTGAATAACGTATTCCCTGGGGCCTATTTAATACTCGTTTTATATTAAATTTGACCCATAATCCCAATGTCTCATCTATTATGATGCGGTCACCATTAAGCAATAATAAATTTTCAAGAGTATGATCTAATTCCTTCATAATTTGATTATATCATCAAGTGATATGTTTTCAATCCATAATAAATAATTTAACGTCATAGATATTGCAAGTTAGTTAACTCCAAATTCTGAGGGGAATGCTAGAATTATCTGGGGGTCAACTCAACATTGATCTCAAATATACCCGAATAGGAGCTATGTAGAAATTAGGCCAACTGAATGAAGCATCTTTAATCCCTCTTTAATAAAGCATTAAGGTTAATTTGCTATAATTTTCCTAGAGTGTGAACTTAGGAGCTTCTATGTTTAGCCCAGAGCTAATTAATTTTTTTAATTTGCTAACTCAAAGTAAAATAAAGCTATTTTTATCTAATGAATTAGTCTTGGGTGATTTCTCTCAAAAAGTTGAAAGGCTTGATGAAACTCAATTTAGCATTGAGACTCTGGATTTTGAGCGCGGTGACCAAGAGTCTTTATTAGATTACTACGAGGCTTCAACGAACAACGCAAAGAGTTAGTCAGCGGCATATATCAATTAAATGTCTATATTCAAAGGATTAAGCAACTTTTAGAAAAATACAATCTACAGGAAGGAAAACTTAAGGCAATTCAAAACAAATTATCAATCTGTTTATCTAACTTGGAAGCTCAATTTAAAGACGCTGAATTTAAACTTCTAAATTTAAGAAAGTCTCTGCAAGCCTGCAAAGTTATATTAGTAACCGATGAAACGGATTTGGAGACACTAAAATCACATGAAGGCTTTCTGTATATAAAAAAAAATGGAAATTATAAATCCATTTACAATAACCAAATTCACTATGATACCTTAGGCAATGCCAATGCTAAAACCGCCAAACAAATTTTAAGTATTACCTCAAAGAAATCACAGTCTGCATCTAAGGAAAAAGCTGAAATACTACAAGAAGAAAGACCTAAAATTAAGGCACAACCCAACAGTATTACAGTAGAAATATGGTACCACCAACCCCTGGAGCTAAATCGTTCAATCTTTGGCTTTGCTTCAGACGGACATGTTTCTTTAGAAATTTGTGATTCAAATCGTGAGAGTCATTATGTAAGTTTTTATAGTTCCAGTCATCCTGAACCCGCGCTGCTGAGCGAGCTGCTTAGTGTGCCGAGTTATAAATCGGCTCCAGGATTATTCAAACAAAAAATCGATGATATCTTATCTTATGTGGATGAGAGTAAGTACATAGAACATCAGAAAATTACTTTTGACTCTAACCATTTCCCTGAGCTTAACATTGATAAGGCAGTAACCTGGTCAAAAAATTTTAAAAATTCTCCTGAAGAAAATAATTTTAATTTTTATACAAATAATTGTTCGACCGTTAGTTTAGCTGGGATGCTAGCTGCCGGATTTGGAGAAATTGTCGCACCCCCAGATACCTATGTAGTTACCGCGCAAGAAGTTTTTGATTATGCTAAGGCTGTAAAAAACACTAAAGCGAATAACCAAAACCTGGATTATTATATTGATAAAAGAAAAATTCTAGAAGAAAAAATAGTAGAACTGATTAGTGGGGATACTAATAGCGAGGGCATTAAAAAAATGCAAAAACTGGGTTCCAGAATTAGTTTAAGTGTATTACAAAACATTTTAACTAAAAAAGAAGGGAAGGGCCTTGTGAAAGAGGTTAAACAGAATTATTCCCATTCCCATTTTTTTGGTAAAGGAAGATCTAAATGGGCAGATGAATTTTATAAGTTTTTACGCAATGTAAACTTACAAGATAATTCGAATGAAATGATTACTGAGAATTTAAAAAAGATTGAGATTATTATCGCTCTTAAGATTAATGAAAGTGCAGAAGAAAAAGAAATAAAAAGAGACATCAATAAGCATTTTAAATTTCAAAGATGATACTTGCTATATCAGTCTAGTTTTATTAGTTAGCACAATTTCCTTTAATTAAACCCTCTAAACTGCTACCTAATAAATTGGTTAAATAATCCAATTTTTGGTGATTTACCGCCAAAAATTGATTAATTTCTACTTCAATGCCAGTGTAATCCCCATTGGCAAAACGCTTTCTGAGTGCAGTAGTAAAACCATCGCTAATACCGCGATAAGGTCGATTTGCATAGGCGCGCAGAGTTTTATCCTGTTTTCTAATTTCTTTGAGCCAACGTTGAGCCAGCATTTTTTCACTAAGCCTTCTCGGATCATAAAGCAGTCCAAGGTCAATATTACGCTCGATTTCATTGAATATAGGAGTAAAACTGTGGATGGATAAATGTAAAACTTGTTTTTCAAGCTTAATAGACTGTTCAATCTTCTGTTCTATTTTTTGGCGAAAAGGTAAATAATAGCTTTGAATAACGGAAGTCTTGTCTTCTACTGAAAGAACAGTACTAATTTCTGAAAAGCACTGACGATGAGAAAGGCTGCGATTGCAATCAATGAGCAAACGGGTGGTTTGAGCTTGGACAAAATCACAGTTAAACGAAGTGCATAACGCTTTAGCGATATCTAAAGAACCAAAATCAATGCCCCGATGCGATATTAACAATTCTTGATGAGGAGCAAACAAATCGGTGTAGGCCTCTGGAACAGTATTAACAGCGTGTTCACAGCTAATAATCAAAGCAATGCTTTTCATGACGCGTTAAACATTTGATTAGTGCGCAAACAATGGCTTAACTGGCGATAAACACGTACTAAGGTTGTCTTGCTCAAATTCGAGCCACAGGCACGTAAAATCCGTTCACTTAAATTGCCTTGGCTTAAAATATACTCTAGGGTGGACTGGGAATTTTTATCCAAATCGCTACTAACACGCTCAATCAATCGTGACCAAAACTCGGTAGCGGACCGTCTGCTCGCTGGTAAATTCCATTGTCTGCTGAATTCTGCATCATCAATCTTCGTTGACAAACCCTCTTTAATGGCCTCGTCATAAATTGTTCGCAGACGGTGAGTTTCACAGGGCTTATCTAAATAATAGTCAGAATTTCGCTGTAAATATTGCAAAATTGCCTGTATCACAAGCGCAATTGCTATATCTGCTTGGACAGATTCTTGAGAATCTAAAATTCGAATTTCAATCGCCTTGACATCAAATTTAGGAATAGCTGCTCTGGAATTAAGCCACCCTTGTTGCAAAATTCCCTCAGGATCGTGAACGCTAATATCCTTATACATAGGCGTTAAAATCGTTTGCTTGTAAATTGCTTCAGACTGAATAAATTCAGGAATTATATCTCCTGCAATTGAAGGAATTTGCTGCTGATTTTTACCATAAAAATACAGGCGTGAATCCTTAAATCCCGTTTTTTTGCCATCTAAAAAGGGAGAGCTCGCAGCTAAGGCGGGTAAAAGAGGAAGTATCAAGCGAATCGCATTATGAAGCTGATTAAATTCCTCATCATTGGCAAAAGGCATATTGACATGCATGCTCTGCAGGTTTGACCAGCCATGACCTTGACAGTTAAAAATTTCATCGTATTTTTTATAAATTGCATTATTGCCATGAGGCCAACGCTTAGTCTCCGATTGAGGGTTCATCCACGGGTGTGCGCCTGTTGGCAAAAATTCCAAATTGTGTTGAGCCAAGAGTGGTTGAATTTTATCAATCGCTTGTTGAAACTGCGCGACAAAGGGTGCTTGTGGTGATTTAGGACCATTGTTTTTTAATTCAAGCACGTGCATGACAAGTTCGTTACTCGCGGCAATTTCACCCATTTTTACTTCATTAACCAGTTCTCCGGCTAAGGCCTTAAGAATCAGATCAGATTTAGGTTGCACATCGAGGGTGTCTTTATCAACGAGCATGTATTCAATTTCAAGACCTAGAACAGAAAAAATAGAAAAATCAGACATAACCGTGTTTCCTGCGAATTCGTTGTAAAAAGACATTCATTACTTGTTCATAAAGCGCTTCACCTAAAATTTCATCTTCAATTCCAAAATCAATATTAGGATTATCATTTACTTCAATCACATAATGCTTATCACCATGACTCTTAATGTCAACACCATAAAGACCATCACCTATTAAGCGAGTGGCCTTTAAAGCAGTCTTAACTACTGCTTCAGGGACTGCATGCAAAGGCACCGTTTCATGGCCGCCTTCGATAATGTTCGCATTAGATGCATCCCAATTGTAGATTTGCCAATGATTTTTCGCCATAAAATAGCGGCAAGCAAAAATAGCTCGATGGTCTAAAACACCAATACGCCAGTCATATTCTGTAGGAATAAAGGGCTGAATTAACACCAAGTCTGAAATTTTAAAAAATTGCGCTAAGGTTTTATCCAAGGCTTTCTCATCGTCGAGTTTAATTACGCCATGAGAAAAAGCGCTATCCGGCCGTTTGATAACGCAAGGAAAATTTATATCCGGCACGGCTTTATCGTATTTACTAATAAACGTGGTTTCCGGTGTTAATATTTGATGACTGCGCATTAATTCGGCAAGATAAACCTTATTGGAACATTTAACAATGGATTGCGGATCATCAATAACCACTAAATTTTCCTGTTCGGCACGTCTAGCCATACGATAAGTGTAATGATTTACCGAGGTGGTTGCGCGTATAAATAAAGCATCGTATTCTGCAATTGATTTACCATCACTTTTTTCAATAAAATCAACGTTTAAGCCCATGGATTCGCCTATATTGGCGAAAATATCTAACGCTTTTTTATTGGAAGGCGCATTTAACTCCGTAGGGTCAACCAAGATGGCCAGGTCATGAAAACGCTGCTTTTTTCGCCATTGATGAAAGCGTTTTTTGGACAAATAACTTTCAGCCGCCTCATGCATAAAGTCAATATGGTTCGTCGGAATTTCAACAAAGGGCAACACTTGTAAGCTTTTAATTCGCCATTGTTTTTTCTTTTCAAAAGAAAAGCGTAGTAGTGGTAGGGGAAATAAACCATGTAATTTTTTTGCTAGCGGCGCATGACATTTAGCCAAATTTTGGCCAAAATACAAGCTGTATACAAATTCATCTGTTTTTATATCATGCAGACTATGCTGAATTTCATCATCTACATCTTGTGAAATAAATTTAGACAAACTTGCACTTAACACATCTTGAATACTATCCACCGAAGGTATAATTTTGTGATCCCGAGCATGGGCTAGTAGTGAAACATAGTAGCCGATGGTCTGGTGATTATAAGATCGGCAAAGGTTAATCACTCTAAGTGATTTGGATTGATGGTAATTTTCATTCGATAAATAATCAGTTGCATCTACAATTGCTGCCAGTGGGCTTAAAAACTCCCAGCTGGCTGCGTCATCCGTTACTATTATTGTTTGCATTCAGGGCTCTTGGTTGAATTATCAGTAAATTGGCATCATAAGTTAGGACACCCAGGAGAATTGAGTTTATTAAACGGATAGAACTCACTTTATAATAGTTATCCTGTGAAATTGGGTTCGCGCGATGTGGATCAGCAACAATAATATGTCGTTGGCTTTCATCATATCCACAAAGTACTACAAAATGGCCACAAGGTGTGCCACGAATATCATCATAAAGCGCCTCACCTTTTTCATTATAAAGCTCGCGAGGACAACGATAAAGGTAGGTTGCGCTTAACCCGGTCAATATAGGAATAGATTTCAAAAAATATTGTTTCAGCAAATGAACGCTAAGGGTTCGAAAACGGATTTGGCCGCCAAGTTCAAGAAATTCAATGTAAGATTGGCTTTCCTGTAGAAAGCCAAGTTCAGTTTTGTGCTGCATTTGTGCAGTTAACTTTGCAGCTAAAGTTTCCCAGGCAAATTCTTGTGCAGGATCAAACCAGGTTGGATCAAACATGGAGACATTATTGACATAAATGATAGCTGAAAAATCCATTGATAAAGCATGTTTGCCGAGCATTGGTGCAAGGGTGCCTCCTGAATAAGAACGTTCAACACCCTGCACCACTTGATCAAGCTCTATATTAAAACCGTAATATTTATACAGGGCGTGCAGGCTAGTTGGGCCGCAGCTCGCATCATCAGGTTGAGTATGGATGGTTAATTCAATCATAGTGGTTTAACTTTTGCTGAACAATATTCGAAATAGAACTCATTTAACGTTAGACCCCGAACTTGATTTTGTCAATTAATACAAGCTGATAAAAGTCTCGACTAAGCTAGAAATAAAGTGCTATTTAACTAAACCTTGAGCTATTAATCTAAAGGTCATACCAATTAAACCCAAAAAGAAGATAAATTGGCTAAGCAAAATAAAGCCTTGTTTTGTTGTTACATAATGGATTTCATTATTGCCTAAAAGAGGATTTTTTTTAGTGCAAAGGTAAATCAACAGCAATAAGCCATAAAATGAGAGAGAATAATAGAAAATCTTAAGAAATAGATCGCCAGAGTGTCTATCCAGAACATAGCCTTGCGGAAAATTTATAAGTGCTAAACAAAGCAATACAATTATCATAGCCGAAAAATTGCTTTTATAAGCTTTTATCCAAACTAAAAGCAAAGGTAAAGTCAGAATAGGAAAATAATAAAGCCAGCCTAAAGGACTAAGAATTAACATCATTGCTAAACTAAGACAAAAGGGTTGATGATTTATTTCCTGCAAAGTATTTTTTTGCATTTTTTTTAAATAGTAAAGAATGAAAATTATAAATAGAAAAATGTAGATAAATTTAATTAATCTAAGATTGATATTCATGAAGGGATTATCATAAAAAAGACGAAATAAATAACCTAAAAGAGAGGCATTCCAATTGTCACCATACCAAAAAACCCGTGATAACATTGAAAAATACTGGCTATAAATCTCAGTGCCATAGATGAGGGACGGTAAACCTAACGCGAGACTTGTCATCGCAAACATCGCGAAAAAAGCTTTCATTCGACGTTGCTTTAATAAAAATAAAAAAAGTAATGCAGGGAAAAATTTCAAGGCAACAGCAAGACCCCAAAATAATCCACAGACTAGCTCATTGTTTTTTAAGTAAAAATGGTAGCCGATCATTAATAAAAAAAATAAAATAAGACCAAACTGTCCCGTTGAAATATTGATGAGCGTTGGGAAAAAAGCAAGATAAATTACAACTAAAATTAACCAATATTCTCTAAAAAAATGACGTGAAAATACTTGAGTTAAAGCAACCCCAGCACCAATTAATCCTAGGGCAAAGGACAAAAAAATCCAAATTCCCAAAGCTAGTTTATAACTAAATTGTGCTAAGAAACTAAAAGAGTAGAGGGCAAAAGGCGGGTTTAAATTGGCAGATAACCTTTTAGTTAGAGGAAGAAAATGGCTAGATAGCTTTGCATAAGGATTTTTGTGCTCAACAAGATTAACGATTGCGGCATAAAAAGAGGTAAAATCCTGAATATTATTTGAACTTAAAACATAATAAAAGATAAGACAATAAACCAGAGTTACGATTAAACATGCGATGAGGCCTAGTCTTCGATTAGTCATGGCGAAGCTCAAATTTACCCTCTTTCAAAAGACTATCCAATTCAGCGTTGGTAAAGGTCCCAGGATTCCCCATCGAGATTCGGATCAAAAAACTGTTAAGCGGTACAATTAAACCAAAAGCTATTGAGATGAGAAGAGCCATTAAAAATCGAGGCGTGTACTCATCATGCTGAATTTCAGCGATAGGGAGGCTGTGCTCACCTGCCAATTTTTGTCGGTGAATTAATAAAGAGTTTAATAAAATTAAGCCATAAAAATAAAAAGAAAAAAAACTGATCTTTTCAATAAATCCGGACATTTGTTTACCTACAACATAGGCCAACGGATAATTAATTAGGCAAAAACAAACTACCCAAATAATTTTAGGTATAAGGGTTTTTGCTTTTCCTTGAAAAACCGTCAGTCCTGTTAGTAATAGGGGAAAAATTAACAAAGAAAAATAATACAGCCAGCCGAAAGGGCTCAGTAAGATCATCATTGCTAAGGTCAGGCAAAATGGCTGATGGTTTAGTTGACAGGTTTTAACATTAATTTCTTTAGGCCCCATGGTGAAGAAATAAACGATTAATAAAATAGAAAACAATAGAAGATAAAGTCCCTGAACGGGAGCTAAATTCTGTCCTGGATGTTTAAGGTCCATCATCAAACGAAAAAGGTAGCCATAAATAGAGGCATTCCAGCTATCCCCATACCAATAAATGAGGGCTAACATTGACGTATATTGCTTGTAAATAATCGCACCAAAAAGCCCTAAAGGCAGCAACATGCAGATTAAAACAGTTGCTATCATTATTAAAAAAACGCGATAACGTCTTTGCTTAATTACATAGAATAATAACAGTGCAGGGAAGAGCTTAAGTGCAATAATAAAGCCCCAAAATAGTCCAGCCATAGAATCATTTTTTTGCAGATAAAAATGATAACCTACCATTATAAAAAAGAATAACAGCGCACCAACTTGCACGATGGAGGTATCCATTAAAACTGGGAAAAAAGAGAAATACAGAAGATATAAAATTAGTTTATATTTTTGGCGAAATTGCTCAGAAAATGCATAGAAAAAAGCAATTCGCGCGCCAATTAGCCCCAGAGTTACAGACAGAAGAGAAGCGATAATCATCGCTGTTTGATAATTAAGCAACCCCAGCGGATAAAATATACAGAGAAAAAAAGGTGGATTTAAATTGGCGGGAATACTTTCACTGATCGGATAGGGATTCACTCCATAAATGAGTGCTTTGGTTGAAATATAAAATGGGGTGAAATCAACGACGCGGTAATAAGCAAAAACAAGATATAAAAGCAGAATATAAATCATGCAGAGAAAAGCAATAATTGGCCTTAAGTAAAAGTTTTTATTCATTTTTGTTTAAAACTTTAATGGATAGTTCCAGAGTAAAATCTGCTACTTCTTCAGAGTTTTCAGGATAGTTTGTATACGCTTTAATAAGTATCGGCTGGTTTAAACGCTCTCCTGTTTTTTGCGATTCCATAATCATCGCTTTTACGACCTCGCCCATTTCAGAAATAAAATAAACATCTGATTCTGGCCGCCGTAAAAACTGAGCTTTAAACGATTTAAATACCACAGAGACATCTAAATTAGCCTGTTTTGCATGATAAAAACCGTGTAGGCCACCGGCTAAATCTGCACCCACTGCCAAGGCGCCAAAATACATGGAATTAAGATGATTTTTGCTACGCCGATTAAGAGCTAGTTTAGTAATGATGATTTTGTCATCTAATTTGATTAACTTAGGCTTCAGATGGCCTATAAGCGGCACTTGAAAACGGCCAAAGAACCATAAAAATAGTTTAAAGCGAGTCAGCGCTGACATTTAAATATCCTTATTTAGTGCCCTTAGGCTCGGCATTATCGGCGAATTGATTAGCCTGAATGCTCAGGGCTAACTTGCAATTTGGAGATTAGCTTTTTAACACCGTCAATGGCATTAACTCGTTTAATGATTAGTTCAATTGACTTTTTAGCCTTCACTTTCCCAGATAAAGTAACAGTTCCATTAGCAGTACTGGCATTTATGCCTACTAAAGGTATGGACTCATCATCAAGTACCTTTGCAGCTAATACAGCCGCTTCAACTTTTGCTGTGATGTAGGCATCGGTGAGAGCCAAATTTACTTGTTTGATAATTAATTCATGAGCGATAACCATTTTCACGCCTTTCGTTTCTTTGGCCACTTTTAAGGCATTTACAAAAGCGCTCTTAGTATTAACATTACCGCTAAGGGTGACTACTCCATCATTGGTTGTTACCGAAATTTTCAGCACATTTAACTCAGGATTCTGGGTAAATTGGGCAGCGATTTTAGTGGTAATTACGGAATCACTTAAGTTTTGCTCTATCTCTTTTAAATTGGGCTCAGCATGGGCTAATCCGAAACTGCAGAAAAATATTAGGCTAATTAGAAAGTTAAATAAGGTTGGCATTATAGTTTTCAAAGCTCATTGAGACATGGCGTTAGTATACCATCTTTAAAATAACTACCAAGAGGTTTCACGCCCTTAATTCACAGAGTTATGCACAGAAATTGTGGATAACTTAAGAGAGTTGAACCTTCAAAAAGAAGCCTAAAGCTCAATAAAATCAAGGGGTCGTTAATAAAATTGAAAAAAAGAGTTATTAGATTTATAAAATGAGGAAATATTTATACACAAGGAAGAAACTGATAAATATTTGTAACGAAATGGATTCTAGCAGAAAATTATTCGCATGCCTAGAATTAAATTATTTAAAAAATTGGATAGCAATTTAAGATTAAAATTTAAGCTGAAGGAATTTAGAGTGCTAAAACATAAAGGCTTAAAACTAGGATAATAGCCATAATACTTTGCTTTTAATCGTCAAAAAGTGCTATAATCGAACATTTCTCCGGATGTTCAATCTTATGAATTCAATTTCTATCCGTGGAGCAAGAACCCATAATCTTAAAAATATTGATGTGGATCTGCCACGTAATCAATTAATCGTTATTACCGGGCTTTCGGGTTCTGGCAAATCCTCACTGGCTTTTGATACGCTTTATGCTGAAGGGCAGCGCCGCTATGTCGAATCGCTTTCGTCCTATGCTCGCCAATTTTTGTCTATGATGGAAAAGCCAGATATTGATTCAATTGAGGGCTTATCACCGGCCATTTCTATTGAGCAAAAAGCAACCTCTCACAATCCTCGTTCGACAGTGGGAACTATTACTGAGATCTATGATTATCTGCGTTTACTCTTTGCCCGTGTAGGTGAGCCACGCTGTCCTCGACATGGGCTTAGTTTACATGCCCAAACAATAAGTCAAATGGTTGATCAAGTTTTAGCGATGCCCGAAGGGTCAAAGGCAATGATTTTAGCCCCCGTGGTGAGGGAACGCAAAGGCGAGCACGTACAATTGTTACAGCAATTACAAGCGCAGGGTTATGTACGCGCACGTATCGATGGTGAAATTTATGAATTAGATGACCCACCAAAATTATCACTCAGACAAAAACACAGTATTGATGTGGTAGTGGATAGATTCAAGGTCAGGCCTGATTTAGCACAACGACTTAGTGAATCCTTTGAAAATGCACTAAATCGCGCTGAAGGGTTAGCGATTGTTGCAGCCGTAGATGGTGATTTTCCCGAGGTAACTTTTTCTTCAAAATTCGCCTGCCCTGAATGTGGTTATAATCTGAGTGAATTGGAACCTCGACTTTTTTCCTTCAACAATCCTTTAGGCGCTTGCCCTTCCTGTGATGGACTTGGTGTCGATCAGTTTTTTGCTCCAGAACGTGTCATTCATGATGAAACTATGAGCCTAGCCGAAGGTGCCATTCGGGGTTGGGATAAGAAGACGACCTATTATTATCCTATGCTTGAATCGTTGGCTCGTCATTACCACTTTAATATGGAAACTGCCTTCTGTGATTTACCTGAAAAGATACGCGAGCTGGTGCTTTATGGCAGTGGAAAAGAAGTTATAGAATTCCACTACCATCGCCCGCAAGGCGATTACTGGGTAAAAAAACATCCCTTTGAGGGTGTGATAACCAATATGCAACGGCGATATCATGAATCAGATTCTTCTATGGTTCGTGAAGAGTTAGCAAAATATTTATCTTCAAGACCCTGCCAATCTTGCGGGGGTTCTCGTCTGCGCGAGGAAGCAAGACATGTATTTATCGATGACAAAAATTTATCGGAAATATCAGCCTACTCCATCGAAAAAGCCCATGATTTTTTCAAACATTTGGAACTTCAAGGTGCACGCGGCGAAATCGCTGCAAAAATTAATAAAGAAATTACAGAACGTTTAGGTTTTTTAGTCAATGTGGGTCTGGATTATCTTTCTCTTGAGCGCAGTGCCGAAACGCTTTCCGGTGGAGAGGCTCAACGAATTCGTTTAGCTAGTCAAATAGGTTCGGGTTTGGTCGGTGTCATGTATATTCTTGACGAACCGTCTATAGGCTTACACCAACGAGATAATGAGCGATTATTAAAAACCTTGCTGCGTTTGAAGAACCTTGGAAATACCGTCATTGTCGTGGAGCATGATGAAGATGCTATTCTTTCAGCTGACTATGTGCTTGACATAGGCCCAGGAGCTGGTGTCCACGGCGGTGCCGTAGTTGCATCGGGTACCCCTGAACAAATTATGCACAATGAAAATTCGTTAACAGGCCAATACCTTTCTGGTAAGCAAGCAATAGCAGTGCCTGCCCAGCGCAAACCCGTTGATAAGTCTAAAATGATTCATCTTTTAGGTGTTTCTTGCAATAACCTCAATAAGGTTGATGTTAGCATTCCTTTAGGTTTGATTAGCTGTATAACTGGCGTCTCAGGTTCTGGGAAATCCAGTTTAATAAATGACACCTTATATCCAATCGCTGCTAATAAATTAAATCGTGCGAACCTTTCCAAAAGAGGTTCCCTCAAAGAGATTAGAGGCCTCGAACTTTGCGATAAAGTCATTGATATCGATCAAAGTCCCATTGGCCGAACTCCACGCTCTAATCCGGCAACCTATACGGGTATTTTTACACCCATTCGTGAACTATTTGCAGGCACTGCAGAATCTCGTTCCCGCGGCTATCAGCCGGGACGCTTTAGTTTCAATGTGCGTGGTGGGCGTTGCGAAGCATGCCAGGGGGATGGTTTAATCAAAGTTGAAATGCATTTTTTACCGGACATTTATGTAACCTGTGATGTTTGCAAAGGTAAACGCTACAATCGAGAAACTTTAGAAGTCCAATATAAAGGTAAAAATATTCACGAGATTTTATATTTAACAGTCGAGGAGGCTCGAGAATTTTTCGACGCAGTTCCTGTTTTAGCACGAAAATGTCAAACCCTGATAGATGTGGGCTTGTCCTATATCCGTTTAGGTCAAAGTGCTACGACCTTATCAGGCGGAGAAGCTCAGCGGATTAAATTGGCTCGGGAGTTATCAAAACGGGATACGGGAAGTACTTTATATATACTCGATGAACCCACTACCGGTTTGCACTTTCACGATACCAAGCAATTGCTTTCTGTGTTATTTCGGCTACGTGAAAAAGGCAATACCGTAGTTATTATTGAGCATAATCTTGATGTGATAAAGACTGCTGACTGGCTAATCGATCTCGGTCCGGAAGGTGGCGCTAAAGGTGGAAAAATTATTGCTATAGGGACCCCTGAGCAAGTTGCCAAATGTAAACATTCCTATACAGGAATTTTTTTAAAACCTTTATTGAAAAAGAGCAAGTCTCATTCAGTTGGAGAGGCCAGCTTCTAATAAGCTGGCTCACTCAGTTTTTATAAAGTCAACTTAACTTAAAAGCGGATTTTTATAACGTTTAACGTAAGTTTTAGCAAACTTATAGGAGGCATAATCATTGATATGAGTTGCATCACTAAAGACTGGGATGCCATTTATATCTGCTTTACATAGTCCAGATTTACATTGTACTTTTCGGGGATCAATGATTATTAATTGAGCATATTTTTTCTGCATTTTTGCGAATAATTCGTTAAACCATGCCATTTTTTTTCTATCTAAATTAAAGTCACAATGTCCAAGTTCAAATTTTTCTCGCCGCTTTATGGGCCCAAAAAAACAGTCATAAGAATTGGTAAGTGGTTTAGCTATTGCTTTAATCAATACGGGTGTAGCTCCTGAATCAATAATAAGCTCTAGACTTTTGTCCAAAGCCTTTTCAATTCGCGCTTTAACCAGTTCAATTGAACGTTCATCATCAGGCTTATTGAGAATCGGCACAAAGAGATAATCATCCCAGGTTTGCGCGATGATTACATAATCATAATGATTTTCTTTAACCATCTTGTAGTAAATTTCGTTTTGCTCTTTGCAGATTTTATAAATATCTTTTGCAAGAACATCATATTGCATAAGACCTGAGAGAGTCAGGCAGCCTGCAGTAGAATGCGCCAAAATCGATAGGTTGGCAGATTTACCAAGAAAGTCCATAAACTGCCAATGATGGTTTGAGTAAGAATCTCCAAACATAAAGCCTTTGCGACTCGATGGATTTTTCGTTCCTATTGTACAATTGGTATCTACTGGAAGAGCCTCTTTTTGTAAACAAGAAACCAGGCAGCTAAATCTTTTTTGTGCTGAATATTTTTTAAGTAAAGTGTAAATCTTCTCATTTTCTTGTAAACGCTGTGGGAAACCCTCAAATTTCTTAACTTGATAATCGCTTGCATAAAGGGCCAGAAAGGGCAAAATAAAAAGCAAAGAAAGGGAGTAGCCAAAGGAAAGTTTACTCATTTTTCGCGAAGGCTTTTCAATGAAGCGCCAAGAAAGATAAGCAATGATACTTATAATACAAAAGGCAAATAGCGTGACTTCCGCGGTTTCTTTAATATCAAAGTAACGAATTAAAACAAAAACTGGCCAATGCCAGATATAGAGTGAATAAGAAAGCAGTCCAATAAATACTATCGGTTTTAAGGAAAGCACTTGAATGCAGATAGGCTTTTTTTCCGATTCACCAACAGCAATCAAGGTTGCGGTAGCAAGACAAAGAATTAGTGCATAATAATTAGGAAAGCCTAGATTTATACCCTGGAGTCTGGCGATATAAAATAAAGTAAAAAAGGCCGCAACGGCCAATAAATTCAAATTAAAACGATTCAAAGCTAGCGGTTTAGGTCTTAGAGCAACACAAGAACCTATAAGAAATTCAAAAATTCGACTTAGTAATTGATAATAGGTTTCTACAGGTGTTATGGAGGAGTAATGTAAAGCAAGTAGGAAAAATCCCAGCGTTAATAGATAAGTCACCTTCGCAAGGTGTTTTTCACCAACAAAGCGATGCAATAAAAAAAGAGCCAAGGGCAATATAAGGTAACATTGCCATTCTATTGCTAAAGACCAGGTGTGCAACAAAGGAAAGAAGTTAACATTCTTTGAAAAATAGCCTGAGGTAATTTTTTCAAAATATTGATTACCAATAAAAACAGCCGATTTTCGCGCAGATTTAGAAAAAATTAAAAGATCTTCAGGTAAAAAATAAATAAGAGTAAAAATAAAGCAAACAAGAAATAAACAGAGCAAAACTGGTTGCAAACGCCACAGTCGCCGATTATAAAATTCTATAAATGAGAACTTATTATTTTGTAGAGAATTAAGAATTAGGCCGGTAATTAAAAAGCCCGAAATTACAAAAAAAATGTCAACGCCAATAAAACCGGAGGGAAAGAGATTCAAGCCTGCATGAAATATTAAGACAAATATAACAGCAATTGCCCTTAATCCGTCAACATGTGGACGATAAATCACTTTGAGGCTTCCCCAATCTTAAATGAAGGGGGATTATAACCCAATTATTTTTCAAATACATGGGTAAATTTAGACAGCAAAGAGTTAAATTTAAACAGCAAGGCTTTGACTCCATATTTATATGAATTATATGTTGGTCATCTTGGTTCGCTTCATTAAATGTATAGGATAATTTGCAGTGACAACTTTTTCTAACTCTTTGTCATCAATTCTAAAAAGCGTGTCATGAAGTTGCAGACTCTTAGACTATTGACAATGAGAGTGGCATGTCCTAAATTAGAACAATTATCGCCGGGGGTGCTTTGGTCCAAAGTAAATTAGGGAGCAAGGCTGAGAAAAACCCTTACAACCTGAACTGGTTAACACCTGCGGAGGGAGCGTGATTGAGGTGTGATTGATTAAATAATACCTCTAGATCCTCTCTCCTATTTGAGGACCTATGACTACCGAATTTTATAAGCTAATGCTTATTACTCACCGCCAGGCTCAGCCTCTTCACGATTATCTCCAATTTATTGAAATCTGCATTAAATCGGGTGTCACTTCGGTGCAGTTGCGGGAAAAAGAAGCTAAGCCTTCTTTTTTGGAAGATTTCGCACTTAAACTTCAAACTTTATTAGCTCCCTACAAAATACCATTAATTATTAATGATAATCTCGAGTTGGCTTTGAAAATCAACGCTCAAGGGCTTCATTTAGGGCAAAGCGATGGTTCTCCTCGTTGGGCGAGAGAGCAATTACACCCCAATCAATATTTAGGTTTATCCATCGAAACAGAAAATGATTTAATTCGTGCGAATAGCTATACCGTTGACTACGTAGCAGCTAGTGCTGTCTTCCCTTCAGTCCATAAAACCAATCTTCGTACAATCTGGGGTCTTGAAGGACTAAACGCTTTAGCTCAGCGTTCTTTAAATCCACTAATTGCAATTGGTGGTATAAATGTGACCAATGTAAAGCAAGTAATGGATGCCGGCGCGAAAGGAATCGCCGTGATTGGTGCTCTGCATAATGCTCCCAATCCTGCTGCGATGACTGCAAATTTACGACAGTTTATTGAAAGAGAGGTATGAAATGAATACTTTGCAAAAAGAATTAGAATCCCAAGTGTCTTCCTTGCGTCAAATCAAACCTTTAGTCCTTTGCTTAACTAATTTTGTCACTATGGACTTAGTTGCAAATAGTTTGTACGCGCTCGGAGCCTCTCCTTTAATGTCACAATCAAGAGATGAACTGGAAGAGCTTGTTAGTATTAGTCAGGCAGCTTACATTAATATAGGAACCCTGGATCATGATTTTTGTGAACGAGCGCTTTTAACAGTTCAGCTGGCTAAGTCACAAAATAAACCGGTAATTCTGGACCCTGTGGGTGCCGGCGCTAGCCGATTAAGAACTGAGGCTGCAAAAGCTTTACTTCCCTTTGTATCAATCGTTCGCGCTAATGCAAGTGAGATTTTGGCTTTAGCGGATAATCGTAGAGAGACAAAAGGAGTTGAAGCCACCCATTCAGTGAATCAAGCAGCAAGCGCAGCTAAAAGTTGGGCTGCCTCCACGACAAAAATTGCCGTCGTTAGCGGTCCTGTGGATTTGGTAACTGATGGAAACCAGGCACTTAATCTTCCTTATGGTTCCTACCTGATGCCATTAATTACTGGAATGGGCTGTACGCTCAGCGCCGTTATAGCTGCTTTTGCAGCGCTAAATCCTAATCCTTTTCAAGCCGCATTCATGGCAACAGCCTATTTTGGTTTATGCGGACAACAAACCGACAGACAAACACAAGAACTAGGTTCTTTTAAAGAGTTTTTTATTAATGCTTTATTCAAACCAGACTGGGAATTATTCAAAGAATGGATTGACGCAGCAGACAAAGTATCCCCCAATCAGAATTGGATAAAATCATGACAATGCAACGCAAAGTCTTATCGATAGCCGGCTTTGACGGCTCAGGCGGCGCCGGTATCCAGGCTGATTTAAAAACTTTTTCTGCCTTTGGTTGTTATGGAATGACAGTATTAACAGCTTTGCCTGTGCAAAACACTCAAGGGGTTAAAAATTGTTATGAGCTGCCATTAAAAGCAATTGAAGAGCAATTAGAAGCAATATTTGAAGATATTAAACCAGATAGCATAAAAATAGGCATGTTATTTAAAGCGGAAATCGTGAGTTTAGTTGCTTCTTTTCTCAAAACTCATGCAAAAAAAATCCCTATCATCCTCGATCCGGTCTTACTCGCTAAAAGTGGCGATTCCTTACTCTTAGCAGATGCTTTAGAAATATTAAAAGCAGAACTTATTCCCCTAACAACCCTAATCACGCCAAATTTACCAGAAGCCCAAGCTTTACTAGGTTTAGATGCTCAGTCCGAAATTAATATGCCCTTAATTGCTCAACAGCTACTTAAGCTTGGAAGTTCTGCTGTCCTCTTAAAAGGAGGGCATCTACAGGATGAATTGCATTCCAATGATTTTTTTCTAAGCCAAAAAGGACAGTCTCAATGGCTGACTAGTGCAAGGATAAATTCAAAAAATACCCATGGGACGGGATGCACACTTTCTGCGGCGATTGCCTCGGGTTTAGCGCTGGGCCTGGATTTGTTCGCTTCTTGTGAACTGGCAAAAAAATATGTTTATGGTGCTATTGAGGGCGCAAAAGATGAGAAAATTGGCTTGGGTAATGGGCCAGTGCATCATTTTTATCATTTGTGGCCAACCATGGATAAAATTTTTTAATCACTAAAGTTGATCTTTGCCCTCTTTTAGGGCTATACCTTATTGAGGGATAACTGCTAAGGATACGAACATGGGTACCTTTCTACTTGTAATTTTAGTAATAGCCGCATTATTGGTCTTTTGGGGAGTTGGTATTTACAATGGATTAATCGGCTATATTGAAGCAATTAATAATAATTATAAACAAATAGACATTCAATTAGATCGTCGCTATAAAGTTTTTCAATCGTTGATTGAAGCGGTGAAAAAATACATGGATTACGAGCAAACCACTTTAAAAGACGTGGTTAGACTGCGTAATGAAGCTCAAGCTGCAAAAGCTGTCGGTGATGAAAAAGGACGAATTGCTGCTGAAAATGGTATTTCTCAAATTGCTTCTGGATTAAATGTGGTTTTTGAACAATATCCAGATTTAAAAGCCAGCCAGAACGTTTTGCAATTACAAGAGGAAATAGTCAATACTGAAAATAAATTAGCCTATGCTAAACAAGCTTATAATGACAGTATTGAACGTTATGAAGCCAAGAAAAAGTCATTTTTTGAAGCGATGGTGGTTAATTTTTATAAAGATAAATTAGATAAAACTTACGAATACTGGTCACTGCCAGCGGATCAGGTTAAGGCACGTGAAGATTACAGCGTTAAATTCTGAGCAGAACTATGGCACTCTCTGATTATCATGAATCAAGCTCAGATTGGCGTACTCAACTAAAATCAAATGAGCGCAAAACCCGCTGGGTTATTGTGCTCTTTATTGCCATCTATGTATTTGTTGGTCTGATTGTTGATTCAGCCATGCTACTTTCCCGATATCCACAAGCTTCACTCAGCCAGGTTTTCATGGCTCTCATCACTTTACAAGTTACCCCGATTGCGACCCTTTTAATGGGTGCTTTTGCTGTTATTTCGCTCCTGATTACCTACGCCATGTACGACAAAATTATGTTGCTCGGCACGGATTCGCGCGAAATAACCCCTGAAACTGCGCAAAATTTACAAGAAAAACAACTTTATAATGTAATTGAAGAAATGAAAGTTGCAGCAGGGCTTCGATTTATGCCCAAAGTCTTTATAATCAATGCAAATTATATGAATGCTTTTGCAAGCGGCTATAGTGAAAAATCAGCAATGGTTGCAATTACTCGGGGTTTAATGGAAAAACTTGATCGCGCAGAAATGCAGGCGGTTATGGCTCATGAATTAAGTCATATTCGCCATAAGGATATTAAACTCACTCTCATGGTTGCCGTGTTGTCGAATATTTTACTCATTGTTGTGGACATAATGTTTTATTCTCTGATGTTTGGTCGTTCTGATCGTCGTAATAACGGTAATAATAACCAACTTGCCCTAGTAATCATTGTTTTACGCTATGTATTGCCTTTGCTTACAATGGTATTAGCGCTCTTTTTAAGCAGAACTAGAGAATTTATGGCAGATTCGGGTTCTGTTGAATTAATGCGCGATAATGAACCAATGGCGCGCGCTTTGCTTAAAATTTCTCAAGATAATGACAACCATGCAGCTGAATACCAGGATGAGTACGGTAAAACAGCTCACGAAGAGCTAAGGCAGGCCTCTTATCTTTTAGATCCTTCCACCATAGATCCAATCAAATCCTTTAATAATCTGTTTTCAACTCACCCTGATATTGATGCTCGCCTCAAAGCTTTGGGCTTCACTCGTAAAAATCAAGACTAAATAAAGACGCAAAACGAGCTACAAAATTAGCGCAATTAAATTTAGCGACACCAAATTTTTAAAAAGAATTAAAATTTAAAAACAGATATACAAAATGTTTTATGCGAAATTTTTCATACACCCTGCCCAAATTTAATATATTCTTAATAAATTATTGTTAAACTAGTCTTAAATGACAAGTGAGAGTAATTATGACTATATTGTTTACGTTCAGAAATCCCCGGAATTCTATGGAAATTGAAAAAACCGTTGAAGGAATAACTGTTCATCCCAAATATGGTTCAATGGTAATTGGACACGACTCTATTTTAACTGTAGATCGAATATGTGAGGTTGCATTCCAATTGCTCCCAACTCAACTAACAGACATTTCTTTAAGTTCAAACTCAAGATTATTTGAGGTCGAAAACCAAATTAATTTTCCTAATAAAATTCAATCTATTGAATACGATATTGAACCCGAAACAACAATAGCTAAGCATATTAGTAATTTCCAGAAGCTTCCTGCGACTGTCAAGAACCTTACAATTAAAGTCAGAGCTGACTGGTTATCGCATGAAAATTTACTCGAATTAATCAAAAATATTCCAATTTCCATAAACTCAGTTACTTTACCCAATTTATTTCTGTGGTATCCTGACGATGAAATAGGCAATAAACAATTGGCTGAAATTTTCAGTGTCTTCCCCCACCATATTCAACAAATCAACACAGCCAAACAATTTAATCCCGATGAGGAGGGTATATCAGATAGTCGCTTAAAGGCTGTTTTAATTAATCTCCCTTTCTCAGTAAAAGAACTAATAGTTCGTAAAGCTGCTCATTATGCCTGGGAATGGGAAAGTAATCGTTCTGTTATTTTAAATGAGTTTCGCAATACAAATTATTTCCCTGAATCTTACAAAACGCTCACCAAAGATGTCGAGCCTAAACAGGATATATTATTTATCCAGGCTAAAAATTTATTAACCGATTATACGAAGAATAACTCCAAATTCTCTTTATTCTTTACCTTTCACTGGGGAAGAAATCATCGAGAAGCAGTGAATGATGCTCTTAATAACAGCGTAGATTTAGATAGTTTGCTGACAAGACTTAAAACTGTTCAGGAAAAAGAAGGTTTTAATCCGACAGGATCTTTGGCACGTCGTATTCGTTATATTGAATTATTGATTGAAGAGAAGAGTCAATCTGACACAATAGTAAACTCGAATGTTATCTAAGCTCAGACCTGAATAAATGGCTTTGCTTGAATGAGAAATTAATTCTGGTTTACAAATCTTTCATTCAAGCCTACTATTTAAAAGGATTCAGAATAAATAACCTTGATTACCCGAACTAAAAGGAGTTAGAAATGTTAACTTGGGCCCTGATTTTCCTAGTCATTGCAATAATCGCTGGCGTATTTGGTTTTAGAGGTGTTGCCTCAACTGCCGTTGATATTGCAAAAATTTTATTCTTTTTGTTTATCATCATCTTTGTTGTTTTACTTATCTTATCTATGTTTGGCGCCGGAACTCCGCCCCCACCTGCAGCAGCGGTTTAGCTTTAGAATCCTCGCAGCCTGGCTGCGAGGATTCATCCATCTTTTTTCAAAGCCATTTCTTGCGTTTAAAATATTTGTAGGGAAGTAAGGCTGATAAAAACATCAAGCCTAAAGCCATTGAATAACCCCATTTATAAGACAGTTCTGGCATTATCTGAAAATTCATACCATAAATGCTGGCAATCAGAGTCGGTGGTAAAAAGATAACTGCAGCAACTGAAAAGATTTTTATAGTCGCATTTTGTTCAATATTAATCATGCCCAGCGTTGCATCGAGAAAAAAATTAACTTTGCTCGAAATAAAATTAGAATGATCACTTAACGACCGTACATCCTTACTCAAAGTGCTTAGCCGGGTTTGACGGGCACTATCTAATTGTAAACCTGCAGATTGCCCAAAAAAAGGAATTAAACGGCTAAAGGTCACTAGACATTCGCGCGCCCTGGTATTTAAATCAGCATTCGCCCCGATTATTTGAATTATATTGCTGTAATTGATTTTTTCCTCTTGGCCCGTTTTAAAAATAATTTTAGAAACTTCCTCAAGATGATGACTTACGTTTTCAAGAATATCGGCAAGGCGATCAATGTTTGCTTCCAGCAATTCGATAAGGATGGTTGCTGCGTCATTATGGATAAAATCAAAACTATGCAATTGAGCTACACAGAGTTTAAAGGCCTGTGGTTCAATATATCGTATGGTGAGCAATTGGTTTTTAGTAAGGACAAAGGTTACAGCATCGACTTTAGGATCAGGCGACTCTGATTGGGCTATCATGGTGGCTGTCATAAAGAGCACATCTTTATGTTTATAAAGTCTGCTAGACAATTCAATTTCACGCATTTCTTCCCGGGTCGGTACATTTAAACCCAGTTTTTCTTCCAGAAACTGCTCTTCTTCCTTAGTCGGTAATAGGAGGTCAATCCAAACCGCTTCATTCAGTAAGGAAAGATTAGTTTCATTAATCTCATTCATTTGCAAAGTATCTTTACTCAAATAAGCTCTAATCATCCGGCTCTCATTTAGTTAATTGAAGGTAAAAACTTTCCACAACATTAAGATATAGGCATTATTCGCGCAAACCAACTCCTTTTTTTAACTGTATTAAATTATACGCAACCAGAAAAATTAGGGTTGAGCATATTATTATTATAGAGTTCAGTATATTAACTTCATGTTTATCGATCATCGCATGCCTTAATGCATTAACCATATAAAGGATGGGGTTAAAATGAGAAATAGTTTGCCAAAAAGGAGGGAGCATTGAGGTACTGTAAAAAACTCCCCCAAGATAGGTAAGAGGAGCGAGCACAAAAGTTGGGATAATCATTACATCGTCGAAATCTCGCGCTACCATCGCATTAGCAAAGCCTGCTAGTGAGAAAATTGCAGATACCAAGAGCACAACTAAAATAGTCATGGTTACATGATGAACTTCTAATTTTATAAAAAAGCAAGCCACTATAAAAACCAGCAAAGCGACAAGGGTGCCACGTAGCATTCCGCCTAAAACATAACCGAGCAATAAAAGACTGTCATGCATTGGGCTTATCAATAGTTCTTCAATACTTTTTTGAAAGCGAATACTAAATAAAGACGTAGAGACATTGGCATAAGAATTGGTTATAACCGACATCATAATCAGGCCGGGAGCAATAAAAGTGGTGTAATCAACGCCATCAATCTTACCAATTCTAGGTCCCATCAAGCTGCCAAAAATTAAAAAATAAAGTGCAGTGGTAATTACGGGGGGTAAAAATACCTGACTGGCGATGCGAAACATTCTAACCATTTCGCGTCTGATGATGGTGTATAAGGCTGTTGCCTGTTTTTTAATTGCCATGAGTAATAATATCCAGGAAAAGTTCTTCTAAGCGATTTGTTTTATTACGCATACTTTGGATGCTAAGGCCATGCTCTGTTAAAACCGCAAAAACCTCATTAAGTGTCCATTTATTATCGACTCGTAGTTCAAAGCTATTGCTATCAATGAGTGTTGTAGTAAAGGATTCGAGTAAAGGAAGCTCTGTAAGCGGTTTTTCAGTGGTGAAGACTAGTGTTTGGTGACATAAGGTTTTTAAGAGAGTTTTCATCGAGGTATTAACAACTAATTTACCCGCATCAATAATTGCAACGTTCTTACAAAGCTGCTCTGCTTCCTCAAGATAATGAGTGGTCAAAATAATCGTTGTTCCGAGCCTATTGGTTTCACTTAAAAATTCCCAAACCGAGCGACGAATTTCGATATCTACTCCAGCAGTCGGTTCATCGAGGATTAAGATCTTGGGTTGGTGAATTAAGGCTCGAGCTATCATTAAACGACGTTTCATTCCTCCAGAAAGATGGCGTACCATCCCTTTGCGTTTATCCCACAGACCGAGTTGTTCTAATAATTCCATTGCTCTTGGAATAGCTATTTTACGAGGAATACCATAATAGCCTGCTTGATTGATCAGAATTTGTTCGCAAGTCTCAAACACATTAATGTTAAATTCTTGTGGAACTAAACCGATACAAGATTTAGCTTGCTCAGGATTTTTATCAAGATTATAGCCTTCAATAATAATCTCACCTGAAGTTTTGTTCAAAAGGGTGGTAATTAATCCTATAGTTGTGGATTTACCTGCCCCGTTCACACCTAAAAGAGCAAAAAAATCACCTGATTTGATCTTAAGATCAATATTTTTTAGGGCTTCAATGCCATTAGCATAGGTTTTGCATAGCTGCTTAATCTCTAAAGCATACATATTAAATCTATTTGCAGAAAAATCAAAAGTATACACCAATGCGCTTCAGTTAAGGAGAATTTCCTGACAAGGGCCGAGTTTTCATCCAGCCTGCCAGGCTATAACGAATTTCCTGGGTAATAGAAACCTCATGAGGAAGATCTGAGCTAAAGCAAATAAAGCGATTTGCTTGAGGTAGTACTGAGGCTAAAAGATTATTTTGACAATCATAAAGGTTTAATTCACCGCCAAACGATTTTTGCCAGAGATTATTAAGGTAATAAACACAGGAAATTCGTCTATCTTTGCTATGCGCGAATTGATCCACATGTTTTTTATAAAAAGATCCAGGTTGGTATCTGGCAAAATGAGTCTCGAAATCAGCTAAACCGAGAAATAGACTTTGGTTAAGAATTTGGCGAAGTGAGTTTATTTTGCAAAAATACTGGCTAAGCGGCTCTTCGGCATTTTGTTCATCTAACCATAAAATTTTATCATTTCTTATCTCACTATGATGACTTGATCTTGAGCCTGAACCAATTCTAGCATCTTGAAATTTGTCTTTATTAAAACTCGTCTCTGCAAGTTCTCGTAAACTATGGAAGATAGATTCATCAAGAAAATCATCAATAATGTGAAATCCCTGACTATAGAGTTCATCCGCTAGCATTTCGCTCACAGTTCTCCTTGAGAAAGCATTAGCTTTAAAGACCGCCATTCAGGTAAAAATTTATCCATTAACGCATGGAATCGTTTATTATGACTTGCTTCTAAAAGATGTACCAGCTCATGAACAAGAACATATTCAATACAAGAAAGAGGTTTTTTAATCAAATTCAGATTAAGACAAATTTGTTTTTTAACGGGATGGCAGGAGCCCCATCTTGAGCGCATTTTACGAAGATTCCAGCTGCTTGCCGAAACACCAATAATTGTTTCCCATTTTGCAAAAAGCTCAGGTAAAACTGCTTTCATTTGTTGTTGATACCAACTTTCTAATAATTTTTGTCTTTCAGCGATTATTAAATTCTTTTTTGAAAAGCAATAAATAATCTCATCTTTGAGGATGACATGCTTTTCTTTTTCAGTCTGAAGAAAAAGAAGAGGGTAACGTGCGCCTAAAAACTCATGCTTCTCCCCCGACTCGTAACAAGCAATTGGTTTTGCCTGAGCTCGAGCTTTGAAAAGCTCGCGTTGCTTGTGAATCCATGCACGTTTAGTTTCCAATTGCTGGGTAATAAAATCTAGCTTAAGCTTGAGCGGCGCGCTTATGGCAACCCGGCCATCCGGGGGATAAATTCGGAGAGTCATATTTTTTATAGGTTTTCTACGTAATTCTATAAGAATCCCGTCAAATTCCAGCTGATTTATTTTCATAAAGGGAAACAAATTGATAAAGCAGAAAAGATTGGACTAATTATAACAAATTGCAGGACAAGGAACCATTTTAAATCAAAGTTGCTGTCTAATTAGGGATATCGTCTATCCGGAACGCAGGGGCTATCAATATATTCACCATCAATTTTCAACACCATGTTAACACTTCTGCGATGATAACGGACAAGGGTTTGATATTGGCTTTGAGTAAGATAACCATAAGAATTACCGCAGTAAACCAAGGCGTGTGTGCCTTTAGAAGGGCCGGGTTTAATAGGCAGATCGCACTCCCAGCGAAAACGGGTGAGATCACAATTTGCATAGGCGGAGCTAAAACTCATGAAAGTCAAAAGGGCTGCTAAATAAAGATTTTTCATGCCTAAATTCTCATTAAGTATATAAGCTGTTATCGCAGTTCAGCAAAAAAACTTTAGTAGACCTTTGTTAAAGTGGAAAAGTTTTCTTTAAGTATTGAAATTCTACAAGAGGTTGAATCCTAAATTCAGTAATCAAATTGGACGATTTTCATCCATCCTAGGCCCAGGTCAATGAATAACTTTTAATAAATTATTGTTTCTCATCTTGTCAATGTAGCCAGAACATTAACTTTTTTCATTTTACAACTAATTTAAATCCATTCACTTTATCAATAACGTCCATAGTTAGATCATTTTGATATACCATTTGTTAGATTATTTTAAAATTTTTGTTTAGATTCGTGAGCTAAAAGAGTGGTTTTAAAACAAAGCGCATCAATTCGACCCATGTAGCCGCCTTGATTAGTCTTACCCACTACGCGGTGGCAGGGGATGAAAGGAGCAATAGGATTTGATTTACAAGCTTGCCCAATTGCTCGAGGACTAGATTGCAATGATTTAGCCAGTTCACCATAAGTTAAGGTTCGACCAACTGGAATAACAAGTAAAGCAGACCACACTCGTTGTTGATAAACAGTTCCCTCGGGTTTTAAGGTTAGCTGAAATCGATAATGCGGATCGCGAAAATAGTTATCTAATTCTTGAATGATGAGTTTTGTGAGCGGGGTTGTTTCTTTATTAGTAACTTGTTCGTGAGTGAATTTTGAACGATAAATATAATGCTCATCGTAATGAACCTCCAGCCAGCCTGCTGGGGTTTTAAAAGCGGTCACGACGAGCATCCTAAATTAGCCTTCTTTTTTCTCACCTAATTTTTCTTTAATACGAGCAGCACGGCCGGCTAAATCACGAAGATAATAGAGTTTAGCACGACGTACATCACCACGACGTTTAACAGTAATACTGTCAACAATAGGACTATAGGTTTGAAAAACCCGCTCAACACCTACGCCATGAGAAATTTTACGAACAGTAAAAGCAGAATTTAAGCCGCGGTTACGCTTGGCAATAACAACACCTTCAAAAGCTTGTAAACGCTCGCGTGCACCTTCTTTTACTTTTACTTGAACTAAAACAGTATCACCTGAGCTAAATTCAGGAATTTCTTTATTCATTTGCTCAGCATTTAATGCATCAATAATCTTACTCATGGTCACTCCTCAAATTGGTATACCTTTTTCGCATTTTCATCTTGGCTTTAGGAACTTAAAAAGAGTAATTTAAAAGGATCTACGTTTAAGGAACGTGTTCCAGCTTACTCAATGTTTGTTTAAAAACAAAGGCGGAATGTAAATTTAGGTCTTACCCTGTTCGCACTTAAACTCGTTAAGCAAGACCTTATCTGTCTCACTTAACTCTAATTTTTCTAATAAATCGGGACGCTTTAGCCAGGTAGAACCTAGCATTTGTTTTCTACGCCAAAGTTCAATATCTCGGTGATTACCACCTAATAACACGTCCGGTACTGACAAGCCATCAATGCTTGCGGGCCTGGTATAATGAGGACAATCTAGCAAACCATTCATAAATGAATCTTGCTCAGCCGACCCTAAATGCCCAAGACTTCCAGGTAGTAGCCGAATAATTGCATCAATAAATACCATGGCTGCCAATTCACCGCCACTCAAAACAAAATCACCAAGCGACCACTCTTCATCAACATCATGCTGTATAATCCGCTCATCAATTCCTTCGTAACGTCCAGCTATAAAGAGCAAGCTTTCATTACTAGCAGCAGCTTTGTTCAAATCTGCCTGGCGAATTACTTTTCCTTGAGGACTAAGATAAATAGTTTTGCAAGGAGTTGGCATTATACTTTTTGCATGATTAATTGCCCCATGCAAGGGCTCATACATCATTACCATTCCTGGCCCGCCGCCATAGGGTTTATCATCAATTTGACGATAAGCTCGTTGTGCCCAATCGCGAGGGTTCCAGTAATTAATCTTGGCTAGATTATGCTCAATTGCTCTTCCAACGATGCCGTAGTTTAAACTAGTAAACATTTCAGGCATTAAAGTTATTACGCCAAGCTGTAACATCTTTAAAAATCCATATCCCAGTCAACGCGAATGAGATTAGAACCAAGATCTACATCAATAATATATTGGCCAAGCAAATAAGGGATTAAATGACGCTTATCCCCTTCAACGACTAGAACATCATTAGTCCCTGTAGGCAGAATTTCAATAACCTTACCGAAATTTTCACCCTGCTGGTTTATGACTTGCATTCCAACAAGCTGATGCCAGTAGTATTCGCCTTTATCTAACGAAGGAAGCTGAGTCCGCCTGATGGCTATTTCAACATTAGCCAAAGTAGCCACTTGCTCACGTTCAGGATAACCCTCAACTTGCGCAATAATTGATTTGACATTGCTTTCTACGTGCAAGATTTTTAGGGGCTGCCATAGATTATCAACATATACATGCCAATCTGAATAACGCAATATATTATCGCGTGGTTCGGTAAAGGAATGAATTGTTATAAAACCTTTGATTCCGTGAGGTCGTCCAAATCGGCCGACAATAACCCAGTCAGTACTATTATCCACGTTATTCAGCAGCTTTTTTCTCATATTCTTTAACTAATGAACTCACGCGATCGGATAATTGGGCACCGATATTTTTCCAATGCGTTAATTTATCCATTTCTAAATGTAAGCGTAGTTCTTGTCCGCGTGCTACGGGATTAAAATAACCAATTCGCTCAATGTAGCCGCCATCGCGACGTTTGCGACTATCAGTTACTACCATATTGTAAAAAGGACGCTTTTTCGCGCCAGCTCGTGATAAACGTATAACGACCATTATTTTCCTCTAGTGTTAGAGCAGTTACGTAAAAATGCCGTGTATTGTACGAAAATTAACTCGACATTGGAAGGGGGATCTTTAATATTCTTAGGTTTTCTATTCCCGATCATTAGGAATTATTCCTTTTAAGCCTGTCATTCCACCAAGACCTCGCATCATTTGCTTCATTCCGCCTGGTTTGGTAAATTTTTTCATCATTTTTTGCATTTGCTCATATTGCTTTAATAAACGGTTTACATCTTGAATCTGCGTACCAGAACCTAAGGCAATCCGTTTTTTTCGAGAACCCACAATAAGTTTGGGTATGCGGCGTTCTTTTCGTGTCATCGAATTAATAATAGCGATTGTTCTTGCCATTGTTTTTTCATTAACCTGACCCATTGCCTGCTGAGGTAACTGACTCATGCCTGGTAGCTTGCTCATCATCGAGCTTATACCACCCATTTGATTCATTTGTTCGAGCTGGCTTTTAAAATCTTCCAAATCGAAACCGTTTCCTTTTTTTAGCTTTTTGGCCAGTTTTTCACTAGTTGCCTTGTCTGCTTTACGTTCTACTTCTTCAATAAGAGTTAGAATATCGCCCATGCCTAAAATACGAGAGGCAATACGCTCAGGGTGAAAAGGTTCCAGGGCATCAATTTTCTCACCAAAACCAAGAAATTTGATGGGTTGGCCAGTAATTTGACGCACTGAAAGTGCAGCTCCTCCACGAGCATCGCCATCAGTTTTTGTTAAAATAATACCTGTTAGTGGTAGTGCTTCATGAAAAACCTTAGCGGTATTCGCAGCATCTTGACCTGTCATAGAGTCAACGACAAAAAGTGTTTCTACTGGTTTAACTGCCTGATGTAAAGCTTTAATCTCTGCCATCATTTCTTGATCAATATGCAATCGGCCAGCGGTGTCAAAAATAACGACATCCATATACTGTTTTTTTGCACTTTCCAGAGCATTTTTAGCGATTGTTAGTGGATTGTCATGCACCTCAGCATCAAAAAAAGCTACATCGAGTTGATTGGCTAATACTCTTAATTGAGTAATAGCAGCTGGGCGATAAACATCGACACTGACTAACATTACTTTTTTATTTTCTGTTTCTTTCAAAAAACGCGCTAATTTTGCCGATGAAGTGGTTTTACCTGAGCCCTGTAAACCAGCCATAAGAAATACTGCTGGTGGCTGAGTTTTAAAATCTAATTCAACACGCTCATCACCAAGAATATGCACTAATTCATCATGGACAATTTTGATCAATGCTTGGTCTGGATTTAAACTAGTCGCTACTTCTTGTCCTAGCGCTTTTTGTTTTACTTGTTCAATAAACTCTTTTACAACAGTTAAGGCAACATCTGCCTCCAGTAAAGACATACGGACTTCACGCAGCATTTGCTGCATATTTTCTTCAGATAAGCGACCTTGACCACTTATATTTTTGAAAGCACGGGTTAAACGTTCGGTTAAATTCTCAAACATAATGATTACTCCAGCGCGCAAAAAACGCTACTATAACACAATGGTTTTTAGAGTAGAATTCACATGGTTCTGGAAGTTAGTTACATTGTCTATTAATTGTGTATATTCTTGATCTAATGGGTCTAACTAAATCGCATTTAAATCTTTTATTGGCTTCTAATTGTCGGGGTTATTGTGCAGTTATCTTTAACTACTCTTATCATTACATTATTTTTTCTTGTGCTATTTTCTGGATTTTTTTCTGCTTCAGAAATTGGCATGATGTCTTTAAATCGCTATCGTTTACGCCATTTAGTAAAAATGAACAATAAGCAAGCTATTCGTGTGAACCAGATGCTTTCCCGTCCGGATAAATTGTTGTCTATCGTATTAATTGGTAATACCTTGGCAAATATAGTTGCATCGACCGTTGCTACTCTGATCGGGCAACGATTATATGGTGATGCTGGTGTGGCCTTTGCCACTATTTTACTGACATTGATAATTTTAGTATTTGCTGAGATGGCTCCAAAAACTTTAGCTGCTTTGTATCCACAACAAGTTGCCTTTGCCTCTTCCCTCACTTTGAAAATTTTACAGAATTTTCTAGCACCTTTGGTGCAAATTATCTCAATGATAACGACGGTGATTTTACGTTTAGTGGGCATTTCCATTGATAAAGTACAAAAAGAATCGTTAACAGGAGAAGAGCTTCGTTCTGTAGTACACGAGGCAGGGGGATTTTTACCTATAGAACACAAAAGTATGCTAATAAGTCTCCTTGATCTGGAGCAGGCAACTGTGGAAGATATTATGGTTCCAAAAACTGATATCGTGGGCCTGGATCTCGAACAACCTTGGCATGAGTTATTGGATCAGATTGAAACCTCACAACATACACGCTTACCTCTCTACAGAGAATCTATTGAAAATTTAGTAGGCTTGGTTCATGTTCGTTCAATACTTAATTTGGCTTTAGATGAATGTTTGAATATGGAAAATCTATTAAAAATCGCTGATCCCCCTTATTTTATACCTGAAGCTACTCCCTTAAATGTGCAAATTTTAAATTTTCGTAAAATGAAAAAACGATCGTGTTTTGTTGTGGATGAGTATGGTGATTTACTGGGTCTTGTAACCATGGAAGATATCCTGGAAGAAATTGTCGGTGAATTTACAACGGATATTGCTGACTTGAGCAAAGATATTTCCCCGCAAGAAGATGGCTCTGTTATTGTGGATGCTTCAATCACTCTTCGTCATTTAAAACGTCTGTTAAACTGGCAATTACCGATGATAGGCCCACGTACTCTGAGTGGTTTAATTATTGAATATTTGGGTTATATTCCACCCTCCGGGTGCTGCTTACAGATTGATCAATATCAGTTTGAGATTTTAAAAGTTGGAGATAATACTATTAAAACTGTGCGCATGTTAAAAGGGCTTAAAAAGAAAAAATAGTGGAGGCTGTGTTCTTAATCAAAGTTATTCTTCGGTTTTTTTTCTTCGCTTTCTTTTATCAATAGTACTCTTGGAGTAAATAAATAACCCCCATTGCGAATAGTTTTAATCAAGGCGGGTTTCTTTGCATCAGTTTCAATTTTTTGTCTTAAACGACTTATTTGTACATCAATCCGTCGATCAAAAGGGTTTAAATCGCTATTTTTAGTAATTTGCAATAAAAATTCTCGTCCTAAAACTCGCTGAGGCTGCCTAATAAAGGCGAGCAATAAGTCATATTCACCAGCGCTTAACTGCAGCTCTTGATGAGTATTAGAGTTAAAAATTTGTCTCGCAGCGGGGAATAAACGCCAATCAGCAAAAAGTATTATTTCCTTTTCTTGTTCAGTATCGGTTATACGCTGCACCCGCCTTGAAATCGCTGAAATTCTCGCATGTAATTCTCGAGGGTAAAGAGGTTTGACAAGGAAATCATCCGCTCCAGCTTCTAGCATCTGCACACAGATATCTTCATCATCTGTATCACTAATTACAATGATGGGTATCGAGTTATGATGATATATATTATTAATTATGGATGAATCAGCTTTGAACAGAGTCCAATTAATTAATAATGCTATAGGCTGTTCGGTTTTCATATCCAATTCAGATAAATCTAGAAATTGTACAATTTCATAATTGAACTTGGCAAAATAATCGATTAGTTGTTTCTCACAAGGTGAATTATCAACAATTAGTAGATATTTTCGGTGCATAACCATTAGTTGCTCCATCCTAGAATGCATTTTCTTTATTTTCTGATTATATACTCGATACCCCTAGGTTTACGATCATTTAATGACCATTTTGTCAGGGTTTTGAGCTAATCTTATGAATAAGAGGTACTTTGTAAATAATTAAGAAAACTCAAATTTTTGGCTACTCTAAACTATTTATCATTTTCCAAGTTTTTTAGGATAATTTAAAGATAGTATTCACAACTCTCGTATTAGTTGAAAGAGTGCTGTTTAAATGCCAATTGTAAACATAACTTTCAATCTTATTGATATATTTGAGTTGGCTGTATAAAGGTTCTTTAGCATATTGTTGGATATGAGTTATAACATCTTGCTCTGTGCTGCCAAAATCCTCATTAAACCAATCGTAAATTTTAGAAACAATCAGCGATCCTTCAATCACCTGAACTCCACGCAAAGAATTGATATAATTAAAGGTAACTTCATCCAGATCTGCGCCGATAGTTTCACCTTTATAAGCTTTTTTACTTAAATTTGCCGCTCCAATAGCACCATTGTTTAAGGCATAGACAGAACGTTGATCATTCCAAACGGGGCGAATAATACGATTTTGTATATCATCAAGTGACAAAGGGCTTCCATCAATTATTACCAATTTCTTTCCCCAGGGTCCTATGCTAAACAAACCTGGAGAAATATTAATTTCTTCAATACTATCAATTGGATAATATCCTGCGATTACCTGAACAGTCAGCGCATTGTATAAATTAATCCAAAAAGCTAATTGTTCATTGCGATTGTAACTATCAATATCGATTTTAGACATTTTATCGATATAATTTTTTAACAAATTGCGATCTTCTGGTTTTAGGTGTGAGTAGTCGACTAAATTAATCGATTCATCATTGATAATTACTCGCCTGTTTAGAAACTCCTGCCAGTCATCATGCTCTATCGTCGCTTTTGATAAAGGATTATTAACTTCCCATTTCGGCCAAAAATCTCTGTGGAAAGAAGCGGTTGCTCCTTCAGTTATAAAAATAAAGCCAATTAAAAATAGGCAACTTTGCAATAAACTCTTTCTGATTTTAAACATTTACAGCAGCTCGATTTCGTAATGCATTGCCAATTGTATTAGAGTCTAAAAATTCTAATTCGCCACCAGAAGGGATACCATGCGCCAGCTGACTTAAATGCACAGAGTGATTACGTAGGAGTTCCTGGATAAAATGAACGGTAGTTTGTCCTTCAATAGTAGGACTTAGAGCAAGAATGACTTCTTTTATATTTTCACGGCTAATGAGCTCGCACAATTGTGGTAAGCCTATATCTTCTGGGCCTAGACCATCAAGGGGTGAAATCTTTCCCATTAATACAAAGTAACAGCCCTTAAAAGCAGAACTCTGTTCAATTGCTGCAATGTCGGCCGGATTCTCTACTACACAGAGAATCGTCAGATCGCGTTGTGGATTTTGGCAGAGCTTACAAAATTCTTCATCTGTGTAATTATTGCAGCGTTTGCAATGTTTAATCGATAGCATAGCCTCTTCCAAACAAGAGGCAAGTCGCAAGCCGCGCTGACGCTGGTGCTGTAAAAGATGGAAAACCATGCGCTGCGCGGACTTGGGCCCGATTCCTGGAAGGCAACGTAAGGCGTCTACCAACCGACTTAGAGCATCCATTAATTACCTTATTCTTCGTCTTTTCCTTCACTGCTTTTCATGAAGTCAGTAGGAATATTTAAGCCTGCTGTTAGTTGGCTAATCTTTTCCTTAGACGCTTTTTCAACTTTGCGGACAGCATCGTTCACGGCTGCAGCAACTAAATCTTCCATCATTTCAACATCTTCTTCCATTAAAGTAGCAGCAATTTTTACATGCACGACATCATGACGGCCATTCATTTTAATTTTAATCATCCCGCCACCTGATTCGCCGTCTACGATCAGTTTACTTAGTTGTTCTTGCGCTTCTTGCATGCGTTGCTGCATTTTTTGCGCTTCTTTCATCAAGTTACCCAGATTTTGATTCATATCCATGTTGACCTCTCTATATAAACAATATTAATTATACTTCATCTTTAACAGGGGCAAGAGAATTTTTAACCACTTCTGCCGAAAATTCCTGTTTTAGCTGCTGAAAAAAAGAATCATTTTGCAACTTTTCTTCCACATCCTGTTGACGTACATTCAAAGCAATTTGCTTTTGTTGCGCTGGAGATGATTGTACTGGTTCATCACTACTCAATGCAATTTTAATTGTTTCTTTATAATAGGAATTGAGAGCTTGTTCGAGACGAGCAATTATTGATGGTGTAAATAGTGATTGATGACCTTTCGCAACTCTTAGTAAAATCTCTCGGCCCGATTTGGCAATAAATTCAGTATTTTCTGCTGCATTTAAAGTTAAACCAGTTAATTTAAGCCGAGTTACAACAGTCACCCAATCCTCAACCTGAGGTAGCTCCACTGCGATTTTAGGAGCGATAGATGGAATTTGCTGTTCTTGCTTGCTAAGGTCTTTTTTACTGTCGGATTCTTTAACAATAAAAGAGTTATTCTGCTTGTTATCAGTAAGCGGAGAATTTTTTTCCGCAGATGGTATAGCGTCTAACGCATAGCTCAGCTTTGGTGTTTTCACCTTAGGAGCGGGTTTAAAAGTTAACATCCGCAATAAAGTCATTTCAAAACCAATTGCATTAGTAGGTGCAAGCTGTATTTCTTGAGTTCCCTTAATAGCAATTTGATAAAATAATTGAGTATCCTCTGGACTAAACTGTTGAGCTAAAGCCCTTATTTCGGGCCGGGAAATAATTAAAGGATTATCGCTACTTAGGCTTTGGGCAACAGTGATTTGATGAAGGTAATTAAGCAACTCATCAAGAACATAATGAAAATGTTCACTTTCACTAGCAATTTGCCGGCTAAGCTGTATAAGCAGCTGAGCATCTAACTCGGCTAAAGCCTGAAGTAATTGAATTGCATAATCTTGCTGAGTGTAACCCAAAATTTCCTTTACTTCTTTTACCGTAAGTTTGTCACTAACAGTAGCAATTGCCTGATCAAGCAAGCTTAAAGCATCCCGCATGGAGCCTTTTGCTGCTTTTGCCAACAATTCAATGGCTTCAACATCGAAGGTTTGCTGTTCCTCACCTAAAATATATTGTAAATGCTGATTGATAATCTCAGGTGCGAGGTGCCTAAGGCTAAATTGCAAGCAACGCGAAAGCACTGTTAAAGGTAATTTCTGTGGATCAGTCGTTGCCAATAAAAATTTAACATGTGCCGGTGGCTCTTCCAGCGTTTTTAATAACGCGTTAAAGCTATGCTGTGAAAGCATATGTACTTCATCGATTAAATAAACTTTAAAACGACCATAGGTAGGACGATACTGAACGTTTTCTAATAGCTCTCGTGTATCTTCAACACGAGTTCTTGAAGCACCATCAATTTCAATTAAGTCGATAAAACGCCCTTGTTCAATGGCTAGACAGGCACTGCATTTTAGGCAGGGTTCGGAGCTAATACCCACTTCACAATTCATTGCTTTGGCTAAAAGACGAGCAATACTTGTCTTCCCCACACCACGAGTTCCAGTAAAAAGATAAGCATGATGCAAACGTTGTTGATCTAGGGAGTTAATAACTGCTTTATTGATGTGTTCTTGACCTACAAGTTGAGAGAAGGTGTTAGGACGCCATTTTCGTGCTAATGCAAGGTAACTCATATAGATATACACAAGTTGGGCGGCAGCTCTAAGAGCCACACCCCGGCGCTCGAATCAAAAGTTACCGCTGCTCCCTTCCGGGCCTGACGGGGTTCACTATCTATCGTCGCGAGGGGACCAATAGAGCCACCATCGTTGAATTGCGAAGATTAGCAAAAATAAATACTGATAGCTAGAGGGCAAGACAAAATCAAACAAAATCATTACATTTAATGAGATAAAACGCGTTAGAAATAATTTTACAAAAAAAGGAAGAAAGTAATTGACAAGGGAATGTGGATGAGTAGAATACGCAACACGCCGGAAGGGCAAGTTCATTAATAAAATAGAAGACAAACTGTGTGGGCGCTTTAGAGAACTTTGAGAGCG
>JACCWI010000031.1 GCA_013697725.1 Tatlockia sp.
AGTTAAGCCTGTACGCTTAACGGCTTCTTTTATGAACAATAGGTCAAACCAGGCATTGTGACCTACTAAAACAGCCCTCTGACAATTTGCTTTTTTTAATGCTTGATTTATTGGATTAAATAATTGCTCTAATGCCTGTTTTTCATCAATAGCGAAACGAAGCGGATGAAAGGGATCCATTTGCAGAAATTCAAGTGATTTTGCATCCAGTTCAGCACCTTCAAACGGTAAAATATGTTCAGAATGGGTGGCGGTAGGCACAAAAAAACCTTGTTCGTTGACATCAATTAGAACGATTGACATCTCTAATAAGGCGTTTCGATGAGGTTCAATACCCGCTGTTTCAACATCAACCACAACCGGCATGAAACCTCGAAATCTGTTTTTTAATTCTTTAGCTAAGATAATATCACTCAGATTCATGAACACTCCAATCCAAGCTTTCACCCGCAGCAACAGGAACAACCTCATCAAGCCCCAGAGGTAAGGATTTAGGTATTAATTGTGGTATTTTTTTTAGGATGAGATCCGAACTATTAATAGGTAATTGATAAAATTCTGCCCCAAAATTGCTTAAAAAATTATTGAGCTTATCCAGCTTGTCTAAACCATCAAAAACTTGGGCGTAAATAGCAACCGCATAAGGAGCTGAATAAATTCCGGCACAACCGCAGGTATTTTCTTTAGACGTTTTAATATGAGGTGCGCTATCTGTTCCTGCAAAAAATTTACGATTACCCGAAATAGCTACTTGCTGCAACGCGAGTTGATCAGACTCTCTTTTTAAAATGGGCAAACAATAGTAATGAGGACGAATCCCACCGGCCAACAGTTGATTTCTATTATAAAATAAGTGGTGTGGTGTAATGGTAGCAACCACTTGTTCTGTGGTCTCTTTAACAAATTCAACTGCTGCCTTAGTTGAAATATGTTCCAATACTATCCGGAGTTTAGGGAAATTAAGGGTTAGGGGCTTTAAACACATTTGAATAAAGCGAGCCTCTCGATCAAAGATATCACCCTCAGTGATTTCGCCATGTATTTGTAAAACCAGGTCTTGCTGTTGCATTAAATCCAAAAGAGGATAAAGAGCTGTTATCGACTGTACGCCTTCATCAGAATTAGTAGTTGCTCCCGCCGGATATAATTTTGCTCCTAAAATAAAAGGACTTTTTTTGGCTTGTTCGAACTCTTCACCTTTTACCTTCTCATTAAGATATAAAGTCATATAGGGCGTAAAGGATTGAGGCAATTCTAAAGAAGCTAAGATACGTTGGCGATAGGCAATTAGCTCATCAACGGAACTAAGGGCCGGCCTTAGATTAGGCATAATCAGCGCACGTGAAAAATGCCGGGCAGTTGCTAAAACAGTGTGCTTTAAAATGAGCCCATCTCGAAAATGAACATGCCAATCATCAGGGCGGGTGATTGTTAAGGTTTGCACAAAATAGTCCAGTAATTTATCAAAGCGTAGAGGATAGCACGGTCGAAAAAAAAAAACTGTTTTAGGAATAATAGATAGTTTAAAAAAAGCTATCTATTTAAAATTTTATTTGATAAAGTAATAAAAGTTTAGTCAACCTATTGATTCCTATTATTAAAAAATAGCTTGCTAAATTGAAATGGATTAGTAATTAAACGCTTCGTAACGAACATGATGTAGAATTAATTACTGTGCTCGTAAAAGAAACATTGTGGTTAATAAAGTAAAAATATTTATCGAATTAATAGTGAAAATTTGTAGAAATAGTGTTGACTTTGATAAAGTGGCGCTTGATAATCTGCCTTATGTACGTTCTCGGATAGAGCGATGATTGCGTACTGTGGTCAAACCTAGGTTTGACGGCTAAACGGGAAATTAATAATAAAAAAGTGGAGAGAAGCATGTCAAATTTGAAGAAAGCAGCGGTAGCTGTTCTTGCTTTAAGTAGCAGTGCAGTATTTGCTGGTACCATGGGTCCAATTTGCACCCCTGGTAACGTCACAGTTCCTTGCGAAAGAACAGCGTGGGATATTGGCGTACAAGCTCTGTACCTACAAACCTTAAGCACTGGCAATGATGATTTTAACCGATATAACAATGATTTCAGCTCAGGTTATGGTTATAATAACAGACGCCATAATTATGAAGATAACTGGAGCTGGGGCTTTAAATTAGAAGGTTCTTATCATTTCCATACTGGTAACGACTTGAATGTTAATTGGTATCACCTTGATGGCAAACGTCATCGCAGAAATAACGACGACTATGCTTACGCTGGTTTTGTAACTACTCCAGGATATGTTGCTGCGAACACTTACGGTAATAACCACCGCAATCGTTTTCGTTCAAAATGGGATGCTGTTAACATTGAGTTAGGACAACACGTTGACTTTAGCGAATGGAAAATAATCCGTTTCCATGGCGGCGCTCAATTCGCAAGAATTGAAGACGGTGCTCGTGCAAACCGACATCTTCCACTGTCAAATTTCGTAGGTACATCTAACGTTACTACTACTGCTGCTGCATACAACCACCTTATTGGTTCAGAATCTAGATTTAATGGTTTTGGTCCACGTGTAGGTCTTGATATGACTTACAGTATGGGTAATGGTTTTGGTATCTATGCTAATGGAGCTACTGCACTGTTAATTGGTCAAAGCAAGTTAAACGGTGCTTTTGGTTATAATCAGTCTACAACTTCAACAGTTAACTCTGATCTATTCCTGGGTAACAACAATAACCGCCGTTCAAGAACTACTATGGTTCCTGAAATGGAAGCTAAATTAGGTGCTAAATTCTCTTATGCAATGGCACAAGGTGATTTGACTCTAGATGCTGGTTACATGTGGGTTCAGTATTGGAATGCTACTCGCAACCAAGTTGATAGCTTTACTCATTTTGAAGCTCGTGAAGGTGACTTTTCTTTACACGGTCCTTTCGTAGGTTTGAAGTGGGTTGGTAACGTATAATCCACTAAGCAGTAATGCTTTAGTAAAGCCCATCACTTGTTGATGGGCTTTTTTTTAGATAAATGGAGTGATTATGCTAAAAAAAACCTTGGCAATTATTGGTCTGGCTGCGAATGGTTTAGCCATTGCAGGGACGATGGGTCCTACCTGCGTGCCTGGTGATGTTAGTGTTCCTTGTGCAGCTAGCAAATGGAATCTGGGAGTACAGGCCCTATACTTACAGCCAACTTATTCTGCTAATAAAGCTTATGAGCCTAGTGTTAATAATAATGTTAGTGATTTTTCAGGTTTAAGACCTGATTGGGGCTGGGGTTATCAGATTGAAGGTTCCTACCATTATCTTACCGGTAGTGATCTAACAATGACTTTAATGCATTATGATATAGACACTGAACGTGGTTTTGCTTATCGCGGTTTCACTCTCTTCTCTACAGATACTATTCCTTATAATCTACATCTTGAAAATAAATTTGACCAAGTGAATTTTGTCTTAGGTCAACAAGTTGATATGGGTTCTTGGAAGACTGCTCGTTTTTACGGTGGCTTGCAGTATGCAAAAATTAGGGTCGATGAAGCAAATACTTATGCTACCGTTCCCCAAGCTTTGGTTCTACAAGGCGTTGCAGGTTTTCAGCAGTATCGAGACGCTAATGTAAATGGCGTTGGCCCGGTTATTGGAATAGATTACTCTTACAATTTACCTAGAGGGTTTAGCCTCACCGCTAATACGGCCTCTTCTCTTTTAGCGGGTTCAACTCGTTACAATGATGGCTATGTTTTTAGACCAACCGGCTTAGTACGGTTTAATAATAAGCATTCACGTAATATTGTTGTTCCTAGTATAGAAGCTAAATTAGGTATCAAATACGTATTTGAATGTTCCCAGGGAGCCCTTAATGTAGAGGGTGGATACAGAGCACTTAATTATTTCAATGTATTTCAAACCCGCTCACAAGCAGTGTTAGGAGCAGCGCATTCAACTGACTTTGGTCTTTATGGGCCTTATTTTGGTGCAAAATGGGTTGGTAACGTCTAATTTAAATTTTGAAAAGCCCAAATTTTTGGGCTTTTTTTAAATCAAGTCTACCTCAAGCTTAAACTCCGTCTTAAATCCCTTTAGACCTTTCATAGTTTTACTGAAATGATACTAGTTATTTCACAGATTAGTTAGTCCATTTGACAAGCTAATTCGCTCTTTCTTTTTTTTATAATCAACCATAGCTAGTTACTCAGACTAGAAACAACTTTGCCTTAAAATAAAAAATTATGATTAAAGGCTAGGCACTACGATTAATGCGCGATATACTTCTTTCGCTATCTAACCCGGAAGTAAAAAAAATATTCAGGAGTTTCTCGCGTGACACACAAAGCGCTAATCTTGGTCATTTCTATTTTTTCCACTACGCTTTTCGCCGCTGATAAAGCTGAGTTGCAGCAGGAAATCCAACTTTTACAACAACAAACTAAACAGATGCAACTGCAGCTTGAGCGTTTGCAAAAGCAATTAGTTAGCCATAAGGTCCGCAAGCCAAAACCGCAATTAAAAACTAAACCTAAAAAAGAAAAAAATAACCCCACATTGGTTACACCAGAAAAGAATAGCATAACTTCAACTCACAAACCCTCATCTAGACGAGTTCCAATGCCGCTTAAAGATGAAGGGAAAACTTATCATTCAAGTCAACTGATGGTTCATGTGGATGAGAGTTCAAAAACTGTCGGTTTTTTCCCCACGGCATTAATTGCAGATAGGCGAGTAATCAGCTACATCGCGGGAACCCCGATTGTTTCCTCTCCCTATTTAGGTGATCGGCCTGCTTTTGACGGCTCTGATTACATTGTAAATATCTCAAGTATTAATCGTGATCTTCGTTTAATGGAACAGCGTCGGCGTTTATATCGCACCTATGAAAGCATAGGCTATCCTAAACCTAATATCCCAATTATTGCTATCTCCGGAAAAGTGGAGCCAGTGGCTTTGATCAACCGTCCTTATGTAGGCCGCTCAAAATCGGATTTAAACTTGGGTTCAAGTGAGCTAGATGTTGCTGCAGCCTTGAACGATAAAGTTGAAGGATTCATGTCGGTTGCCTATGATGATTCGCCACCGCTTGTCGGGCCCCGAGTTTCAAATTCGGTTTTCAGTTTAAACATGGGTTTTGTAAATATTGGTAATTTAGATAAATCGCCCTTTTATTTTACAGCAGGGCAAATGTATGTTCCCTTTGGTCGTTATTCAAGCTCTATGATTGGTTCATCATTGCCGCTACGTTTAGCCAGGACTAAATCAAGACCAGTTATCTTAGGTTATAAATCGCAGGGAGAATATGGTCCCTATGCTTCTATTTATGGATTTAAATCCGATACTAATTTAGGGCACTCAGGAATTGGCGGTCTAAATCTAGGCTATACCATTAAATCCAGTGGCGTTTCTGGTGATATCGGTGCTGGTTTCATTAGTTCTTTAACTGATTCATCTGGTATGCAAGATAATGGTTCAGCTCCCTTCACTACCTTTGGTGGTTTTTCTTCTCCTACGAATGGCAGTGAATTAATTCATAAAGTGCCTGGAATTGATGTGCATGGAAACCTAAGTTTTGATCGCTATAGTATAACCGCGGAATGGGTAGGATCTGTTGGGGCCTTTAGAACGCGAGATTTAAGCTTTAATGGCAAAGGTGCAAAGCCACAAGCTGCTCAACTTGAGGCCGGTGTCACCTTTATGGCATTTAGAAAACCTTCATCTATTGGAGTCAGTTACCAATGGACTAGAGATAGTTTGGCTTTGAATTTACCCAAACATCAAATCAGCGCTGTTTTCAATATTTCTATTTGGAAAGATACAGTTGAAAGTCTGGAATATCGTCATTCTGTAGACTATAGAACAGGTCAGTTTGCTAATGGCATTTCAGCGCCCAAGCTAATAAATGACATCAATTGGGGCACAGGACGAGCTGCTGATGCGGTGATAGCCCAGATTGGGGTATATTTCTAATTTCTTTTAGTCGAACTCTATAGGAAATATCTTGATAACAAAGGGCTAAGGCTTCTAATTTAGTTGAGATTGGCTTTGAATCCAAGCTAAGACTTTAGTTGCTGTTTCACGCTAATCGATTCCAATAACAAATTAGGTTATCAATTTGATCGCAGCAATGTGGTTTCGTTACCTGACCTCGATTTATTAATGCCATTTGCCTGGGTCCAATGAGGCTCTGTACCAAATAGTTCGGTAATTCAATCCAGCAGTCCGGTCGCTACTTTTTACAAGCTGAAAATTATATCTATACCAACCTAGAAAATATATCCAGTGACTATAAGGGCTGCTGACAGAAAAGAATTGTTGAGTTTTTCCGTTATTTGTCTAGTGTGTTATATGTTTCTAGGCATGCTTCGCACGCTCAGATTTATTGATCTGATTACGAAACATCAATTATCACTTTCAGTGCATGAGTACTAGCTGCGTTTTCAAATGTTTTGTAGGCATCCAAGATCTGATCGAATTTAAAGTGGTGACTAATTAACAGCATCGGATCTATTTTTTTTGAACATACTGTTTTTAATAACATAGGTGTTGAAGCAGTATCAACGAGTCGTGTGGTAATAGAAATATTTTGAGACCATAGCTTCTCTAAATGTAAATCTGCTTTGACACCATGTACGCCGATATTTGCAATTGTACCGCCTGGTGCCACAATGTCTTCACACATAATGAAGGTTTGAGGAATACCAACAGCTTCTATGGCAGTATCTACACCGCGTCCGTTTGTCATCTTCATAATTTTATTAACTGATTTACCATCACTGCTATTTATTGTTGCAGTTGCCCCCAATCGTTGAGCAACTTCAAGGCGATTATCGTCAAGATCAATCACAATGATTTCTGCTGGTGAAAAAAACTGCGCTGTGAGTAGAGTAGAAAGCCCAATGGGACCAGCACCTATAATTGCTACTGTATTGCCTGGTTGAATTTTTCCATTGAGTACACCACATTCAAATCCTGTTGGTAAAATGTCACTTAACATAACTAGCGCGTCTTCGTTTACGCCATCAGGTATTTTATAAAGACTTGTATCGGCATAAGGAATACGAACATATTCTGCTTGTGTTCCATCAATGGTATTTCCAAGCATCCAGCCGCCTGTTGTACAGTGTGAATACATTCCTTTGCGACAGCATTCACATTTGCTACAAGAAGTTATACATGAAATGAGAACACGATCTCCTTGCTGAAACTCTGTGACCCCTGGACCTATTTGTTCTATCAAACCAATTCCTTCATGACCTAATGTACGTCCAGGTGTGCAGGTACCCACATCACCCTTAAGAATATGAAGATCCGTGCCACAAATTGTGGTTTTTGTGATCTTAACGATAGCGTCTGTTAGGTTTGTTATTGTTGGCATAGGACGATCTTCTAATGCTTTTCTTCCTGGCGCTTTATAAACAAGTGCTTTCATAGATATACCTCATTTTTAAATTAAATAGCTTGTTTTGCTTTAAATAATCAATAATCCGTAATCAACATTCAATACATAAACTAAAACTTACTATACAGGGTTTTAAGTCCACACAATTAAAAAACGTTAGCTAAAGGAATAAATGTTAAAAATAGCTGGAGGGCTTGCAAACAGCTTTGGCTGTGCTCAGATTATTTTGCCAATGAACTCCTATTATTCTGCTAACAGATTTCAACGAAACCAAATTAAATTGCAAATAGGGGTTCTTCCACAGACCACGTATTACGGATGTTGATTTAAAATTATGACCTTCGTAATGACAAAGAATCGCTTAATTTAAAAAAAGCTTTACAATTGAATAGCCTAATAAAAGCGCAGTTTAATTGACTGATACACAATAAACTCTGGTATAATGGACAAAATAGCAACCGAAAATTTAATTAATGACAACAATATTCTCAGAGAAAAGCTAATGTTTGCCCGAGAAAGATTGATGTAAGCCATTAATTAGGAATCTTGAATTACGACAAGAATATTAAATTTAGTATATTAATTAATTAAATGAGAGAAAGCTTATGGGTTGGGTATTTGACAGTGAAGAAGAGAAAAATTTTAAAAAGGCAATAGAGGAAGTTCGATTAAACGGTACCTTTGTGTCTAAAACAAAAAAAGGTTCCTATGGAGAGCGGTGGCATTTTGATATTTGCCGTAATGGTTTAAATGAAAAATTGGGTAAAAAATTCTTAGCTAGTCTTGAGCAAATGCAAAGTCTTATCGATGCAAACCCTGCTTTTTGGAAGGGTTTTATAGAAGCTGCAGCTGATGTCATACAATATGAAGAAAATGAGGAACATATTAAAGAACTCTATTCTTATCTGAACAGATTAGAAAATGAATGGTCTGAGTTGCGAACCTATAAGTTAACACCTAAACTTAGCACCGGCTGTCATTTTTTTGGCTTCGCTGCTGGAGTTAGTCTAGGTATCGGAGGCACAGCGATGCTATATTATATTGTCGCGGGCAGTCTTACTTTGGCTATGGGGCCTTGGGCTGCCGCGGGCCTCGCTGTTGGGCTTGTCTTGATTGGCTTGATATTAGCAGCTTATGAGGGTCATCAAGTCTATAAAAATATGCGTTAGCAAGGATAGTCAGCTAAACGAAATCAACAATTTTGTTAAGCATATTACTGGGAATGAATTTCTTAATAAAGCAGATGTGGCTCCTATAAACCTTCCTATTACTAAAGCTTATAATGAACCTAACTCCCAAGACGAGTTAATAAATGATACTAGTATGGGATGGATGAGACAATAAGGTCTAAGTTATCAAGTTTTTTGCTCTTAGGAACCTTACCTTTTTATAATTATGTGAAGATCCCTCAACCCAGAATATACCAAAATAGGAATTTAGGATTTTTAAAAGAACAAGAACAAATTTAAAGGATTCTCATGAGCATCAAGGTGCCTGGAATACATTTTAAAGCTAGGGTTTAATTGAGCCTGACTCCAAAATACCAGCAATTGTTTTTGTTCTCGTACCCGCCTTTGCAAAATAAATTTGACGGTCGATGTCTTTGTCATATTGCAAATGAGATTGTTTAAAAAACCCAAAAATGCTGCTATGGCTGAAAGAATAGTGGTGGGCATCTTTAAAAAGACTATGGTAATCATGTGTTGCCACGTAATCCTTTGTTAATTTCCAAGCTGTTGCTGTGCGTGATGTGGGGTTTTTTTGAATGTAGTTTTCGATGTCGTATTCGCTTAAATTCTGATTATCTATTAAAGGATTCCAATGTTTATACAAAAAAGAGCTTTGCCCTTCATACATCGCTTTATATATTGTTTTGAAATGAGCTAACTTAGGGTCTTCTATTTCTTCAACGACCGGCGGCGGATTTGAGTAGCTCTTCTGTTTAAAAGAGGGGGTGGTAGAAAGGGTATGTAATTCTTCAGAACCGAAATTTACTATCATAATATTAAAAATGAATTTGCATAAATCTAAAGGAAGAGCAAAAGATCTAAGTAGAAGGTAGGTTTGATAAAAAGGCCCTAGCTTCATGATGATATTTCTTTCAATTATTTGTTCAATTTGGGCTAAAACTGAAATTTGTTGTTCATCTTGAACGACGTCACTGGACAAAAATTGAGTTAAATCAAGACTAGTTAAGTTGCTATTTTTTTTCAAAATCTTTACTACATTGTCGGTAAGGGCGCCTTTAATGGTATTTAGACTAAAATCTATGAGGGTTTGATTTTTAGCTAAGGCTCTGGTCATGGTTTGAACCCCCTGATTAGTTACAGAATCGTGGCATACCAGCTTCAACGATTTAAGTGTTTTATTTACCTTAAGAACTCCTTCGATACAAGAGGCAAATTGCTCTGAACTCAGAATAACATTATTACTCACATCTAACTGAGTAAGATGGGTGTTCTTTTCTAAGGCTTGATAAAATTTAGAAGAAACATCATACGAGGAATAGGAGAATATGTAGTTTTCTTTTGTAGCATGACCCATAGAAAGTGATTTCAGTGTCAAGTTGGAGGTAATAAGTTTAGTCAGGCTTTCAATTGCAATATTCTCTAAGCCCCCCTTTCTTCTGAGCGTTAAATGCTCAAGTCGTGGGTGCTTCTCATTTATATTATCAAGTATTGGTTGCGCATACAGGCCTGAGTTTAAGGCCAATAAAATATCATCAGGAACTACTAAATACCATAATTCTAATACCCTAAGATTTGCCATTTGCGCTAATAAGTCAATGAATCGATCATGGTACTCTTGCATGATCAGGTCATCCACATGAAAATTTATTCGCAATGAAGAAAGTTGGGGGCTGCAATCCAGAAAATATAAAATATGCTCAAAATCTTCTTTTAAATAGATATCCTTAACCAATCCCGAGGTCGTAATAGTGGTTTTATCTAACTTAATTTCATTGAAATTTTGATTAAACTGAATCAAGGATAAAACCTCTTCTTCGGCTAAGTGATAGCCGGAAGTGCCTCTTAAATCAATTTTTTTCAATTGCCTATTGCTTATTAAGTTAGAAGCAATGAGCTTGGCATTTTCCGTTGAAATCATGTTGAAACTGAGGTCAAGTTCAACTAGGGACTGATTGGTACTTAAGGCAGAGGCAAGTACCAGGGCTTCCTCATCTCCCATAATAAAATAGTTTTGGTCTTGATGCTGGCCTCCTACCGATAAGTAGGTCAGGTTAGGATTGCTAGATAGGAGCTTTGCCACAATTATGATGGTATTTCTTGGGTAGAGACCTCTAAGCGTTAAGGATTTCAATGAAGGTCTTAAATTGGCAAGTGAACTTTGCAAGTGCTCTGCAAGCTCAGGCTGACTATCCCAAGAGGCAAAGCCATTATAGGGTAGCTTGGCGGTTAAAGAAAGAATCCCAAGTTGTGTTTGCTTGGAAAGCCCTTGTTGAAGAGCCATTATTTTTTCAGTAGGGAGATTAGTGGTCGTGAAATCTAAGGCACAGTTTATTATTTGCTGGGTCAATAAAAATTCAATGCAATGGTCTAAATCCTGTTCATCTTTAATATCAAAGTAAAAAGAAAGGGGCTTATCTATCTCTGCTTTAGTTAACATCGAAACTCTAATTGCGCATAAAATAGCTTTAAAGTATCATTTTTGACATATAAAGTCAAGTTTTGGCTTTATTCATTTGATGCTATTTTTCGCGTCGCTTTAACGTAAATGTTATTAACATTGCTTGGCAAGGCCTTGATTAAGGAAGCCTTGAAAAATGAACAGAATTGAAGTCATCTAACTTCCACTCCTGGGGGCTTTATGGTAAAACTTGGTTTTTTGTTGGATTAATCAGGTGATAAATGACAATTAAATCGGATCGATGGATAACTAAAATGGCTTTAGAACATGGCATGATTTCTCCTTTTGAAAAGGAACAAGTTCGTGAAAGGAATGGCGGCCGCATTATTTCTTATGGCGTTTCCAGCTATGGTTATGATGTGCGTTGCGCAGATGAATTTAAAATTTTTACTAATATCAATTCGGCAATTGTTGATCCAAAAGCGTTTGATTCCAACAGTTTTGTTGATGTTCAATCTGATGTGTGTATTATCCCGCCCAATTCTTTTGCCTTGGCACGAACCATTGAATATTTTCGCATTCCAAGGTCGGTGTTAACTATTTGTCTGGGTAAATCCACCTATGCACGCTGCGGAATTATTGTGAACGTAACGCCTTTGGAACCTGAGTGGGAAGGACATGTGACTTTAGAATTCTCCAATACCACATCGCTACCGGCTAAAATCTATGCTTATGAGGGGATAGCGCAGATGTTGTTCCTGGAATCAGATGAAGTTTGTGCCGTGTCCTATCGTGATCGAGGTGGAAAATATCAAGGCCAAACAGGCGTTACCCTGCCAAGGACCTAGTTATTCTAATTCTATAAAAGGCATTAGGGCTTTAAATCCAGAATGCCTTTTAGGTATAGCCTTTAATCATCGCTATCTTTTAAGGGAATTGTGCCGCGCGAGGCATCAACCCGTTCCCTTAATTCTTTACCTGGCTTGAAATGAGGACTGTATTTAGCTTCCGTAACAACTTTCTCACCTGTTTTGGGATTGTGTGCATTTCGTGGAGGACGATAATGCAAAGAAAAACTACCAAAACCTCTAATTTCAATGCGCTTATTATTAATCAGCGCTTCGCTCATTAGTTCAAGTATACGATTTATGCAGTCAGCCACTTGCTTTTCAGAAAGATGCGTCATTGATGCAGCAAGGTTTGCAATGAGTTCCGATTTAATCATACCCACCTCGGTAAGCCGCGTTGTTAGGGGGTCAGCATCAACCATATCAGGCGCTGACTTCATTATCTCTCTCTTTGAGTATAGACAGCAAAAGAAATTATTCAATCTTATCAATCAACTGTAGCAATATATTAGACTACAACGCAATCCCTGAGCATTAAGAATAGGTCTATGAGCAGCTGTGTAGCGAGCTTATTTAATTAATTAGTCATAGGATCAGACTCAAATCCGTTGTTGGATGAAGGCTTTAACAACACCCCAACTCATAGCTACTAGGGTAATATGCTGCATTATGAAAGAGCTGGCTGGAAGTGGTTTTGAGGTGCTTATTACCAAAGTTCCTGATTTTAGTTGATGCAAATGCTGAGAAATTTTATGCCAGGTTTCACCAATAAATGCAGTGGAATTGATGAAAACAATCGTGGCCTCGGTTAAGTCAGTTTGGATAAAATCTCCATTTATGAATTGAATAGTATCTGCTTGGAGTTCATAATCTTTTATTTCTCTTAAATGCATTTTTTGTGATATTGCCACCTGATGAAGCGAATCAAAGAGTTCGACACCTAAGCTTTTCTTTACCTTAAATACCATCGAACAGGCAAGAACTGCCTTACCTGTACCTGAACCTAAATCATAAAATACAGTCGATGAATTTGGCCGGCACAAGGATAATAAGGCAATAAAGTGTTCAAATTTTATCTCTCCATAAAGGTATTCAATCGCGTCATAACCATCTCGGGCTTGGCGAGAAAGGGTGAAGCCATCGATGTTGGCATAGAGCTTATTAAATATATCGGCCTGTTTATTGAGATTGAGAGTTCTTTTCCAGCGTATAACTGCGATTTGATCTTTGATTTGTTTAAAACCAAAAATAGCAATAAAGATCAATAAAGGGAGGAAAAACCACATGGTCATAATTTTTCTGCAAAAAGTTTAATAAATAGGTAACAAATCTATGTATTTTAAGAACTGAGAAGTATATATTCTCCCAGTCCAGATTAGACAATATAGCAGTGATTTCAGCATGATTAAGATTTATTTAGCTATATTTGTATGGAAATTCTAATTTTAGGCAAGAAGAGGAAATTCTGCCTGGCTCGCTTAATGCAGGCAACTGGTCTAAAATAAGCTCATCTGGGGTTATTTATCTCTACAATAATTGTCTCGTTAATAATTCCTTAATTTAGATTGTATACAATATATTTATAAATGTTTTAAATTGACTATTGCCCCGGAGATTGACATGGTGCATAAAAAAAGCGCTCAAGTTAGGTCCAGTTTTTTTGGCTCAAATAGCTCTTCAAATCGACCTCCAGCCGCTATATCACAGCCCAAAAAATCTTCTCCCGACTATATAAATTTAGGTGGAAACGGTAACAGTGGCTTCCTTTCTGCTGCTGCTGCAATGCTGGAGAACAGCTTATTTATTCGTGCGCGAGCCAATCAGGATTTAGCCAAAAAATTACTTGAATATCATTCAACCTATTTTGAGCAGTAAACATGACTCCCACAGAGCATCTATACAAATTAGTCGAAACTCCTCAAGCACGTGCTAAATTTCTTCATGAGTTAGCTTATGCCTTACGTCAGGAAGCAGTAACTGAAATATGTTCAAATCTTGAGAAATATCGCGGTGCTTTTGTAGATGAACATGAGGGAACCTCTCTGGAAGAAATGCGCAAACCTACGACTTATATCGATGAAGTTGCCATGCATGCCTTATCTGTCGTGACTCAGGTTCCTATTGCGGTCCATGTAGTCGAATCAAGTCAGGATATACCCTTGCGTCTTGCGTACAATTCCCATTATGCAGCCAGTCCGATTGTTCTAAAGTTGCAAGGCAAACATTATGTGCCACGAGTGAGCCAACCGGAGTTTTTTGAGGCTGTAGTTAATCAAAAAATTGGCGCTCTGCGACCAAAAGTTAATAAGGCTTTCAATGATCCTGCGCCGAAAGATATTTTTGCTAAAATCGAAAAGGAAGATAGGCGTTTGCAGGATGAGTATGAAAGAACGTCAAAGCGGTTATTCAAAATGGTTGAACTTGGTGAATTAACCCTAGACAAATTAGTTGACATTTATGTAAAAAATATGGGCTCTAGCGATTATCTACAAGGGCGCGTTAAACAAGTCGGCATTGAACACGGTAATCAATATTTTTTTGAAAAAATTCAGGCAGCCCAACAGGGACTTAGATCTAATTCTCCGATTTCCGATAATTTTTATCTGGACGAGTTAGTTCATGCAATTGCACGGGCCTTAACACTTGAGCAGCTTGACCCACAACAGGTTTATGAAGCCGAAGAGAAAGCATCTTTGCGGATTTAAATGTAATCCCTATTTAGAAGTAGGTGACTTTTGTTAATGAATTTAGAATAAAAAATAAACAAGAAATAGAACAACAAACAAAAGTTGAAAAAGAAAAATTTAACGATCAATATCCCATTAATTTTGATTAATTAGCACGCATTGCTTCGCAATGCATAAGTGCGCATATTCACGAAACCGTTCATATGAAAAATAGGGAACTAGAAATTTTATATATTCTAAATTTTAAGAAAATGAAAAAATAAAATAATTTCTCAAAAATGTTTGCTGGTTTTAATGATTTCCAAATAATTGATTTTAGATAACGCTTCAGGCGTAATTGAAGACTCTTTATGGCCATTTTAGTGTACTAGCCATCTCTGGATGAAAAAATGATTAAGAAGTCCTTATGGCGTTTTTTGCGCGTTAAACGTGGTTTTAAACCTAAGATTTTGATTGAAGATAACACCTTAATCTTCTCTTGATGTCTATTTTATAGATTTATTGTAATATGTGTTTTGTTTTTAATCAAAATACATATAGGCGGACTATAATGGCGATTACTAAATGTGACAACACTGAGGTTTATTCAGGCAATAATTCCTTATTTTTTAAAAGATATGAAAATTCAAATTTTAAAGCTGATATCGATGCTTCCGATTGGGATGAAGTGTCTTATGGTTTGAATCGTGGGATTTTGATTGGTATGTTTTCTGGGCTTGTGGTTGGTGCTGTAATTGGCTCGGTGGTAGGGTTTGTGCTTGGAGGGTTTCCGGGAGGAGTTGGTGGGGCGTTTTTCGGGGGGTTAGCTGGTGGTGTGATTGGACCTGTATTGGGAGCGATGATCGGAGGGTTTATTACGCTTTTTTTTGAATTGTATCGTTTAGGAAATATATATTTAAATTCACCTCAAGAATCAACCAATGAACTAAAAGCAGAAGAATACGCCCCCCATAACAGTCTTTAAGCTTTTTTTATTAGAAAAGAGCGGTTTTAAAACCGCTCTTTATCACGTCACGGTCATTGGTGTCCCCGCCTGTACCGTTTTTCAAGTTTAGATGATTATTTTCTTTTCGTAACGAACCCACGCTCACTAAGCTCTACGTACCCCGGCTTATCCGGGGTATCCGGGCGAAAATAACTAATCCACCGCAAACCCTTGCTCAGCCATCCAAAGATCACTCGCATGCTTAGACATGTAATTACGGATTGAATCCGGCAAAATGACTAAACATTTTTCTCCCGCTTTTAATGATTTTGCCGCCTCTAAAGCACCCCACATTGCCGCTCCCGATGAGCCGCCGACTAACAAGCCTTCTTCTGCAATTAAAAGTCTAGCTAAACGAAAGGAATCGGCATCGTTACTTTTGAAGTACTGATCGACGAGTTGATTATTCAAAACATCAGGGAAAAAGTCGTAGCCAATGCCTTCCACGAGGTAAGGCTTAATTTCATCGCCACCACCGAGAATTGAGCCTACCGGATCGATTCCGATTATTTTAATTGTTGAATTGTATTCTTTTAAACGCTTTGCAATGCCTGTAATTGTGCCCCCTGTGCCAACGGTGGCGACTACCATCTGCAAATCTTTGCCAAAATCATCGATTATTTCTTCTGCCGTCCCTAAATAATGAGCATTAGGATTATCAGGATTGGCATACTGATCGAGGATGTGTGAATTTGGGATTTCACTTTGGAGACGTTTAGCTAAAGAAATATGGCTATCTGGATGGCTGGATGCTACCTCAGTCGGTGTACGGTAGATCGTAGCACCCAATCGTTCTAGAACCACTTGTTTTTCCTGGCTCATTTTATTGGGCATGGTAATAATGACTTTATAGCCTTTGACCGCGCCAGCCAAAGCAAGGCCGATGCCGGTATTACCCGAAGTAGGTTCGATTAAAGTGTCGCCTGGTTTAATACGGCCTTGCAGCTCTGCATTTTTTACCATCTCAAAGCCTATTCGATCTTTCACCGACCCACCAGGGTTTAAAAATTCACATTTTGCGTAAAGCTCACAGACAAGATTTTTACCAAGGTGATTAATTTTCACTACGGGTGTTCGGCCTATCGTTTCAAGGATAGTGGGATAAATCATTTTGTAACCTTTGGTTGCCAATTGAATAGTCAGTATAAGCTGGATTTATTTCAAAGTTAAACTCTATAAATTCAATCGAATAAAGGGCAATATAATAGGAAACCCCAGATCTCGGACTGATATTCTAGGGAATAGTAATGATAAGGATCATTAAAATAAATGACAGAGCCTTTAGTTTCGGAGAATTTTACCCCGAATCCAGCTAACAAACCTAAGCGTCGCGCTCTTTGGGGGTGGTTATTTCTGCTATTGTTAATAATTCTCTGCCTCTTTTTTATTAAAAATCGCTCATCAAAGCCGCTTGAAAATAAAAAACCAGTTACCGTTAGCTTGGCAGTCGTTGAGCAGCAAAATGTGCCTGTTTACCTAACTGCGATAGGTAATGTGAAGGCTATTTATACCGTTACGGTAAAAACCCAAATCAATGGTTTGCTCATGAAGGTGCTTTATCAGGAAGGACAGTTGGTTAAAAAGGGAGATTTGCTCGCTGAGATTGATGAACGCCCGTTACTGGCGCAATTGACTCAATATCAAGGGCAATTATTACGAGATCAGGCTTTGCTTGCCAATGCAAATATTGATCTTAAACGCTATCAGAAACTTTGGCAGCAGGACTCAGTAGCCCAGCAAACGTTGGCAACGCAAGAATCCTTAGTCAAGCAATATCAAGGCGCGGTTGCAATTGATGAGGGCTTAATTCAAAGTACGAGAGTGAATTTGATTTACACTCGCATCATCTCACCCATAGATGGTCGTCTAGGCTTACGTTTAGTTGATCCAGGAAATTTTGTGCAAACTAGCGACACAACTGGAATAGTTGTTGTAACTACTTTAAATCCAATTAGTGTGATTTTTACTCTTCCTGAAGATGAAGTGCCTAAAATTTTGCCTCAGGCTTTAGCGGATAAAACAATTAAAGTTGAAGCATTGGACCGCCAGCAAAACAAATTACTGGCTGAGGGTCAATTATTGACCATTGACAACCAAATTGATACTACGACAGGAACGGTTAAATTGCGCGCTATTTTTGATAACAAGAAAAACACTCTTTTTGCCAATCAGTTCGTTAATATCCGGGTTTTAGTCAGTACTTTAAAAAATGCCACTCTAGTGCCCACAGCAGCGATTCAGCGTAGTAGTCAGGGTGATTTTGTTTTTGTACTTCAGCCTGATTTTAGGGTAGGAGTTCAACCAGTCAAAACAGGTGTGACCTATGGCGACAATACAGTAATTCTACAAGGACTAACTCGAGGGCAACAGGTGGTGGTTTCTGGAGCTGATCAATTGGTTAAAGGTACAAAAGTTAAAATCGCAGAAAATCACAGTTCCGGGAAAAAAAATGCGGAGATTTCCAAATAAGGTAGTAAAGCATGAACATCTCCGCCCCCTTTATCGAACGCTCCATTGCCACCTCTTTACTAATGCTGGCTATTTTGCTCGTGGGTATTTTGGCCTTTCGCTTGTTACCGATATCCTCTCTTCCTGAAATTGAATACCCCACGATTCAAGTGGCTACTTATTATCCTGGCGCCAGCCCGGAAGTAATAGCCTCTTCAGTGACAGCGCCCCTTGAACGTCAGTTGGGTCAAATACCCGGTTTGGCAAAAATGTCCTCTATCAGTTCAATGGGCGCATCGATTATTAATTTGCAATTTGTTTTGGAATCAACCTTGGATGGGGCGCAACAAGATGTGCAAGCGGCTATTAATGCAGCAGCGAACTATTTGCCCAAAGATTTACCCAATCCTCCGGTCTATAATAAAGTCAACCCTGCGGATACACCGATTATTACCTTAGGTCTAACCTCAAAAACTATGCCCTTACCGCAGGTGGAAGACTATGCTGAAACGCGATTAGTACCGAGATTGGCTCAAGTTTCAGGCGTGGGGTTAGTTAATATTAATGGTGGGCAACGTCCTGCTGTACGTATTCAGGTTAATACCGATGCTTTAGCATCTTATGGTTTAACTTTGGAAGATGTCCGCCTAGCAATTAGCCGTGCCAATGTTAATGGTGCCAAGGGAAGTTTTGATGGTCCGCGCCTTGCTTATACGATTACCTCAAACGACCAACTTTTATCCAGCGCCGAATACAAGCCTATAATTATTAGTTACCGCAACTCAAGCCCTATTCGTCTGCAAGATGTCGCACTGGTTGAGGACGCTGCAGAGAATGTCAGGCAAGCGGCATGGATGAATAAAGAGCCAGCAATTATTTTAAATATTCAACGGCAACCGGGTGCTAACGTCATTGAAGTGGTGGAGCGCATTAAGTATATCTTGACGCAATTAAAGAGCTCTTTGCCACAGGCTATTGACGTTACCATTTTAACTGATCGCACCATTACCATTCGCGCGTCTGTGCGTGATGTGCAATTTGAATTACTACTTTCTATCTGTTTGGTAGTGATGGTAATTTTTCTGTTTCTGCGCAATTTGTATGCAACTTTAATTCCCAGCATCGCCGTACCACTTTCACTGATTGGTACGTTTGCAACAATGTATTTACTAGGTTTTAGTTTAAATAACCTCACTTTAATGGCTTTAACGGTAGCGACTGGTTTTGTAGTGGATGATGCAATTGTTATGATCGAAAATATTGTACGCTATCTTGAAAATGGTGAAACGCCTATAAATGCTGCGTTAAAGGGTGCCAAGCAAATTGGGTTTACTATTTTATCATTGACCCTTTCACTCGTCGCTGTGTTAATTCCTCTATTATTTATGCCTGATCTGGTGGGGCGTTTGTTTCGAGAATTTGCTTTAACCTTAGCTGTAGCGATTTTTATTTCCGCCTTTATTTCTTTAACGTTAACACCGATGCTTTGCGCGCGTTTACTGCATCACAAAGAGCCTCAAGAGTTAGGTCGTTTTGAACGTCGAGCGGGTCAAATAATTGATTCTTTGATTGCATATTATAGCTCCTCGCTGAGCTGGGTTTTGAATCATCAGTTTGTTACTTTAATCCTGGCTATTATTACTTTGTTTTTAACTCTTTTTTTACTTTATGTAATTCCTAAAGGTTTTTTTCCGATTCAGGATACTGGGGTAATTCAAGGTATTTCGCAAATGTCGCAATCGATATCTTTTAAGGCAATGTCTGAACGTCAAAAAGCCTTGGCGCAAGTTGTTTTAGCGGATCCCGATGTCGCTAATATTTCTTCTTTTATCGGCATAGATGGCGTTAATGCAACGCTTAATAGCGGGCGTATGTTAATAACCCTTAAACCGCTAAGTGAGCGAAGTGCAACAGCAGTGGAAATTATGGGTCGTTTACAAGATCAGCTAGCTCGTGTCCCAGAGGCAAGGTTATATATGCAACCCGTGCAAGATTTGACTCTTGATACCACAGTGAGTCGTACGCAATTCCAATATAGTTTAAGCTCGCCAGATGCAGAAAATCTTGCCAAGTGGACCTCTTTTATGAAGGCTAAATTAGATAAGGCTTCTGTTTTAAATGACGTGGCTAGTGATCAGCAAAATCTCGGCATGAAGACCATGATAAAAATTGACCGAGATAGAGCTTCACAACTAGGCATCACTATGCAAATGATTGATGAGGTGCTCTATGATTCTTTTGGACAACGCCAAATTTCAATTATGTTCACGCAGCGCAATCAATATCGCGTTGTGCTAGAAGCTTTGCCAAAATTGCAATTATCAACACAAGGTTTAGAGAGTACTTTTTTAAATTCAAGCACAGGCGGCTCGATTCCCTTGTCGACCTTTACCCAAATTTCGCAAAAACTGGGTGCAATTGCTATCAATCGGCAAAATCAGTTTCCTGTAAGTACCTTATCGTTTAATTTAGCAGCCAATGCGTCCTTAGGTGATGCCTTAGCTGCAGTTGAGCAAATTAAAACTGAGATGAATATCCCTGAAACAATTCAAACCAGTTTCGAAGGCGCTGCAAAAATATTTCAGAATTCTTTGCACAATGAGGGCTGGTTATTATTAGCGGCGATCATTGTGGTTTATATTGTGTTAGGAGTTCTCTATGAAAGCTTTGTTCATCCTATCACCATCCTTTCTACTCTTCCTTCGGCAGGTCTGGGCGCTCTGTTAGCTTTGCAATTAACCGGAAATGATCTTAGCATCATTGCACTAATTGGCATTATTTTGCTCATTGGTATTGTAATGAAAAATGCAATTATGATGATTGATTTTGCTCTTGAGCAGGAAAGGCTTTATCAGAAAAGCCCACGCGAGGCCATTTATCTTGCCTGCCAATTACGTTTTAGACCCATCATAATGACCACTCTCGCTTCTATGCTAGGCGCCGTTCCTCTTGCTCTGGGTGGAGGGATGGGTTCAGAGCTAAGGCAACCTTTAGGGATTGCCATTATCGGTGGGCTTCTGGTGAGTCAGCTATTAACTTTATACACCACGCCCGTTATTTATTTATATTTCGATAGGATTTTGTACAGTCTAGCTGGCAAACGCTCTCTAGCTCTGGAGCACTAGGATGAATATTTCCGCTTTATTTATCCGCAAGCCAATTGCTACTACTTTGCTCGCTCTTGGTTTGGCTCTTGCTGGAATTGCAGCCTTTAATCTCCTTCCTGTTGCCGCACTACCTCAGATTGATTTTCCAACGATTAGCGTGAGTGCATCTTTGCCTGGGGCAAGCCCTGAAAACATGGCAACGTCTGTAGCCTCGCCATTAGAACATCGCTTAGGCCATATAGCTGGCGTAACCCAAATGACTTCCTCCAGTGTTTTGGGAACAAGTCAGGTGAATTTACAATTTGATTTATCTCGTGATATTGTTGGTGCAGCTTCGGATGTACAAGCGGCTATCAATGCAGCTCGTGGACAATTACCGCCCAATTTACCAAACAATCCAACTTATCGTAAGGTGAATCCTGCGGATGCGCCGATTATGGTTTTAGCCCTGAGTTCACAGCAATATAAACCGAGCGAGCTTTATGATGTCGCCTCTTCTTTACTTCAACAAAAAATTTCTCAAATTAGTGGTGTTGGCCAGGTGCTTGTTGGTGGAAGCTCTTTACCTGCTGTGCGTATTGATTTAAATCCAACAACTCTTAACAGTTATGGTCTTGGCTTGCCGGACGTGGCTGCTGCCATTGCTGCTGCGAATCGCAATCAGGCCAAGGGACAAATTTCTGGGGGGGTGTCATCTTTATCTGACCTAATCAGCAATGACCAGCTGTTTAAAGCCATTGATTATATGCCGCTAATCGTAGCTTACCGAAATAATAGTCCTATACGGCTGACCGATGTCGCCAAGGTTCATGATTCAGTGCAGGATGTGCGAAATGCTGGCCTTGCCAATGACAAACCTGCGGTATTGATGGTGATTTTTAAGGAACCAGGTGCTAATGTAATTAATACGGTTGACAGAGTAAAAGCAGCTTTACCACAATTAAAAACGACAATTCCTGTTGCGATGAATTTAGCATTAATTCTTGATCGAACAAGAACCATCCGCGCATCCTTGCATGATGTTGAGCTCACCCTTCTTATTTCCATGCTGCTTGTCATTTTAGTGACTTATCTTTTTCTCGGAAATGTTCGCGCGATGCTGATACCAGGAGTGGCGGTTCCCTTGTCAATTTTAGGAACCTTCGCTGTAATGAAGTTTCTAGGCTTTAGTCTTAACAATCTTTCTTTGATGGCGCTAACCATCTCAACCGGCTTCGTTGTTGATGATGCTGTGGTAGTTTTGGAAAACATAAGCCGTCATCTTGAGATGGGGAAATCCCGTGTTCAAGCCGCGCTTGATGGAGCTAGAGAAGTAAATTTTACAGTCATTTCGATGAGCCTTTCACTGATAGCGGTGTTTATTCCTATTCTTTTTATGGGAGGTCTTGTTGGCCGTTTATTTCGCGAATTTGCAGTGAGCTTATCAGTTGCCATTTTTATTTCGATGTTAGTGTCTTTAACGCTAACACCGATGATGTGCTCGCGAGTTTTAAAAATTCAACAAAACCGACCTGGAAATCGTTTGATGCGTTTCCTGCAAAATATGCATAAAGGCTATGAAAAAAGTTTAATTTGGTCTTTAAACCATGCGGGCTTAATGCAAGTACTCACTTTAATCATGGTTTTCCTGACTATTTTTCTATTTATCATCATTCCTAAAGGATTTTTTCCACAGCAAGATACAGGACAATTAAATGGGGCAATTCAAACGGATCAGTCCTTGTCTTTCCAAGCGACCTCAAAGCTATTTACCCGCTATATTGAAATTATTCGCGAGGATCCTGACATCGAATCAGTTGCTGGTTACATCGGTGGTTTTAGCAGAACAACACAAGGTTCCGTATTCGCGACCCTTAAACCTTTATCTGCGCGACATCTTTCGGCAGATCAAATAGTAAACCGCTTGCGGCCAAAATTGGCAAAGGTGAAAGGCGCTAGGCTGATTTTGCAAGCCACACAAGATCTTACCGTCGGCAGTCGACAAGCAAGTGGGCAATATCAATATACTTTATCAGCGGATAAGTTAACCTCGTTAAACAAATGGGCGACTATGGTTTCGGCAAAACTCGAGCAGTTGCCGGGAATTACTGATCTAAGTTCCGACCAACGTAATCATGGCTTGCAGGTTTTTGTAAAAGTAAACCGTGATTTGGCCTCCAGTTTTGGCATCAGCTCCGCCCAAATCGATCAGACGCTTTATAACGCTTTTGGTCAAAGTTTGGTCTCTACTATGTACACGGCCATGAATCAATATTATGTGGTAATGGGTGTGGCGCCCCAATTTTGGCAGCGTCCACAAACGCTGAATGAAATTTATGTGATTTCCGCAACAGGAGCAAAAGTGCCTTTATCAGCCTTTGCCAGCTTTTCTCCTACTGCGGCACCACTCGCTGTAAATCACCAAGGGCAAGCGCCAGCTGTGACTTTTTCCTTCAATTTATTACCTGGCACGCCGCTCGATCAAGTTGTCAATGGAATTATTTCATCTTTAGCTGAGCTTGGATTGCCGCAAACTATTCAAGGAACTTTCCAGGGAACCGCTCAGGCTTTTCAAGATTCATTGGCCAATGAGCCTTATTTAATCTTGGCGGCACTATTGGCCGTTTATATCGTCTTGGGTATGCTTTATGAGAGTCTTATTCATCCAATTACTATTCTTTCAACCCTCCCCTCAGCAGGTGTAGGCGCGTTGCTAGCACTTCTTTTGAGCGGAACCGATTTTAGTATAATAGCCTTGATAGGAATCATTTTATTGATAGGGATTGTTAAAAAAAATGCCATTATGATGATTGATTTTGCTTTGGAGATTGAACGTAAGCAACTGAAATCACCGCGCGAAGCAATCTATGAAGCAGCAACCCTGCGCTTTCGACCGATTATGATGACGACGATGGCCGCGATGTTTGGCGCTTTGCCGCTTATTTTTGGTTTGGGTGTGGGTTCGGAATTGCGCCGCCCACTTGGTATAGCCATAGTTGGTGGTCTTTTAGTTAGTCAATTACTGACCCTCTACACAACACCGGTTATCTATCTGGCGATGGAAAATGTTAGTATTGCTTTTCACCGTTTTATAGCTGGGTTGAAAGAAAGAACTTCACAACCTGGGTTTAAATAAGGATTTTCCATGTGCAGGACGCAGGCTTTATTGATCTTTATTTGTTTACTGGCTTCTTGCACTGTAGGGCCTAATTATAATCGCCCTGGCGTGACCTTAACCCCTAAATTTAAAGAAGCGAAAGGCAAGGCATTTAAACCTGAACCTCCACCCAAACCAGGTTGGAAACTGGCAGAACCTAAGGATCTTGCCAATCGAGGCAAATGGTGGAAATTATTTTGTGATCCGGAACTCAATGCACTTGAAGAACAACTTAATCAATACAACCAAAGTATAGCCAATGCTTTGGCTAATTATGAGCAAGCTAAGGCTCTGGTTTATCAGGCGCGTGCCAGCTACTTTCCAATAGTTTCTTCAGCTTTTAATATTTTTAGACAAAAACAGGGCGGGGGAGCGACTACTTTTTTTAGTTCTTCAGGCGGCACTACATCAACCGATACTGCAGCAACAGGGGCGACCGGTTCCACAGGCTCTACAGTTGCGTCACGCGCCAGGACAAGAACGACTTATTCTGCCTTTTTAACAGCGACTTGGGAGCCGGATATTTGGGGCTTGGTACGGCGGACTGTTGAAGGCAATGTGGCCTCTGCGCAAGCAAATCAAGCCTTAATTGCTGCTACGGCCTTATCTGCCCAAGGTTCACTTGCCCAGTATTATTTTCAAGTTCGTAGCTTGGACAGAGATCAGCAATTACTAAATGATACAGTTAGAAATTATAAGAAAGCCTTGGTTCTCACACGAAATCGCTACGAAGCAGGGGTCGCTTCAAGAGCGGATATCGTCCAAGCTCAAAGCCAGCTTGAAAATGCAAAAGCCCAAGCAATCAATAACGGAATTTTAAGAAGCCAGTATGAACATGCAATTGCTGTGTTAATGGGCCGGCCCCCAGCGACGTTTAGACTGCTATTTCGCCCCCTTAGAGCAAAGCCGCCGATTATTCCAATTTCTGTGCCTAGTGTTTGGTTGGAGCGAAGGCCTGATGTGGCACAGGCTGAGCGCTTAATGCAACAGGCCAATGCACAAATTGGCGTCGCCTGCGCTGCTTATTATCCAAATTTAACTCTATCGGCTACAGCTAGTGCCGCAGCCAGGAGTTTCAGTAAACTACTTACTTCGCCTTCGATTGGTTGGTCAGCAGGATTACAAATTGCTCAAACTATATTTGATGGGGGTCTGCGTTGGGCTACAGTCATGGCAGCAAAAGCAGGTTATGTTGCTCAAATTGCCAGCTATCGCCAAACTGTCTTGGCTGCCTTTCAAGACGTTGAAGATAATTTAGTCGCATTACGTCTCTTAAGGCAACAGGTTATTGTCCAAAATGCTGCAGCGGCCTCAGCGAATAAAGCGTTAGAGCTTATTATGAATCAATATAAATCGGGAATAGTCCCTTTTTCGACTGTTATTATCGCGCAGATTACAGCCTTTACCGCTCAAAAAGCCGCTTATGATGTAGCGGGTTTGCAAATGACCGCCGCTGTCAGATTGATAAAGGCTCTAGGGGGCGGTTGGTCGATTAGAGAGTTGGCAGCAGTTTAAAGCTATAATATTAGGAGCTCAAAAATGAAGAAAATTGTATTTTTACTAGTGATGTTACTAATTAATTCTTTTGCAATTGCGGCAAAAACAGTGATCTGGACTGCGGTATTTGACAATATGGTGCCTCGATCAGAAAAGATTAGTATGAAGTTTTGTCTAGATCATACACCCACTGTACTGATAACTTCTGTTGACCAGGTTTTAAGCAAAAACGGAGTAAAGACCGTGAATGGCCTAAGAGTAAAATATAATAGCTATACCAGTACCAAAAAAGATGGCTTACTCTTTAATGTTGTTCATGCAACGGTGAGCGGAAAAGATGAACATGGCGAATGGTCTGCTCCGATGAAAATGTATCAACAAACTCTAAGTGAATCTGATCAAGGGAAGACTTGGGTCGTGTGGAGTACTCCTCAGTGTAAAGGTACTTTTATTGGGGTGCCTACTATAAATGAAACTAAGAAATTTCTATCGAACTCAGGTGATTTTACAAGTTGAACAACACCAGCTAGAATTAAAATTGCAATAAACCATTAATTTTCAAGGAAGAACAATGAGAACAATATCAAAATTAATTTGTACAACTATTATTTTATCTCCTTTATTGATAATTGGTTGTCAATCAATGGGCGGGCTTTTCGGTGATTCAACACGATATTCAAGCCAACAACCCTATAATAAATACCCTCATGCCAATCGAGATTCTTATGCTACTTCGAAAGTAATGCCTTCAACTACTCATCGAACTGCAAAAAATGCGACCTATTCTGCTGTTCCGGTAGAGCCGCCTTCAGTGAATAACGCATCCCGTACAGCAGCTAAAAAAGCAACCAGTTCTAACAGCACAACAACTTCGACTAGCGCCAATGTAACTCCAACTAATAGTGTAGTAGTGCCTGCTGTGACTCCATCAACAGGCATGGTTGCGCCAACTGCCCAATAAGTATAAAGCTCCCTCTCTGATAACTCGCGGCTTTGGTCGCGAGTCTAATTACCGCAAATAATCCTTTATTTATAAACAGCTAAACGGAAGGAATCGACTATGACGACCGTCGCCGATGTTTTTATAGATGCCTTGGAAGACGCAGGCATCAAGCGTATTTATGGAATTGTAGGCGATTCACTTAATGGCTTTACCAATGCATTGCAGAAAAGAAATTCTATTCAGTGGGTTCATACTCGCCATGAAGAGGTGGCCGCTTTTGCAGCGGGTGCCGAAGCGCAACTCAGCGGTCAGCTTAGCGTTTGCGCTGGGAGTTGTGGTCCAGGAAATTTACATTTAATTAATGGGCTCTATGATTGCCAACGCTCCAATGCACCGGTGCTTGCTATTGCCGCACAAATTCCCAGTGGAGAAATCGGTAGCAGTTATTTTCAGGAGACTCATCCCCAAATTTTATTTAAAGAATGCAGCTATTTTTGCGAGGTTATTTCTTCTATTGAACAAATGCCGCGCCTATTAAAAATTGCCATGCAAACCGCCATTTCCAAACGAGGCGTAGCGGTCTTAGTTATCTCAGGTGATTTGGCTTTAAAAGAAATGCCTAAACAACCCCGGTTACCTTGGCCCATTAAGCCAGAGATAAATGTTGCCCCGGCTAAACCAATACTCGAAGAGCTTGCTCAACGATTAAATAATGCAAAAAATATAACTGTTTTTTGCGGCATTGGCGCTGCCGGTGCCCACCAAGTTTTAATGGAGTTTTGCGGCAAACTTTGTGCGCCAATAGTTCATAGTTTGCGAGGTAAAGCGTTCGTGGAATACGATAATCCTTTTGACGTGGGCATGACCGGGTTTATTGGTTTTTCTTCAGGTTATTTTGCAATGGAGGCTTGTGATACTCTGATTTTGCTAGGAACGAGCTTTCCTTACCGTCAGTTTTACCCCTCCAAACCAGAAATAATTCAGATTGATCTTCATGGTGAGCAGTTAGGTAAACGCTGTACAATTGATTTTGGTGCCGTAGGTGATGTTAAAGCAACTATTGAAGCGTTATTACCTTTGATAGTGGCTAAAAAAGATCGAAGTCATTTAGATCAAGCTTTGTCGCATTATAAACATGCACGTAGGGATTTAGATGCTTTAGCCCTTAAATCGGATAAATTGATTCATCCGCAATATCTAACTCGTCTCATCAATGAGCAGGCCGCAGCGGATACAATTTTTACCTGCGATGTAGGAACACCCACGGTTTGGGCTGCACGCTATCTCACAATGAACGGCAAACGCCAGTTACTCGGTTCTTTCAATCATGGATCTATGGCAAATGCCTTAGCGCAGGCAATAGGAGCACAAGCAGCTTATCCTGGCCGACAAGTTATTGCACTCTGCGGCGACGGAGGTTTCAGCATGTTAATGGGCGATATTTTAACTCTCATTCAGCAAAAATTACCCATCAAGGTTATTATTTTTAACAATGGCACTCTAGGATTTGTGGAAATGGAAATGCATGTAGGTGGGATGCTGGAATACGGCACGGAGTTGCTTAATCCTAACTTTGCAAAAATGGCTGAAGCAATTGGGATAAAAGGTTTTCGTGTCGATGAGTCAGGATCTCTGGCAGAATCTTTAAAATTAGCTCTAGCCCATCAAGGACCTGCACTCGTTGATGTCTGTGTTAATCGTAATGAATTAGTGATGCCGCCGGCAATTAATATCGCCGAGGTAAAAGGATTTAGCTTATACATGATGAAAGCTATAATTAATGGTCGCGGAACAGAGGTTTTGGATTTGGTAAAATCCACCTTATGGCGATAGAATCCAGATTTTATTTTTTGAGGTTGTTATGAACACATTAAAAGCACAGGCAGCGAAGGCGGCTTTAGCCTATGTAGAAGACGATATGGTTATTGGCGTCGGAACAGGTTCCACGGTTAATTATTTTATTGATGAATTAGCAAACATTAAGCATCGCATTGACGCTTGTGTAGCTAGTTCTAAAGAGACCGAGGCGCGCTTACGTGCTAAAGGCATAGCGGTCATTGATTTGAATTCAATTAATGATTTAGCGCTTTATATTGATGGCGCTGATGAAGTAAATCCTCGTTATGAAATGATAAAAGGAGGAGGCGGTGCGCTGACTCGAGAGAAAATTATTGCTACAGTGGCGCGTCAGTTTATCTGCATTGTAGATGAAGCAAAGCTAGTAAAGGAATTGGGTGCTTTTCCTATTGCGATCGAAGTTTTACCGCTTGCCCGGAGTTTAGTTGCACGAGAAATTGTAAAGTTGGGCGCAGATCCGCAGTACCGTGAAGGTTTCATCACTGATAACGGCAATATTATTCTTGATGTTTCAGGTTTTGATTTGACTGCCCCTCATCAATTGGAAGAAAGGCTCAAGCTGATTTCCGGTGTTGTTGAGAGTGGTTTATTTGCTAAACGGTTAGCAGACAAAGTTTTAGTTGCAGGCGAATCAGGCCTCACCGAATTCTAAGGGCTATATTAGCCTATCTAATCCAGGTTAAACAGGCACGTATGCTTAAGCCCTCAACCTGGATTTAAGCCTAAGGCGTTTTTTTAGGAGTTTTAGGTTTGGCAGCAGTTTTAGGTTTTGCTATTACTTTTGGGTTATCTGCAGTTTTAGTTTTTCCAGGAGTTGTATGTCTATCCCCAAGTTTAACTTCTTCAATTGGCTTTACTCGATTTGTTGATTCAGTATTAGTAAAATTTTGCTTTGCAAAAATATTATAAAGCCAGGCTAAAATATAGCCACCTATAAACGCATCAATAAATCCCATCAGCCCCCCAAGAATGCTGCCAATGAGGGAAGGGCCATAGCCAACATAAAGTACGCCCATGGAATTAACAATAGCGGTGCCATAGTCTATAAAGTGGGCAATTAAACCAAGAATTAAAACAGAAAAGCCCCAGAAAATACCTAAAGACAGGCCTAAGGCAAGAGGATTTAATTTGCAATTTGTTCTTACCATCTCAGTTTCTCCTAATGAGATTTCTCACCAATTGATTATAGCTCAGCTAGGGAAAGACGGTTTGAGTATTTTTATCTATATATAAAATGTTTTAAAGTGAAAAGCTTTCTTGAGGATAAAAGCCCTGACCCAAACTTTGCAGTTTTTGTGAAATATTTTCTTCAGAAAGAGTCTCAAGTGACAGTGATAATTCAAAAATTACATTATCATTAGCATGTTTTTTTAGCTCATTCAGTAACGGATGATTTTTAGCGCCTTTAACAATAAACATGAGTGGACGATCTTGAAAATCGCATAAACGATAGCTTCGTTTTAAATTTAAAGCATCTAGCGATTCTCTAGTTTCCATGTCGAGATCGATGAAAAGTATTTGGAAAGGGGCAAGGTTGAACGGAGTATCAATACCATTATCGATAATAGAAAAGCGATTTGCTGGTGTAGAGGTGAGATATTTAAACGTTTTTGAGGAAATTAATTTCTTCATTAAGAGATTTTTTTCAATACTTTCTTTTCCATAAACCGCAACTGGAGTGCTCATAACTAGGCCATTAACATTAAATTTGTATAATTTTAGCTCAAACTCATCATAATGTAAATAGATTTTAGATGAACAATCTTTTATAAGGTCAGCATTGAACCTAAATAATCCTGAAGCGACGTAGTGAGAGAGCTATAATTAAGACAGGGCGATTTCATTTAAGTTTAAAAATTTGCCAAGGAAGAACATTCATCAAGGCTACCCTTGCTCAATTTTTATAAGTGATGGGATTTTAAACTTTGATGAAATCGCCCTGTAATTAAGAGTTGCAAACGCAAGCCCTAATCTTCACTTAATATTGCCAGGCTATACTGAGAGTAATTGCCTTAATCAAAAACGAGGAGCCAATGTCAAGCTTAATTGACGAGGCGCTGGACGATTTTCCTGAAAGTGAAATTTGGCGTTTACAAACCGACGGTTGGCAGGCAACCAGAGGGCCTGAAAATTTTCGACCTCAATTTTATGAAGGTATGAATGCGGGCTTTGACTATCTGCGAAAGCTTGATAGAGCTTTAATAACACCTGAACTTATTGAAGGAATTTATCACTCTGCTTTTAGCTCGGAAGATGAATACCAGAAAAACCCCATTCTCAAAAAAGGGTTTCACGAAAAGTCAGGCGCTTTTGAAATTTTTCTCCCCCTGCCTGGTTTGGAAAATACAGCCGGTGTAAGTCTTGCCGGTATTCCAGAGTTAGTTGTGCAGCTAAAAGATTTCATGAACAGCAAAGGTTCTAAATCCTTTCCCTATGTCGAGTTATTGATAGAAGGCAGCGGTCTACCTCTAAGTTTAGACTTATTCAGCAACCAAATCGAACAAGAACTTTTACAGCACTTAAACACCGCTACTTTAAGTAAAGAAGATTATTCAGGTTCAGAAGAAAAAACGGCAACAGCAAAACTTTGCCGTGTACTTCTGGTAACTAGTTTAATAAAAAGAGAGGAATTGCTTCAATTAGTTCAAGAGGATATAGACAACTATTATCAGCAGTTAGCTCAGGCGCAGCTGCTTGTCGATGTAGCAGACAGACAAACAGAAGAACTTAAAGCCATTAACTATTTCATTCGTAAATTACATCAAACGCATTATTTTCCGGATGGAAATGGCCGCAGTTTTGTATTTTTACTCTTCAATTTATTACTTCTACAAAATGGGTATGAATTAAAAATCACGCAAACACCGGCTCATTATGCTGCTTTTTCCAGCGAGGAGTTATTATTTGAAACCCGTACTGATTTATTGCGCTTTCAAGCTTATAAAATTACTAAAGCAAAAAATTTTCTAGCCACCTTAGTTGCTCAAGAGATTAACGACGACAAGGAGTTCATAAAATCACAATTAGCTGAGCAATTAAATTCTGATCCTCTGATTGCAATGGCTCAAATTAATGAGCTATTTATAAGGATTGAACAAAATAAGTTAACCGTCCCCAAAGGCTATATTCCGTCGAATAGTCTTTTTAGTTGGCTAAATGCCCAGGATGAGAAAAAAACGGCTCACCTCACTATCCTTAAGCTATTACAAGAACTGTACATCGATCAATTAAATTTATTAATCACTCAGCAACCTTCTCAAAAGGATTCGAGCCAAAATGAATATAACTCCAAGCCAAGCGCTAGCACTGTTTTAAAAGCTATTTTTAATCGTCAAAAAATAACTCAAGTCTTGGAAGCTAACTTGCTTTCAAAAGCCCTGGCTGACTATGAATTACAATCTCCCCAAGAACACTTTACTAAATCAACCAAGTCAATTTAAAGATTGCGCAACTGTTCAGTCAATTGTGCTAAAGCTTGACCGCGATGACTTAGTTTGGATTTTAGATCTTGAGGTAATTGAGCAGCGGTGCATTGCTGTTCTTGAAGATAAAAGATTGGATCATAACCAAAGCCCTGTCCACCCACTGGTTTTTGCAAAATTGTACCGCACCATTGACCCGTAGCAATAAGAGGAATTGGGTCATTAGCATGCCTTATAACCACAATTGCACAATAGAAATAAGCCTGGCGCTCTGTCTCAGGAATGCCTGCAAGCTTGGTTAATAGCAGATTAATATTTTCAAAATCCTTCGCATGAGCACCGGCGAAGCGTGCCGAATAAATTCCGGGCTCCCCATTTAATGCCTGCACCACCAAACCCGAATCATCGGCTAATGCAGGTTTGCCGCCAAGTCGAGCTGCTTGACGTGCTTTTATAATTGCATTTTCAACAAAGCTTAAGCCAATTTCATCGGCATCAGGAATCGCTAACTCGCTTTGGGGAATACATTTTACAAAAGGAAGATTTGCTCTAAGCTCTTTAATCTTTCCAGCATTCGAAGTTGCAAGAATAAGTTCGGTCATGATAGCTTTGCCTAAAGCAATTATTTAAACAAAAATGCTTTTGTTTTACTATGCAATTAGAAACTAATAATTTTTTTTTCCTGTTTGAAGGAACATGATGAGCCAGTTTTCCTGGGTTTCAGAAGTGCGCGCACATGAAATTGATGTACAAGGCATTGTAAATAACGCTTATTATTTAACTTACTTTGATCATGTTAGAACCTTACATCTTAAAAATTTAAAAATAGATTGGGCGAAATTAAGTCAAGAAGGTTACAATCTAGTGCTAATTCAAGCGGAAATAAAATTTTTACATCCTTTACGTGCCTTTGACAGTTTCGAAGTTCGTTCAATCTTAATACGAGATGGAAGACTTAAATTAGTTTTCGATCAGAGCGTTATTAATCAGCAAGACAGGCTAGTTTGCAGAGGAATTAATACAGTGGTTTGTGTGGATAGCTCTCGCAATAAGCCAATTCACCTTGATAAAATAGCAAACTTGGAATCGCTTTCTTAAAGCAGTAATTCTCGATCAAAATCATGAATATCAAGTAGTTCTCTGCTGCCATAAAAGCTACACAAAGCTTCACGAAATATTGTGGCACGTAGAGAAAGACCTTCAGCACAATAAATTTGCACTTGCTTGAAAACAGAATTTTTAAATCCGTCAAGCTCGGTTTCTTCACCATTTAGATTATCTATACTGAGGCGAAAACGATAATTAGCAGCCATAGAAAAAATCCATTCCAGGGCTTGAGGCTTTACCTCGACTTGCTGAAAAAGTTGTTGCTGTGCCAGACTACGTCCATCAGGTTCATACCAATAGCCAAAATCTATTAACTTTCTCCGCTCTTCTCCTGCAATTAGCCAATGAGAACATTCATGCAGAGCGGAACTAAAATAACCATGGGCAAAATAAAGCAAGTTATGAGGCTGGTGTCCATTGGCAGGAAGATAGAGAGGTTCGTCCTCGCCTTTGATTAATATAGTGTTATATTTGATCGTAAAACAGGCATTAAAAAGAGCGATTAAATCTTGATATTGGTGCACCTGGAAGCTCTATAATTCAGCAAAAAAAGATACACTAATTTATCATTTACAGAGGTCTCTTGCCAGCTTTAAACTAGCTCCCATTTTTGAGAAAAATAAAGGTATTTCAAATGAAAAAAGTTTATCTAATAGGGTCTCCAGAGGGAATTAATATTTCTAATATTTTTTGCATCGGCCGTAACTATGCAGCACATAACAGCGAATTAGGGAATAAAAATGAGGATCAACCCTTGGTTTTTTTAAAGCCAACTTCGGCACTTAACACGCAAAATATAATTAATTTACCACAGATTTCCAATGAAATTGATTATGAAACTGAGCTGGTTTTGCTTATAGGGAAGAAAGGAAAAAAGCTTAAAAAAGAAGAGGCTTTGGCAGTCATTTCAGGCTATGGTCTAGGTCTTGATTTGACGGCTCGTGATCTACAGGCAGAAGCTAAAAAGAAGGGTTTACCCTGGACTATAGCTAAAGGCTTTGATAATGCAGCTTCGGTTTCAGCTTTTATTCCTGCGGCTGAAATTCCAGACCCTTTAATGCTCAATTTTCAAATGAAACTCAATGGCAAGATTCGCCAACAAGCTTGTATAGACGAAATGTTGTTTGAACTGCCTTATCTAATTTCTTATTTAAGCACCCAATTTACCTTAGAGGTTGGGGATCTGATCTTTACAGGGACACCTGCAGGAACGGGGCGAATTAATATAGGAGATTTAATTGAGCTTAATTTGGCTGATAAATTAGAAATGGTTTTTACTATTAATTAAATATGCAAGTGCTGTTGAATGTTGGCCTAGCTAGAAAAAGCTCTAGTAGGAATTGAAAACTTCCCTCGCAAGTCTGAGAAGTTTTCAATTTCTTTGCCTCTATTATTCTAATTCACAGCTTCCTTGACCATTTGCGCTCCAATGAGCATGAATTACCTTTACTTCGTTACATTCATCATCTTTGCAAATTTTCGTGGCCGGCTTAATTTGGCAAGCACCAGCCCAGCCCTTATTATAAAATGCGATCGACAGTGCTTTGGTTTTAACAGGCAAATTAGCAAAGCCCTCCCGTCCCTCAATCATTGCCGCTGGAATCCATTGTGAGGATGAACCCGTTAAATTGTAACTAAGGCTTAATTTACTAATCTCTTGCAAATTACCGGCAGTAAACTTAATTTTAACTGCTTGAGGTAAGGTATCGCCCTTAACCGGTTTATCGCCGCCGCTAAGATCCGCCTTTTCAGGCGTCTCATAATTTTCGCCTTCTAATTTACCCAGATATTGAAAAGGATTGTATTTGAATTTATTCATCAAAACCCAGGCGTTTGAAGTGGTGCTCGGCAGCGTATTTGCATTCCAGCCAAAGGGGATAGCAACACGCTTTGATGCATAAAGATAAGCCTTGCCAGCTGAGGCGGGTAAGCTCACAAAATAATCTTTAGGAGTAGCTTTATCAAAACCGGCGGAAAGATAGTTATCGTTGCGCAAATTGAGAATACCCTTTTCCATGCTGGCAAGCTGAGTATTAAGGTTGCCGACTACTGCTTCATCATTTTTAAAAAACTCAATTAAGGAATAAAGCGTATTAATCGCACCCGCGGTCCATTCAGTAGACATAATTTTTTCAGGCTGCGGACCTACAGCATTGTTTAAAGTGTATCCCACGCCCCAGAGTTCACCATTGTTATAATAGCCCCCTTTCTTAACTACGTTAGACCAAATAGTCAATGCTGTGCCCGGTCCGTACCAACTTTCAATGGTAGCGATCCCTAAGGCAGATAGGCCCCAGGTGTTAATATCGACGGCCATAGAGCCGCTTTCGCTTGATGTGTCCGGAACCCAATCATTAATCGATGAAGGATTCGCTGCAATGCCATGAGTATAAAAAAGACCTTTATCTTTATCGAAAGCGCCATTATATAGGAAGCTCAGCAAACCTAAGGTCTCAAAGCCATTTACAGTTTTTCCTTTACCATAAAGCATTATTTTTATATCCGACTGCGCTTTAATAACCTCGGGTGTTTGTTCAGTGTTTTTTAATATCTGCGCTAGAGTTTGCAAACCACCCAGAACTGAGAAATTATTTTCAACAGAGATCTCACCCTGTGGAATAGGGCCTTGGTTACCCTCTGACCCACCGGGCGCATAATAGAAGGCACCAATTCCAGCTTGCATGGCTGAAAAGGCATAAAGACTCGAAATTGCATTGGCGAGAGCGGCTGAATTTTTATCAATCTTTCCCCCCTCTAATAAGGCTTCAGCTTGTAAGGGGCCCAGTAATTGTGCCCAGGCATTTTCACCAGTAATAGGTTTCCAATCAGACCAGGTGCTTACGTATTTAAAAAAGTCAGAGTTGTGTTTGTTTTTATCATTTTTAGCCATCTCATCAGGATCATAATCCCAGCTTACATAATCTTGATATCGGCTCTGATAAAAGGGATCTTTGTTTTGGAAATCAGTCGCTATCATCCGAAAACTAAAGGCTTTTTTAGCATCACTAATCGAATTCTTATAGCCGTATTTAAAGGACTTTGCGGTTGCACGATTCAAACTATGAGAAATAGATTGGGTTTGATTTTCAATTAAAGCGCGTGCTTTGGCCGGCTCCATATAACCATTTTTAGCAGCAAGGGCTAAAGCGATTTGCCAGGTTGCAGCATCATAAATATCTGCACCGTATTTCATGTCAGTACGTTCAATTTGTGCTTGAGCTTGAAGTATTTCTTTGTCGGTGCCCTTTTCCGGCGCTAAACCATGACCAAGAATGGCATAGGGCTCTTTATATAAACTATCAACCACCGAACAGGTATCTGTGTTTGCGCAAACATAATCGCCAAAATATTTAGCGATATCCTCATGATTTCCAATATAGTAACTGAGCGGAACTGGTTTTGAGTCTTTGGAAGGAATTAATAATTCTTGAGAGCTAAGAAAGAGAACCAGGTCTTCTATTTCTTTTGATGGTGCCGCAGATGCAGTGCTGATAACCCCCACAAGTCCACAGGTGGCTAAAAATTTTTTATACTTTATCATCAACAATCCTTCTAGTGTTGGAGAGAGGGGAGTATATCGAAGCCATTTTTTTAAAGCAGCTTTTGTGATAGTTCTTTACTCCAACTTAACAAAATATCGGCATAGTGACGTAATCTCTAATTTTTTTAGTTAGAATCCTGCTTTGTATTTTAATAATCATGCGAGAAAATTATGCCATCGTTCGATATTGTTTCTGAAGTAAATGAAGTGGAGTTACGACACGCTGTTGAAAATGCAGTGAGAGAAATGGGGACTCGCTTTGATTTTCGTGGGGTTATCTCTTCAATTGAGCTTAATGAACTTACCGTAACCTTAAAGTCAGAATCTGATTTTCAAGTAAGGCAATTAGAAGATTTATTCCGAAATCACTGCATTAAACGTAATGTCGATGCAGCAGGCATCGACATAGAAGAAAAGCCCGTACATTGTGGTAGAACTTATTCGCTCACAATGGCCTTCAAACAAGGCATTGATCAGCCAGCCGCAAAAGAAATTATCAAATTATTAAAGGATAATAAACTTAAAGTTCAAGCGTCCATCCAAGGTGATAAAGTGCGTGTCACAGGAAAAAAACGTGACGAACTACAAGAAGCCATCGCTTTTCTAAAGAAATCTGACCTTAAATTGCCGATACAATTCGAAAATTTTCGTGAGTAAGATTGAGCCATTTTTAAACAATGGCTCAATATCTTATTAAAAAACCTGAATAAATTACAGAAACTGCTGTGGAGCTAACCTAAAGGTTCGCAATTTAATTACAAGCAATGCTCCACTTCGCACACTGAAAAGCCGCCTCTAGATTCCACACTCTGACCTGCAATTAATTAGGGTGCTAATTTATTGACTTTGCACTTAAAAAAGGTATCGTTCTTCATTTTATATCAAGGAGATAGAATAAATGTATACAAAAAGCGCGTCGCAACTTAATAATATAGTGGTAGAAGATAGTAGTTTCGCCGAAGTTTTTCTTTACCTTAGCGATCTTGGTGTACTTTATGGATCAAAAGATAATGGCCGATGTGATGATTATTTAACTACGCTTAAAAATGTTTTCTATGAGCGCATTGTGACGCCGATTAACACTTGGAGCGACCTCAAAACTTGCTTTTTCAAGCCTTATACCAATACGAGAGAAGATATCAAAGCAGGTGTCTGGGGATTTATTTTACCGGTAATGGCTGTGATAACTGGTCTAGGCATTTTTACAGTATCAGCGAGCTATATCCCTTTAATGGCATTCTTTGCTCTGCCTGCCATCATCGAGCTACTGGCGGGTATTGTTAGTTTGGGCATGGCTACCTGGTATAGCGTTAAGGCAATTATACTTAGAAATGATCCTCCTAAATCTTCTGCTGCAAACGATGATGCGGATGCTTATTTTCTTGATGCAATGATTCGATTTTCTCTGGTTATCCCTTTGGCTATTGTCTCCCTTGCGTCTTGCCCCTTCGAATTAGTGCGATTTATAACTCGTAGTATCTCTACATTGATTAATGGTTATACAGTTAATCAGGATTATGATGGTAATTTAGAATTTGATGAAATACCTGAACAAAGGCCCTACCAAGGCATTACGTCCTAGATATAAGAAAGCGAGAAACCCCGTTTTTCGCTTTTTAGCTTGGATACCAAAGTTTTTTTTAGAATAATTTGTTTATTTACTGATCGTGTCGTATAATAAATTTGCAAATATAAGTCATGCAAATAATAATAAGGAAGCGATCATGAAAAAAATAATCATCGCAGCATTAGTATTTGTACCCGCAACATTTCTTACTACCAGCTGTGCGGTAAGAACTGCCTCCTACACTCCAACCAATGACTATGTATACTCCGTAGGTTACAACGGATATCGTCCTTATTGGGGTAATTATAATACAGGCTGGGGTAATGGCGGCTATTGGCGCGGTTACCGTGGTTACTCTACCCGCAATGTATTTTGGGGTGGACGTGGTTTGGGCGGACGCGGATGGGGTGGGTTTGGATGGCGTTGATTTTCTGCCCATTGCCTAGAAGCAAAAACAACTCCGTCAGTCTTTAAATGACGGAGTTGTTTTTTTTTTATTAAGGCAAAAATAACAACTTTTTATTCTTTCGCTCGCGATACATATTCTCCTTTACGAGTGTCAACTTTTATTAACTCACCCGTTTGAACAAATAAAGGTACACGAACCACTGCCCCTGTCTCTAGAGTGGCCGGCTTACCGCCGCCCCCAGAAGTATCACCTTTAAGACCAGGATCGGTGTCGGTTATAGCGAGAATAACGAAGGTAGGTGGTGTGACCTGAATGGCTTCATTGTTCCATAAAGTAACCATACAGACATCTTGTTCTTTTACCCATTGTGCGGCATCAGCCAAGGCCTCTGTCGATATGGCATATTGTTCAAAATTTTCTGGAACCATAAAATGGTAGACTTCACCATCATTATAAAGATATTGCATTTCCACATCAGCAACGTCTGCTGAAACAAGGCTTTCATTGGATTTTAAGGTACGGTCGACCACACGGCCTGTTTTCAGATTTCGAATTTTAATGCGAGTAAAGGCTTGACCTTTTCCCGGCTTTACAAATTCACATTCAACAATGCTACAGGGTGCATTATCCATCATTACTTTTAAACCATTTTTGAGATCATTGCTGCCGTAGGTAGCCATTCGTGCTCCGATATTGAGATTTTGTTGCAATTTCGTTAGAGTTCCCGCAGTTTATCAATTTTGTACAATTAATGCGAGATGACTCTGTGACCTGGCAAAAAATTCTGGCTCAAGGATTTAAATCCGTCAATGAATTGCTTGAATTTTTAGCATTACCACAAGAATTAGGTTGTTTAACCGCGGAGAAGCAATTTAAAACCAGAGTTCCTCGTGGTTTTGCAGAGCGCATGCAAAAAGGGAACCCCCTTGACCCTCTTCTTTTACAAGTACTCGCACAAGATGCAGAATTAGAAATTCTTGAAAATTACGGCCTCGATCCGCTTGCAGAAGCGAAAGTAAATCCTTTGCAAGGACTTATCCATAAATATAGAGGACGGGTTTTGCTTACTCTGACTGGAAGTTGTGCAATAAATTGCCGTTACTGCTTTAGGCGTCACTTCCCCTACCAAGCGAATAATCCCGGACGTGATGGTTGGCAGCCTGTTTTTGATTATATCCGCAAGGAGCCATCGATAATTGAAGTGATCTTAAGTGGTGGAGATCCTTTACTAGCCAATGATCAAATGCTTAATGATTTTATTAGTCAATTAGATACTCTTCCTCAATTGAAAACTTTGCGTTTTCATACTCGTATTCCTATTGTTTTACCAGAGCGAATTAATCAGAGCTTTGTGGATACACTTAAATCGACTAAATTACGTAAAGTGATTGTCTTACATTGTAACCATGCACATGAATTAACGAACTCAGTAAAAGTAGCATGCCAGGCATTGGTGAAAGCAGGCTGTATTTTATTAAATCAAACAGTTTTACTTAAGGGCATAAACGATAATTCTGTAATTTTAGCCGAATTAAGTGAGGCCTTATTTAACTATGGGATCTTGCCTTATTATTTACATGTTTTAGACAAAGTCCTTGGAGCTGCTCATTTTGATTTAACTGATGAATCCGCCTTAACAATTTTTAAAGAGTTGCAAGGTCTATTACCAGGATATTTAGTACCAAGACTTGCTCGGGAAGAAGCAGGTAAGGCCTTTAAAACACTTATTAAATAATTGAATCTAAATGAGATTTTCACTCTTCTATTTTTGAATACAATTGCAATAATTTTTCTTGTGCGCTGTAATCGCCCAGTAATTTTCTATAACTTCCATCTGCTTTCATCTCCCAGGTATTGGCATTGTCTTTCAAATAATTTTTAAAAATTTCTTGTTTTATGCGTTTACGAGAGAGCTCATCAAAAATAGGGAACATAATTTCAATGCGATTGTACAGATTTCGTTCCATTAAATCCGCACTCGAGCAATAGATGTCTTCTTCCTGTTCTCGGCGAAAATAAAAAACACGATGATGTTCAAGAAATCGTCCAATGATAGAAATTACCCGTATATTTTCAGATATTCCTGGAATACCTGGCTTAAGACAGCAGACGCTACGTACTAAGAGTTTAATTTTTACCCCAGCTTGTGAGGCTTGATAGAGAGCCTTTATCATGGTCTTATCAGTTAGGCCATTCACTTTAATATTTATTTCTGCCTCTTTACCCTCAAGAGCAGTTTGTTTGCATGCTTCAATAAGTTGGAGTAAATTTTTTTGTAAGGTAAAAGGCGAATAACAAATGGCTTTAAGTTTAACCGTTTTACCTAGGCCTGTAAGTTGTTGAAAAATAATTTGAATATCCGAAGTGATTGTTTGATCGCTTGTTAATAGTCCGAAATCAGTATAACGTTTCGCGGTGTGTTCATGATAATTTCCTGTTCCCAAATGAACATAGCGCTTTAATTTTCCATGCGCTCGACGAACAACAAGTGTCATTTTGGCATGTGTTTTATATCCTAAAACGCCATAAAGAACGAGAACGCCGGCTTCATGTAAACGATTAGCCAGCTTAAGATTAGATTCTTCGTCAAAACGTGCGCGAAGCTCAACAACTGCCGTTACTTCCTTACCCGAGCGTGCCGCCTCGACTAGTGCTTTTACCATGACCGATTCAGAGTGGGAGCGATAAAGCGTTTGTTTGATGGCGAGAACATTGGGATCTGCAGCTGCCTGCCTTACAAAGTCAATCACCACATCATAACTCTGATAAGGGTGATGTAAAAGAATATCCTTATGATCTAGGACATTGAATAAATTACGTTTTTCGTGGATAAATCTTGGGTATTGCACCACCAGAGGTTTAAAATTTAAATCAGGCCTATCAATGTGGTTAATAACGCTATAATAGCGCTGTAAATTTACCGGTCCTCTACAGAAATAAGCATCCTCATGATGGAGGTGATGTTTCTGCAACAGGAAATCAACAATATTTGCTGGACAATTAATATCCACCTCAAGACGAACCACATGACCATAATGTCGAGTAAATAATTCACGCTGTACTGCTACTGCTAAATCAACGATTTCTTCTTCGCGCAAAAATAAATCACTATTACGAGTCAATCGAAAAGGATAACAGCCATCTATTTCCATCCCCGGAAAAAGACTATGAACGTGGGCCTGAATAATTGAAGAAAGATAGACAAATTGATTACCACCATTTTCACAAAGCTCTGAAGGCAGGCGAATCATTCGGGGGATCGAGCGAGGCGCATGAACCACCGCATAATTAATTTTGCGATCAAAAGCATCCTTGCCGCTTAAAGATATTATAAAGTTTAAACTTTTATTGAATAAGCGCGGAAAAGGATGGGCCAAATCAAGGGCGATAGGGCTAATTATCGGTAAAATTTCATTTTTGAAATAATGTTTTGCCCATAAACGAATATCAGCATTCCAATCCTCTTCTGCAAGAAAATGAATATTTTCTTTGGCCATCGCAGGCATGAGATCATTATTAAAAATGTCATAGAGCTCATCACTTAATAGATGTACTTTTTTAGAAAGTTGAGAAAAAATGTTATCCGGATTTAGCCCATCAATGTTAAGTTTTACCGAAGAAAGGGCAATTTTTTCTTTTAGGCCAGCTACGCGAATCTCAAAAAATTCATCTAAATTCCCACAGTAAATGCATAAAAAACGCATCCGTTCTAGAAGAGGTATAGACTCATTTTTTGACAATTGTAAAACTCGCTCATTAAAGGCTAGCGATGTGAACTCTCGATTAATATAATATTCAGGATTTTCTAGGTCAGAGCTCACGGGTTTTCCCTCTTATCCCTTTATTAAACAATATACTCAGCTAAGGCAAACTTCAATTTGCTTTAACAAAGAAAAAACAAACCCCAATAAAGGCAATAAAACCCCAGAATGGAGAAAGCTGAAAATAAACCAGTGCTACGAAAAATAAAAAGCAAGCGATGGCAATTGGTAGTGAGTAGTAAACTGCAATAAGATTTTGAGCTACTGAAAAGGTGGCTGCAGCCAACAAAGCTAAAGCCCCATATTGTACACCGATCATTATTTTATGAGTAAAAGGTCCTTGGTTTGTGGCTAAGTAGCGAAAGCCAATCAGTGCTAAAATTAAACCAGGTAAATTCAAGCATGTTAATGCGAGGATCATTCCTAAAATTCCTGCCGCTTTATAACCAATAAGAGCTGAAAGTTTTACTGCTGTTAAGCCTGGAAAAAGGAAACTTGTGCCTAACATAGAAACAAATTCATCAGGCCTAATCCAATGACGATAAGTCACAGCCTCATATTCCAATAACTTCAACATGGAATTGCCACCGCCTAACGAAGTAAGACCAACCTTACCAAAACTGACTATAATGGCTAATAAATTAGTTAACATGATCTTTGAATCTGTTTTAGAAAACTTACGTAATCGCTGCAAGTCTCAGCGGGGAGCAGCTGGGCGGCAATGGAAGCAACCAGCTTTTGCGAATGTCCCTCAATACAGAGGCTAAAATATATGGTTTTATTAATTTCTAAGCGTGCTAATTCCAATTTGATTAATGGATCTGTGGAAAATTTATAAACGAAGGCTTCTTTTTTTACCTCAATTGCTTGAGGAGATTCCTGTAAATCCTTTGCAAGCTCAGCAACAGTCAAGGTTTTAGAACCGCTTAAAATAAGCTCGGGTGAAGACTCTGATAAATTAATTTTTTTACCATAGCCATTTAAGCACTTTGCTTTTTCCAAAATTGGTTTATAAAAAAGTTGCTGACGGCGTTGTTTGATATTGTAGTCAGCATTGGGTAGCAAGTAGTAATAATCATCGCGGTGTTTTAGATTATAATTTGAAAGAACTAAAAAGCGTTCATCAAAACCGTTCAAACTAATAATTGCATCACCAGGCCAAAAAAATCGCGCCTCCCAGTGCAATTCCTCATAGCTCTCTTGCTGAGAAGTTAATTTCAGTAACTTTTCATTGTTGATTTCAAAGTTCCAAACCAGACGAGTATTCATAGAAAGCGCATCGGCCAAAATTATTACGCTAGAGGATTCCTCACTTTAAAGCAAGTTTAAATTAGAAATTTCAAATCAACCAAGACAGGTATATACTGGAATTTTGGCATGCTAGAAAGGGATTACATGGCTACTTTGCTATTTTTTATTTACCTTGTTTTCACTCTTGTGGTCTTATATCGCAAAGTAAGTGCCGTCAATTGGGAAATAGGCTCCGCAGTTTACCTCTTCATAGCAACCTTTGTGGTCGGCATGCACTGGTTTCCTGGTTTGCTCATATGGTTTGCTATTTTGGCCGCAGTCCTTTTAATAAATGTCGAACAAGTTCGCACCACTCTGAGTGATTTTTTATTTAATCGTATAAGTAAATCAATTCCCAAATTATCAAAAACCGAAGAAGAAGCCTTAAATGCAGGCGACACCTGGCTTGAAAAAGATATTTTTATCGGTTCGCCTGATTGGGATAAATTAATGGCTGTTTCTTCTGAACTCAGTGTCGAAGAACAAGCTTTTATTGATACCGAAGTCCAGGTTGTCTGTACTATGGTAGATGAATGGAAAGTAAGCCAATTGGGCGATTTACCGGTTGAAGTTTGGGATTATATTAAAACTAAAGGTTTTTTGGGTTTAGTTATTCCTAAAGAATATAGCGGTAAAGGATTTTCAGCACGTGCACATTCCGATGTGGTCATGAAAATTGCCAGTCATTCACCGACTCTAGCCGTAACGGTAATGGTCCCTAATTCCTTAGGGCCTGGTGAGTTATTAAATTATTATGGTAGTGAGGAACAGAAAGCCCAGTATTTACCGAGATTGGCTAAAGGACTTGATGTGCCTTGTTTTGCTCTCACCGAGCCTTCCGCAGGCTCTGATGCAACTTCAATTCAATCCGAAGCCATTGTGATTAAAAGGATGGTTAACAATAAAGAAGTTCTAGGCCTAAATATCCACCTTAATAAACGATGGATTACGTTAGCGCCAGTGGCAACTTTAATTGGTCTTGCTGTAAATCTAAAAGACCCGGATGGTCTTCTTAAGGGGGAAGGTTGCGAAGGGATAACTTGTTTATTAATTCCTCGTGACACTGAAAATCTACAAATTGGCAATCGCCATCTACCTGCTGAACAATCATTTATGAATGGAACAATTCGTGGCAAAGACATTTTTGCACCAATTGACGCTATCATCGGCGGTCAAAAGAATGCAGGGCAAGGATGGAAGATGCTGGTTGAATGCCTATCTATTGGTCGCTCTATTTCTTTACCAGCCTTAGGTGCAGCTTCTTCTTCGATAGCCTATTTAACTACTGGGGCTTTTGCCCGGATCCGGCGACAATTTAATGTTGAAATTGGTAATTTCGAAGGTATCGAAGAGAAACTTGCCGAAATTGCAGGCTTAAATTATTTAATCAATGCAACCAGGTTATTAACCGTTGCCGCAGTTAATGAGCATAAAAAACCCTCAGTCGCATCCGCGATTACTAAATATTACAACACCGAGTTAGCGCGAATAACGGTTAATGATGCAATGGATGTCCATGGCGGCCGTACTGTGGTTACAGGCCCTCGAAATTATCTTTTCAGTTTTTACCAAGGCATACCCATTTCCGTGACAGTGGAGGGGGCGAATATCATGTCGCGTAATTTATTGATTTTTGGTCAGGGTTCGATGGCTTGCCACCCCTTTGTGCGCGAAGAATTTTATGCTATTTCGCAAAATGATAAAAAGTCATTTAGCAAACTAATTTGGGGTCACATTTATTACTTCATGCATAATTTCGCGAGATCGACTTGCTCCGCTTGGACTGGTGGAATTTTTATCAATGCACCAGCTAATCCCTTAAAAAGAGCATATCAACAGTTGACTCGCTTAAGCCATGCCTTTGCGTGGCTTGCTGATTTATCACTCATTTATCTAGGTGGAGATTTAAAACGACGAGAAAGGTTATCAGCTCGATTAGCAGATGGAATGTCTTATCTTTATTTAGCAATGGCGGTTTTACGAGCTTATCAAAAAAGCGACGAAAACCCTGATGATCAATTACATGCTGAATGGGCTTTAGCTTATTGTTTCTATCACGCCCAGAAAGCAATGATTGCTTTTACCCGTAATTTCCCTGCTAAAATCCTGGGGTTTATAATCCGCTTTCTTGCCTTTCCTTTTGGTCAAACAATGCATTATCCTTCTGATAAGCTGGATCATTGTTTAGCTAAAAAAATGATGCAAAATAATCATTATCGACAGCAGATGATGAAACTAATCTTTCTAAGCAAAGATTCTAAACAAGCTGTAGGGCGCATGGAAAATGCCTTGCAGCTTATTATCGCCAATGATGAACTCTATAAAAAAATATCTGATCTAAGGCGTTTTAAATTTGGTGCTTTAAAAGAAAAATTGGCCGAGAAAGTTAGCCAGGGGATCTTAACACAGCAAGAGGCCGACCAGATTAAAGCAGTAGAACGAGCTTGTTGGGATGCTATCCAAGCTGATGAGTTCTCCTTTGAATCAACTAAGAAGAAGAGCTTTGACTCACTGGCTGATACTTTTCCAAACCCGATGGATTAAGCTTAGGGTAGGGGTGGAATTTTACTTTCTCTTAACGATTAGCTCAGCAAATTTATCTCCGCTAAACCAGCTAAGTTTGCTATAATGATCTAAAGTTGAATATTTTGATTTAATTAAAGCCTAATTTTAAACCTGTGAGATTAAAATGAGTTTACCCACAACTACCCGAGGTAGTGTACGAGCAGTTTTAGCTCCGGACTCCTTAGCAATAGCAAAAGCAATTGAAATCGCGCGCAGGGCAGAACCCGCTCAATATTTACTTGAAAGATTTATTGCAAAAATGGAATCTCTAGGGAAAAATATATTTGAAGAATCTCAATCTATGAGACAAACGCTTGAACAACATTCTCTTAACACCTTATTAATCGAAGGGAAGGAAAACCATTGGGCAGGCGTGCTTCCTGAATCTGATTACCTTAGATATCAGACTGTTAGTTCAGAGTTGGCAAGTGGAAGCCTAAAATCAAAACAAATTGGCCAGGTGAATGTCGATTATGCGCTTTCAGATTCTACCCAATTAGTTCGTGCTTACAGTGAGGACAATCAAGAATTGACTAGCGATTCAGGACAAGCCCTAGATAAGCTGTTAAGCAGTTTCCTCACTAAAAATAATTTATTTGTCGAGGTGAGCGAGCAAGGTACTTTTATCTATGAAAATGATGGCGAGGGAAATATTCGTCTGGATAAAAATAATAAGATTAAAGCCGATCCTGAGGTAGTTAAAGATCTCATTCAAGATAAAAATAAAGGCTTTCAACGCTATTTACAAAAACAAGGTATCGAATCAACAGTTAATTTACTGTCTTTTCCAGGTGAAGCTCCCGCTCCCTCCGCGGAAAGCGCAGCCCCAGCCCCTTAAACTAAGATCATTTTTGCACAAGGGGGTGGGAAATTATGATTTCTTATAAAGCATTACTATTTGCCAAACGAAGCCTTTCTGGTGAGCCAATATCCACCCAAATACCCTGATATAATTGGCCAGTTGCTAAGTTTCTATTGGCAAACTCTCGCCATAGGCTCACTACAGAATAGCGTCCAATTTTATTATTTTTAAATGCTTCAGGGCGATAATAGACAATTCCTGCTGAGGTATATCGTTTATTATCATTTGAGAGCCGATTCTGCTGAGTGAGATCAAAGTCTGAGCTCTGGAATTGTTCTGGTTTATGAACTAAAACGAGATGGAGCATTATTTCATCATTTAATTGTAATGACTTGAAGTCAAAATCTGTATAAACATCCGCATTAACCGTGACAAAAGGTTCTTTGCCCAATAAGGGAAGCGCATTAAAAATCCCGCCACCTGTTTCCAGCCCACCAGGAGGTTCTGGCACGTAACAGATCTCTAAACCCCATTTTGAGCCATTACCAAGATGGCGGCGAATCTGGCTGCCCAAATAAGCGTGGTTAATTACAATTCGTTCAAAACCTGATTCAGCTAAGTTTGCAACATGATGTTCAATCAAGGGCTTATCCTGAACAAGGCACATGGCTTTAGGTTGTTTTTCAGTAAAAGGTTTTAACCGTTCTCCGCGGCCGGCTGCTAAAATCATTGCAGTTTTCATGGTAAGCGAATCCTGTTTTGGATAAATTGCCTGAAATCCTCCAATTCATTAGAGACTTCAAGTGTGGCTGACACATAATTAAGCGTGAGCGGTAAATCATTTAAATAGTTTGATTTATTATCACGCAAATGAAGGCGCGAGAAAACCCCCAGTACTTTTAAATGACGCTGTAAACCGCAATAATCAAAGGCTTTAATAAAAGCGGGTAGGGAATAATGTTGTTTAACATGCTCACTTTGGTTATAAAAATAACTCAATCTTGATTCTATTTTTTCACGTGGCCATTGGATATAACAATCTTTTAACAAAGAGACTAAATCGTAGGTAATAGGACCCAACATCGCGTCTTGAAAATCAATAATTCCCAATTCAATATTATTTTTATTGGGGATCACCATAATATTGCGGGAATGATAATCTCGATGAATAAAAACCGTGGGCTGCTGTAATATTTCATTAGAGAGCCAATCAAAACTATTATCTAAAAGTTCTTCTTCCTGAGTAGTTAACTCAATTTTTAAATAGGCTTGTAGAAACCATTCTTTGAAAATAGTTAATTCTTGCAAAATAAATTGCTTGTTAAAACAGGGCAAGGCAGAAGTCGAGCATTTTTGCATAAGGTTGAGCGTATCAATTGCACTAAGATACAAACTCTCTGCATCATCTGAGCCTAGCTGACTCAACAACAGCTGATCACCAAAATCTTCAAGAATTGCAAAACCCTGAGCTATATCAAAAGCATGAATCGTGGGCGTACGAATACCCGCCTGACTTAACTGTCCAGCTACTCTAATAAAAGGTTCGATAGTCTCTTTTTGCGGAGGAGCATCCATAACGATCTGATTCGTTTGCTTATCCTGTAAACGATAATAACGCCTAAAGCTGGCATCTCCCGTTAAAGGATGGATTGAGAATTGTGGCGGGGTGAGTATTTTTTCTAGCCATTTGTTAAGTGCGTTTTCTCGATTATGCATGTTATACTCCTCAGCCTTATTAACTGCATCAAGTGCAAGTGGATCATAAGGTATTTTGGTGGCGGTGAAAATTAGCTTTGCTTCTATAACTCAATTAATACGAAAAATGATTAGCCCTCAGTATTTATTAGCAGGTCTAAGTGCAATTTTAATTCTAGGTCTTAGCATCGCAGATGTCGTGTCCTATGCGGCCGAAGTTGTGGTTGAACCGGTCCAAGCCTGTGTGATAGCTCGTAATTTAGAATTAACTGATACTAATCGAACTAAAATTGCAGACTGTCTGGGCTGGCAAAATGATAAAGCCTTGGGTCTATGCGGTGGTTCGTACTCGCCAATTTTAATCAGCCCTTTAGCTGGCGATGAAATCCGTATACAAGCGAAAGAAGTGTCCTTTTATCGTGAAGGTCGTTCTGAATTATCGGGTAATGTAGAAGTTCAACAACAAGGGCAAATAGTAAACGCCCAAACTGCTTATGTTTATCGGGATGCAAAAACAAATCAAGTCTCGAAAATTGAACTTTTAGGCAAAGTTCAATATCTTGAAGCAGGACGATTAATGATTGCCAGAAAAGCTATCATTAATCCACAAGACAAATCCGGCAAAATTGAAGATGTTTTATATCGTTTTAATCTCTCAAAACGTGGTGCAATTTTGCCGTCATGGGGACGCGCAAGCCAGGTTGAACGCTTTGCCAATAGCGATTACCTTCTGCAAAAAGCAACCTACACCACCTGTGCCCCTCAAGATAATGCTTGGCAAATTGAAGCCGATTCCATCAAATTAGATTCTGCAAACTCAAGGGGAGTAGCTCGGAATGCAAAATTATATATTCGTAAATGGCCCGTGCTTTACCTACCCTATTTAAGTTTTCCAACTTCTAAAGAGCGAAAATCAGGTTTCCTTATGCCAATTGCGGGCTCTTCTAATGTAGGAGGCTTTGATCTGGCAATTCCTTATTATTGGAATATTGCGCCGAATTATGATGCAACTTTGACACCTCATTTATATACCAAACGCGGATTAATGTTTGAAGGACAATACCGGCATTTGACAGCAAACTCATTTAGTACCTTGCAGGGACGCTTTATAGCAATGGATCGTGCTTATAAAAATTTTCTAAATGATAATCAAACTTTGATTCCGGGCTTAAACAATAAATCCACGAATCGTTGGTCTCTTGGTGTAATTAACAGTACCTCAATTACTCGAGATCTGCATCTGGGCATTAATTTTCAACAAGTCTCAGATGATTATTTTTTACAAGATTTTAGTACCAATTTTGCAATCCTGACTGAAAGGCAATTATTACGTCAGGCTGATCTCTCTTACACAACCAATCATTGGTTTTTTAAAGGTATGGTACAAAGTTATCAAACCCTCCATCCTAATATTAATGATACCCCTGTTGCAGATATCTATCAGCGTTTACCCCAATTAATGGCTCATGGTAGTTATGATGAGCTGCCATTTAACTCAAATTTCTCAATTCTAGGCCAATTCGATTATTTTAAATGGCCTGCGAATTCGTTTCATGCTCCAGATGGCTCTCGATATCATTTAAACCCGATTCTTTCAGTACCACTAAGAAAACCATGGGGATACATTACCCCGGCTGTAGAACTGGTAGAAAATTATTACGATTTAAGCAATCGATCTAGCCCAGGGTTCAATCTTTACTCGCTAATTCCAGAATATAGAATTGAAAGTGCTTATTATTATATCTTTCAAAATCCCTTTGTTCGGCAACGATCCCTCTATAATTTAACCGTTCCAAGATACAGTATTGATAGCGGCCTGTACTTCGATCGCTCCACTACTATTTTGGGTAAAAATTACCTACAAACTTTAGAACCCCGCTTATATTATCTAAAAGTACCCTATCACAATCAAACTTCAATACCGGTGTTCGATTCTGCTTATATGATCTTTAATATGGATCAGTTATTTAGAACCAATCGCTTTTCTGGGTTTGATCGAATAGGCGATACCAATCAACTTTCCTATGCCCTGACTTCACGTTGGTTGTCCAGTAAATTTGGTGGCGAAAAAGCAAACCTAAGCCTAGGTCAGATACGCTATTTTGCTGATCGACGAGTGGTATTATGCCAAAACACTAGCGGCTATTGCCAAGAAAATCCTCTATTTTTAGGTTATATTTCGCCAAAATCAAAAAGTTCTCCTTTTGTAAGCCGTGGAGAATATCATTTTAATCCAAATTGGATTATGGCAGGCGATTATGCTTGGGATCCCAACACTAGTTCCACAAACAACGGCCATGTAAATTTTCATTATGAAGCTGGAACAAACAAAATTCTTAATGCAGGATATAGCTACCTTGTGAATGGTGATGTTACTCAGGTTGCCTACAGTCCGCTGCAAAATAATGCCTTACATCAACTTACATTTTCCTTTGCCTGGCCTTTCAGTGAAAGATGGAGCACTCTTGGAGGATACAATTACAATTTGAGCAAACGCTATGAAATGATGTCTTTTGCTGGTGTTCAATATGATAATTGTTGTTGGGCAGTACGTTTAATCGGGGGACGCGCGTTTAGGAGCTTGGATTTGCAACAGCGGCCGCACTACAATAATAATTTTTATTTACAAATTTTATTAAAAGGGTTGGGGGCTGTTGGCAATTCTGATCCTTCGAGTAGAATACGAACCTTTATTCCAAGCTATAACGATAGTTTTCATAACTATTAGTGCAAATTTTGGCTTAATTTAACCGCGATTGCTTGTATTTTGTTTAAGAATAACCTAAATTGCGCTGCTAATAATTCTAAGTGAGGAAATGGCATGTTTAAGCGAATTGCCTTGTTAATATTACTTTTGCCGGCCTATCATGTTATGGCGCAACCTCTAGATAAAGTGGTTGCGGTTGTTAATGATGGCGTAATTACCGCAAGTGAGCTGGACGCGCAGGTTGAGCTTTTAAAAAAGCAACTGCAAGCAAAGCAGATGAAGTTACCCGCAGAAAATGTTTTGCGCAAACAGGTATTACAGCATTTAATCGATGTGGATTTACAATTACAACTTGCAAAACGCAATGATATTACGGTAGACAGTACCGATCTTAATGATGCAATTACAAAGATTGCTAATACTAATCACTTAACCTTAACTCAATTACGCGAAGAAATTTCCAAGCAAGGGTTAAGATGGCAAGATTATAGAGAGAATATTCGTAAAGAAATTTTAATAAGCCGAGTGCAGCAAAAAGCTATCACCACTGATGTTACTGTCTCAGCACAGCAAGTTGAAGATTATCTAAAAACTGCGAAAAATGAAGATAAAACGAAACAAAACTTTCATATTCAAAATATTGTGATTCCCCTACCCGAAGAGCCAACAACAGAGCAATTGAAAAAAGCAAGTGAAAAAGCCAATGATTTATTCGCTAAAATAAAACGTGGTGATGATTTTAATCGTTTGGCAATTGCTGAATCAAGTGGGGAATTCGCTCTGGAAGGCGGCGATCTAGGTGAACGTAATCTAGCAGAACTTCCTGAAGTGTTTGCCAAACAAGTTGTCAACATGCATGTTGGCCAAGTCGTAGGGCCAATACGAACTGGAAATGGTTTCCAGTTAATCAAACTGGTGGCCATTGGTGGAGCTGAGCAAAAACATGAGGTAGTAAAAACTCATGTTCGTCATATTCTAATAAAACAAGATGCAAATATGACCAATGACGATGCGATTAAACAAGTGAATAATATCTATCAGCAAATAAAGTCTGGGAAAGACTTTTCTCAAATGGCTAAACAATATTCCTTGGATTCAGCCAGTGCTGTCAAAGGAGGCGATTTGGGCTGGGTAAATCCTGGCGAATTAGTGCCAGAGTTTGAAAAAGCGATGAGTGAGTTAGCACCGAAACAACTCAGCAAACCAGTTAAATCAGTTTTTGGCTGGCATTTGATTCAAGTTTTAGAACGTAAAAAATCAGATGATTCTTTAGCCTTTAAACGTCAACAAGTCAGGCAGTTTTTACAACAACGAAAATTCACTGAAGTAGTGCATAACTGGCAGCAACATATTCGAGCTGATGCTTATGTAAAAATAATGGATAAAGCCTTAGCATGAAGCCTTTGCTTATCAGTAGTGGTGAGCCTGCAGGAATAGGACCTGATTTGTGCCTTAATCTTGCAGCTCATGAAATACCTTTGGTTATTTTAGGGGATAAAGCCGTACTAGCTCAAAGGGCAAAGGAATTGAATCAAACTCTAAATTTCATAGAGTATCAACCTGATCAACCTTTTCAAACTGCCCCTAATACCCTTACAGTCTTATCAATGCCCTGTGTTAATCAAGTCGTAAGCGGCAAGCTGGATGCACTAAATTCGCGTTATGTTATTGATATGTTAACTTTAGCTACAGCAAAATGTTTAACAGGGGAATTTTCAGCTCTGGTTACTGCCCCTGTTAATAAAGCAATTATCAATCAAGCAGGTATAGATTTCACAGGTCATACTGAATTTTTAGCTGAGCAGTGTAAGGTTAAAACGGTAGTTATGATGTTAGCCTGCGATTTAATGAAAGTCGCTTTGATCACTACTCATTTACCGCTTCGCAAAGTTGCAGATGCAATAAATCCAACTCTTATTTGTTCTGTAATAGAAGAAGTTAACACTAGTTTAAAACAAAATTTCAATATTTCGAATCCCAAAATATTGGTTGCAGGACTAAATCCACATGCCGGAGAAGGCGGTTATTTGGGTAATGAAGAAATTGATATAATAATACCAGCGCTCAATTCTTTAAAAATGAAAGGTGTTAATGTTCTCGGTCCCTTACCCGCAGATACTATGTTCAGCCTACAAAATTTAGAGCAAGCTGACGTCTTTATAGCGATGTACCACGATCAGGGCTTAACCGTTTTAAAATATGCAGGCTTTGGTTCAGCGGTTAATATTACACTTGGTTTACCTATTATTCGCACCTCAGTCGATCATGGTACTGCCCTTGAATTAGCAGGGACTGGCCTTGCCGATCCATCAAGCCTTCTAGCTGCAGTAAAGATGGCCAAAACTATGTCGGAGTTAGGGAATAAACATGGCAATCATATCGCTTATAGCCGCAATTGATCAGCAAAACGGTCTTGGTAAAGACAATCAATTACTTTGTCATCTACCCGCAGATCTGCAACATTTTAAAACCTTAACGCTAGGAAAACCCATTATTATGGGAAGACAGACTTTTGAATCCATTGGTAAACCTTTACCAGGTCGTAGAAATATTATTTTAAGCCGAAAAATTAACGCAATTGCCAATGTAGATTTAGCTAACACTTTTGAAGAAGCTTTAGCGTTAGTTGAAGATGTACCAGAAATTATGATAATTGGCGGAGCAGCAATTTTTAAACAAGCACTGTCTATAGCCTCAAGGATCTATCTTACTCAAATTCACCACCAATTTGATGCCGATGTGTTTTTTCCTATAATCAATCCCAGCGAGTGGATTTGCAAAGACAAGCTGTTTCGCGAAGCTGATGATATAAATAACTATGCGATGACTTTTTACTATTACGAGCGCGCTAATCTGTAAATTTATAAACCCCATTGATTTCAATCTAAAAAAACCGTGCAAATAGAAGTCAAATCTAAAAGATTAGAACTAACAACAAAGAAATATTTTACAAAAAAGGAAGAAAGTAATTGACAAGGGAATGTGGATGAGTAGAATACGCAACACGCCGGAAGGGCAAGTTCATTAATAAAATAGAAGACAAACTGTGTGGGCGCTTTAGAGAACTTTGAGAGCGAACAGAAGTAGAAAGAAGTAGAAGAGACGCTAGTTTAGACTAGCACGGGAATTGAACTGAAGAGTTTGATCCTGGCTCAGATTGAACGCTGGCGGCATGCTTAACACATGCAAGTCGAACGGCAGCAACATCTAGCTTGCTAGATGGTTGGCGAGTGGCGAACGGGTGAGTAACGCGTAGGAATATGCCTTAAAGAGGGGGATAACATGGGGAAACTCATGCTAATACCGCATACTATCTTCGGATAAAAGCTAGGGACCTTCGGGCCTGGCGCTTTGAGATTAGCCTGCGTCCGATTAGCTAGTTGGTAGGGTAAAGGCCTACCAAGGCGACGATCGGTAGCTGGTCTGAGAGGATGGCCAGCCACACTGGGACTGAGACACGGCCCAGACTCCTACGGGAGGCAGCAGTGGGGAATATTGGACAATGGGGGGAACCCTGATCCAGCAATGCCGCGTGTGTGAAGAAGGCCTGAGGGTTGTAAAGCACTTTCAGTGGGGAGGAGAGTTGACTGGTTAAGAGCTGGTTAAGTGGACGTTACCCACAGAAGAAGCACCGGCTAACTCCGTGCCAGCAGCCGCGGTAATACGGAGGGTGCGAGCGTTAATCGGAATTACTGGGCGTAAAGGGTGCGTAGGTGGTTTGGTAAGTTATCTGTGAAATCCCTGGGCTCAACCTGGGCAGGTCAGATAAGACTGCTGAACTCGAGTATAGGAGAGGGTAGTGGAATTTCCGGTGTAGCGGTGAAATGCGTAGAGATCGGAAGGAACACCAGTGGCGAAGGCGGCTACCTGGCCAAATACTGACACTGAGGCACGAAAGCGTGGGGAGCAAACAGGATTAGATACCCTGGTAGTCCACGCTGTAAACGATGTCAACTAGCTGTTGGCCATATGAATGTGGTTAGTGGCGAAGCTAACGCGATAAGTTGACCGCCTGGGGAGTACGGTCGCAAGATTAAAACTCAAAGGAATTGACGGGGGCCCGCACAAGCGGTGGAGCATGTGGTTTAATTCGATGCAACGCGAAGAACCTTACCTACCC
>JACCWI010000054.1 GCA_013697725.1 Tatlockia sp.
TTTTCGGCGCAATCGAAACAGCGCGGCGCAAAAGCGGTTCGGCTTCGCTGAAATTTCCCGCTTGGATAAATGCAGCAGATTCTTGCAGAAGTTTGATAATCGTTTGATTCGGTTGCGCCGAAACAGCCGACAAACCCAAAAGATAAACGCACAGGTAAAATACGAGAAATTTGAAAGATTTGATTTTAGCGATAATTTGATTTTTCATTAAAACGAACTTTTAAGTAATCAATACCTTCGCCAAAAAGATGTTTGAAAATGTGAGTTAAAATAGAAAATGAAACGAGTTTTTAGTAGAGTTATTTTGGCAAATTATTCCAACTAAAAATTAGCCCCGTTTCACTATGGACATATTAACATTACTTGCTTGTTTTCAACCACTCGTCAGCGCAGTTACGAGCCGCCATTTGGCGACCATTATTCCGGCTATTTTAACAATGACCGGGCGGGTGACGATGCTCGGCATTTCACGGTGGACTGACAAAGGCGGCAGTTATCGGACGATAAACCGCTTTTTTGCGACTGATTTAGCTTGGATGGAACTCCTTGTCAAGTTCTTTGAAACACATTTATTTGATTTATCCGGCGACTGGATATTGGCAGGCGATGCGACCACCGTCACCAAAAGCGGCAAATTGACGCACGGAATTGGGCATTTTTTTCGGGAATATTAAGCAAAGTCGTCAAAGGAATCGAGTTTTTTGTTTTTTCGGTGGTCAATGTTCGAGAGCGCCAAGCGTATCCGGTTTGTGTTCAGCAAACAGTGCGAAGCGAGGCGGAAAAAGCAGCCATCAAAGAGCGGAAAAAGAAAAAAGCGCAGCAAACGAAAGCGACCAAAAAGAAGAAAAGCAAACCGCGAGGACGACCAAAAGGTAGTTTAAACAAGGACAAAAATGAGTTAAAGCTGTCATCGGAATTGGTTCGGATCAATGGCTTATTGGAGAAGTTATTGAAGTTGATAAGAAAGTTTGTTGCCATTAACTACTTGGCATTGGATGGGCATTTTGGACATAATCAAGCGGTTTTAATGGCACGCGCCAACGAGTTACATTTGATCAGCAAACTCAGATGTGATGCGGCATTGTGTGAGAAATATGCCGGCGAATATGGTGGAACAGGACGGCGAAACAAGTATGGAAGGAAGCTCAATTATGACCAGTTGCCACAGAAATATTGGAAAAAGAGTGAGCGCGAAGGGGAACAAATCATCAATTATTATGAAGGGATATTTTTGCACAAAGAGTTTGGGAGCGAACTTAAAGTGGTCATCATTGAGCGCATCAATGTCAGAACAAAGCAGCTCGGACACGCGATTCTGTTCAGTAGTGATGTCGAGTTGGGGTGGGAAAAGTTGCTGGAATATTACAGTTTGAGATTTCAGATCGAGTTCAACTTTCGAGACGCAAAACAACATTTCGGGTTGGAAGATTTTATGAATACCACGAAAGTCGGAGTGGAAAATGCGGCGAATATGGCATTCTTGATGGTCAATTTGAGTGCTAAATTGATAAAAACCAGTGGCGAAAAATGTGTCGGAGTATTGGACTTAAAAGCGCATTATCGAGGCGTAAAATATGTGGTCGAAGCAATAAAAATACTTCTGGAAAATCCAGAAACAATATTAATGAAAGAGGCAATTGAAGAAGTCAAAGAAAGAATTAGTAAATTAGGGAGCATCCATCAGAGGAAAGTTACTTATTCTACTCCCTAATTGGCGAAGGTATTGTTTTAAGACAACGGCTTAAAACTAAAGCGCGTCTTAACGCCAGCTTTGTCCCTTGGTTTTAAGTTAAATATTTTCAGAAAAATAGGAGATAAAAAGATGAAAAATTCAAAAAATTTTAGATTTTTAATAGCGATTTTAGCGGTGTTTTTTGTATTCGGAACAGTTGATTCTTTTGCCCAAAAGCGCAAACCGACGGTTCGCCGAAAAACAACTGTTAGAAAAACAATAGTGAAGAAACCTGTCATTAAACTTTACACGGTTCAAAGCGGCGAAAGATTTCGC
>JACCWI010000029.1 GCA_013697725.1 Tatlockia sp.
AAAGCGTCTGGCTACTGCTTGATGCAAATTTTTGTCATGTGGGTGGTGGTGCAAGGCGTAGGTGCTGCCGATAAAGTGTGGTCGGCCGCCCTAGGCTATCTAAATCGTGGGGGAGTGATTGTACAAACTCAAATGAGCCCTCAAGTTTCATTGGCAAGCGGCGATTCTACCGTGGCGTCTGGTGCTGCTAAAATGCTACAGGGCCAGGTTTGCATGCTGGGTTTGCAGAAAGTTTTACAAAACACAATGCAGTCTTATCAAGACGCTCTTAATAAAACTCCTCCATCGGGGCCTTGCACAGGCTCCCCTTCTAAAGCCATGAGAGATTTTTGTACTGCTGGACAGGTTCCCGATTTTATCGGAACCGTTAATATGGTAGCCGAACAAGCAAAAACACCTAATAGCACCGGCGGATTTTCAGTATCGATGCCCACTTTTACTAGCGAACCCTTTTCAGCATTAAACGGGATTTGCGGTACGATTAGTTGGGATGCATTTGCATACGGGGATATTATGAAAATCCGAATAAGTTTTAGTGATATCTCACCTTCTGAAATTCAATCCATCAAAATGTCTCGAGCAATAGCGCTGCAGCGAATGTATGAAAATTTAACAACAGTCGCAAATATTATGGTAGCGAACAATCCTGCATTAAATCCGCAATTGGTTAATAGTGGCAATCAATCTAATTTTTCTCCCGTAGCAACTCAACAATATGGCGTTCCTTATCTCAATTCAGGCACAATTTGTAACTCATCCACGCCCGCCTGTACAAGTTGGGGCAAAGATAGCTCAGGAGATAGCGCGCCTTTATTTAACGGCTCTGAATTTCAATCGAATGTTGCTGTTTATAATGCGTATATGTTGCCTACTCTTAATTTGGTACAACAAGCTGGCGCCGAGCAAGAAGGGAGGAATCAACATAGTTTTATTAAAAAAGCCGATCAAAATGGCTGGCTTTTAGCCGGAAGTTATTTTTTTGATTTATCAATGTTAAATGCCTCGTCCATTAAAACTGCAAATCTGACGGATACCGATACTGGACTTAATCGTAGTGACTTTGATCCGAGTACCATGAGCTCAGCCTTTTCAAGTGATGGCACTAATATAACTTGCACTGGGACTTACAAAAATCTTTGTGAATGGTTAGATAAAAAGACAACAGCGGTAAATCCAATTGTTAGTTTAATTAATGGTTCAGGCCTACTGAATCCTCCGCTTCCACCGCCAAATGTGCGTCCTGCTGGTGGAAAATCCATGATTTCCATAAGCAAGGTGGTTACAGGTGTGGGATCGTCCACAGTCAATGGCTTTATTGACAATGGCTCTATTATTACCTTACCGGGTCAACCCGGCATGAATCCCCCAAGTTTTGCTATGAAAATGAACATTAGTGTAAACCTGGGACAGTACAATTTGAAGTGGCAAGAGTTTCCCTGTGGTGATTGGTTATGTTTAGGAAGGATCTTGGGGGATATTTTTTATAATGTAATTTTACGAAATTTATTTAATATGTTTTTAGGTTTTCTTGCACCCATCATGAATGCCATTATTCAAACCATGCTGATTTTTCCTTTAGTGGCAATTGCTCAAATTTTCCAAGAAAATGTGGCCATCATTCAGCAGCCGACCGCTAATCCTGTAGTTGCACTAGCCAACATGGGAGTTAACTATATTAATTTTGCCAATGAATTATGGATTACTATAATTGGCCTCTCTGCAACTCCTTTCGTCTTTGTTATTTTCCCACTGATAGCTCTAATATTGCCACTACTGATGTCTTGGTTGTTTATTATGGTTTCAATTGGATTTATTTGTGCCTATTACATTCCATTTTTACCGTACATGATTTTCACCTTCGCAACCATTGCCTGGCTTATTGCTGTAATTGAGGCAATGGTGGCAGCCCCTATAGTCGCTCTTGGTGTAACACATCCTGAAGGCCATGATGCCTTTGGTAAGGGTGAACAGGCTATTATGATTTTGATGAATGTTTTCCTACGGCCCTCTTTGATGATCATTGGGTACATTGCAGCGATTGCTTTAGCTTATGTATCGATATGGATTATTAATGCCGGCTTTGCTAATGCAGCGGCCTTTATTCAAGGAACAGCATCGGGCGTACAATGGAACTATTCTTTTTCAAATTCCTGGAATAATTCTGCAACTCAGAATGCTGCTGCTATTGCTAATGATTACGGCTCAATGAACACAGGATATAGCGGTTGGGCAGGTGTTTATGGCTTTTTCTTTTCAGTTCTTATTTATACTGTAATGTACTTAACAGTGGTACAAAAGGCATTCACACTTATCACATACCTTCCTGATAAAGTCCTTCGCTGGATTGGCGGTCAGCCTGAGGGGCTTGGCGAGCAGGCTGCTCAATGGGCCGAAGGGGAGACGAAGAAACAAGTAGAGGGCGGCGCTAAGGAGACTTCGAAAGCTTCTGGACAGCGAGATCAGCAGTTGGGTGGTTATGCCACATCGATGTTGGGTAAAGGTAAAACAGCTACTTCTGGTGAGGGAACCAGTGTTAATGCTGAAGCAACCCCTGAGCCCTCACCGGATAAACCCCCAGAACCTCCAGCTCCGGTATAGTGTTAAGCTTTAAAAGTGTTTTTTAAAGGCTTTCGTCAATTGGATGGCTGTTTACTCAGCCATAGTTATTAACCTAAAGAAGCTAAAGTTAAAAATATGAAAAAAAATCCGGGTTCAAGAACAATCGGAATATTTGGGCGGCTATTTAATGTACGCACCTGGGTTGATTTTGACCGGATGAGGTCGTTTACGTATTATCTATTAAATGGTTTTAGGAAAA
>JACCWI010000030.1 GCA_013697725.1 Tatlockia sp.
TTTTCCTAAAACCATTTAATAGATAATACGTAAACGACCTCATCCGGTCAAAATCAACCCAGGTGCGTACATTAAATAGCCGCCCAAATATTCCGATTGTTCTTGAACCCGGATTTTTTTTCATATTCTTTACTTATAACAAATAGACTTTTAGTTCTCTTACTATACTATAGTAGTTATGACATTCGCACCCTATCTACGAATTGCACCGTAAAAAAAGAGTAAATAATGCCTGATTTAAGCCACGCAGCATCTTCACAATATTGGCATGAGTATGCCGATCCCATGATTTATCGAGTAATTACCTTTATGGAATCAGTGGAAGACTGGACACTCGATGGCAATCCTGACCTGGAAAAAGCCCTTAATGAACTTGGAAAAGAACTGGATGACCTTGAAAAAGTTGATATGTCTCTTTTATCTCAAGAAGATGTATTTATTCGCTTGGTTGGTAATATTAAATCGGGTCGCGGCTTACGTTTATTACAAGCGATCGATACAGTTCACCCAGGCTCAGCTTCGCGAATATTGATACACGCCGAAGAAAATTCGTTGGGTTCAAATGATCCAGCAGGTTTTTTTCTTAAACGAAATATAGTCTTTGAACGCTTACGCTTACTAGCTCGTGTTTTTTCTGAATACCGCTTAAAACTTGTAGCTCGTGCTCTTGAAGGGGAAGAATGATGAAAGGTATTGGTCAACGCTTTATTTTAGCTAGTGCTTTAATGCTTACTGTAGCAACAAATTTTGCCTCAGTTCCAGATTCCACAGATAGTGCCGGAGAAACGACGGCTAATAGTAATGGAAATTTGAGTGATCTAATTAATTATTTTCTTAATTTTGGAAATTACCTCGGTTACAACCTAAGAACTGATCCCTCTGATTCCGGTAAGAATAAAATTAGCGATGAGCTTTTAAGTCCTACTCCTGGACGTGATCAAACAGGGGTACCTACCATTCAATTACTGAATAATATTGTATTCAATAGCTTCTTAGGGGGAAGTTTTATTGTGAATACCGTGCCTAGCATTGCGCAAATCGTATCTAATGCAGCCGGCAATGATTATTCATCCTATATTAATCGTTTTGCCAGTTATTCATTTAACCCAGCCGGCCTTTTAAAACAAGGGAGTTATGCCACGCCGAATTCCCCTGCCGGAGTCAGTGTTTCAACTTTAATTGATCAAATACCCTATCAAGCTGATCCTGTTGATCAAGCGGTTTTAAACATGTTAGGTACGCCTGATTATAGCTACTGCATGGATAATCCTGAGCAAATTTATAAGTGTAATGCCAATCAGGAAGGCGGTAATAATTCAACTAATATACTTAACGAATATCAAGTCATGGCAAATGTGATTGGAACTCCACTTCCCGGCACAGATGAGTATTGGAGTTTTAAACAAATAAAACCTCTTTTAGGGCAATTGAACGTTAATAGTCTTATCACCCCTTTATTGTATTCCAACACCGCTTTGCAACAAGATAATGGGGGCGGGGGTGGCGATGAGGGAAGTGCAAAAAATGGCCTACAAGCGATGAGTCAGACACAGCAAGCTGCTAACTTTATACGCTATGCTACTGCCGCTGTGGCGCCACTGGTTATGCCCGATCGAAATGTGATTAATAACTGGGTATCAATTGCTAATCAACCCAGATCTGTTGCTCAGCAGCAAGCACAGGCCGTAATCGCAAATTACCTGACCAGCCTGCGAGTTTATGCTTCGCAGGTTTCAGTCGGTGTGTCTAATTTATATTTCATAATGTCGAAAAGAATGCCTCAGGGTGACCAGGCTCAAACAAGCCAAGCTCTTAGTGAATTTAATATGGCTTCCTGGCGTCTTTTTAATCCTAATCAAACAACCGAGAAATCGCAGTGGATCTCTCAGATTAATAAAGCCTCATCAGCAACCATTCAAAAAGAAATGGCGGTTCTACTTGCAGAAATCAATTATCAACTTTATTTAAATCGTCAGCAAGAAGAGCGGATTTTGTTAACCAATTCGTTAATGCTCTTACAAAATTCTAAAGCTAGTCAACCTAATTCACAGCTTAACCCACCAATTACTGGGGTAGCGGGAACCAACCAAGGAACTATGTAAGGGGTGGTGCCATTGTGCTCCACTTAACCTCTAAGGAGAGCAATTGTGTCTCCCCATAGTTGATTCTGAACAAGAGAATTAAAATCTACGCTCTAATCGAGTATACAATACGGTTTTCTCATCTAGCTCTTTATTGCCAATCAAATTTTTAGAAAAGAAACTCAAATACTCTTTTATATCTTTTAATTTTACCCCGCGATCGGTGTCAAAAGCGCACTCATATTTTATTGATTCCGCAGTTCTATTCATACCATTTGTAATCTCGTCTCTTTTCATAACTCCGCGAGTATATTTTTGATGGACTTCATCAATGATATCCACAATAGAACTCCATTCTTGTTTGGGGATTAGGTCAATCGCATCATCCACCAGGCTTTGTATTTCATGACGATTTTCAGCGAATCGAGCTTTTTCAGGTATGCACTTACTGATAATTAACTTTGGAATTAAGAGTAAATAAGTCAGTGGACTAGTTAGGATTTTGTAGGCGCCATAAATAATATTACTCACAGCACTTATTAACCAACTGAGCACTCTTACAGCCCCGATGGATATATTAAATAGAAAATCATTAAAATTTGCTGAATTACGAGCATACTGAATAACGATAAATACTGATAAAGGAATAATAGCCAATAAGTAAAAAATACCTTTTAAAACACGACTTAAACCCGCAAAGGGCCTAAACAGATCTTTCAATGCATGCCATCTAGATCGGTAATAGGGCGTAAATACATCTTTGACATCGTTAAACAAATCCAATAAGGGATAAAATCCCCCTTTGAACTGGCTAAGTCTAGTAACTTTTTTTGGACTTTTAATTTTACCCTGATAAAGCAGATTATCCACAGTATCAGGTATTAAGCCCATTTTCATTGCATAATGATAGATTGAGAAGTGATGATGTTTTAATTGTGACATCCTCAGTCCGAAATTAGATACTAAACAGTGCACAATATTAACATATTTGTATAAAATTAGTCAATAATAAAGGAAAATACTGAGATAAATGGATAAGAACAACCAAGCTTCTTAGGATTGAGTGGAACACAAAGATCGCCCCCACTACCCTAGTTACCGCGGTACTTCGTGACACTGCCAAACGGTAACTATTAACATCCATTATTTGTTAGCTCAAGAGAAATACCATTGGCTAAGCAGGTATCAACATTAGTAAGCGTGTAACCCATGTTCCACCGAATAACAGCCTAGAGAGAAGTTATTCAACTTCAATTCAATTAACTAGGCTCAACGAATTTATAAGGGACATACTCTGGATGCCAGATATGCTCCCGGATACGTTTCTCAATTTCATCATCACTTAACTGTTCTGCTAAGTTGGCATCTACTGCTTCTTTAGCCACCGCAAAAGCCACTTTGAAAGAAACCTCTCTTACTTCAGTAAAAGGGGGCAGTAAATTAGCCTTGGGATCATTTTTAGCTGGCGAACAACTGGCAAGTGCCTTGGCCGCGGCCATGAACATTCTGTCAGTGACTCGTTTAACTTGAAGCGCAATTAATCCCAAACCTAATCCGGGGAAAATATAGACATTATTCGTTTGGTCTACTCGAAATAATTCACCGTTTTTAACTAGATTACCAAATGGACTTCCCGTGCCTATAAGTGCACGATTATCAGTCCAGTTCATTAGATCAGAAGGAATAGCTTCAGAGTGAGTGACAGGGTTTGAAAGGGGCAAAATTATTGGTTGTCTAACATGAGCTGCCATTTCCCGTATAAGATCTTCGGTGAATAATCCAGCTTTACCTGAAACGCCCAAAAGTGCATTAGGATGTAAATTTTCCACGACTTCTTTAAGGCTAATAAGCGCTTTGTTTGTGCAGTTCCAATCAGCAATAATGCTGGGGGATTTTAGAAATTTTTGCTGAAATGGTAGCAGTTCCATCATGCCCTCAACAAGTAGGCCGTTACGATCAACCATAAATATGCGATCTCGGGCTTCTTGATCAGTCAGGCCTTCTTCTATCATAGCATGAACAATCAGTTCGGCAATTCCACAGCCTGCTGAGCCAGCGCCCACGATCAGTATCTTTTGTTTCGCTAAACTTATACCCGTGACTTGTACCGCAGAAAACAGAGTACCGGTTGCAATAGCTGCAGTACCTTGTATATCGTCGTTAAAGGTGCACAGTTGATCACGGTATTTATCTAATAAACGGGTCGCATTTCCTATCGCAAAATCCTCCCATTGCAAAAGAATATGAGGAAACCGTTTTTTTAAGGCGAAGATAAACGCTTCGATAAAATCATCATAATCTTTTGCTCGCACGCGTTCATGACGCCAACCGATGTAAAGTGGATCTTTTATTAAATCAGGATTATTAGTTCCAGTATCTAATAAAATCGGCAAAGTATTTGAAGGATGAATTCCAGAACAAGCACAATACAAAGCTAATTTTCCGATCGGAATTCCCATGCCACCAGCACCCTGATCGCCTAAGCCTAAAATGCGTTCCCCATCGGAAACAACAATGGCTTTTACTTGATCGAAACGAGGATTAGCTAAAATTTGTTCAATACGATCAAGATCAGGATAGGCAATAAATACGCCACGTGGCCTGCGATAGATGTGGCTAAAATGTATGCAAGCATCACCCACAACTGGCGTATAAACAATTGGCATCATCTCGGTAATATATTCACCAAGTAAGGAATAATAGAGCGTTTCATTAGAATCTTGCAGATCGCGTAAATACAGGTATTTTTCGAGATCTGAACCCTTGGATTTGAATGCTTTATAAGAACGCTCCCTTTGTTCCTTAATAGTACTTTCTTCCGGTGGCAAGAGGCCAAAAAGCTTAAAGTCTTCACGCTCTTTTTTACTGAAAGCCGTTCCTTTATTAAGGACAGGATTAGTGATTAGACGAAAATCACTGGTGTGTACCGCTAAATACGGGCGCCCCTTTTCATCAACACATCGTTTGTAATCCATCAATTTCTCCTGATCTGCCCTCAGTCCTCAGGTTTTCGGTTGCTGATTAGGTTTAACCATATCAGAACAAGAGGCGGCAATTGTATCAATTTGTGCATAATAGTCTTTATCGGTCATGTTATCAGTATTTTTAATTAGCATTGATAATTTCGGCTGGGCACAGGAGCAAAAAGCATTAGTATTTAGCTGAGCCTGATCTGACATTTGAGGATAGATAAGCTTCCATTTATTTTGGCAAGATTGATTTACCTCTGCCTCAGTCGCTTTATTTAGCCCAACAGAATCTTCCAAAGAATCCATCGAATCCTGTAGTAAAATACGGGTCATACAAAGCTGAATCGCCTTGTCTACGGCAGTGTCGGTGTCTAAGGGTTGAGTTAAGGCACAGGCGCAATATTTTTGTCCAAAATTTTTGTAGCCGACTTTATCTTGTAAATCGCTGATTCTTTTCATCCAGGAGGATAGGCAAATGTTCTGAAAGGATTCCGTTTGCTTATTGTCTTCAACTGGTTGATTAGTGGTTGTTGTATTGCTAACAGGTATTTCAGTGGAAGTGGGCGTTTTGTCTACTGGTAAATTAGTTTGAACTGGACTATTTACTTGAGGAAGATTCGAGATCACTGAGTCATCTGCAGTAGCGACTAAAGGACAAAGACTTAAAAGTGAAATGGCTAACATCAGTCTTGGGTGACGAAAATACATAAAAAAATCCTCCATTTGATTACCAAATAACATCCATTTAAAAAAATATAATAGCCCAAAGAAGAAGAATTAGCGAGTTAAGGCTTTTAAAAGGGATAGCCGGACAAGCCGGGTAAGTAGGGGTAGAGGACACCATGAGCATTGTAAAAGTTTAGGGGCCTCAGCTGGTCGGGGGCATCCATAAAGTCGCGGCTAATATGCTTTAAGCCGATGCCAACATTTTAAGTTGCGTATTCAAAGCACCATAGGCCGCCTCAATATTAATGTAATTCTGTTCGGTCAAATAATAAGACAGTGAGCCATCATCTTGAGCTTTCTTGGATTGAAGCGCAACATTAAATTTCATTGATTTCAAGCGCTTATATTCTTGCCTTTTAGTTACAAAGTAAAAATTTCTGGAATTTGATTTAGGCTGATAATACATTGCCCCAATATCGGCAGCTAAGCTATGCTTTGGTAGATATTCTTTAATGGAATAGAAGCGGTTATTGTGAACTGCAACAATTTTACCTGGGGGCAGTAATTTAATAATTGTTTTAGCTAATTTTTTAACCTCGGCATGGGCTTTCGGAGAATAATGACCAAATTGTTTTAAAGTTTTCCGTATGCCTTTATCAGTAAAAATACGATTGGGATCAAATTCATAACGACTACCTTTTAGATAAAAAATCACATTGCGTTTGCCAGAATGTTTAAGGGTGATTAAGGTTCCGCCGTTTTTCATTAGATAGATCCGGGCAGCTTTCAAAGCTGTGACTTCGCTTTCATGGAGATGAACAAAAGTTTTACCTTTACCTGCGGTTTTTAAAATAGCTACCTTGCTATTGCCAAGCTTGACCGTGTAGGTTTCGGTGGCAAATAAACTACTCAGGAAAAAACTTAAATATAAAATACAATTCATTGATTCGTCTTACCAAGTTATGGCCAAATATTATACAATAATATAATTCAATGAGGCAATAGCTTATAAAATGTCTTTCAAGTATAAACCTGCTAAGTTATTAATTTAAAGGATATTTTGTTAAATTATTTAATTGCTCGGCTTAAGTAAACCGAGTCAAACCAATTATTGACAATCCCGCTTGTAGGTTGCAACTAAAGAATTTGAATCAGATACCGGTAGATCAGTATCAGCCGACCACATAATTACACCTTTTAATCCTTTAGCTTTGACAAACTCACAGATTGCCTTAACAGTTTCAGGGGATTGATAACCTATAAATTGCTGCGAAGTCGAATTATAAAGATAGGCTCCTGTAATAATAGAATTGTTTTTCTCATCAAGAGTTTTGACCGAATAGTTTTGATAATGCAAATCTGCTATTAGTTTTGGAACCGATTTATAGGGAAGCATACCTTCTTGATTTGAATAAGCATTGGAAAAATGGCTAGGCCCCTTCCACGGCTGTTCAAATCCCGGCATTTCGTTATTCTCTCCAGGTTCAACACCAGAGTAACCACGACCATAAGCTACCAAACCGACTTGCAATTTTTCTTTAGGCATACCGAAACTTAAAACTTGCTCAGTGATTGTATCCATGGCGTAATTGATTGCAAACTCATCTTTTCGGCTAGTTTCTGGCTGTTTAAGATAGGCATGCACGGCGGTATAAGGATCAGAATTGTAATCCCAGGGCCCATGTAAGTCGTAGGTCATCAAATTTACACTATCCACAAATTTTGCTATTTCTTTGAACCAACCACCAGAGACTGATTGGTTTATAGTTTGCAAATACTCTTTGTTTACAGTAATAGTGACTGAAATGTAGGCCTCTTGGCCTAAGCTTTCCCGGCTTGCTCTAACCAGATTATATAGATTTCTATAGTCTTTTATTGTTCTTTCATCAGGTAGCAATTGGCCACCTGTATTGGGGTTGATAGGTGGTTCGAAATCATAATCGATACCCTTTAAGTTCTTGAAGTGAGTCATCCAGGCTTTAAATTGTTTTAAAAATTTATCTTGATTGGCAAAAATAGCATCAAAGGTGGCAGTCGATATTGCCTTGTTTTCAGGTGTATTTGCACCACCGACTGCAATAATTCGCTTAGCTGTGTATTTGGGTGAATTAATAAAGGCGCCGAAACTATTTAATTGGCCTACGCCCTTTCGATCTTGATAAGAAAATAATTCCTTTAAACCTGTTGAACCATTCACTTGCACCGAGGAACAAGCACCTAAGTTAGCTTTACAAAACTTGATAAAGTCACTGGCTTCTGGTGCTGGAAATTGGCCAAAGTAAGTTTCGAGAGGTAATTCGCCCCAGAGATCATCGAAATGCATCAAACCATCCCAGGCTTGTGGGATTTGATAGAGTGCTTGATTGGGATCTTGGCTATTCCATACCTGTAAAAATGACCAGGCAAGCACATCAGCCTTATTAAATTGGGCCACCATTTCTGGGTTAATCACATACCTCAATCGACCGTAGGGTAGGCCATTTTTGTAGGCGCCATCATACTCATAGGGAGTTTGACCATACATTGACCAGCTTGTGGTATAGAGCGTGAGTGCAGAATGAGCAACCAAGGGTAAAATCAATGCGGTTGCATAAAGTAAAAGGCTAAATTTTAAATTTTTCATAATTCTCTCTAAGTTAGACCCTATGAATTTTATCTTAAAAGTAAAGGAGCTCTTCCTGTCATTATTGACAGGGGGCTAAACTTTGCTTGTTACAGTGTCAACAGTTGAGACTCTAAGGCTTTTGCCAAGGATTGATATTTATTCTTGGTTCCCATTTTCTTATTCAATTTTTGTATGTGAAAATTCACGGTTCTTTCTGTTAATTCCAGAGACTGTGCCATTTGCTTCACTGAAAAATGTTTGGCGATTAATAACAAACATTGAATTTCACGCTGAGTTAAGCGAAAGGATTTTTCATCCAAAACCTCATTGAGCAGATGAGTCTGAATAAAATGGAAATATAAATAGGCTGCAATAAATAATTCATGCTGCAAGGCTTTTGCTTGTAAATTACATTGGTCATTCCGCATCTGAACTATCAATAAAATGGCAAAATTATTGTGTGCACCATGAAGCGGAATCGATAAGCCTTCTCTGGCACCAAAATCAATTGAATCCTGCCTCATCTTTCGTTCGGAATCGGAACTTGCCTGCGCGAACTGTTGCTGCAAATTCCAATAGGTGGGCAAATGATTGTTATAAACAATAGGTAGGGTGCTATCAATATTATTATATTCTTCTTCAAGGTAATGTTGATGCCAGACTTTAAAATTGGCAGAACACATATCATATTTTAATTTATTTTCTGAATGAGGATGATAAGCATAATAAGTAAAGGAGAAAGTATTAATTCCTTTTTGCTTTAAAAAAATATTCAATGCCTGATCGCAAGCTGATATAAACTTGGCCGTAGCTAAATGATTCTCTAAATTCTCAAGATCTTTATTCATAATATTTTTAATGAGCGACCAAGGTTTCAGGAACTAGTTAGTTAAAAAAGGGATGAAATATAGGCTTGTTACCAGTCAGTTTTCTGATAAATTAGACATAACTCCAGCCCATAATATGGTTATAATTATAACAGTTAAGTCATTAGATAGCCATGCTAGATTATGAGCAACCAGGTATTCTAAAGTTTAGCTTGAAAATTTAAGGATAAGCCAATTATAAATGCTTAGCTGAATTGTTATTCTAAAACAAATTTAGAACCGCAATAGGGACAAATTTCCGCACCCGTTTTTTCAATGGGCAGATAAACCTTAGGATGAGCATTCCATAAAGTCATTTCAGCAGTTGGGCAGCTTAAAGGTAAATCGCAAGCGTGAACTAGGTACTTTTTTTCAGTACAAGCTGGCATTTTTTTCTGGTCTGGCATAATGGTTCCTCTACGAATCACAATTTTTTGCTAATTTAAGATGGGTTATTATCTAATATTTCCTTAATGAGCGCTATGATTTCAGCCTTAGTCTTTGGGTTTTCAGCAAAAAATCGCTTTGCTTTAGGCCAATTGCGAAGCCAGGTCATTTGCCTTTTTGCTAATTGACGAGTTGCAGCAATTCCTTTAGCACGCAAGGTTTCATAATCATAATCACCGGCTAAATAATCAATAACTTGTCGATAGCCTACTGTACGCATGGCCGGGCAAGTTGATGTCAATTGCCATTTTTGCAGAACTTCGGCCACTTCATAAACTAAACCTTGCTCTAACATTTGCTCAAAACGTGTAGCAATGCCTGCATGTAGCCAGGCGCGTTCTTCAGGCTCAATAATTAAATTTACGAAACTGTAATTTTGATTCTTTTTTTGCTCGGCCCAAAAAGAAGAGAGAGGTTTGCCCGTTAATTCAAAGACTTCCAAAGCACGCAAGACACGTTGACTATCATTAGGATGAATTCTTGCAAAAGATTCGGGATCAATGCGAGCAAGTTGTTGATGCATATAAGCCCAGCCAAATAACTCAGCTTGCTGATTTAAAACAGCCCGCAAAGTACTATCCGCTTGAGGCAAAGGAGAAAGCCCCTGCTGTAGCGCATTGAAATACATTATGGTGCCTCCCACTAAAAGAGGGAGTTTATTACGTTGGTAAATATCCTCGGATAATTTAACCGCATCTTCACAAAATTGCGCTGCTGAATAACTTTCCGGTGGATTCAAAATATCAATTAGATGATGAGGAGCCCGCGCAAGCTCTTCTGCACTAGGTTTCGCTGTGCCAATATTCATTTCCCTATAAACCATAGCTGAATCAACACTGATAATCTCAAAAGGGAATACATCGACAAGTTCGCAAGCTAACGCAGTTTTACCAGAGGCTGTAGCCCCCATTAAACAAAAAATGGTTTTAGGCATTAAGGACTCCCAAGCAAGTTTGAAGGGATAATTGCTTAGAAAAGTTAAGGACTATGTCAGTTGATAGAGTTTGCATGTATGCAATTAAGATTTGTTGTTCTTCTGAACTTAGGCACTGACTAGTTAAGGATTGATTGCTTACTAACAACTCTAATAACTTCGTCGTTGAAGGAAGAGACTCTGAAAAAAATAGGGTTAAAAAATTTTTTAAATCCAGATGCGGAACTGCAAGTGGCAGAGAGCGAACTAAAACAGAATTTTCGCTGGCAAGCCCTAGTTCTATCCCCAATTGGTACAAAGCGTCCCTATAGATTTTAAACTGATCGGGTTTGCAGTTAATTATCAAGCTTAACGGTACAAGCAAAGGTCGGCTCGCAAGTGGCAATTTTTCTGACTTTAAAACTGATAATAACCAATTTCGCTGCAGGGCTAAGACATCAATTAAAAAAGGTTCTTGCTCTAAGAATATTAAGGCAAATGAGTTATTCAAATTAGTCCAGTTAGTTTCTTTTCTTAACTTTTCAAGACTAGTGCTTTTAATTAAATAGGGGGGTGAGTACGGTTCACTGAGTGTAAGTGAGCCGGATTCTATAGACTTGGATTCAATTTGATATCCAGTAAGGTCCTCAGGTTCTCTTAATGTTTTTTGTAATTGCGAACATATAAAATCATGAATCAAGCGCGGTTGTTGAAAACGAACTTCATGCTTGGTAGGGTGAACATTAACGTCTACTTCGCTGGGTTTAAGAGTTAGATACAATAAACAAGACGGGTATCGCCCCGGATATAACAAACCTTCATAGGCTTGTTTTATCGCATGATTTAGTAATTTATCTTTCACCATACGATTATTAAGGTAAATCCAAAGTCTGTCATTTTGACTTCGTTGCAGATTTTTTGAACTCAACCATCCTCTCAAATGCAAACCCGCATGCTCACTGTCTAGATAATTGGCTTGCTCAACAAAGGATTTACCTAAAATTTTACGGATACGAATCAAATTGGTTTTATCGCAGTTTGCAGAAGCGATATTTAATAGCTGCTTTGAATTATGACTCAAATTAATAGCGATATGAGGCGCACTTAAAGCAAACCGTTTTACAACTAATTCGATTGCCTGAAATTCTGAACGCTCAGGCTTTAGAAATTTTTTTCTAACAGGCGCATTAAAGAAAATATCGCGCACATCGACTGTAGTTCCCTTTGATCGAGCACAAGGACTTAGAGTCACCTTTCCCTCTCCATCTGCAGAAAGCATCATGGCATGAGATTGGTCAGGGGTTTTTGAGCTAATGGTTAAACGAGAAATAGAAGCGATGCTTGCCAAAGCTTCCCCACGAAAACCCATGGTTGCAATCGCGTATAAATCATTCAACTGACTAATTTTAGAAGTTGCATGAGCTGCAATTGCTAACGGCAAATCATCGGCAACAATCCCTGCCCCATTGTCAGAAATTTTAATTTGAGTAAGGCCGCCATAACCAATATCAATACTAATGTGATCAGCTCCGGCATCAAAAGAATTTTCTAATAGTTCTTTTACTACCGAAGCAGGTCTTTCAATAACTTCGCCTGCAGCAATTTGATTGGCTAGTACTGCTGATAATTGCAAGATTCTCATGTAAGCGGTGAAGGAATGATGAGCTTTTGTCCAGCACGCAATTGGGTGCTGGAGAGATTATTAGCAGCCTGCAAGGCTGAAGCTGAAACTTTATAACGCGTCGCTATTTTAGGGAGCGACTCACCACTTTGCACCCAATGAATAGCATTATTGTTAGTTAGTGCTTCAATACGGGAGCCATGTGGCGGGTAATCCCAAAAATAACTTTTGAGTCCGCTAAAAATCGATTGAGCCAAGCGTGTCTGATAATAGGTACTAATTAGATTTTTTTCTTCATTGGGATTGGAAATAAACCCAGTTTCAATAAGGATTGAAGGAATATCTGGCGATTTAAGCACCATGAATCGTGCCTGTTCAACTCGATTATTGTGCAAGCGAGTAATACCATTTATGTTTTTCAACACTCTCTCACCGAGGTGAAGACTGGATCCCACAGTTGCCGTTTGTGATAAATCAATTAAAACGGTGCGCACTAACCCACTTTGATCATCCAATTGAGAGAGATTGACACCGCCTAATTCTGAATAGTTTTCTTTCGCCGCCAACCAACGTGCTGCCTCAGAGGTTGCACCTGACTGGGACAAAGCAAACACCGATGCACCACTGGATTGAGGATTAATAAAAGCATCGGCATGAATGGAAACAAAAATATCCGCATTGTACTTTCTTGCAATAGTTAAACGCTCACGCAAGCCAATGTAATAATCCTGATTTCTTGTTAATACAGCATGCATTCCCGGCTGTTTATCAATAATCTGCTTTAATTTTAGGGCAATAGCTAAGGTCACATCTTTTTCCGAAGTAGCTCTTGGTCCTCGCGCTCCTGGATCTTTTCCACCATGCCCGGCATCTAGCACTACGATCACATCGCGCAATTTTCTAGATGGTTTCTGTGGATTCGGCAGCAATATAGCAGCGTTTTTAAGCGTTTTAATTTCCGTTTTTTTTGAGATTGCTTTGTCGGGTATTTTTCTTATCAACCCTTTATTGGCCGAAAGATCGAGTGAAAAGCCATGTTTTGATACTGAATTTAGTGAATTAGTTTTAGTTTGCACCACCTGATTGACTTCAAACACGAGGCGCAGCGTTTTTGGATTAGGATGTCCGCTGCGAATATATTTAATTAGCGGCGAGCCTAAATTTACTTGATTGAGGTTAAACGCTAACTCAGTATTCTCAAAATCAATGACTACGCGATCAGGATTAGTGAGCGTAAAGACCTTATGACCCACTGCACTATCTAATTTAAATTGCACAGATGGCTGGCCGGCCACTTGTTTAATATCGACTGATAGCAACTTTGCTGCCATCAGGATAGGGCTAAATATCATTAAACAACAAAATAAAAAAGGTCGCTTACTCATTGTTTACCTGCAAGACAATGCAAAATTTTTTCACCGGCGGCGCTTGATGCCGAACAAATCAGCAAACGGCCACTCCCACTTATTGTAAAGGCAAAATTAATATCAATCTGGTCTAAACTATGACTTATTCGTTCTGGCCACTCAATGCAACAGAGCGCGTTTTCTTGAAAATAATCTCTAAAACCAATGTACTCAAGCTCAGATTCATCATGAATACGATACAGATCAAAATGATGCATTTGCAAGTTTTGGTAACTATAACTTTCAACCAGGGAAAAAGTAGGACTTTTTATAGCCGATTTAATGCCTAAAGCTCGTAACAAAGCTCGAATAAAAGTCGTCTTTCCTGCACCAATTTCACCACTAAAGGTTAAAACTAGAGGCCAAATCAACAAAGTTGCCAACCTTGCTGCCAATAGAGCAGAAGCAGATTCACTTGGGAGTTTGATTTCAACTTTAATCATGGCTTTCAGGATTAGCTAATTGATGTAAATAAGGCATCAAATCTGAAGCGAGTAAGCCCCGTTCGCCTTGCGCTGCTGCAGCATCACCGGCACAGGCATGCAACCAAGTGCCTAATTTCGCTGCATCAGCGAGCAATAAACCTTGAGCCACTAATCCACCAATAACACCAGAAAGGACATCGCCCATGCCTGCACTGGCCATTCCTGGATTTCCGGCGTTACACAGGTAAATTTCAGAATCACTGGTTGCCACCAAGGAGCCCGCACCCTTTAAAATTACATTGCCGCCGTACATTTCTTGTAAACGAATAATAGCTTGGTATCGATCTTTTTGAATATCAGCGGTGGTGCAATCTAAAAGACTCGCAGCTTCCCCAGGATGTGGAGTCAGAATCCAGTTATCATCTTGTTGTGCATTTTGAGCAAGAAGCCTTAAAGCGGAAGCATCAATAATCATTGGTAGTTGCGACGCTAAGGCTAAGGTAAACATTGCCCTGGCCCATTCATCTTCACCGAGTCCGGGCCCGATAACGCAAACCGTTGCTCTGGTAATTAAGGCTTGCAATTGCTCTGGCTCATCAATGCCATAAATCATAGCTTCAACTAATGAAGGCAAGGCTTGATTAGCATGATCCGGCCGAGTTGCAATAGTTACCAGACCGGCTCCAATTCGCAAGGCAGCAGTAGCCGCCAAGCATACAGAACCAGGCATGCCATATCCACCACCAATAATTAAAACATGACCAAAGTGATTTTTATGAGAATTTTTTAAACGGGGCGCTAAAAGAGTTTTACAAAGACTATCGTCTAATAAGCAAGCTGCTGGGAGAATTGCCGCTAAGTATTTCTCAAGTTCCAGATCAAGGCAAATTATTTCACCGCATTGATCAAATCCATCCTGGGTCATTAAACCTAATTTATTAGCTATAAAAGTCAGGGTGTGCGTTGCACGTACACAAATTCCCATAACTTGACCAGTATCCGCATTTAATCCCGAAGGTATATCAAGGGCAATAACTGGAAGTTTGGCTTCATTGATTTGGTTAATAGCGGTCGCTAAAGGGCCATAAACTTGACCTTTTAAACCTATACCTAATAAGGCATCAACAATTAGCTCAGCCTCACTATCGATAGGATCATCAATACATTGGCAAATTACTCCCGCTGCTAAAGCTTGTAAAGCAGCATGACAAGCAGCCGGAGGTAGATTTTCAATTGACTTATATTGATTAATCACAACAGAATAGCCATTGGTATGAGCTAGCCTCGCTAGCACATAACCATCGCCTGCATTGTTGCCACTACCACAGAAAACAGCAAGAGAGCGCACGTTTGGGTAGCGCTTCTTAAGGGTCAAAAAAGCACTGGTACCGGCTCGTGACATGAGCTCATCATCACTTAAGCCTAGCTCTTTCTTAACCAGTAATTCAATTGAACGAATTTGTGCAACCTGATAAAGCGCTTTATTGGATGATGTCATATCGTCCTATGCCTTTTAATATTGAGCTAATCTGCTACGCCAGTGGACATCAAAAGATCGAGAGCTAAATCTTTAGGTTCTAAGTTCAAGCATAAACTCAAAAATAAAGATTTAGCTTTTCAGTCATCTAATAATAACAGCTGCTAAACTATTCTTTTTTAACTAGTGTCAAAGCAGGCTTAGCACGATTTTTTAAATCTCGCGGAGATAACGGTGGAGGTGGTGGCTCATCACTATACTCATCTCCAAACTCCATGCCACGGCCATTCTCTTTTGCATAGATAGCAAGAACAGCAGCAGGAACTACAAATATCTGTACACTTTTGCCTGAAAATCGAGCAGTAAAAACAATCCGATCATTTTCCAGATGCAAGCCTCGACAAGCTTTTGGAGAAATATTCAAAACAATTCGCCCTTCATTCACATGTTCTTGCGGCACTTGTACATTGGGATATTCTGCATTGACTAAAACATAAGGCGTCAAATCATTATCAACGATCCAGTCGTAAAGTGCTTTGATGAGATAGGGTTTATTTGATGTCATTTTAGTCATATTAAGCAGCTCGCAATTGCCTCTCAGCATCCGTTAAACTGGTTTGAAAAGAATCACGTTTAAATAGACGCTGCATGTAAGCATTTAATCCTTTCAATTTGGCTGGAATTTCTATTCCTAATTGAGGCAACCGCCATAATAGTGGCGCCAAAGCACAATCCAGTAAAGAAAATTCATCACTAAGAAAATACGGCTTATCAGCAAATACAGGTTCTAAACTTATCAAACTCTCTGATAAGCGTTGGCGCGATTCTTCAATATCATTACCCATTCTGATATTTTGTAGTAGGAAATACCAATCTTGTTCTACACGATGCATCATTTTACGTGCTTCGGCGCGGGCAACAGGATATACCGGTAAGAGCGGAGGATGCGGGAAACGCTCATCCAAATACTCCATTATTATTCGAGCTTCATATAAAACCAATTCACGGTCAATGAGCGTCGGAATGGATCCATAGGGATTTAGAGCTAATAAATCATCAAGTGCCTCACCTTGTCTTGCTTGAAGAATCTCAACATTCACACCCTTTTCTGCTAACACTATTCGAACTTGATGACTATAAACATCATCACTATCGGAATACAAAGACATAATTGTACGCTTTGCCACTATAGCCATCTAACTCTCTCCAGTCGTTAATTCTTTGTTGACAACTTGTCAAAAGGAGCATTTTAGCACATTTTTATAAGTCTAGATGAGCTATCAGCTGACAAATTTTTTTTCTTCAAAAAATTGTTTGATAAAAGGCTTAAAATAATAATTTTTTCCAGTAAGTTTTTTTAAGAAAGAAGGCAAGAAGGCTAAAAATTCCAAGAAAAATCAGCACCTTATAACCAATCTGATAACGAGAAGCCCGTGAGGGGTCGCCCACATAGACTAGAAAGCTTAACAAGTCGTTAATAAAGGCACCTTGATCCTTTGGGCTTAAGCCTGCGAGCGAATAAAGAACATTAGGCATGGCGGTGTCTGGAACTAAAAAATTATTTGACCCGAATGGACGTCGATTATCTGCATAAAATCCTTTCAAATAATTTGAAATCCATATTGGATCACGAACTCGCGTCACTAAAGATAGATCAGGAGGAGCTAGGCCAAACCACTGTATTGCTTCTGCTGCCGGCATAGCAATTTGTATAGGATCAGGGATTTTTGCCGAGGTGAAGATCAAATTAGACAGCAAACCTGCGTCTACCTGTCCACTAAAACGAACTAAACCTAGATCTTTCGCTAATTGGTCATAGCGTAGATAACGCAAAGAATGACAACCTGAACAATAATTCATATAAATTTTTGCCCCTCGTTGGAGCTTTGACTTATCCTCAACACCCAGGTTAAAAGCTCCCCAGGCAGTTGCAACGTAAATTTGTAAGAGAACCGCTATATAACCACTACTTAGATAGCTAAGGCATTTTTTATTCACTAACCATTCCTTCTAATAATTTAGCTGGCCTTTCGTAGTAACTATAAATCGGCATTAACAAAAAATAAGCAAAATAAACTAGGGTAAAAACCCGTGCTGCAATCAGTTTTAGAGGGGATAAATTACTCAGTCCTAAATAGCCTAGTAGAATAAAACTGAATAAAAAACCAATAAGAGCGATACGTGAATATCTGCCTTTATATCGCATGGAACGTACAGAACTTCTATCAAGCCAAGGCAAAAAAAATAAAATGAGGATTGCCAAGCTCATCGTCAACACTCCTGTTAATTTATCCGGGATAGCACGTAAAATGGCATAAAATGGAGCCAAATACCAAGCTGGTGCTATATGTTCAGGGGTTATTAATGGATTTGCGGGAATAAAATTACTAGGCTCAAGAAATAACCCGCCCATCTCCGGGATAAAAAATACCACTGCAAAAAATATAAACAAAAAAACCAGAATTCCGAAAAAATCTTTTACAGTGAAATAGGGATGAAATGGCAGACAACCTTGAGGCTTACCGTTTTTATCAAAATTTTTACCTAATTCAATGCCCTCAGGGTTGTTTGATCCGACCTTATGTAAACCAACAATATGTAAAAAAATCATTACAACAAAAAGAAAAGGTATGGCAACCACATGCAAAGCAAAAAAACGCTGCAAGGTAGCATTCGCTACTGAATAATCACCACGTAACCAAAGCACAAGGCTATCCCCCCAATAGGGAATTACGGAAAACAATGAAGTAATAACTTGAGCGCCCCAATAAGACATTTGCCCCCAAGGGAGTAGATAACCAAAAAAAGCTTCTGCTATGAGTAGTAGGAAAAGAAACATACCAAACAACCAAACTAATTCCCTTGGTCGTTGATAGGAACCATATAAAATAGCCTTAAAGATATGAAAATAAATAATAATAAAAAAAGCTGATGCGCCGGTTGAATGCATATAGCGCATAAGCCAGCCATAGTTCACTTCACGCATCAGATATTCTATCGAATTAAAAGCCTGTGCAGAATTCGGCGTATAAAACATGGTTAACCACAAGCCGGTTATTAATTGAATAACCAGAACCACTAAAGCTAAAGAACCAAAAATATAGAGAAAATTAAGATTTTTAGGCACATAATATTCAGTCACATGTTTTTTCAAAGTACTTATTAAAGGAAAGCGCGCGTCTAACCAATTTACAATTCCTCTCATGGCTATCCTTCTTGCTCGTCTTGACCAATGACAATGACCTTCTCAGATTTAAAATAGTAGGGGGGCACTTCTAAATTGATGGGTGCAGGAACACCTTTTAAAACACGTCCCGCCAAATCAAAGGTTGAACCATGACAGGGACAATAAAACCCTCCCGGCCATTGTGCTCCTAAATCCTTACTCTCTGCCGTATATTTTGGTACACAGCCTAAATGCGTGCAAATTCCAATCAAAACCAAATATTCGGGATTTATCGAGCGATAGATATTTTTTGCATAAACTGGCTGCTGCTCAACCTGAGAATTTGGATCGCGTAATTGCGCATTATGGCCCTTAAGTTGAGTAAGCATTTCTGGCGTACGACGAATGATCCAGATTGGTTTACCGCGCCATTCAACAGTTAGCTGTTGTCCTGGCTCAATCTTTGTTAAATCCACTTGAATAGGCAAGCCAGCAGCCTGAGCACTCGAACTAGGTAACCATGAGGAGATAAAAGGTTTCATGGCACAAACCAGGCCAATGCCACCTAAGACGCTAGAGCTTGCTATTAAAAAACGACGTCTTCGCTCATCAATAAGCTCGCCATTGGAATTAACATCGGATTTTTTGTCATTATTGATTACTGTCATATCAAGTTTCCAAATTTTTCTTGAAAAGCTAGAGAGGCTTTTGAAACAGCTATATAGCGGTTTAAGCAAAGAATCAGAGTAGTAAATAGTTCTCGCGCTGGCTCATTAGGGCTAAGATCTGCTAAGAATGCTGAAATTAACCATCTAAAAAATTTTAGAATACATAAACAAAAACCCCGCTAAAAGCAGGGCTTAATAAACACCAATAATGATAACCTTGCAAGAGAGAAATATTTGTCTTGCAACGATAAAATTAACGTTTAGAGTATTGAGTTGCACGTCGAGCTTTATGTAGACCGACTTTTTTCCGTTCAACACGACGTGAGTCACGAGTTAACAAACCACGTGAACGTAATTTCCGTCGATATGAATCTGGATTTGGTTCTGCATCTTCTGCGATACCTTGCTCATCATAGGCAACAAGAGCACGAGCTATGCCTAAACGCACTGCCCCTGCTTGGCCTGAGATACCACCGCCCACAACAGTTGCGAAAACATCGAATTTACCGATCATTTCTACTGTTTCCAGAGGCTGGCGGACAACCATGCAAGACGTTTCACGACCAAAATAAGTTTCTAAGACGCGATTGTTTACTACAATATTGCCTTTGCCAGGTCGTAAAAAAACTCTAGCTGATGAACTTTTTCTTCGTCCAGTGCCATAGTATTGCTGTTTTTCAGCCATAATGCTTATTCCTCAATCTCTAGTTGCTTTGGTTGCTGAGCAGTATGTGGATGCTCATTACCAGCATACACTTTTAACTTGCGAAACATTTCTCGACCTAATATGTTTTTAGGGAGCATGCCTTTAACTGCAAGCTCAATAATACGTATAGGATTTTTTTGTTGCAATTTATCAAAAGAAATTGACTTAATACCACCTGGATGACCCGTGTGATGATAGTACATCTTTTCTTTAAATTTTCGGCCTGTTACAGCTACCTTTTCAGCATTGATTACAACGATGTAATCACCGGTATCAACGTGAGGGGTGTACTCAGCCTTATGTTTGCCGCGTAAACGACGGGCAATCTCTGTAGCAACACGACCTAATATTTGGTCGCTAGCATCGATCACACACCAGTCACGCTTGACTTCGTGTGTCTTAGCGCTAAATGTCTTCATTAAATTAACTCCGTACAGCCATATTGGTAATCTTTCAATCATGGACGGGCGATTTTAACCAAAACCACAAGAACCTACAAGTAAAATTTGCAGGGACTTTGAGGGATTGGGTGAAAGATTACGATTAATCGGTGATTTCTAAACGATTTACACGTTTGCCAGCTATTAAATGACTATCAATAATTTCATCAATATCATCGAAACTTGCATAATTGTACCACAAACCTTCGGGATAAATCACGATACAAGGCCCTAAACTGCATCGGCCTAAACATCCTGATTTAGAAATTCTAATTTTACCTGGACCGTATAAATCTCTCTCTAGTAGCTTCGCTTTCATATAATCGAAAAACTGCTCGCCCCCAACGTTTGCACAACATTGTTTGCCAGCAGCCTTTTGATTAACACATAAAAATACATGCTTGGTATAATGACTCAAAACTTTAATTATCCCTTTTTTCAATCTTGGTTTTTAATTTAAGCCCAGGTTTAAATGTAACCACGCGACGAGCTACAACAGGAATTTCTTCACCCGTTTTAGGATTACGTCCTGGTCTTTGGGGCTTATCACGCAAAGTAAAATTGCCAAAACCGGACAATTTTATAGATTTTCCATTTTCCAAGGCATTTCTTAGGGTTTCATAAAACTGCTCGACCATTTCTTTAGCATCAGGCTTAGAAAGTTCAAGCTCACTACATAAAGTTTCCGCAATCATTGCTTTACTTAGTGCATTCACGATTAGTCCCTCAATATAATAGAAAATTCTTCGTTTAGTTTTATGATTATAGCACTAATTACAGTATTGATCTCGCTATCCACCATGGTCCTATTATCATCTTGCAAAGTTAAGGTAATTGCGAGACTTTTTTTCCCCTTAGGAATAGAATCCCCTGTATAGACATCAAAAACGTCAAAAGCCTTAAGCCAATCAGAGTTAACCACTTCACGAACAGCCTTTTCAATTTGAGCAGCATTAAGCTTATCGTCAACTAATAATGATAAATCACGTTGGATTTGAGGAAATTTGGAAATCTGCTGGTAACGAACCGCTTGAGTATTGATCAGAGAGGCCAGCCGCAATTCAAAAAGAATTACCTCCTCCTGCAAATCCAGCGCATCAGCAATTCGTGGATGTAAAACGCCGCACCAACCCACTGCATGCCCATTAATTTGAATCTCGGCTGATTTTCCTGGATGAAGAGCAGAGTGTACAGCAGCTACAAATTGAACATCGCTACTCTTTAATGCTTGAAAAAGAGCTTCAAGATCACCTTTTAAATCATAAAAGTCGAATTTACCAGCATTTTCACTCCAGTTTAAAATGCCCTTCTCACCTGTTATCAAGCCAGCTAAACATTGATGTTCTTGTAGTAGGCCACTTTGCAAGTCAAAAATTACTCCGGTTTCGAAAAATTTAACTGCTGTCTGTTGACGATGAATATTATAAATCATCGATGCAATTAAACCAGGCCACATACCAACCCGCATTTGCGACAATTCAGAAGAAATAGGATTTAATAATTGCATGCTTTCTTTATCAGGGTAAAGTTCTTGCTGTAATTCCGGGTCTACAAAGCTATAACTAATAGTTTCCTGATAACCTCTGGCTGTAAATAAATCAGCAACCTGCATTGTTAAACTTTCAAGAGGATTTATTTTGCCTGCCTGCACCGCGGCAATCATTGGCTCACCAGAGATATTATCGTAGCCAAAAAGCCGAAGGATTTCTTCAATTAAGTCTGCTTCAAGCCGAATATCGAAACGATAAGTCGGGACATCTACCAACCATAATTTATCTTTACTATCAACCATCATCCCCAAATTTTGGAGCATTAACTTCATTTCATCTTCAGCAATGCTAATCCCTGTTAATTGCTTAACTTTTAGAGGATTAAATAGGACTCGCTTCTTCTCAGGAATGAAGGCAGGCTCTAAAACAAGTGATATAGGACCCGCTTTCCCACCTACAATTTTTAACAATAATTCCGTGGCTCGCTCAAGCGCTATAAGATGCAAGGATGGATCAACCCCTCTTTCGTAGCGTTGTGAGGAATCACTATTTAAGCCAAAAGCTCTGGCAACACCGGTAATAGTGAAGGGATTAAAAAATGCGCTTTCAAGGAAAATATTTTCAGTTTTTTCACAAACAGAGCTTGGCTCTCCGCCCATCACCCCAGCAATGGCCAGAGGATTTTCTTCATCTGCTATAACAAGCACTTTACTATTTAACTCAATTTGCTGCCCATCCAATAGATCTATAGTTTCCCCCATTTGACTAAAGCGAACTGTTAGGTCACCTTTTATGGTTTCCAAGTCAAAAGCATGCAGAGGTTGACCTAATTCAAGCATTACATAATTACAAACATCAACAACAGGGTGAATAGTGCGTAGACCTGCTCTTCGTAGCCGCTCAGAAATTAACAAGGGTGTTCGTGCTTGAGCATTAATTCCCTGGATTATTCTCCCACTATAAATAGGACAGGCTTCCGGCGCTTTTAAATGGATCGTAAGAGAGGTATCGATAGTGGCTGGAATGCGAGGTTGAGATGATGGCTTTAAAGGTAATTTAGTTAAGGCTGATAATTCACGAGCAACGCCTAAAACGCTGAAGCAGTCTGCTCGATTTGGGGTCAAATCAATATCTAACACATGATCATTAAGAGCTAAATAATCACGCAGGTCCATTCCTAGCGGCGCATCATCTTCTAACTCCATGATGCCATCTGACATATCGGTCAAGCCTAATTCCGTTGCGGAACAGAGCATACCTTGGGAAAGTTCACCACGCAAAGTAGATTGTTTAATAGTTAGGCCATGAGGCAGACTGGCACCTATTTGCGCAAAGGCTACTTTTAAGCCAGGTCGAACATTTGAAGCACCACAGACTACCTTTAAGGGTACAGCCTTACCGGTATTAACCATACACAATGTTAATTTATCCGCTTGCGGATGTGGCAAAGTTTTCACCACCTGAGCCACAATAACCTGATCAAAGGCACCAGCCACGGGATTTACCGCATCAACTTCTAAACCAGCCATAGTCAAGCGAGCAGCTAATTGTTGCTCATCTAAAGTAGGGTTAATCCATTCTCGCAACCATAATTCACTTAGTTTCATCTTAAATACCCGCTTAATTTAAGTTATCTGACCAATTTTGTTATTTATTGGAGAGAAACTTAAACCTAAAATATTTCATCTCTGGAGCAACAAATATCCGCATTTTAAGTTAAACCTAAAATTGCCTTAAAAATGTCAAGTCATTCTCAAACATCATACGCAAATCGTCTATACCAAAATAAAGCATTGCAAGCCTATCTATCCCCATACCAAATGCCCAACCTTGGTATTCTTCCGGTGAAATATTAACTGCCGATAAAACATTAGGATGGACCATCCCACAGCCAAGAACCTCAAGCCACCCCGTGAATTTACAAGAGCGACAGCCTGCTCCAGAACACTGAGTGCATTCGATATCCACTTCAGCAGATGGCTCTGTAAAAGGGAAATAAGAAGGTCTAAAACGTAGGGCCAATTCCCTGCCAAAAAAATGGGCAAAGAAATCTTGTAACAAACCTTTTAAATTTGCTAGTGTGGCCTGTTTATCTATCAATAAACCCTCAACCTGGTGAAACATGGGAGTATGAGTAAGGTCAGAATCACAGCGATACACACGGCCGGGTGCTATTAAACGTAGAGGGGGCTGTCGTTGTTCCATGGTACGAATTTGTACTGGGGAAGTATGAGTTCGCAGTAATCGTCCATCACCAAAATAAAAGGTATCATGCATGGCACGAGCAGGGTGATGCCCGGGAATGTTTAGCGCTTCGAAATTGTAAAATTCTGTTTCAATCTCAGGGCCTTCGATAATATCAAAACCAAGACGACTAAAATAATCATTAACCTGTTGTTTAACTTGGGTCACAGGATGTAACGAGCCAATTTTGCGGCTGCGGCCTGGTAAGGTTACATCAACTGATTCATTAGCCAATTTCTGCTGTAAATGCAGCTCTTTTAACTGCAGCATTTTGTTTTCTATTAAAACAGAAAGATCTCGTTTAACCTGATTTACCAGTTGGCCCACTTTAGGCCTCTCTTCTGCGGATAAGCCTGATAAACCTTTAAGGATTTCGGTTAACTGGCCTTTTTTACCAAGATAATCGACTCGAATCGCTTCCAAAGTAGCAACATTTTGAGCCTTAGCAATAACATCGCCTGCTAATTGCTGTAAAAGAGTAAGATCTTGCATGATTAAAACCTACATGTAAAAAAGAGGTTCAGTCTTGAGACTTAACCTTTCTACTAAGCTGCAGCAGACCATGATTTCTGCGCTAGGTTACTAATACTTTGGTACTCAAAATAAAGGCATGAGCACTAAGCTTAGCGAAAGGTAACAGCCTTAAAAACATTAAACAAAAGGATTAATAAATCAAAATCTGATTTGATTCTTAAATTACAGAGTAAACCTTTCCCTTCATCCTTTAGTTTAATGCTCTTGCATTCAATAGCATTAATTAAATTCCAAAGCTCTAACTTGGAATTTCTTATCCCATGCAAAACATGGGACAAAGAAATTACAAATGGCTTTATGCAAGCGCTGCTTTTGCTTGTTCTGCTACTGCAGCAAAAGCAATCTTATCAAAGACCGCCATATCAGCAAGGACCTTACGATCGAGTTCAATATTGGCTTTTTTCAAACCATCAATTAATCGACTGTAAGACATGCCACATTCACGAGCCTGGGCATTAATACGAATAATCCAAAGCGCTCGAAATTGTCGTTTTTTCTGACGTCGGTCACGATATGCATACTGGCCTGCTTTTATAACAGCCTGCTTAGCCACACGATAGGTCCGGCTTCGGGCACCATAATAACCTTTGGCTTGATCTAAAATTTTCTTATGACGGGCTTTAGCCGTCACACCACGTTTAACTCTTGGCATTGTTCATTCCTCCCCTTAACTACCGTGCAACATACGTGAAGCCAATTTCGCATCACAGGGCTTCAAAGTACCTGAAGCAACCCGCAAGCGACGCTTCTGCTTGGTTGACTTTTTGGTGAGGATATGATTTCTATAAGCGCCACGACGCTTGATAGCACCACTTGCTGTCTTTCGAAAGCGCTTTGCAGCACCTCGATGTGACTTTAACTTAGGCATAATTACTCCGCATTTGTTCTGCTAATATTAAAAAATGTAGCGTTGTTTATTAACTTATTTAAATTAGTGCTAATTGAAATTATATTCTGCTAAATTTTTACTTTGTAATTTATCTAACTTAAAAAAGTTTAGAAATTACAAAATTAGCTAGAAATATCAAGTAAAACTAAAAAAAGCCAAGATATTCAACAACTACTTAGTTTTCTTCGGCGACAAAACCATCAATAACTGTCGACCTTCACGTTTAGCATGCTGTTCTATGACTGCAAACTCAGCAGTATCACCCTGCAAACGTTCCATAATCTTCATACCCAGATCTTGATGAGCCATTTCTCTACCGCGAAAACGCAGCGTGATTTTGACTTTGTCGCCATTTGTTAGGAAACGGATCAGGTTGCGTAGCTTGACCTGATAATCCCCATCTTCCGTCGTAGGACGGAATTTCAACTCTTTGACCTGAATTTGCTTTTGCTTTTTCTTTGCTTCAGCTTGTTTTTTACTCAGTTCAAAAAGAAATTTACCATAATCCATTATGCGGCATACCGGAGGCCTGGCTGTTGGCGATATTTCCACCAAATCAAACCCGCCCTCTTCGGCTGAACGCAGAGCTTCGCGGGTTGATACAATTCCCATCTGATTGCCTTCAGCATCAATTAAGCGTACTTCAAGTACATTGATCTGATCGTTAATCCGTGCGCGATCGCTGTCACGCTTATTTGGTGCATTAATAGTAAGTCCTCCAGACAAGTTTAAACACGACTTTTAGCAGCAACTTCTTGCTGCAGAAAATCGCAAATTGTATCAATTTGCATCTGACCGAGATCGGCTCCCTCGCGAGTTCGAACTGAAACTGAGTTTGATTCGACTTCCTTATCACCAATAACTAGCAAATAAGGAACTTTCTGCAAAGTATGCTCGCGGATTTTAAAGCCAATCTTCTCATTTCTCAAGTCAAAATTTGCTCTAATTCCTAGTTTATGGAAAATATTAGTAATTTTTGATGCAAAATCATGCTGTTTGTCGCTAATTGTGAGTACAGAGACCTGAACCGGAGCAAGCCAAAGAGGAAATTTTCCGGCGGTATGCTCAATCAGTATTCCCATAAAACGTTCAAAAGTACCAAATATAGCACGATGTATCATCACGGGCATTTGTTTTGAACCATCTTCCGCAACATATTGTGCGCCAAGTCTATCAGGCATGGAAAAATCAACTTGAATTGTACCACATTGCCAGATACGACCCAGACAATCAGATAAAGAGCATTCGATCTTTGGTCCATAAAAAGCCCCTTCTCCAGGTGCATCTATCCAGCTAATGCCTTTATCCCGCATTGCATCTTTTAAAGCATTTTCAGCTTTGTCCCAGCCCTCATCAGAGCCAACTCGCTTTTCAGGACGTAAAGCCAAACGATATTTAATTTCTGTGAAACCAAAATCAATATAGGTGGATTGTACTAGTTCGAGGATCTGGGTAACTTCAGACTGGATCTGCTCTTCCGTACAAAAAATATGGGCATCATCCTGCACAAAATTGCGAACACGTAACAAACCATGCAGGGAGCCAGAAGGTTCACAACGGTGACAATTTCCAAACTCGGAATATCGTAAGGGCAAGTCCCGATAGGATCTTAAGCCCTGATTATAGACCTGTACATGGCAGGGGCAATTCATCGGTTTTATAGCATAAACACGGTTTTCAGTCTCTGTAACAAACATTTCTTCACGAAAATTGGCCCAATGACCTGATTTTTCCCATAAAACCTTGTCCGCTAATTGTGGAGTTTTAATTTCTTTATAACCAAAATCAGCCAAACGACTACGCATATATTGCTCTAATAGCAAGTAGATAATCCAGCCATTGGGATGCCAGAAAACCATACCCGGAGCAATATCCTGGAAATGAAATAAATCGAGTGCCTTTCCTAATTTCCGATGATCACGTTTTTCGGCTTCTTCCAGACGATGTAAATAATCTGCTAATGCTTTTTTATCCGCCCAAGCTGTTCCGTAGATACGTTGCAACATTTCATTACGAGAATCGCCTCGCCAGTAAGCACCGGCTATTTTCGTTAATTTAAAAGCTTTTAAACGTCCTGTGGAGGGTACATGTGGGCCACGACAGAGATCTTCAAAATCACCTTCCTTATATAAACTGAGGGTTTCATCGGCAGGGATATCAGCAATAATTTTAGCTTTATACTCTTCGCCCATGGCTTTAAAGTGGCTCACTGCCTCATCACGTGACAGTTCACGGCGGGTAACGGGAAGATCAGCCTTAGCAAGTTCATACATTTTCTTTTCAATTTGTTCTAAATCTTCTGGTGTAAACGCTCTGCCAAGAGCAAAATCATAGTAGAAACCGTCCTCAATAACAGGACCAATGGTAACTTGTGCATTCGGAAACAAATTTTTCACAGCATGGGCTAATAAATGCGCGGTTGAATGCCTAATAATCTCAAGACTAGCCTCTTGTTTTTCAGTAATAATTACCAAGTCACAATCCTGAGTCATAACATGGGAGGTATCAACCAAACGACCATCAACTTGGCCTGCCAAAGCCGCTTTAGCTAAACCAGGACTGATTGTCTGAGCCAGTTCATAAACAGTTAGGGGATGCTCATAATGTTTAACAGTTCCATCAGGTAATCTAATGCTTGGCATTGCTTCTCACTCCATCCCTCTAAACTGAAAATGTGATATTTCAGTTTAATTTTGTGTTGTTTTGTTTAAAGAAAGTAGTCCTGACTAATCTTAGAAAAAAAAACCCTGCCACAGCAGGGTTAGTTTGGTAGGCACGAGTGGGATCGAACCACCGACCACCACCATGTCAAGGTGGTGCTCTACCACTGAGCTACGTGCCTATAAATCGTGCATACAGCATAACTGATGACGATTATATAAAAGGTAGGGATACAAAGCAATAATTATATTTTTCTGGACTTAAGATTCGCCAGCTAAGGAAGGCTTGAATCGATTAAACTAAATTCAAGCCACAAATTATTGCGAGGTTAATGCTATGGTAAACCACTATTTCCTCGTGAAGACTGCTTGACTTATTTCCATAGCGTCGCACAGTTTACTGATTGGACTTTCGAAGCCTAGGCTTCAATTAAATTATGTCAGAATAAATTTTATTGTCAACTTTAAATTTCTATTCGCAACTTAAAGTTTCTCAAGGTTAATTTGCTCAAGCCCTAACACTTTGATACCATTGGATACTCTTAATGATCTATATGCATCTATGGAAAAAGTTGACTTAACTAAACAGTTTGCTTACCGTTTACGTGATGCGATGATTGCAGCAGGCTTTAATTCGCAACGCTCGATTACAGGCATTAATATTCATAAGCTCGTTGAAATAACAGGCTATTCTATTCAGATTTGTAGAAAATATCTGCGCGGTGAAGCGATACCAGAACCGGTTAAATTAGTAGAAATTGCATCGCAACTGCAAGTTTCGCCAGGATGGTTATTATTCGGGGATAGCCATGATGACAGTTCTGTTACCCGCGATAAAGTTATCATCAGTAAAAAATTGCTGCACTATATTCTCAATCAAGCAGGGAGCCTATATAATAGACCTCATCTGGCCCATGATGTCCCTGATTTTCTTTTAGAACTTATCAATGATGTCAGCCAAATTAATGCCAGTGAAGAGCAGTCGCAAAAAATAATTGACTTGGCGCTATCGTCAATTAAACATTTTAGTCACGACCTTAGATAGTTAAAGCAAGATTTTTACAAATGGAATGGTTGTATGGAAATAGCACCCCACCCGCAATTACTGGAAGCACTTTTTGTTTTTAGACCTCGAGTCTCTACTATTTTCAGAGATGTTTTGGGTATTCATGAAATTCATCATATTGCCATTACCCAAATCACTTCAGCACAGCAAATTCTGACCTTCTCTTCCACACCAGCCATGGAATTTAATTTATTTAATAGTAATCTTTGGCGTTACGATAAATCATATCATCCCGATTGGTTTAGAAAATGCAGTCAATCAGATTGGCAATCTTTGTATACTAATTCGCGCTATGATGAGCTTTACTATTTGAAACAGGTTAAACATCATTATCCGCTTGGCTATAGCTTAGCTGCCCAACTCGAGGAAAATTTTTTTATCTATTCCTTTGCGAGCCATCATGCCTGTGAACAGACGCGGGAACTTTTTTCTCATCGCTATGACGATTTTTATAAAATTGGGCAATATTGTAGCAAGATGCTAAATCAACATTTCCAATATTACGCTGATTTGCCCCCTTCTTTATCACAACAACAGGTTCAATATGAAGCATCAGACTAAAATTATCTTAGGCGGTTTTATGGGTAACGTCGTCGAAGCCTATGATATCTCTATCTGCTATTTTCTTTCTACAGAACTGTCACGAGTAATTTTTGGCAATCAGCAAGGCAACCCCTCAGTTGTATTCGCACTGATTTTTCTTGCTTATCTGGCAAAACCCATAGGAGCTTTTGCTCTTGGTCTTTTTTCTGATCTTTATGGACGAAAGAATGTGCTCATGATTTCTATTCTCATCATGGGATTATCAACAGCGTTGATTGGCTTGATCCCAAGTTATCAGCGTATTGGTCTATATGCTGCAGGTTTATTACTCATTTTTCGCACCATTCAAAGCATGGCTTTGGGCTCTGAATTTTTAAATTCTGCGTCTTTTTTAGTAGAGAGCGGTAGTGATGAGCAGCGGGGTTTTCGTGGATGTTGGTCATCGGTAGGCGTTAAAGCCGGGTATTTGCTGGCCTGTATTATAGTGGAGGTGATTCACACGCACGCAACCTCGATTGCAGAACAAGACTGGTTATGGCGAATTCCTTTTTTACTTGCTTTGTTGACGACCATAGTTGGTGTTCTAATTCGCTATAAAATGCCAGAAAGTTTAGGCTATGTTGTTTATTATGCAGAGCATGCTAAACCAACAACCCGGACCATTTACAAACAGGCTAAAATTTTTGTTAAATCTAATCCGTTTTTATTTAATTATGCCTTTTTTGCCAGTTTTTTATCGGTAGCTACCGGATTTTTTTATTATTTATATATCCCTTTGCACGCCATTCAATATTCGCATCTTCCCCGTTCATTTATTATGACTTCAACTACTTTATCCCTTGCTTTTGTAACGGTATTAATTCCTATATTTGGCTGGTTTTCGGATAAATGTGATCGCTTGCAAATGCTAGCTTTGGCAACTGCTAGCCTTCTGGTTCTATCCTATCCCTTTATGCATGCTGTTAACTTTGGGAATGCCAGTTATTTTCTGGTGATGCAGCTTGTGATTTCTATACCTTGCGCTTGTTATTACAGTGTTTCATCGGTGCTGCTGACCGAGCTATTTCCATTACAAATACGATGTACAGCCTTATCCATTGTTTTTTCTATTGCGGCAAGCCTTGCTTCTGGGCTTCCGCCTCTTTTATCTGATTATTTAGCACGTAAGACTCAGTTGCCCTCCTCGCCCTGCTTAATAATGATTGTGTTGGCCTGTATAGTGCTGACTAATATCAGATTTTTAGCTCAACGCTATCGTTTAAGTGCTAACCAATATCGAGTAATGACTATTAATGATACGGAACTGGTTTCAATCCATTACCAAAAACCAATTTTGAATTAAAGAGCGTTAAGAAAATATCACTAGAACGAAAGACTTGGCGATTCTATGAGGAGCTAGCTCAGCGTTATGCTATCAACCCCAAATTACTTAAACCTCTCACATCCAATACCTAATGTCTGATGTTGAAAGGAGATAAAACGGGGTTAGAATAGAGAAAGAGTAAATTAACCTAACGCCTGAGTCACTATTAGACTGTTAAGGTTTCTTTCTTGGAATCAGGGATGTAGGATTGTGCGCGACTATGACGGTCAAGCATATGACAGTAATTATGACGCTTAACAGGATCTTTTTCCTTTGCGCACTGTTCTTGGTAAGTCTCAAATGGATTTGAGTTAGATATATTATTAGCAAACGATAGAACAGGAACTAATAAACCAATTATTAAAGCTAATTTTTTCATAAAGACTCTCTATTGTTTAGTTAAATCTTTGGCATAGAAAGAGAAATTAAATTTTAATCTTCTTCAAATGCATATAGCAAGTGGTAGATAATAACACAATTTTATGATTTGCCCAAACTTGTCTTAAGATAACTTCAGAAGGATATCTAACAATTAAGCTGCTTCAAGCTTGGCATGCTAAATCTTTTTTATTTAGAATATTTCTTTTTTTTGCGAAAAAATATAACAATAATCCTGTAACCATGATTAGGAAAAAATGGATTAAGTACATCATTTGAGATACCCAAGGGCCAAAGTTCATAAAATACCATTGCATAGGAAATTCCAGGGTAATTTGAGGTGGATTCATAGCTAATGAAAGCCATTCACCGTGATTTATGGGCAGCCAACACTTTGAAACAATGAGACTAAGAAATGCAAAAAATAAGGTAAAGTCCCAAGTTAAGGCTTTTTTATTTAATATTTCTGCAGTTAAAAATACCACCATCGGTAGAAAGTTAATGAGTTGCCTTGACTCTGATCCAATGGATAATATTAGATATATTCCAGTAACAATAAATAGACCCGCTCCCTTTTGACTGAGATACTCAACAACTTCTCTCCAAAAATAAAGGAATAATAAAATAATTGGACCATAGTACATAAAGTGGCTAATAATAAAATTGAAGGGATAAGCTAAGGCTTGGTTTGAAATATTTGTAAGGTATTCAATAAACGTAAGTACGCTAATTCTATCATTAGAAATCTGTTTTATTATGATTGAGATCATAATAAATATCAGAAAACAAAATAAGATTCTAATTGGGTTTTTTATAAAAGCGGTTAAGGCTCCCCAATAAAACTCTGTCATTGGTCTTAGAGCAAAAAAAACATACAAGAACAGACTTAAAATACTTAAAAAAAGCATAGGTGATGAGTAATTAGAACCTACAGCGCTTGCTCCATATACAAAGTGCAATAAAAGACTAATGATAACTATTGTTATTGCCTGTAGCAATGTAGCAAACATTGGAAAGGAACTTGAAAATTTTACTATTTTAGTTTTATTTTTTTTACAGGGAAGAATAAAAAGTATAAATCCCATGCAAAGTAAAGTGGGAAAGGTAAACGCTCCTACAATACTTGCTGCAACTAACCACTTATCCTTTTCATTAACATAGCAATATAGCATTAACAATCCCAATGTAAAGGCAGTAGTATCAGTTAATGTTGGATAATAAAAGCTCATTTTTAAATTTGCAAAATTTAGAAATAACCCTGAAAAACTTATAATTTTTACGTATATATTCCAATTAAGCTTTTTTGCTAATTTTAACCAGATTAATAGTGAGCCCGCTAACATACAGGCATTAAGTATTGAAAATAGTAATGGAGCATTTTGTACATTCACTGAAAAATGAAAAACTTTTGAGGCTAGATATATTAAGGAGGATGGGGCTATTCGCTGTATTAAATAAGAAGCTGTTTCATGATTAAGTATAATTTTATCCATACTCTGAGCAAATCGCGTATAGGTAACTCCATCAAACCCAAGACCACTCCCAGCAGGTATATGTTCTCCTAACAAAATACTGAATAGTATCCAAACAAAAAACAAAAAAATAAGTAAAATACTATAAAGCGATTTTTTTTTACATAGCATTCTAATTACCTTTCAGTCTTACCAGATTATAAATTTGAACTCTAATAAGTATCCGCCACTAATTTAAGAGCTCGGGCGTTATGTCTTATATATTTTATTAGTTGATTACCTAGACGAACCCCAGGCTTCTCAATTAACTTCACAGCCAAGGCACTTATAGTAAATAACATTATCAATGCGTACCTATTGTGATGAAAGATTCCATCGGCAAAGGACCATTGCTTAATATAATCAAAAAGCCAATTATGAAATAAATATACAGGATAAGTCAGTTCCGAAAGAAAAAGAATTAGACCATTAAAGTACAATCGTTCTCTTAAAGACCAAAGAGCAACAAATAATAGAAAAGCTAAACCTGCAAAATGAACTGTGCGCCAAGCGGGTAGAATAGTATCGATAAGAATCCAATGTTGGATAAATACAAAACTGACGAAAACACCTAGCATTGCTAATGGAATTTTTTTATTTTCATATAACCAAAAAAATACGCCTACAAATAAAAATGGTCCATATATATTTAAATAACCGTGATTTGGGAATAATTCGCCCGGTAGCTGGGGGCTAAATCTCAACAAAAGGGTTATTAGCGTTAAAATCAACGCCAGTACATATTCTTTTGTACCAACCAGACTTAAAGAACGTAATATAAACATTAGACCATAAAATAAAATTTCGACCCTCAATGTCCATTCCACTCCGTTTAAAGTGTAGGGGGTGTCAAAAAAATCGCCTATTAAAAGTAATTGCGGAATTAAAACATGAGCTGTCATTGGTATATGTAAGAGTTTATATTGTAATAAAACCGCGCAAATATAGAGAGGATAAATTCTAAATACCCTTTTAAAAAAAAAGGTAAGTGGCTCTTCATTTTGCAAAACATGTGTGATTACATAACCAGAAACTAAGAAGAAAACAACTACACCTGCACCACCCGCAAAACAAAAAGGCAAGAATAATTTGACAACAAATTTTAATGAATCGTGGACTGATTCATCTTGAGAAAGCGTGAATAGTGTGGCGTAAAATTTATGCCCTATCAGAACGCTTGTGAAAGAAAAAATTCTTAGCCAATCAAGAAAAACTATCCGTTTCATTCTTACCCTCTTGTAATTTATGATGCTTATCTGGATGTTAAATTGTCAAAGCAATCACTCTGCTCTGCACTGAATTTATTGAGATTTAAATTTTGTATCCTCTAATAAATTCAGTAAATATTGTCCATAAGGTAATTTATTCAATTGCAGACCATGATGTTCCAATTGTTCGCTGCTAATCCATTCTTGCCGCCAGGCAATTTCTTCAGGACAGGCAACCTTAAATCCTTGACGACGCTCAAGAGTCGAAATAAAATGCGATGCTTCTAGCATTGATTCATGAGTTCCGGTATCTAGCCAAGCATAGCCTCGTCCCATTATTTGTACATTTAGCATATTAGCTTCTAAATAAATTCGATTTACATCAGTAATTTCTAACTCGCCTCTAGTGGATTTTTTTACCGATTTGGCTATCCCAATTACATCCGCATCATAAAAATACAAGCCGGTAATTGCATAACGCGATTTAGGAGCTTGTGGTTTTTCTTCAATGCTGATTACCTTCCCCCTTGAATCAAACTGCACCACTCCGTAACGTTCTGGATCTTGCACTGGGTAAGCAAAGATTGTTGCACCTTGTTGCTCTACACCTTGTTGAAGTAGGGAGGTTAAATTATGCCCATAAAAAATATTATCACCTAAAATTAAAACCGAAGGGCAACCGTCTAAGAAATTCTCACCAACTATAAAAGCCTGAGCGATACCTTCCGGATTTTCTTGTACGGCATAATCTAAATTTAATCCCCATTGCGAGCCATCTCCTAGCAAATTTTCGAAATGAGGCAAGTCTCTAGGGGTAGAAATAATTAAAATATCCTGAATACCAGCAAGCATTAGGGTAGTTAAAGGATAATACACCATGGGTTTGTCGAAAACAGGTAATAGTTGTTTTGAAATAACACTGGTTGCAGGATAAAGTCTACTGCCTGAGCCACCTGCTAAAATTATACCTTTTCGTTTCATTGTCTAACTCCTATAACATTTTCATATTGCTTGGAAATCCAATCTCGGTAAGAGCCCGTCTTTACATCGGTTAACCATTGTTGATTTTCTAAATACCAAATTATTGTTTTTTGCATACCTGTTTCAAAATTTTCTAATGGCTGCCAACCTAAGTCTTGTTTAATTTTTCTAGCATCAATTGCATATCGTAAATCATGGCCTGGACGATCTTTGACAAATTGAATAAGTCGAGAATAAGATCCTGATGAATCAGGACATAGCTCATCGAGTAGCTGGCATATCGTAGTTACAATTTGCAAATTTGTTTTTTCATTATCACCACCAATATTATAAGTAGAACCCACCTTTCCATGATTTAGTACATCTACTATTGCGCGGCAATGGTCGCTTACGTATAACCAATCACGTATATTTTGTCCATCGCCATACAAGGGTAAGGGATTTCCCGCTAAAGCATTGGAAATAATAAGAGGTATCAATTTTTCTGGAAATTGATAAGGGCCGTAATTGTTAGAACAATGAGTTGTCAAAACAGGTAAGCCGTAGGTATGATACCAAGCTCTTACCAAATGATCACTGGCCGCTTTAGAAGCTGAATAAGGACTATTTGGTGCATAAGGTGATTGTTCAGTGAAGGGACTTTCACTTAATTTTAGTGACCCAAAGACTTCATCAGTAGACACATGTAGGAATCTAAATTTACGTTTTTCTTCTTGATTAAGAGATTCCCAATAAAGCCTACTTGCTTCGAGCAAAATAAATGTACCCTCAACATTGGTTTTTAAAAAATTCTCGGGATGATGGATAGAGCGATCTACGTGGGTTTCTGCAGCAAAATTTATAATAGCTCGCGGTTTATATTGATTAACTAAAGATTCAATCAATGATTTATCCAATATATCGCCCTGCACAACAATATGACGTTTATCTCCTATTAAAGATGCAAGATTTTGTGGATTCCCGGCGTAGGTTAATAAATCCAAATTAATAACAGGTTCACTTTCTCTTTTAAACCAGTCTAAAACAAAATTCGAGCCTATAAAGCCAAAACCACCTGTAACTAATATCATTGTTGTTCCTTATGGAGCTGCTCATTCGGTAAAAGTTCAAACGAGGCTAATGAAAGTGATAATCCATCCATCTTAGGTTCAGTAATGGAATGAAACATTATTCGGTTTACGCCTGTTAATAAATTATTTGCTGGTATCTCAGCCCAGAATTCATTAATAGACAGCCATTTATAAGAAATTAAATGTTCATTTAAAGAAATTTGGATGCTATCTCGGATTGGAACATTTAAAAGACTATGAAATTTTCCTTGTAAGGAATAAGCTGATTTACGTGGTAACAAATCAAATAATAAACTAGCATTTTCTTCATTCTTCCACGATGAAGCTTTATAGCTGAAATTATCTTTATTCCATTCTGCTTCTCGCCAACCAGTTCCGCGAATAGGGAGGTCCATAGACCACCAATTACCAAAACTCCATCGATATTTTTCCAGATCATTAGCAGTCCAAAAATGCTTAAAATAGTTAGGCCATCTTATTGGAGTTAATATTTGTTGATATCGTGTGGCTTGACTACTAGTTTGAGTTAGAGATGCCCGATAATTAACCAGTGAAGAAGCTGATTCAATTGAACCATCAGGTTTAACCTTAAGTACAACGGCCTCGTTTTTTAAGATTACTTTGTCAGGTACCAATATTGAAGCAGATTCGACTGTAGTGGCTTTGGTTAAAGAACGAAATATCCATTGCTTGTCTTGCTCTATACAAGACCCGGCGCGAATACCCATATTGCGCCATTCTTTTCCTGGCATGAAGCAAACTTCTAAAGCATCAATAGGTTTTTTATAAAAATAAGATAATGCACCTTTTAAATTAATTAACATCCAAGTTGAAGTTAATTGGTTGCCTTCATCAAGGAGTATCAAAGCTTTTTTATTAGAACTCCCATCAAAATTGGCCACAATATTTCTCAATACCGTACGCTGCATTTCAGAAATTGCGAGGTAATGGTGAAATTGGAAAAGCTGCATCCCAAACCCGATAGTTATCAAAAAAACAGCTAATCCCGAAGCTAGCATTTTTTTCCGCTTAGCCAACAACATTAGTAAAGAAATCCAAAATAAAACAGCACCAGGTGATGCCATTAAAAAAGTTCGCTGACTTATTGCCGTATGGGCAGGCGAAACTAGAAAAGGAAGATAACCAAGCACTGATAATAATAAACCTACAATTAAAAGTCTCATTAACACAATGGAATGATTATTAGTTGCTGCCATTCCTTCCTGACTTTTTTTATTAAAGAGATAAATTAGACCAAAAATCAGGCTTATTACTACCAAAAGGTAAATATAACCCACGTAACTTATCTCCTTCGAAACCATGTGGACTGCATTAATCCAGCCTCCAAAAAGGCTATGTGTGATTCCAGGAGAAAATAATTTGGGCAAAGTATAAGCTAAAATAGAAGATATACTTTGGCTCAAAAACGATTGCTGGTAGCTGTTGATCTTAGGCGCAATAATTGCCACATAAACCAAATAAATAACAATTGATAGAATCCAAAGAGTAATGAGGGTTTTAGCTCTGTAACGTTGTTCTAAACTAGTTTTCCAGCCTTCTTTGGCATAAATCATTAAAAAAGGAACAAAAACAAGCATTAAACTCGCCTCATACATTGCCAAAGACACCCATAGTAAAATTGCCGAAATAAAAGCTAAGGGATAAACTTTCATGGGCTTAGAGCTACCAAAAGCGCTAATAAATAAAGTTGATGCTAAGAGTAAGCAGGAAAGAGCCCAATTAATATGAAGAGCCCGCATAGATAATTGCATAGTATCTGCTGGATAAACAATTAGCAGCAATCCTGCGATAATTGACCAGCGGCAAGAATTGGTTGCCTGCCATACAAGACGAGTAAATGCGGCCCCTTTAATCAACAAGGCAATGATTAGCAATACATGCCAATAAAAAAAAGAATTAGGATCCAGAGAATAAGCAACTGAATGCGGAAATACTGTTAATGGACGTAGAGCATGCTCTGCAAAAGGTGTGTTTATTTTAGCAAAGAAAATTGGACCATCACTATCGAATAATCGAAGTATTTGCCATTCTTCTATTAGTCCAGTAAGACTGAAACCAAAGGGTAGCCATAGGAAAAAAACAAGTAAGCAAACAGGAAGAAATACTAACAATTTTAGCCTTATTGTTAAATTCACTAGGATTCCTTTCTCGATTGCTTAATGGGGAAAAGCTCTACTTTAGCTAAGGTAAAAGATAAGTCGTAACTTGAGGGCTCAGTGGTGGAATAAAACCTAAGCCGATTCACCCCCGATAATAAAATGTTGTCAGAAATTTCTGCCGAAAAATTGTTAAATGATAACCATTGATGAGAAACCAAATGATCGTTTAAAAAGATTTGGATACTATTTCTGACAGCCATGCTTGCAAAAACATCAAATTTTCCACGTAAAGCGTAGGTTGATTTTCGAGGTAGCAAATCAAATAATAAGCTACTATTTTTTTGCGTTTTCCATGATGAGGCTCGATAGTTATACCGATTCTCATTCCACTGAGCCTCCGTCCAACCACTACCACGTATTGGGATTTCCATAGACCACCAGTTTCCAAAACTCCATTGATACTTTTCCATATTGCTGACCCAAAATTGCTTAAAATGATCAGGCCAGGGCTTGGGAGCTAATACTTGTTGGTATCGTTTATTTTGATTCAAACTTAATCTGTAATCATTTAATAAATGATCAGACTCAATTGAACCATCCGGTTTAATCGTAAGAACAATAGCTTCTGTTTTTAAAATCTCTTTGTCAGGTATAGAGGTAGCTCCTAAACCACCAACTCTGGAAGCATGAAACATCCATTTCTTCTCTTGTTCAATACATGAGCCAGTACGCATAGCAGTATTGTGCCACTCATTTTCAGGGGTATAGCAAACTTCCAAAGTAAGAATGGGTTTTTCATAGAAATAAGATAAGGCCGCTTGTAATTCCTCTAAAAGCAACATCCATGTTGATGTTAGTTGGTTAGATCCGTCAAGGAGGATTAGTGTTTTTTTATTCAGATTCCCATCAAAATTGGCCACGATATTTCTTAATACCGTACGTTGCCTCTCTGAAATTTCGAGGTAATGGTGAAATTGAAATAGTTGCATTCCAAAACCGATACTCACCAAAAAGATAGTTAATCCAGTAGCAAGTCTATTTTTCCACTGCGCCAGCAGTAGCAGCAGAGAAATCCAGAATAAAACAGCTCCAGGCGCTGAAAATAAATAAGTGCGCTGGCTGATCATCGTGTGAGCGTAAGACACTAGGAAAGGAATATAACCCAGAAGTGAGAGTAATATGCCAACAACAGCAAGCCTAGTTAGCCCGGCCCTCTGTTGAGCAAAACCGTCCTCTTCTTCGTTATTTTTTAAATTAAAGAAATACACAATTAGGCTAAAAATCAGGCTTGTAACTAGTAAAAGATAAACATAACCTAAATAACTTATTTCCTTGTAAACCATTTGGACCGCATCAATCCAACCCCCGAAAAGACTATGGGTTAATCCAGGAGAGAATAATTTGGGGAGGGTAATATCTAAGGTGGCTAATAAACTTTGGTCAGTCATAAAAGATTGTTGATAGCTATCAATCCTAGGTGCAACAATTGCCACATATAATAGGTAAAGAACAATACCCAGAATCCATACTGCAATGATGCTTTTAGCTCTATACCTTTGATCCCAACAGTTTTGCCAGCCTTCTTTGGCATAAATAATAAAAAATGGAAGTAAAGAAAGCGCTAAGCTAGCCTCATACATTGCTATAGAGATCCATAGGAGGCCGGCTGAGATAAAGGCTAAGAATAAAGCTTTTATGGATTTTTCGCTAAGAAAAGCGCTGACAAATAAGGTCGAAGCTAAGAGTAAGCAGGAAAGAGCCCAATTAATGTGGAGGGCTCGCATAGACAATTGCATAGTGTCCGCTGGATAAACAATAATCAATAAACCCGCAAACATCGCAAAGCGCTTAGAATTAGTTGCTTGCCATACAAGCTTAGTAGTTGCTCCACCTTTTATTAATAACGAGACAATGAGCAATACATGCCAATAAAAAAATGAATTGGAATCTAAAAAGTAGGCAAGAGCCTGTGGGAATACAGTTAATGGCCGTAGAGCATGCGCTGCCAGTGGTGAATAGAGATGAGTAAAAAAAATAGCACCGAAAACATCAAAAGCCCTCAAAATACCCCACTCTTCTATTAATCCATTAAGACTAAAACCGAAAGGTAGCCAAAGCGCAAAAATGAGCAACCCAATTGGGAAAAAAACTAGCCACCCAAGCTTTTCAGTGGTTCTATTTAAGCTCATTATTATTCCTTTTAAACGGCCTGCTAGGAAAAAGTTCAAACGAGGATAATGAAAATGATAATCCATTGACAGGTTCGATGATGGAGTGGAACCTAATGCGGTTTACTCCTGAGAATAAAATATTCGCAGGTAGTTCTGCCGAAAATTCCTTAATTGACAACCAGCGATAAGGTATTAAGTGGTCATTTATATAAATTCGAATGCTAGCTCTTACGGCAGAATTAAAAAGAAAATTTAATTCACCCTTGAAAGTATAGGTCGATTGTTGAGGAGACAAATCAAATAATAAGGTAGCGTTTTCTTGGGTTTTCCAAGAGGAAGAACGAAAATTAAAGCGATGTTCTTCCCACTCTGGGTCACTCCAGCCACCCCCCCGGATTGGAAGATCCATTGACCACCATTTGCTAGGACTCCATCGATATGTTCCCTTATCAGTCGCAGTCCAGAATGACTTAAAATAATTAGACCATCCATTTGAAACTAATATTTCTTGATAACGTTTATTTTGCTTTAAACCTGACCTGTGAGCAGTTAAAGCTGGATCAGACTTAATTGAGCCATCCGAGTTAATGTGAAGAACAATAGCATCTCTTTTTAAGATCTCTTTGTCAGCAGCTGGAGTAAAAGTTTTAGAACCAATAGGCAAGGCTAATGGCGCCTGAAAGACCCATTTTTTTTCTTGTTCAATGCAGGAGCCAGAGCGCGTAAAATTTGCACTGCGCCATTCTTTCCCAGGCATATAACATACTTCTAAATTGTTAATGGGTTTTTCATAAAAATACGTTAGTGCTCCTATTAAATTAGGTAAAAGTAGCATCCACGTCGATGTTAATTGATTAGATCCATCTAAGATTATTAAGGTTTTTTTATTTAGTTTTCCATCAAAATTGTCAACGATATTTTTCAGGAACATTCGTTGTTTATCAGAGATTTCTAAGTAATGGTGAAATTGAAAAAGCTGCATACCCAAACCGCAAGTCACCAAAAAAATAGCTAATCCAAAAGCATAGATTTTTTTCCACTTCGCTAGCAGCATTAGTAAAGAAATCCAGAATAAAACAGCCCCTGATGACGCAAATAAATAGGTTCGCTGGCTAGTCATTATGTAGCTAAAACCGATGAGAAAAGGTAAATAGCCAAGAAGCAAATTCACTATACCAACCGCGGCAAGCCTAATCAGAATCCCAGATTTCTGTATCTGAGAGGAGAAATTTTTATCTATAAGAGCGCATAAATAAGCAATAAGACTAAAAACTAGGCTTATAGTAATAAAAAGGTAAAAATAGCCCCAATAATCTATTTCTTTGTAAACCATTTTCACAGCATCAATCCAACCCCCGAAAAGGCTATGTGTCATTCCAGGAGAGAGTAACTTGGATAAATTTGAATTTATAATATTCAGTAGATTACGGTCAGCGATGAGTACTTGCTGATAGTTGTTAACTTTAGGGGCAGAAATGGCTACATACAATAAATATAGAAAAATAGTCAGCATCCATAAAGCAATGCGACTTTTAGCTCTGGAAGCTTGTATTAAGCCACTTTTAAAACCTTCTTTGCTATAAATAATAAAAAAAGGCAGTAAAGCAAGCGCTAAACTTGCTTCATACATTGCTAATGAAGCACCTAGCAAAATAGCTGAAATTAAGGCTAAGGTATAGGCTCTAATTGGCTTAATGCTATAAAAAGCGGACACAAATAGCGTGGAGGCTAACAGTAGACAACTAAGAGCACAATTGATATGGAGAACGCGCAGAGTTAATTGCATTGTATCCGCTGGATAAACAACAATTAGCAATCCTGCTATTATTGACCAACTTTTAGAACGAGTCGCTTGCCAGATAAGACTGGTGATAGCCCCACCTTTAATAATCAAAGCGAAGATACTTAATAGATGCCAATAGAAAAAGGAATTTGGATCAAGAAAATAGGCAAGGGCATGTGGAAATATTGTTAGTGGGCGTAATAGGAATGCTGCGAATGAAGAGTTGGAATTAATAAAAAAAAGAAGACCAGAATTAACAAAAGCTCCCAATATACCCCACTCTTCTATTAACCCTGTTAGACTAAAACCAAAAGGAAGCCAGATTGCAAAAACTAGTAAAGAAATTGGAATAAAGAATAACCAGTTTAGCTTATCAAGGCCTAAACTCCTCTCTATAAAATTCCTTTTAAAAAACATCCCAATTTACTCCAAACTTAATCTACAAAATAGATCATAGTTGCGAATATAATCTTCGTTTTCATAATAATCTGAAGCAAAAACCAAAAGAAGTGCATCAGAAGAGTAATTATATTGTGTTCCCCAAGTTAATGGTGGTAAATAAATGCCCAAATTTGGCTTATTCAGAACTACATCAGTTCGTGACTTACCATCATCAACAAGCACGGTACAACTGCCTTTAACACAAATTAAAAATTGATGACAGTGATGATGAGCATGTTCGCCTCTAACTTTTCCTTCAGGGACATTAAATACAAAAAAATAACGTTTTGGAGAGAACGGAATGTCTTTTAAAAATTCACCGACTGATAAATCACCTCTAGGATCTTGGATTAAATTTAAAGAGTGTAGAGTGACTTTTCCTACTCCGACATGAATAGGTTCCTGACTCATTGCTTCATGAGCTGGAAGAGAAAAGGGTTTAGCAACAAAATGGCTAATTCGTGCCGCAGGACTTTTAACTACCGCATTTGCAGGAACCGAGCAAGTAACTACAGCGCCTGCTGCAATCATTGCACCAGTTCCAATGGTGATGCCTGGTAAAATTACAGCTCCTGCGCCAATCGAAGCTCCTTTTTCAATTCGTGTTTCAAGAACTTTTTCAAGGTAATTTTTAGAGCGAGGGAATTTATCATTCGTAAAACTGACATTCGGTCCAATAAAAACATCATCCTCAAGACGCACGCCATCCCAAAGCTGGACTCCTGATTTAATTGTGACCCTATCGCCAATTATCACATCATTTTCAATGAAGCAATGAGCGCAAACATTAACATCTTTGCCAATTTTAGCCTCAGACAGAATGACGACAAATTGCCAGATTTTGGTATTTTCACCAATGGAAGTCGCTTGCACATCTGCTGTTTGATGGATAAAAGGAAGTTGCTTCAATTAGTTCTCCATTCATTTTTATGCATCAAAGCAACAATAGCTTGTGGACGCTGTTTGCTGTTTTCATAAGCACGCCATGCATAGGTTCCTATTAGGCCAAGGCCAAATAAATTTAAGCTGCCGAGAACTAAAACAATAAGTGTAGTTGCTGTGTAACCAGGTACTTCAATCTTTCCTAACATACGAGCACTCAGGATAAGAACAGCGAAGATAATCGATAAAAATGATCCTACAGCACCCACTCGAGTCAGCAGGCGAATGGGATAGTCAGTAAAGGAAAAAATACTGTCCATCATATAATCGATTTTTTTTCTAAGAGTCCAGGCTGATTTTCCTTGTTGACGTTCCTGACGTTCATAGCCAACCAACTTACGTCTAAATCCTAACCAGAAAATCAAAGCAATTAAGGAGGAGCGCGATTCTTCCAGCTGCAAAAGCTGATCGCGAAATTGTCGATTACAACCAAAAATGTCAACGCCTCCAGCAGGCATATCTGGCACGACAAGGCGACGGTATAATCCCCAGAAAAGTTTGGATGCAAAACGTGAAAATAGCGGATCATTACGTCCAGAACGCGTGCCAATTGCAACATCACATTCATTTTTTGCTAAGGCTTCAAAAAAAGCCAGCACTAAATCAGAAGGTTCTTGTAAATCCGCAGCCATAACCCCAAAGTATTTACCTTGAGCAGCTTTTAAGCCTGATCGAATTGCAGCAAAGGCACCAAAATTACGCGAATGCGCTAACAGTTGAGCTGAAAAATTTAAAGAGGCTAAAGCTTCATGTAATAAGGCATAAGAGCGATCTGGACTACCATCGACAACAAAAACTGCTTCCATTTGACCATTTAGAGCCTGATTCATAACCGTTAGAGTTTGCAGTAATTGAGGGATTGATACTTCATTTTTAAAAACGGGGATAATGACTGAGTAAATCATAGCTGCCAACTATTAATTACGCTAATCACCTGTTCTACATTTTTGTCACTCATTTCAGGGTAGCAAGGTAGGGTGAGTATTTGCTGGCTTAATGCTTCGGTATTTTTTAGACAAATTTCTGCAAATTGATTAGCAAAAATGGGTTGGCGATAATCCGGAATGGGATAATGGACTTCCGAAGCAATATCGAAATGACGGAGATGTTCACGAAGTTCATTTCGTTTTGGTGAACGTATTACATAAAGATGTGCGACATAATCTAAGCCAGAGAAGGAAGGACATACAATATAGGGATGCTTTATCTTTGCGTTATAATAATTAGCAATAACTCGCCTTCGCTCGTTGCTCTCGTCGAGATAAGGCAGTAATTCAGAGAGAATGGCAGCCTGTATTTCATCAAGACGGCTATTGCGAGCTCCAGCAAGCTCTACCTTATATTTTGCAGTCCAGCCATACTGCCTTAACATCGATAATTGCTCGGCTGTTTCAGCATTAGAAGTGACTACTGCACCCCCATCGCCTAGGGCACCGAGGTTTTTGGTAGGATAAAAACTAAAACTTGCTGCATCACCAAAGGAGCCAACTCGTTTTCCATGAATTGTTGCACCATGTGCTTGGGCACAGTCTTCAAGCAAAAATACCTTGGATTTTTTACAAAATTGACTAATTTCTGCGATCTCAGGAACAGCTTGTCCATAAAGGTGAGTTACTACAACAGCCTTAACGCCTGCCTTAACAGCCCGCATAACCTCGTTTAGGGTAACACAACTAGTTTCGGGATCAACATCCATAAAAAAAGGCAAGGCTCCAATGGCTAACAAAGAAGAACTAGTATACATACCAGCATTTGCTACGGTAGCGACTAAGTCACCGGCTCTAATTCCTATCGCCTTCAAAGCAAGTTCAATGGCATCAGTGCCATTAGCTACGCCAACACAATGAGCTGTCCCAATATAGGCTGCAAATAACTGCTCAAATTCTTTGCATTCAGGACCAAGAATCCACCAACCACTATCTATAACCCTATAGGCTGCTCGATGGATTAAATCTTTGTAGCGCATCCCTCGAGCAGATAAGTCATTAATTTGCTGCATTTAGATCCTTAAAGCGCAGATTCTCTAGAGTATTAAAGAAGAGTAAAAGTGTTTTTTTGGTACTATTCAAAGCGCCCAATTCTTCTATAAAGTATAAAATTTGTCAATGATTAATGTGTAATCAGATGACACCTTTAAAAGCCATTCAAAGCAATTAAAAGAGAAAATATTTCACTAAATTTGAAAAAATTACCTTAAAAAAACTACATTTATCAAAGTGATCTCGTCCTTTCTGTCAACTTGACGATCACAACCCCTATAGCTATTCTATGCACCAATCACAGATTAGAGCGCTTATGTCAAAATTATTGGCTTTCATTAATTCCAAAAGCTACTTTATTTTTATTTTTATTAGCCTGCTAGCTCTTATACTCAACCGAATTACTCTTGGTATTGATCTGGGAGATGAATCCTATTACGCCAGCTTTCTCGATGGGTGGTTGAAAGATGGCATTAAAAACTCTAATAATCTGATGATTCATCAAACCGCTGCCTTATTATTATTTCCTTTTGCTTATGCCTATCAAGCTGTAGTTGGTAGTGAAACGGGTCTAATTTTATACCTAAGGCTAATTTATACCTTAATGTCTTTTGGAGCGATGCTAACGCTATATTATTTCCTTAAGCCAATTCAGGGCAAATTATTTAGCACCGTTGTCTTTGCCTTTGGTGTTTTATTCATACCTTGGGGCTTACCAGCGCCTTCTTATAATACTATAGGTATGTTTGGCATGTTGGCTGCGGTATCTGTATTTGGAATAGCAGTGATGCAAGGCCAAGGAAAGAAAAAATTAAAATTTTTTTTCTCTGCTTCTCTTTGGACCTGCTCTATTGTTGCCTATCCAAGCTTGCTTATCGCTTTTGTCGGGTTTATTTTAATAGCCTATGCTTTTTTGAAGGAGGGTAAAGCACTCCTAACTTATTTGATTTTAAGCAGTTTTATTTTCACATGCACTTTAGCCCTCTTGTTTTTGATTTTGGGAACTGAACATATAATCTATATTTTTAAATTTTCCAATTCAATGCTTCAGGTGAGCAGTTTGCCCCTTAAAATTTATAAAATTATTCAAGTTTTTCATAATTCAACCTTTCTTATTTTATGCCTTACTTCCTTAATAATAGGAGGTTCTCTACCATTTTATCCCCGTCTCATTTTCTTAGCTGAATTGTATATAGCTAGTCTCAGTGTTTATTTAACTTTCTATGCTCAGCCTTCTCTATTTCTGGCCTCTCATGACTTAATTTTTATAATTGCATTGCTTGGGATATTTATTCCTTTAAATGCAATTAGATCGTCGCTGAATCCTACTTATCGCCTTATCAGTATTATGTATTGTACTAGCTTTTTTGCAGGATTGATTACCACAATAACTGCCTCGAACGGCTTGTTTAATTTCCCCGTGGGTGGCTTATTAGCAGCATGTTTAACCTTAGGGTTTTTGAGTAACTCCTTCGTTGCGCAAAAACGTACCCATACTTATATAGGTGTAATGATTTTCACCTCTTTTTGTATGGCTATTATTAGCTTTAGTTATTTTTATGGTGAAATTTATGGTGATCCCTTGCAGGTGCCTAATCAAAAAATTAAAAAAGGGATTTTTGCAGGGTTAACAACTTCGCAACTACAAGCGAATTTTATTAATAAAATAATATCAATATTACCTCAAAATAGATCTAACGGAAAAATAGCAGTGTTTGGACGATTATCTGGACTATATTTGCTTACCTCCTTGTCTCCTGCAGTCCTAAGTACTTGGAATTATAACATTGGTCAAAACAAAGCAGTCTTAAACTTGATTAGAAATTTTTATCAGAAAAAGAAAAATCAGCCTGATTTGATAATAAAATATAAAGATCCCTGGGGTGAGCCACTTGCTGAGATAGAAAAATTAATTCTTCAAAAGTATGAGGTAAAAGACAGGTATAAAGCGGAGATTCAGTCAGTAACCATATATCAACATTCTAAACAATACTTTGCAAACCGGAATAATTCCTAAAAGCATAGATGCCAAGAATAGAGGGCAATGAAAAAAATGCCCCCTACCCCTCTCCTAAATGGAGTAATCATTTTTACAAAAGTTAATTCTCTGACAATAGTTAGCTTTAAATCTCACGGATATCATGAATCATCAGATCTTCAACAGGTACATCAGCATGACCCATACGTTGGCCTGTTTTTACTTTGGCGATCGCATCAACAATATCCATGCCTTCGACAACTTCAGCAAATACACAGTAGCCATATCCTTGAGGATTTTCCCCGCTGTAATTTAGGAAACTGTTATCAACCACATTTATAAAAAATTGCGCAGTAGCTGAATGGGGATCCATGGTTCTTGCCATTGCGACTGTACCGCGCTTATTGGGTTTAGCATCTTTGGCTTCATTTTTAACGGTTGAATCAGTAGGTTTTTGTGACATGTCCGCATTCATTCCACCGCCTTGAACCATAAACCCGTCAATAACACGGTGAAAAATTGTTTCGTTATAAAAGCCTTTGCGGACATAATTAAGAAAATTTTCAACTGTTTTGGGTGCTGTATCTTCATGTAGTTTTAAATGAATATCACCTTTTGACGTGTTAATAACTACCATTAAGCTCTCCTATTAAGAATTAAGTATAAAGTCGCGCATTTTAGCACAAACCTCGTTCATCACATGAATATTATGTATACTTGCTAAGGCAGTGAACAAATTGGCTTTTTGTTTGAATAAATGATGTAAATAAGCACGGGAATGATGTTTGCATGTGTAACAAGTGCAGCTTTCCATAATAGGCGCATTGTCATTTGCAAAGCAGACTTTTTTAATTTGAATACGCTCATTTTCATGCTCACTTTTAAAACGCAACCAAGCCCCTTCTTTGATAACTTCTCCACAATATAAGGCTCCATGTCTTGCATTTCGCGTTGGGGCTACACAATCGAACATATCAATACCTTCGGCGACAACATCTAACAAATCCTGGGGGGACATACCAACACCCATAGTATAGCGAGGCTTTTCTTCTGGTAAATATTCCCTTACCCAACCAATGACCTCTACCGTTTTTGTCATATCAAAACCAATCGTTTCACCGCCAATTGCGATACCATCAGTATTCATAGCGGCCACAAACTCAGCACTTTCTTGCCGTAAATCTTTAAATATTCCTCCTTGCACAATACCAAATAAAGCCTGAGCAGCACCGTAGCGTGAGTTAGGATGAGCTTGATGATAGGTCAATGATTGCCTCAGCCAGCGGTGGGTGCGAGTCATAATCTGTTGCACTTCTTCTTTACTGCAATTATCCGGTGTACATTGATCAAAAGCCATGATGATATCGGCACCGATTATTTTTTGCGTAGCCAGGGACATTTCGGGTGTCATATTAATGAAGCGTTCCGTCCCAGGCAGCTTAAAATGTGCCCCCTCTTCATCAATTTCACAAATTTCTTTATTTTTCGATAAGCTAAAAACCTGGAACCCACCGCTGTCTGTAAGCATTGGACCCTGCCAACCCATAAAAAGATGCATTCCACCCGCTTCCTCAATGATCTGCATTCCCGGAGCGCAAAGCATATGATAGGTATTACCGCCTAAAATAATTTGGCTACCGGCCGCAATTAATTCGCCAGGTGTCATATTATTAACACCGGCTCTGGTGCCAACCGGCATAAAAACAGGCGTCATAAAATCACCATGAGGTGTGCTAACACGAGTTACTCGCGCTTTGGTTTGACAATGATTTTTAATAACTTTGGTACTAAATTTATTCATTAAGTGTTAAACCAATTTTTTTGAGGATAAAAGCATAGAGCATTTAATAACCTCTAAGTTGCTGAAGTTGTTTTCTCAAAACCCTGTAAACAGGAATCGCACTAAGTAGCATAATAAAAAAATAAATTGCAGCCCAAGCAGGCATTGATAAGCCAAGCCATTGCCAACTTATCAGGGAACAACTTTTTGTGCCCCAGAATAGAGAATGCAGTACATCTTTTACCGGAAAATAGCGAATAAGTACGTCCAGCTCAGGCAAGCATACAGCTGCTTGGCCCAGAGGAAGTGTTTGAAGCCAGAGTTGCCTTCCAGCGAAATATAAACCTGCTGCTGCAATAAAAAATTGAAAACAAGCTATAAACTTTCCTGCTCTGAGGCTTCGTATTGTAATTCCACAAAAACAGAGGGCAAATAAAATAAATACACAAAGGCGCTGCATTAAACACAAGGGGCAAGGTTCTAAGCCTTTGACGTATTGAAAATAAAAAGAACAGGCCAAAGTAAAAAAACTCACCAAGGTTAGTAAAATTTGCCAACGTTTATAAGCAAGTTTAGTCATAATTTAGGTAACATATATTGAATAGCATTTTTAAGATCCTCATCAGTACAATCCTTACAAGTACCTTTTACAGGCATTGCATTAAGCCCTTTATTTGCACTAGCAATCAATTCACTTAGTGTGCTCTTATCCAACCTTGGCTTCCAATCTTGTTTATCGTGAAGTTTTGGTGCTCCAGCTAATCCACCTTGATGACAGATAGAGCAATATTGTTCAAAAATAGCTTTTCCCTTCCCGCTTTCCCTAGGACTATTTAATCTTGCAATTTGCTGGGCTAAATGCACCTGGCCAACAGGCTTAATCCGTTCCTCAATTTTTTGTCTATCCAGAGATGAAAGGGCCTGGACAGAGTGGGATAACACCAGGATAGAAATAAATAAAACAAAACGCATGAGCACCTCTACAACCGGAACCTGAAAATGATACCGTCAAGCTAGCACTAGATCCAGCTTGTCTTACAATTTCTAATCAAATAAATGGTGTAAAAAATGTGAATTATGCGGCTTACAATGAGTCTTGTGAAGATCTATTAGCTTAACTTTACAAGGTGGCGGAACACAGAATTAATTAAGCTCAACTTGATACAATCTTTAGTGTCAGAGTAATTAATACTCGATTTATATATCAGGCAGCCCGACTGTCGATGAAGAGAACTGCCTTAGATGAGTGTTGCTCAGTCCTTAGCTAAACAAGCAATAATTCTTCTGCATCCAACTCTTCTAAATGACGATGGTAAGAGAGAATTTTCTCCTGACGCAAGTTGAACAAAGCAGCTCCTGTTACATAGGAATAAAAATAAGTTTCATCAGAATCAAAGCGATGCGCTTTAACTAGACAACTTGACCAATCATTATGTTCCGGAGGCGGATTGTTTGCCTGCCAAAAGCAGGGAATTTTTTCCCCGGTTGCAAGCTGATCCAGAACCTCACCACTTGCCCCATTGTCCATAGCAAAATCGTAATAGAGGCTTAAATCTTCTTCACTTCTCACGATTAGGAAACTTGGATTTGCATCATCATCGAGTAATAAAAAACTTCCTGAATTATCAGCAAGATAGTATTCAACAATGCCTTTTTCATGGCGAAGCTGATTAAAAAAATCTGTAAATTTTTTATCGTGCAAGCAACTGGGTGAAGTTACAGATAACATGCTGACCACCATGCCAGACATCAAATGGAAATATTGCATTTGTAAATCATAAATAGATTTGGTAATAAGTTCAGCCACATTAGGATCAGATTTTTTAATATAGCGATGAATTAATCCTTCATTAAAGGCTTCAATAGCTAGTTTTTCATCAGCCTGACCAGTTAACAGAATTTTTCTTATATTGGGATTTTCAATGCGGCGGCAAAACTCTAAGCCATCCATCCCTGGCATTGCATAATCAACGACCACCACTGAAATTTCTTCAAAACGACGTGGATTATAAATTTCGGCATGAATTGCCGTAAAATCAAGGTTGATTGTATGATTTGTTAATGGACAGTTTTTAGACTCAGTATACTCACTCAGACATCGTTGACTCAGCATATCTAGCTCACAATGTTTTTTATGAATACAATCGAGGGCGTCAAAAGGTGAATCAAAGACGCGGTAGGCTAAGCCTTCATCAAGCTGCAATACAAAGTTTAGTAAGAAGTCACGACTATCATCAATAAACAAAGCAGTGCTCGGAAAATAGCAGGTCGGTATCGAAAAATTTTGCATAGCTCCTCCTGAGCAACCGTTCCAGTTAAAGCTAGAACTTTAAAAATAGAATAAACTCGCTGTTGCTACCTAGAACAAATAAATCCTCAGATTGCTTGTAAAATAACACAGTCAGAAGGCTATTCCAAATAAAAAAGTGAGATTATATATGATTCGAAGTCTAATTTTGCCTTGGCAAAAACAGCATCCTTAGAAGCCAAAGTTGTAGCTAAAGTTTACATGGTGTCAAATTTCTATCAGATAGCCGGAAATGACATCATAAATTGCGTATAGACACCCTCTTTTGCCTCACAACGAATATCACCACCAAAACGATTCATCACCAGCTTGCAAAAAGACAAACCAATTCCAGTTCCCATGAAGGTTGTGGTGTAAAAATGATTAAATACTCTTGAGAGTTGCTTAGGCGACATACCGATAGCGCTGTCCTTAAAATTAAGCATATTGAATTTTTCGCTTTTCTCCGTCCAGATAGTTATAGTGCCTTTCTGGGCTTGTGCTATGACATATAAAGCATTTTTTAAAAGATTAAAAAGTACATGCTGCATCAATAATTTTGAGCCCTTAAACATGAAATCACCTTCCCAAATTACTAAACATCGTTCTTCCTTGGATTTAAAAGGATATCTGGCCATCGCTGCAGCCAAGCAATCGTCCATTGAGCAAGGCTCTAAAACACAATCTTGCAAGGAATTCTCCCGACCCGCTTTTACCAATAACATATCGATAATTGTTGTTGCATAATCAATTTCACTAATGATGCGATCACTCACTTCTTCAAGCTGTTGTATTCGCGTTTCACGAATGCTTCCGGGTAGCAAGCCTTGTTCTTTTGCCAAATAAAAAGCCTGGAATAATTGAGGTGAATAGAGAGCTAATGCCTTTGCTCCACTTTTAATACCGAGTAAAGGCGTACGCAATTCATGCGCTATCATGCCTGCTGCTGCCGCCATTCCAGCCAAGCGCTGCTGCTGGTAGAGCGCAGTTTTGTAATTAAATGTAGACCCGACGATGATCACAGAAAAAATCACGATCATGATTTCTACATGCTCAGCACCAAAATAGAGCGAGGGTGAAAATAGATAATAACAAGCTAAAGCAAGCCCCCAACCAAGGCTTATTAAAATCACTAAGCTTAAAAAATCAACCAACAAGATTAATAAAAATACGGAACTTAGCAATGACATAGCGGAAATAACATTGGCATTATTCATGAGAAATGAAAAGGCAAAAAAGAATGAAAGCGTGTATAAAATTGTAAAAAACCAATACCAAGGTAGGTAAGGCCTGCACGTAGTTGACCAATGAGGGGCCAACATAAGGCCTAGACCTAACAACGAGCCCACAATTCTTAGGCTAAAGGCTTCAAAAGGTTGGGGCAGCCATTCTGTCCAAATCAAATAAAGTAGTGGAAACCCTAAAAAAACGATCGCTCCAACTGCCACTAATTGATGGGAAGCATTGGACAGGCTACGTAGCATTGATTGATCCAAATAATTGAGAATATACTTTATATTTTTCATAACCTTAAGACTCCTTTTCCACGAGCTTGCCTGCTTTTTTTGCCCTAGCATAGCAGATCTCTCGTGCTTGAGAACCTGGTTTTTTTTCGCTGAACTGGGGATTTTGAATAATCAGGTGTATCATGTTAACAAACTTTATTTATCGCTAAGCCGCAAATGCCTACTCGTATCTTAAGGATCGCCACTCGCAAAAGCCCGCTTGCTTTATGGCAAGCGAATCATGTAGCAGAAAAGCTTAAAGAACATTGGCCAGAACTTGCAATTGAATTAGTTCCGATGGTAACTACGGGTGATAAATTTCTCAAAGACAGGCTGCAAGCAATCGGTGGGAAGGGTCTTTTTGTTAAAGAACTCGAAGAAGCTTTATTATCTAATCAAGCTGATTTGGCAGTACATTCAATGAAAGATGTTCCTGCTGCTTTTCCGCCAGGATTAATGCTTTCAGCTATCTGTGAACGTCATCATCCTGGCGATGCCTTTATTTCTAATCATTATAATTCCTTAAAAGATTTACCAACTGGCGCTATTATCGGCACTTCGAGCTTACGTCGCCAATCTCAACTATTAGCCTTTCGTCCTGATTTCAAAATATTAACCTTGCGGGGTAACATCAATACACGTCTTGATAAATTAAAGTCAGGTGAATACGATGCAATTATTTTGGCAGTTTCAGGACTTGAGCGCATGGGTTTTCACCAAGAAATCAGCGAAATTATTAATGAGGAATTGATGCTACCTGCTTGCGGTCAAGGTGCCTTGGGAATTGAAAGCCGCACAGAAGATTTAGAAATTCAAAAATTATTAGCGCCATTAAATCATCAGCCCTCAGCAATCTGCGTACACACTGAAAGGCATCTAAATGCATTGTTAGGTGGAAATTGTCACGTTCCTCTTGCTGTTTTCGCATCAATAGAAGCAAAAAATCGTCTGTTTTTACGTGCAAAAGTACTGTCCGCCAATGGGGAGACAGTGATTAAAGATCAGCAAACTGCGATGATTTCTGAAGCTATAAATCTAGCTGATGCCTGCGCAAAAGCCCTATTTTCAAAAGGTGCAGCCGAACTTTTAGCTGAAAAAAATGACTAATCTTATAGGGCTTCGGGTTTTAAACACCCGCCCTGTTGCCCAAGCAAAGATTTTAAGCCTCGAGCTTAAAGCGGCGGGAGCCATGGTTTTTGAGTGTCCAGCCCTGGAAATTAAACCCCTTCATAGGAGCTGGGTTAATAACCTACCAAAGCTAGAGCAGGTTACTAAAGCGATTTTCATCAGTGCAAATGCCGTGAAATATTGCTTTGAAGGCTTTGAACAATTTAAAAAAAATTTGCCCACAACAATACAAATTATTGCCATTGGTGAAGCAACAGCTGCTGCTTTAAAATACTACGGGCATCTAGCCGCTTTAATACCGAGCAAAGCAGACAGCGAAAACTTGTTAAATTTCAATGCACTAAAATCTGTTCAGTTAGAAAACATACTTCTCTTTAAAGGTGAAGGCGGAAGAACCTTAATTGCTGAAACGCTAAGTGCTCGTGGTGCGATTGTGCACTCCATTGAGGTTTACAGGCGCTTATTACCTAATTGCGACCCAAAAGAATTTGCGTGCCTGTGGCGCAATGAGAGCGTGGATATTATACTGTTTACAAGTCAACAAGCGATGAGCAATCTTTTTAAATTATTTGGTGAAGAAGCGCACGCTTGGCTCTGTCGTACCCCCTGTTTGGTAATCAGTGAGCGCCTGGCAATAGAAGCATCATTATTAGGTATTAAAACCATTATTGTCAGTCATCCAAAAAAAATTTTAATAAGACTGCATCAATTCAATCAAGGATTAATTCATGGCCAATACGAATGAGCCCCAAGCCCCAATAGCTAGCCAGCCTAAAAATGAGCGTCTTGAATCCCAAAGCTCCACAGTTAAAACTCCACCTTCAAAGCGGTTTGTAGCTAGCAAAATGCTTTTTTCCTTAATACTTGCAGCACTAGCCTTGATCACTGCCCTTTATAGTTTCTACTCCAATCAACAGCTTAATTCACAACAAGCTAAAATTCTGAATCAAAGACTTGAGAGTATGGCGCAGCAACAACAATCCAGCATTAATACCCTTAACGAATCAGCCAAGGAATCAAAAGCAGGTCTACAAAGTCAAATCCAAACTCTGAATTCAGGTTTGCAAAATGCCATTCAGCAAGGCCTTAATCAACAACCAGATTGGGTTTTATTAAAGGCACGATATCTCTTGGAGCTTGCACAAATTAATGCCCATTGGAGCAAAGACCCACAAACAACTCTTGGACTTATGCGTCAGGCTGATAAGCTACTTGCAGCAAATTCAGAACCGCAGATTTTTGCCGTCAGACAAGCGCTGGCCAAGGAAATTAGTCAATTAGAAACCGTTCCTCAATTAGATACTGCCGGTCTTTTAAGTCAGTTAGATGCAGCCCAGTCTGAGCTCGCGAAACTCCCATTCAAGCAAATTATTAAAAACTCAATGCCTACTTCTGAGGAAAAAACTACAACTACCTGGCAAGAAAATTTAAAAAACTCCTTGTCTCATTTGGAAAAATTGGTAGTCATTCGCCGCAACGATAAAGCAATTCAACCTTTACTTTCGCCCTTTGCACAAAAGCTCATGAGTGACAGTATTCATCTCAATCTACAAGAGGCCCAATGGGCAGTTATGCAAAATAATCAAGCCGTTTATCAATTGGCTTTAGCACGTGCTCGGCAAGAAATTCCTGAAATTTTTGATGAAAGTGCTATAGCAACCTCAGCCCTTCTAAAACAATTAACTAGGCTGCAGCAAGAAAATTTAAATCGCTCAGTAAAAATGCCTGAGCAGGCACTAACTCTATTAAATCAATTAATAGCTAAGAAAAATATCCAATCTTTAGATAATTCAACTTCATCACAAGGGGGGAAAAAATCGTGATTCGCTTAGCGCTAATTTTTTTGATTTTACTTGCCTCCGTTTTTGCAGGCATACAATTAAGTCGAGATCCCGGTTACTTGCTGGTGTCCATTAACCATTGGAGCTTAGAAACTACGTTTTGGTTTGCATTGCTTAGTTTAGTTTTAGCTTTTTTATTAGTTCATGGCTTGCTCTTAGTTACCGCCAAATTACTTCGCAGCCCAAAAACTTTAAATCGTTGGCGAGCAAAGCGTCGCAACTTGAAGGCCCAGGCTAGAACCCGCCAAGGCATCATTGAATTTAGTGAAGGCTATTGGTCAGAGGCGCAAAATCATCTAATTAAAGCGTTGCCAGATAGTGATAGTCCTTTATTTAACTATCTGACCGCAGCAAGAGCTGCACAGGAAATGGGCGATAGCCACCTGCGAGATAACTATTTACGAGAGGCTCAGCAAGCTATGCCCGATGCTAAAATTGCCGTAGAGTTGACACAAGCACAATTACAAATGGCGGATAAACAGTGGGAGCAGGCCTTAGCCACCTTGGAACATTTAAAAGATTTAGTGCCCCGCCATCCCCATGTTTTAAAATTGCTCATGAATCTTTATAAAGAAATCAAAGATTGGTCCAATTTAATTACTTTACTTCCGCAGTTAAAGAAAAATCGAGTCGCTTGTGGTAATAGTTTTGAGCTTTTAGAGCAACAGGTCTACTGTGAGGCATTTTCGGATTTAGCTCAGCAAGGCCAAGGTGATGCGCTTAATAAAATGGTTAAAAATTTACCCAAAAACTTAAGGTTTCATTCTGAGTTAATGGCTATCTACGGTCGTTATTTACTGAGTGAAAATAAGCAGGAACAAGCGGAAGCAACTATCCGCAACTGTTTGCGTAAAAACTATGATGTAAAATTAATTAGCTTATATGGACAAATTAAAGCAAATACCAAGCAAATAGTATTTGCTGAATCGTTAATTCACAGCCATCCCCACTCAGCCGACCTCTATCTCTGCCTTGGGCGTTTAAGCTTAAATAATAATTTATGGGGTAAGGCAAAAATGTATTTTGAACAAAGTTTAAGCTTAAACCCTAGTCCAGCTGCTTATGAAGAGTTAGGCAAATTACTGGAGCGCCTTAATGATCAAAGTGGAGCCTGCATAGCTTATCGTAGAGGCCTTGCATTAAAAACTGATTCATCAAATTAAAACTTTGAGATTCCCTTCTCCAGTTCAGACTCAAAGAGTGGGCGTACAGACATCATCACAAAAATTTAAATCCCGCTCCACTTGTATTGTTGCGTGGTGAATTTTATGTTTTTCTCTTAATAGTTTAATCAATTTTTGACGAGCTTCATCACTAAGAATTTTATTGGGCATATAAAGATGCACAGAAAGGGCATTTTCTTGCGTTGATATTGCCCAGATATGCAGATCATGCACTTCTTGAACTCCGGGTTCAGCCTTCAGTGTATCAATGACCTCATTCCAGGAAATCCCCCGGGGCACGGCATCTATAATTAAACGAAAGCTATCCGCAAAAAGCGACCAAGTACTTTTTAGAATCAAAACTGCAATTAACAACCCTACAATTGGGTCAACCCAATGCCAATGCGTCCAATAAATAAGAGCTGCAGACAAAACAACACCTGCGGAAATTACCGCATCATAAAATAAATGTAAAAAAGCAGCGCGAATATTCAAATCTTCAGAACCACGCATAAATAAGGCTGCTGTAGCACCATTGACCACAATACCTATGCCTGCAACAATCATCACGGAAAAAGCTTGAACCTCGCTAGGTGAAAATAGCTTATAAACAGCTTCGGTTGCAATAATACCGCAGGTAAAGACTAACAAAACACCGTTCGCTAATGCGGCAAGAATAGATGTTTTTTTGAGGCCATAGGTGCTTTGTTTTGTAGGAATTCGTTTCAATAAACCATTAGCTACCCAGGCAAGAATTAAACTTAAGACATCGCCAAAATTATGGATTGCGTCGGCAAACAAACTTGTGGAGTTAGCCAAATATGAAAAAATAATTTGGGCGATTACAAACAAGCCGTTTGCAATAATTGCAATTAAAAAAGCCGAATTGAACTGTATGGCGCTCTGATCATGATGATGATGATGTGAATGGCCGTGCGCATGAGCATGACTGGTATCAGACCGATGATTAGAATGTTTATCTTCATTTTCATTTTCATGAAGGATCATGGCAAGCTCCTAAATTTTTTGTTCATCAGAAGCAGGATCATCTTGCTCATTTTCATAAAAATTAAGGCCAATCTTAATGCGCTCACGAGAATTCATTTTTCGCCAGGCGTTGGTATCTCTTAAGGAATAAACACAACCGCAATATTCTTGTTTGTAAAAATTTTCACGCTTGGCAATTTCATACATACGCGCCGCACCGCCATTTTTTCGCCAATTATAAGTCCAATATTCAATATCCGGATAACGACTGGCAGCTCGAATACCTGCATCGTTAATTTGATTCATATCTTTCCAACGAGAAATACCAAGCGAGGTTGAAATGACTGGGAAACCATGTTCATAAGCATAAAGGGCTGTTCGTTCAAAGCGCATATCAAAACAAGCTGTACAACGTTTGCCTCGTTCTGGTTCCCATTCGAGCCCCTTAATGCGAGTGAACCAGTTATCTTTATCATAATCGGCATCAATAAAAGGAATATTATGCAATTTAGCAAAGCTTATATTTTCCTCTTTTCTAATTTCATATTCCTGTACAGGATGAATATTCGGATTATAGAAAAAAATCGAAAAATTAATTTTTGAAAAAACCAAGGCTTCCATAACTTCACCTGAGCAAGGCGCGCAACAGGAGTGCAGCAATAATTTATCAGCACCATTGGGAAGTAGTAATTGTTCTCGTTCAATCATTTTCACTACCCGCTAAATTAATAAAATGTTGACGATAATATTCAAGCTCCGCGATTGAATCTTTAATATCATTGAGGGCCAAGTGCTTAGATTCTTTCATGATGCCATTGAGCAATTTAGGGCGCCAATATTTAACCAGTTCTTTAAGCGTGGAGACATCAAGATTACGATAATGAAAAAAAGCAGCTAATTCTGGCATATATTTATATAAAAAACGTCTATCTTGGCAAATTGAATTACCACACATAGGCGATTTACCTTTTGCGACGTAATTTTTTAGAAAATCAATAGTCATTTGTTCAGCTTGAATTTCAGTAGTCGTTGATTCCAAAACACGTTTGACCAAACCAGATTGGTTATGTTGTCGCGTATTCCATTCATCCATTCCTGCGATTCGTTTTTCGTCCTGATGAATTGCTAAAACAGGGCCTTCAGCCAAAATATTTAATTGTGAGTCTGTCACTACAGTAGCAATCTCAATAATACGATCCCCTTCAGGATCAAGGCCAGTCATTTCTAAATCAATCCAGATTAAATTATTTTTGTTTTTCATTAGTTTTCCAAGAATTCAAAATAAGTGTTACACAGGCAACTCGTCTTTGATGAAGTTCATTTTTAATTGCTTCACCTTGATAACCTTGCTCAATGAGTCTTTGAGGCGAAACCTTCGCACATTCCTGTAAGACAAAAAACCAACTTGACGCCTGTTGGTAATCAATTTTAGCACCGCGACCCTGCGAATCTGCTTCACAGGCTAAAACAAGTTTTTCGAAGAGATTAGGACGACGAAATGCATCCGTTTGCTCTAGGGTATTTACGATTGTTTCTGCCTTTAATTCAAATAAGCGATGAATCTTTAAATGATAACGTGAAACCATGACCGCAAATTTACGATAATCTGCGGGAATTCGCAAACGTTGGCTCAAAGATTCAATAATTGTTACACCCTGTTCTTCATGACCATAATGTTTTGGCCAATCTTGCATCGGAGTTTCTGCTTTTCCCAGATCGTGCACTAAAGCGCCAAATCGAAGTACAGGATCCTCGGATAATTCAACTGCCGCTTCTAAAACTAATAACGTATGTATGCCGCTATCAATTTCTGGATGATGATTAGGTGGATTGGGAATTCCAAATAAATTGTTAATCTCAGGTAAAATAATTCGAAGTGCATCACAAGATCGTAGAGTTTGAATAAAAATTTCCGGATTCTTTTCTTCCAAACTTCGTTGCCATTCTTGCCACACGCGTTCGGGGACTAAATGACTTAAATCCCCTTGTTTTACCATCTTGTACATCAAGGATCGGGTTTCGTTAGCTAATCTAAATCCTAAATGATAGTAGCGGGCAGCAAAGCGGGCGAGCCGCAAAACCCGCACCGGATCCTCACAAAAAGCGTCAGACACATGCCGCAAAATTTTGTTTTTTAAATCTTCAAAACCATGATAAGGATCGATGAGTTGTCCTTTTTCATCCTCCGCCATAGCATTTATGGTTAAATCACGTCTTAAAAGATCTTCTTCCAAGGTTACATTTTGGTTAAAATCACAAGCAAAACCATAATAACCTGGCGCTGTTTTGCGTTCGGTTCTTGCTAATGCATATTCTTCCCGAGTTTGAGGATGAAGAAAAACAGGAAAATCACGGCCAACTTGTTGGTAACCTAATTGAAGTAAAAGTTCTGGATTCGCTCCAACTACCACCCAATCTCGTTCCTTTATGGGGAAGCCTAAAAGCTTATCGCGAACTGCCCCTCCCACTAAATAAATTTTCATCTAATTTTAACCTTTATAAACCATTTGATGGCAATTTTTACTAGTATTATACCTTGTGAGCCTTTCTATTTTAAAAGCAAAGGTATATATATAGTATTCTGAAAAGTTAACTAGTATAGACTATCTTTAAACCATGAGTAAAAGACGAATCAATAAACAGCAATCAGCGCGCATTCAGAAGATACAGGAAACTTATAGACAAGAAACTGTTGTCAATGAATCGTTAAATACCGAGGAAGGTCTGGTGCTTAGCCGTTTTAGTCGTCATGCAGAAATTGAAGACCTTAAAGGTAATCGTATCCATTGCTCTATACGCCCCAATATTGACAGTTTAGTAGCTGGCGATCGAGTGGTTTGGCAAACTGAAAGCGAACAAAAAGGCGTTGTCGTATCTCGTTATCCACGTAACTCGATGCTGGGTCGTGCCGATAGACGTGGCGAAATTAAACCCATTGCCGCCAATATTAGCCAAATTATTGTTGTCGTCGCAGCAAAGCCTGAATTAACCTGGCCCTTGCTTGACAGCTACCTGGTTATGGCTGAACAGATGAATATGGAAATTTGTATCGTTTTAAATAAAGCAGATTTAGCCTGTGATTCTTTAAAAAAAGAATTACTAGCTAATTATCAACCCCTTGGTTATCGCATCATACTGACTTCCCAAATTTCTAATACGGGTTATGAGCAACTCAAAGAATCCTTAAATCATCAAATCTCAGTTTTTGTTGGCCAATCTGGAGTTGGAAAATCCTCTATAATTTCAGGCCTATTACCGCATGAAACCAACATTCAAACTGGAGAAATATCTATAACAACAGAATTAGGCTGCCATACCACTTCTAATTCGCGTTATTATCATATTCCCAGCGGTGGGGCCTTAATTGACTCTCCTGGGGTGCGTGAAATTACCCTGTCTCATCTGCCGATCCCCCAAATTACGTATTGCTACCGAGAATTTCGCCCGCTGATCTCAAACTGTAAATATCGTAATTGTAACCATCAAGACAATCATGGCTGTGCTATTATTCAAGCCTTAAATGACGGTAAATTGAATAAGCAACGTTATGACAATTATTTAAAAATTATTAATCAATTTGGCAAGTAATTCTATTGCTAAGGTTAACTTAATAAAGAATTTGAAATTTGTTCTATTGGTATATTGTTAGCCACATCATGCAGATATTTAGTAAAATCTTTTCTCGCATTCAAACCCGTTATTTGTTGTAGTTTGAATAGCAGCTCATCAAGAGTGTAATTCGCATTTAAGGTAGATAAAGCAATTTCGAATCGGTTAGTCAAATCCTCTCTAAGACATTCATAAAGCTTATGAGATTTGCCCGGGCTAGCGCCATAGAAACCAATTTTATAATTAGGGTTTTGCGAGCCTAACAAAGCTAACCGATGGATAAAAAATTCTTTACTAGTTTGGATAAATAATTTTTCCCTGGAAGGCTCGAGTTTAACTTGTTTAAATAATTTAATGAGAACAGGGCGATGCGAAAAGATTTCCTCACTCTTCAAGAAATTATCACATTCGATATTAATTATTACCCATTTTTTGTAGGGATTAATAATTGAAATTAACTGACCATAAAGCTGATTGAGGAATTTTTCAACCGCCTCGGAGAGCTTTTTGCTAGCCTTAGCAAAAGACCATAAAGCAATGGCTAATATTTCCGGATCAAAATATTTTTCATGGCTATCATTAAAAATTGAGCCATCTTGTAAACTACCTAACCAATTATCTGTATCCTGATAGCGTGACCATGGTTTTTTTGTACAAATAGCTGGCTCTACAATATGCTTCATTAGTTGTGCATATAAAAACCGAAAATTTAGCTCCTCGTCAACTGGTTCAAAAATTTCTTTAACTAAACTATAAATTTCACTTCCTGTTTCAGTTACTGCATTACTATGATTGCCAATGGATATCTCTACACCTGTGAACCAAAGATATTGAAATGAATGAGTCATCAGCGAGGTGATTACAATCAAAATCCGTTTAATTGCCTCATCTTGAGTTAATCCATTAAAATCACTATAAACTCGTTTTGTTGAAGCTGCTCGCATGCTGCTTAAATTAAGATCTTCAATGCATTCCAGGAACTTAGTGCGCGGCGCGTAATTTATAACCAATTGTATTAAATATCTACCATGTAACGCGACACATTCCCTTTTTTCATAATTAGGGTTTTGAACTTTTTCAAATATTTCTTGAACATTAACCTCATAACTACCTAAGGAAATTTTTTGATTGTAAAAATTATTTTTTTCCTCATCTGACATCTGACTGAGGTAGTATAGAAATAACCTATAACCTTCGAAGGCATTTTCATATTCCTCAGGACTAACAAATTTAACAATTAAGCCATTTGGATTTAAGCTGCGTGTTATGAGCTCTTTAAGAGCATCAACTGTAGATTTGCTGATGGGTTGCTCGTCAGACAATTTTTCTGCCATGCGAAGAATGTACTTGGCATATATTTTTTGATTAACCATCATTAAACGTGTTCTTTCTTTGTGACTGAGTGGTTTTGGTATTCGGAAATTACAATTTCGAAAGGTCCCATTAGTCTCAAAATTTTCCAGACAATTATCTATTAGAATAAGTTCCTGATCATTATTTGATAAAAAATAGTGATTTAATGGATAAACTGTCAATAATTCTTTTTTTATACAATCATAATTATGCCTCAGAGTGGGCATGAGTAAGCGATAATAATTTCTGTTTAAATGTTCTAAATACCCAGCGCCTGCCAAATATTGGCTGAGCAAAATCCAAGCCTGATTAATTCCCTTTTGCATACAAGTATAATCATAGACGGTGTCAATAATTTTATCCCAACGCAAAGCATACATTTTCTCGATTTTAGCGACTAGTTTCTGTAGAAATTCTTTATTTTCACCCCGGTTATTATTAATCACTTGTTCTAAGATATTTAATAACTTTGTCTGGTGAGATTTCACTAAACTTGAATTATTAATATTTAGATTAAAAATTAATTCTCGGATATATTTAATACTTGAAATAGATCCAGTTGCGATCATTTTATAAGCAGACTTTAAATTTTTATTTTGGCTAACTAATGCAGGGTTAACTTTCGAAATCCACTTGGCTACATATAGCACTTTATTGTTAAATTTTTCTTTATTCTCCTCAATCAAATCAAGCAAGATTTCTACAAGGAGATAATGTTCATCATTTATTTGAATTTTTACGCCATAAAAGCTGTTAACTTCTGCTAAAGGTCGTTTCGCCAAAAATTTGATAAAATTTTTAATGCTAATTTTAAAAAAATTGTAATCAAAAGTCGGATCAGTAATTAGACAACAATATTTTTCAATCAGATCAAGCAAATCTGGTAAAAAATAATCCAGACAAGCTTCATCATTTTGCCAGCGAGGTGCCACTTCACGTTTTATATAATCCCAAAAACCACTGTAAGTTAAGCCATTTTTTGCAGTAAATGCAGTATCTTCACCCCTTTTAGAACGAATCCTGTAAAGTTCATTGAGAGATAAGGGTCTCTGTTTTTTACTTTTAAACTTATCACGAATTCCAAATACCCCATGAGTTTTATTAACCTCCTCATAGAGTGCTTTAAGCCGATGCCAAGTATTATTATCAGACAGATAAATGGAACGAGGCTCAGGTACGTCATCCAATCGCGAAAAGTTATTTGGATCATGAGTATTAGCAAGGATCGGTATTAAAATCTTTAAGTAAGGTATTTTTATTTCGACTGCCAAGTCCCTGGCAAAAGCAATCCAGGGCGCATTAATTCCACCGGAATAAAAAGTATAATCTTCAAAGGTATTTGATATATTAAGCCATCTTCTTTGAAACAGCTCTTTAATCCACAAGGTATCTTCCTCATCAATAGCCCTGTCATCATTAATTAATTTTTTATTGCGAAGAAATTCTGGAGCCCACAGCGTAGATAAAGGCAATTCTTGTGAGCTAAGGTTTAAGTTATGTGAGATAAAATCAGGATATTCAGATTTACTATTATAGCCAAACCTCTCTTCCAAGAGAGTTAATAACTCCAAATCCTTTTCACCTAATTTTTCTTTAATAGAAAATAAGGATTCAATAAATTCCTTGATTCGATGGACAAACATGGCTAATTAACTTCCTTTTAATTGGTAGTTGATTTTATCCATTTTTTAGAAATAATGTTAGGTAAATCGTAGGAAATTTAATTGCTATGAGCTTTTATAATGGTTTTACCGTATTAAAAAAAGAATTAAAAGAAGGCAACTTAAATTAAAGCTTGCGGATAGAAGAGCTTGTGAGGAGGCACATCCTCTTTAGAGAAATTAATTACTTTTAAAAAAGCCTAAAAAAAAGCGGCAATTAAGCCGCTTTCTAGAATAAAACCCTGGCGATGCCCTACTTTCACATGGGGAGACCCCACACTATCATCGGCGCAGGTTTGTTTCACTACTGAGTTCGAGATGGATTCAGG
>JACCWI010000048.1 GCA_013697725.1 Tatlockia sp.
GGAGACGATTCATAGCATTCGAAAACAATGCGATAATGTTTTGACATCGGTGGTGCCGGGTAGTAAATTGAATTATTCATACCATACACTTAAATCAATAAAAGCACTACCTATATTACACTTCCAGCGAAGGATCTCCCTGTCGGATATTTATTTACAATTTAGTTTAACTATTATAAAGGGATGACTAGTGTATACATTTAGGCCATAATGTATTAAACCCCTTTAGATTTATTTCTTCATTATTAAATTTTTTACATAATACAGTCGATGCTATACCTGTTACTGAACAAGAATTTAATTTGCAAACGGCTCAAGCTGCAGCCACCAGGGCGCACGGCTTCATTAAGAATTCTCTGATTAACAAAATTAATAGGCCCTGATTTCGCTGCGCTCCATCAAGGCCCACTTTTATCATTCTACCTTTGGAATTAACTGTGACCACCTGTTAATGCAATACCTGCAGGACCAAGTGGATTGAAAAAATAATTCCCCGAAGTGGTGCAGTTAATTAACAAGCTGGGGGTGTTGGTATCCATGCCACAAGTAGTTACTGAGCTTTGATTTGTAATATAAATCAAATCCCCTGCCGCATTAAATGCAATTCCCCCGGTTATAGCTGTAAAACCACCAGTATCAGTGCAATTGGTCAAAGCTCCTGAAACTTGATTTACCGTGCATGCAAAAACTCCGTAACTAAGATTAACCGCGTTGGTAGTTATATAGGCAGTAGTTCCTGCATTATTAAACTCAATAAATCGCGGAATAAAAACGTTCTGAGGGCCAGTAAAGGTGCAATTAGTCAAATCGCCATTAGTTTGATCAACATCGCATTTTATGATTTGCTGATTGGTTGAATCGGTTATATAGGCAAAGGTACCGGCTCTATTGATAGTAATGTCCACTGCGACGGCAACCCCTCCACCCGTAAGCGAACAACTTACAAAATCACCATTTATGATAGAGCATTTAGTTATATCTCCATTTGAATTTGCAATGTATGCATAATTTCCGGTGGGGTTGATGTCAATACCGAGCGGGGCGTTAAATCCATTACCAGTAGGAGAGCAATTAACTAGATCGCCATTCACAAAATTGACACTACACTTTAATACACCTGTTTGTGATCCAGCTAAATAACTCACATAAGCTAAAGTACTATCTTGATTCAGCTCAATATCAAAAGGGGACAAACCGGTTAGCGTTGCAACACAATTGAATAAAGTCCCATCTGGAGCAATACTGCATTTTGATATACTGTCAAAATTCGCCACATAGCCAAAAATTCCACGTACTGGTGATGGTGGTGGTGGGGTCGGCGTTCCCCCTACTCCAACTGTGTAATTTTGGCAAGATATTGGCATTTCTAGAGAATAAGGATTTGCAAGAAGGCAAAGGGATACATTTATCAATCCTGGACTGCCAACCAGGCCTATCACAGCGGGTTGAGTATTTCCTACTGGAAAGGAACAATATCCAGTCGCGAAATTTAATAGGCAATTGGTGGTCGGTGAGAATGAATAATTAGCCGGTATTCTTATTCCCGCACTCGGATAGAGTGAGGGGTGAGTTGGAACCTGGGTATTAATTATCAAGTTTTGCCCACTCGATTGCACATTAAAAAAATTAGCCGCAAAAGAAGAATTGACGAATACAACTATTAGTAGTGCAGTTATTATTCGAATCCCTTTTCTTATCACATCCATATTTACTATCCTTAAGATTACTGTCCTGTTAAGTTTCTTATCCCAATTGACAATAGGGATCTTAATATTTACCACTTTTTACGCGGCCCAAGAGCCTTTACTGCGCTCGGGATGACGTGCAGTATGAACAGAACTAATCTTTGTTCTGCATCACTTCTCATAAGCACATTTAATCTTTGCTGGAACGTTGTTTGTACTTGTGCTTGTGTGCTTAAATTTTCAATTTGCTCTTGTAATTATTTTCCATTTATTGGATTTGAGAATCAGGCTTTTCAATTTGTTGTTGCTCCAAACTTTAGTTTTGTTTGATTCCGTCTTGTATAGGCATATTTAATGGGGTCCATGTAAGCTGCACAATTTCGGCCTAGGCTGTACCAAAAAGAATTGTAACAACAAAAAAAAGATCACATATCACACTCTAATTTAAAAATACCTAAGCTGCTTATCTTTAACAATTTTTACCTTGAATGCAAGGATTTCTATATATTCAAATTTAGCTTTCAATATTTGATTAGTAAAACTTGCGCCTAGAATCATATATACTTATCGGTTTAGTAAAATAATATATGGGCGATCTACAATCACGGACCACTCAAATATTGGGTGCATTAAAAACAAGGGACATTTATGCTAATGCTATTGTTTTAACTTTAAGCGTTTAACTTAAGAAACGGGCTAGCTTTTATAAACACATCGGACTGCAATCATCTCATTTTTTAGCTCAGATTAAATACGACTGGCTTGATAGTAAAATCTATGGACGTACTGGCGTGAGTGATACCTTACCTCAAGTTCAAATCACTGTACGAACATGCTATTCCTATCGTGCCGAATGCGTACCCTGCCCTACCTCGGTTTAAGTTTTTACAATCGGCAATTCCGTCCAGCGCGTGGTATAAGCGGGGGATTTCAGTTCTGCTCGCATTGCCCAAGGCTTGCAATAGCCCTCCGCTGCCAGTCGAATGGTTTGTCGACCGTATTTTTTGTTAATGGAATCAAACACGGTCATTAATTGTTCTTTTTTGGAGAGTACTTCATCGGTGGGCTGATGAAAGAAATCCAGTTGCCTTGGGTTTTTGGGGATGAGGCGTTCAAAACAAACACCCACTTTCTTGTATTGATAGCCTTCGCGGTAGATTTTCTTTAAACAGAGTTTGGCAACCTTGGTGATTAACATCAAATCGTCGGTTGGGTTAACCATTTTAAATTCGATGTTACGATACAATTGCGGTAAATCCTCGCGATGGCGGTTAGTATTGACGAAGACATAAAGGTATTGCACCACCAAATCCTGTCGCCTTAACTTTTCCCAGGCACGAGCACAATGCGAACTCACTGCTTGGGCAATGGCGTCATAATCCGTTTGCATGCTGCCAAATGACTTAGACGACATGATGCCTTGCTTTGGCTCTTCCACCTCAAGTCCAGCACAGGGAATGGCGCTTAATTCCATAGCGGTTCGCATCATCACCACATTGAATTGTTTTTTTAATAAATGATGATTCATTTGGGCTAAATCGTGCGCCGTATTGATGCCTTGGTGGATTAATTTTTTGCTCCATTGGCGACCAATGCCCCAAACATCCCCAATTGCTATTTTCTTAAGCCACACGCGTTGGTGAGTCACATTAAAGACAGGAACTTTCAGTTCTTTTTTACAGAGGTGATTGGCAATTTTGGCAAGCGTCTTAGTCGGTCCAATGCCAATTGAGGTGGGAATACCTGTGTATTTTAAAATCGTTTGTTGCAGTTGAGTACAAAAGGAGTCATGCAATTTGGGATTTAAAGTGGTCAAATCAATAAAAGCCTCATCAATGGAGTAAATTTCGACCTCAGGCCAAGCATTCAAAATCACCGTCATGACGCGATTGGATAAATCGCCATAAAGTGTGTAATTGGAGGAAAACACCTGCACCTTGTGCTGTTTGCACAAGGCTTTTACTTGGAAATAGGGGTCGCCCATTTTAAAGCCTAAGGCTTTGGCCTCATTAGAGCGTGCAATCACACAGCCGTCATTATTAGATAAGACAATAATGGGCTTATCCTTTAAATCAGGACGAAAAAGGCGCTCGCAACTGGCGTAAAAATTATTACAGTCGATAAGGGCGTACATCAAAGCGGCTCATGTATGACAGAGGTGACAACGCCCCAAATAACTAACTGCTGCCCTTCGCTAATTTCAATAAGGGAATAATTGGCGTTTTCAGGACAAAGCTGCACCCGCCCTTTGTCTCGCCTTAAACGCTTGACCGTCAATTCATCGTTTATAGCAGCGATAACGATTCTACCCTCTGTAGCTTCCAGGCTACGGTCAACAATGAGCAAATCGCCGTGATGAATACCCGCACCGACCATCGAGTCGCCGGAGGCTCGCACAAAAAAGGTGCTTGCCGGATGCTTGATTAAATACGCGTTCAAATCCAGGTAAGTTTCAATGTAATCGTCAGCCGGTGAAGGAAAACCTGCTCGAACGGTTGAAGAATAAAGCGGCGGATTAATTAGTGAGTTTTTATCAAGAAAAGCAAGCACCTCGGGTATGCGTGAAATGGGCAATCGTATTTGCTTGGTGGACTCGCCGTATTTACCCCCGCGAGGGCGCCCTGCCCCTATTCGAAAACCACCTTTAACCATTGCTTGGAACCCCTTCTGAAATTTGTCACATAAATCTATCGTAGGGTAAATTTTGACCGCTGTAAATTGAGAGATTTCTTAAAAACACTGTAAATACGCTAAGTGCTGGATAGTACAATTGAAAAAATTTTAAACTTTTTTTTAAACGCCTTCTTTTCAAGCACTAATCTTATTTTAACCGTTTTGGACTATGCTTAATTAATCCAATAGCGAGTTATTAAACTTTAGAAAAGTGAGAGGGCAATGGCTAAATCGATGTGGAAAGGAGAAATATCCTTTGGGTTGGTTTCAATCCCCGTATCCTTGGTTTCGGTGGAAGAAAAAAATGACTTGCGTTTTCATTTGCTTGATTCCAAATCAAAAGAACGCGTGCGCTATCATCGTGTCAGTGAAGAGTCAGGTAAAGAAGTGCCTTGGGGAAATATTGTCAAAGGCTATGAATACGAGAAAAACAGCTACATTATTGTCGATGAACAGGCCTTTGAAAAAGCCAGTCCGGCCCTGTTTAAATCGATTGAAATCGATGAATTCGTGGATTTAAACGACATTGATAATCTCTATTACTCCAAACCCTACTATTTGCAGCCAGAGAGTAAAAATAAAAAAGCCTATGTGCTCTTGCGAGAAGCCTTGAAAAAAACCAATAAAGTCGGCGTTGCCAAAGTCATTCTCCGCACCAAAGAATCGCTAAGCCTTATTATTCCTCACAACCATGCCCTTCTACTCTATCTGATTCATTTCGCCGATGAAATCAGAAGTGAAGATGAAGTGAACCTGCCTAAAGAGGATTTAAAAACCTACAAAGTGGCGGAGAAAGAGCTTAAAATGGCCGAAGCCCTAATCAAAGACATGACTACCGAATGGCAGCCTGAAAAATATCATAATGATTACCGCGAAACCATGCAAAAATGGCTTGACCAGCAAATTGCTAAAGAAACTAAAGCCGTTAAAAAAGGCAGCAAAACCGTATCCAAAGGCAGTGATTCGGTGGTAGATTTTGTCTCTTTATTGAAAGCAAGCATGAAAGACAAGGCTAAAAAAGCAAAACCGAGTGCTAAAAAAGAGACGAAATAGATCTTAATAGTGAATGAATTAATAAGTCTCATAGCAACATTCAATTGGAATTAAAAAATGATTTATAATGGCGATAGGTACTTTGGTTTTAAAGTATTCGTTTGCTTCTTTCAAAGGACACTTATGGTTTTTACAATAAAGCAAGGTGTAGACTTCGTGTTTAGCCTAGGATTATTTTTCAATGCAGCGCTATTTATACCCCAGGCAATCACTATATTTCGCCATAAAAATGCACGCGGCCTTTCCTTGCTAACCTTTGCAGGATTTAATGTCATGCAGTTTTTTACGGCATTGCATGGTTATTTAGTTAAGGATTATTTATTGATGAGTGGCTTTTTGTTGAGTTTTTTGACTTGTGGAATAGTAACTGTTTTTATTTTATACTATAGGACAACAGGTGACGTATTAGAATAAAGTATTGAGTCAAATCATAGTTTGGTTGTTCCCTAGAAAGGGACATTTTTATAACCACTGTTTGTATTAGCCGGTTTATTCTTCTAATTTTGCACCTTTCTGAAAACAGCTAATCTCTATAACTTTTAATTTCTTCCAATCGCAAACTTAATAAATGAAATTTATAGACTGGAAATATTTATGGTCACTAATCTATTATTGCTACCCCATGATAAATCTATCGTGGTCAAAGATATTACAAAAAAATTTAGATATATTCAGTTGATGAAACAATTATTGATTGAATTTCAAGAGGCCTTACTTTGTTTTGAAAAAAATGAACTTCGCTGTTTTGATGCCCAAGTGGGTGAAACACTTTGCCAAATAAGGGCATATAAAATGTATTCCTTAAGTACTAGACACTCGTGGCCTTGTCTACCCTCTCTAAACGACACATTATCAGACACTCTGACCCGGCTCAACACCAGCGAATTTAACTATCAAACACTTTTGAACCAATCTAAAACCCAAAGATCTAGTGATACCTTTGAATCCATTTCATTGAGCAATTTCTTTTCGAACATGGAATGTCTTATCTCATTACCCAGTGATTTAATCTTTGTTTTCCTTTCCTATTTTTTATGCAAGTACCAAATTGTGAACCTAGATAACATTCCTGTTGGGATAAATTTCAAAGCGATTGCTAAACGATTTGAACTCTCTTTAAGTTATTCAAAAAAATTAGGTCAACATTATCAAAAAATGCTTTCCGAACTTTCTTGCAGTTATATTTTTGAGTTACTGGATGAATTACCTGAAAAAGCTCATTTAAAACAAATTCTGCCTTGGCTTCATCGCAAATCGGACGAAGGGCGCATGGTTCTACCCTGCTATTCTGTGACTGAAATTATCATTCTTCATATGATTCAAAAAGGAACTAAAGCAGTCTTTTTAGTCGATATCCAGAGTGACTACCAAAAAGAACGAATCGCATTTTGTTTTCAAGGCAATCCAATCACCCATGAATTTGATCTGATTACACCACTAAACACCAAAACGGCATCACCTTGTGTTGTTTTCAATGGAACCTGTCAGGTAAATAGTGAGTATTTTAATCACGAATGGAGTTATAAAATCCTACTAACTGGCCTGAAAAACCTTGTTTTATACAATAATTCTGCTCACCCTCAATACTCAGGCGCCACTTTATCCGCCTTTAAAATTAATCCCTTTCAAACGTTAATGGCCGAGCAAAGCGATAATCTCACTGCACTTGAGCTTCAGATTACTCAAAGTTTATCTCATCAGCTTTCAGCCAAAAAGGCTTTAGCAGAGCATATGGGTTGCACCCTGACTAACCAAAGTTTGTTTTTTCTCAAACATATTTTTTGCAACTCTACACAAGCCTATGCTAATTATTATCAACCGGCTGAAATGCTGATTAAAGAACAAAACTCACTGCTATCTATTTTTAACTAGTTGATGCTTCATGACTATTCTATAATTAGAGTAATTGCTTAGGAAATAGTATGAAGAATGAGCCGTTAATTCAAACTTTGGCACAAATTATACCTTCCCTTCCAGGTTGCGCTTGGCTCACCGATAATAAAGGAATTTACCAGAGCTGTAATGCCGAACAAAGGGCAGTTTTCGGTCTAAGTAATTTGGATAATATCGTCAATTTTACACATAAATCCCTTCCCTCCTTCCAACGCCTGTCTGAATTAAGGATAGTATGGGAAACGTCCATCAGAAAGGTAATTCGTTCTAAGCTCCCGCTCCAGTTCGAATCCTGCCTTTGCAACCCAAACGGACAAATCATACGTTATCAAATAATACCTCTACTAGACCAAAACCGACTTCTTGGGCTACTGGGTATTTCTATCAATGATTCTTCCAAGTCTTTCCATCAGATTGCTGTGCTTAAAAAAATACTCGATAATTTGCCTGAGCATGTCTACTGGAAGGATGCTGAGGGTATTTATTTAGGGTGTAACCTCAATCAAGCCCTGGATTTAAATTTAGAAAATAGTGATGCAATTATTGGAAAAACTGATTATGAATTGTCTCCAAAAGCACTTGCTGACGCATTTAGAACAATTGATCAACAAGTGATTGTTGAACGGCAAAAAATTGAAGCAGAAGAAATCGTCATCAGGGATAATAAGCCGCGAGTCGTACTGTCTAAAAAAATTCCTTTATTGAATGCTGAGCAGGTAGTTACAGGAATTTTGGGCATTTCTTTTGACATTACAGAGCTCAAAGAAACACAAAAAGAATTACGCGCTGCCAAAGAAAAAGCCGAAGCCGCAAATTACATTATGACTGAATTTATCGCGAACATAGGTCATGATTTATCAACACCCATCTCTGATGTGGGAAGTATCGCGCAATTGCTTGATGGCTATTCCGATGAATATCCTGAGCTTAAAGGATTGTTTGAAACCTTAGCAGAACGAGCAAATGCCTGTGAGGCTGTGCGAAAATCAATAATTAATGCCACATCGATTTCTAATTTAGCCATTAAACCTGAGCCCTTCTCCATTATTGAGGAATTACTGGCGATAGAAACTGCACTCAGACCCTCTATTGGGTCCAAAGACTTAAAAATAATTATTCATCCCTTAAAACCCAAAAAAGAGGATTGTATTGAGACGGACAGAACTAAATTTCACGAAATAATCTACGATTTGATGTCTAACGCCATTAATTTTACTGAAAAAGGGAAAATAGAAGTTGCCGTTAAGAAAGAAAATGATTTTTTTCATATTGAAATTTCGGATACAGGTATTGGCATTCCTCGTGATAAACACGACTATATTTTCGAACAATACACCAAGCTTTCACGTTCTAATAGATACGGGGCTATGTTTAAAGGAGTCGGTGCGGGCTTGTACCTCGCGAGAATTCGAGCAAACACTATCAACGGAACTATTCAAGTGAAGAGTCAAGTAAATAAAGGGTCTACCTTTACACTTATCGTACCAGTACATCCTCATAAAAGTTCATGAAAGGATCGTCATCTTTGTAGCTATTTACAAAACGTTAAAAAGTGCTCAGCCTTCGCTTTGGTTAGCGGTTTATCGATAGCCTCTTGCATCCCTGCGTTTAGGTATTCTTGCTTTTCATCAGGACTATTATTAGCGGTCACGGCTATGATAGGAATGGGTATAAGGTGATTAATGGCCTCGTACTCCCGAATAGCCTTACAGGTTTCTGAACCTGATAGGGTGGGCAAGCCGATGTCCATACAAATTCCGTTATAATGGTTTTTTTTGACTAACTGAACTGCCTTTTCACCATCATCGGTAGCCTCAACTTGGCATCCAAGCATTTCAAAAATTCGAAGGGCTGCTTGCGCCGCTATGGGGTTATCTTCAACAATTAAAATTGAGGTTTTATTTGCAGGCATTTGCTCTTCCTTTGCAATAAGATAAAAATAAAAATAATAGCATTTTATTTTCCACAAGTGGCTTTTGAATGAATTCCTGCATACCAACTGCCAAACACTCTTTTTCATCGCCAGACGCGCTTACCGCAATGATTGGCATTCGTATTAGTTATGAAGAGTTTGCAGACTCATAAATATTTAACCAAGATTCCCATAATTTATTTACATGATTTTCAATCCCTTGAGCCAAATGAAGAACTTAGCACCGTTATGTGACAAAAAGGAATTATAGAAGCGTTAAGAAAGTGGAAGAAATTAGTTTTCTTTCATCTTAGTCAGGAAACCGATATAAATAGTCTTACGCTTCTTAAGCATTGAGTTTCAGTAGACCCACAGTATTTAGGAATCATCCCCTTGTAAGCTCACACCGTCTGTCATCAATCATTCATTATCAATCTTGGTCGCTAATGAAATTATTTGTTTTGCCGCTTCGGGTGCAAATGTCTCTGTAGCACAGGATAGCTCATGAAAATATTGATTATCATACCAATGCAATAGATAAGCAAAGCCCTCCTCCTTTCTTCCTTCATTCATAACCTGAGCAGGTTTTTTATTGATATAGTGACTTATTTGTTTTTTAGACAAACGAATGGCACTGCCATTTAAAGTCACTGAGGATTTCATATATTTACAAGTTCCAACGTCTGGATAATTAAAGTACTGAACAATCCCAGTCCATCCAGAATTAAGATAAGTCATAGCAGGAGCAAAACCTAAAGTATTTTTGTCTGATATAAAAGATAAAGGATGATAATCAAAGGCTAATTTAATATTGGAAAATGATTTTTTTAAATGGGTATCTGTTGGGTCACTGGTGGTAAAGAATTTAGCATCATCAGGTGATTGAAAATGATGCTTCTTCATCGCTATCAGTTGTACCGCTGCATAAGATTTCCTAGGCACGTAACCTAATGTTTTTTGGCTTTCTAGAGCAAATGTGATGCGCTGAGGAAGTTTTATATTCGGTAATTCAGAATCATCGACAAAGCGAACACCTTCGCCTGTTTGAGGAAGTTTTGAACTATCAATTTGTTCCATTGGCTCACCAGTAGCCTCTGCTTTAATTCCTGTGAGGGGAGCGGCAAAAACAGTGGATGTTAATCCAACTGCTAACATTGTGTTTAAAAAATTTAATTTAATCATTTATCCCACCATCCATCATAAATATTACAATCATCTGCACTAGTATTGGCAAATTTCTCAGTATTGCCCCAGTGATTTAATCCCCAATGCTGACCCTCAACGTGCCAATTATCATCGCGACTCGAATAACCTTCGGCGAAATGGTAGACAGCAGAGCGCCAGGTTTTATGCCAACCTGAAACTAAGTCACATCGCCATTTAAAATTTGGGCTTTCATGTTGTGAGAAGGTCTGGAGATCATGCGGATTATTAAATTCCCAGCTCACTGACTCATTGAAACCATTGCAATTGGCACGACTATGCATAGTAAAACCATAAAATCCTGCATGAGCAGATACTGAGATCAAAGAGATAATTATTATTTTTCCTAAGTACTTCATATAGACTTTACTCCCTATTAATCCATAAATTAAACGTTCTTAAAAACTTTTTGAGTTCGAAAGAGGATATAAAATGCTATCATTTTAGTCCATTTTAAATTCAAGCATCAAATAATCTCCCCGAAAAATAAGCTTTTTTAACCAATTTTTCAAGGCATTAAATAGCAAATTAGTATTTCAGTTTATTGAGTTAATGTTTACTTATAACTTGATAAATAATTAACCGCTTATAATTTTTTCACTGTTAGAAATGCTCTTATAGACCAAAGACCAATAAAAAGTAACAATAAAAGCACTTATTGTATTGATTTATCCTTTAACCTTGAGTCTGTTAATAATATTTTTATCAATGAAATTTCTATAATTTTTAAAACTCTTTTGTCACTTGGATTAAAAACGAATAATAGATCTTAAATGCTAAGGGATAATTCTTTTAAATTTTTTAATAATCAATGATTTGTTCTTAATCTATTAATCATTATTAATTTGTTTGGGCGTAAGTTCGTAAATCCCAGATTGCTTTCCCATTTATTATCAAATAATATTGCCTTCGGATAGCAGTCCATCTAAATATTATGGAGATTAGAAATAATGAAAGACCACGATCATAATGGTCATTATGACTCATTGGAGATAGCCATTACCGTTGATGATTTGCCTAGACATGGAGATACTGTTGGGTCGTATGATAGGTGCACCATCGCAAAAGAATTTTTAAAAAGCTTTCAAAAACATAATATTAGTTCGGTTATTGGATTTGTAAATGGAGTGCATTTTGAAAAATTTCCGCAAGATGAGTTAGTATTTAAATTATGGATAGAGGCTGGTAATTTTTTAGGAAATCATACCTATAGTCATCTTGATTTTAGTAAAGTTGAAATCCCCGAATATATATCTGATATTGAAAAAAATGAGTCCATAATTTATCGGCATCAAGACACTTCTGATGTATTTCGATATCCATATTTAGCCCCTGGGGAAACAGAGCACAAGCAACATACAATAAAGCAGTATCTAAAAGAAAAAAATTACAAAATAGCCCTGTTACGGTCGATTTTTATGATTTTCTTTGGAATACACCCGTTTGTAAAAGTATTGTCAATAAAGATATTAACGCGTTCGAGACGCTTAAAAAATTATACGTTGAATCTGCAGTTGAAAAAATTAACTTAGCAAGTCATATTTCCAGAAAAATTTTTAAGAGAAATATTAAACATATATTACTTATCCATTTTGGAATTGCCACTTCATTATTCTTTGATGAAGTTATTTATGCCTATAAAGAAATGGGTTGGAATTTCATCGAGTTAAATAGAGCTTTAGAAGATCCTGTCTATCAAAATGAATCTCCAATACTTTTAGATCAAGGATTAAACTGAAAGTTTCCAATTTTCTTCAAACTAAAACAAATATGGATTTCCTTTGTTATGCTCGGGGCTGCGCACTCAATTGCATGGCTAATGGCATGTTATTAAAACAATCAAACTTTAATAACATATTTGTTCCTCCGGCTCCTAATGATGCGGGAACAGCACTGGAATGTGCCATCTATGGCTTGGTTGATATTTTAGAATATCCCTCTCAATTTAAATGGAAATCGGATTACTTGGGTGAGAAATCTTATATTTCCCAATTGATTAAACAAATTGAGCTTGGGGACTGTTAATTTTGGAACAACCTGAAAATTTACAAGAAACAGTTATTAATCTGCTGACCCAAGGAAATATTTTAGCTTTATTCCAAGGATGAAGTGAATTTGGACCACGTGCTTTAGGAAACCGTAGTATAATTGCCGATCCACGCTATTCTGTTAGACGACATGGATTAACCAAAGCATAAAAGGCCGCGAATGGTATCGCCCAGTAGCTCCGTTGGTTCTTGAAGAAGACCTTTCAATTATTTTTGAAAAAGATAGCCCTTCTCCTTATGCAGTTCGCTTTTTCTGTAAAAAAAAATATCAATTGTTAATAACCGCCGCAAATCATATAAATAATACAGCTCGCTTACAAACCGTTTCTGAACTGGATAATCCCTTTTTACATTCATTACTAAAAGCGTTTAAAAAGGAATCAGGAGTAGAGGGGATACTATTGCTGAAACTCTGGAAGATGCAATAAACTACTTCGAGAACAAGCATCCATACACTGATGCCCCTCCATATATTATAAAGAAAAAAAATCCACCTCAAAGTCCTTTATTACTGGCAAGTATCTATGATATTTCTTTCAATCACCCAAAAGAGTTAAAATCAAAACATGATTTAAATGAAATCTATTAATTAAGGGATAAAATGGCTGAAGTAACTGAGATTGCTATAAAATTATGGAATTATCACTATTTAAATCATAAGGTAGTTAAAGCAGATTGTATAATAGGTTTAGGAAGTTATGATTTAAGAGTAGCAGAAAAATGTGCCCAGCTTTATTTAAACAACTATGCGCCCTTAGTAATTTTTTCAGGAATGTATGGCAACTGGACAAAAACGTTATGGCACAAAACGGAGTCAGAAATATTTTCTGAACATGCAATTAAAAACGGTTTACCTCAAAAAGGCATCAAATTAGAATCCAAGTCAACCAATATAGGTGAAAATGCATCATTTACCAAACAGCTAATTATTGATGAAAATATAATCGCCACCAAAATTATTGTAGTAACAAAACCTAACACGCAACGGCGAGCCTATGCCACATTCAAAAAGATTTGGCCGGAAGTGGATGTTGTAGTAACTTCCTTTGATTTACCTTTTGAAAGTCACACCACTCAGTACGTAAGCGAAGAAATGCTTATTAATGAAATGGTGGGTGATTTACAAAGAATTAAATTATACCCTAAACTGGGCTATCAAATTAACCAGGACATTCCAGATGATATAGAAAAGGCTTATCAAGAATTAATTTCATTGGGATACACTCATCATTTAGTAAATGAAACTTTATGAAATTTAATTCAAATACAAATATATGGCTTTTATTTTTAGCTTTCCCTATATCTCAGTTTGGATTTTCATTATTTTTGCCTTCGTTGCCTGAAATTTCACTTAAACAAAATGCCTCAATCTCATTAACCAACTAACCGTCTCTTTTATATGATAGGTCTTTTGGTTTCCCAGTTAATCTATGGCCATTATCTGATTTTTATGGAAGAAAAAAGATAATGCTCTCCGGAATTGAAGTATTTAATTGTTCTGCACGTCCTGTTTGATATCTATTGAATAGTCGGACTTTAAGTGTCCCGCTATTCAATTAACGAGGGACAGTTTTAGAAGAATAATTTAGTAAAGAAATGTGCCCGTACATTTCGTTAACGTAACACTGTTACGAGACGTTCTCCCCTAGCTTTTAATAGCTTAGCTCTCTGGCACAACGGACGCTAAGTCTACTGTTCTTGGTGTCGGCGTTTTGCATACTATTACCAAAGTTCTGATTCCACGCGCTGGTAGATGGGCTGACTGCATATTCGGTAGAACTCCAGAAAATGCCTGACAAGTTACCAAATCCAATTTGCACTAAATTACTATCAATATTGGCAAGACCGGATGCACACCCTGCTCCTTGACCTGACCCGCTTAGTTGGCAAATGGCCGGCAAGTACCACGTGCCGGTGGAAGCGCCGCCATTCATACTCTGATAACATAGCTCTGCCGCATAACTTGAGCCTGTCCCTAAAACATTCACTATATTAAGAGTATTGCCAAGGCCATCAGTTAAACTCTGAGCACCTGGACCTATTGCAGTTAAGAATCCGCCCCAAACTGCATCTGCCAGATTAGCATTATCCCTGTACAGTAGTTGTATTGATAATATCCCAAACCAAATAGCCCCCAACAGAGAAGGCTAGTGCGGTTACAGGGGGATTGCTGATGTTGTCTCCGCTGACTGGAATACTTGCTTGAGCAATATAAGGTGTTGTGGAGGTAAAGGTGATATGACATCCATTTCCAGGAGTAATGATTGTGCAAGAACTGGCATCTTGAGTTACCCCAGTCCATGCTGACGGTAAGATCACAGAAACATTAAAGGCAGTGTTAATGCCAGTATTAGTTACTGTAATACTCCCTAAACCGCTATTAACTGGAATAGTTCCAGTCGAATTTACAGACAAAGTAGTAGTATTATTATTACAACTAACATCCACATCCATGACGTTTGTATTAGCTATCGTTCCTGAGCCATTAGTCACTGTACAAATTTGAGCCACAGGTTGTGAAGAGACGCTCACAGCATAAGTACTGCCTTCAGCGAGTGGCATGGTAAAGGTAAAACCACCATTCGTATTTTTTATAAGAGTATCCACACCATTATTTTGTAATGTCACAGTACCGACTAGACCAAAAATCGTACCACCTACGCTATAGGCATTTGTGGAACAACTTACCTCAACATTGGTGATATTGGAACTACCTACTGTACCTGTGCCATTTCTCACCGTACAAGTTTGAGTTGCTGGCTGGGAAGATACGGTTACAGCATAAGTACTGCCTTCAGTCACCGATGTTGCAAAACTAAAACTGCCATCCGTGTTTTGTATCAACGTATCTCCGCCATTATTTAGTAACGAAACAGAGCCAACAAGACCAGTTACCCTACCGCCTACAGTTGCGGTTACAGGATAATTGGCGTTCAAAATTATGGTAGTTGGTATTTGTGGAGTCAATGCGAATATACAAAAGCCATTAGAATAGGGAATGCATCCTCTGGGTTGATAACCGGGAGTTAACACTTTAATCCCTACTGCTGGATAATGATGATTAGTTGTAGCGCTAATAGCTAAACTACGCGAAGAAACAGAATAGTTTTGACAGGAAATAGGAACTAAACCGTTTAAACATAAAATGACATCGGCAGCTGCATTAGCTCCTGATTCATTAATCTTAAATAATAATCCAGATGTGGAATATGCCAATGAACTGGTCATCAGCAAGATTACAATTGCCAGATTAGATATCCCTTTAATCATCGCTATCCCTAATAAAAGCTTATCTTGCATCTGAATAATCGAGAGAGCTTTTGCCGATTCCACTAACTTGGGTGTTTTTACACAGATAATTTAAATTACATAAAATAAAGTTATATAGAAAGATAGCGATCAAAACAAATAAAATATATTAATTTGTTTGTCTCTGATGGTAACCGTTCTCGATTAAAACCAAAAAAAACTTAGTGATTGTGGATTAGATAAAATGGAAGGTGTACTTACTATTAGGTTGGGAATATTCGAACTTAATGGGAATAATGTGACTAGAAATATAGCACTGTAACTTACAATACAGCGATATGTTTTCACCAAGCTGCCAGAATAGAGCTTCATTCTAGTTTAAGAATCTGGTTACCTAACTATATCTAATTGACTTGGTTACCCTGATGCCCTAAAATTGAACACTATATAGATCCTCAGGATAATAATGCTCACGAAATTTACTCAAGCTTCTGAAAAAAATAAAAATCTTCACGGAATTGAAAAATCCCCTATTCTTATAGAGTTCGAGCACACTAAGGAATCAATTAATAAAAGAATTGCTTATTACAAAATACATATCAGCTTCACTTCTGTTAAAAATGCTCAACAATTTTTCAATATTATGGAAAACCATCTACCCCTAATTCTCAAAGATAATCGAGTTATAATTGGAACAAGTAATTTAATTGGAGTCATAGCTTTACCTCCTGAATGCAATTTTCCTAAATTTCAAGCTCCTTTTATAAATTTTAAAGATCTGGATATGGCAGAGCAATTTTATATTTTCATAAAAGAAAGAGGTTCATGGAAATCTAATACTCAAATATCTTTAGTTGAGGGAAAGGAAGGCGAAAACAATAAATTTATATTTTTTAGGGAGCTACTCAAACCAAATTGTTCAATTGAAAATAGAAAAAAAACCTATGAAGAGGCAGTGCATCACAGTGTGTTTGTTATCTTAATTTTAATCGAATTTAGCAGAATTTTTCCAAATGAATTAGCCTTAGTTATCGGTATTGATATCTTTAAATCTCTTTCGAGAAAAAATGATTCTCTATGTGAAATAATAAACTTAACTAATCAATTTAAATTACCTAAAGAGTCCTTTGAGCAACCTTATAAAAAAATAGATTGCGAAATTAAATATAGTCTTTGTGAAGACATGGTTTTTAATGAAAATCCTCACTATATCACCACGCCCTTATATAAAATCCATCTTGTTTGTTCAAAGGAACAAGATGCTATTATATTAAAGAAAAATATGGATAAGGCATTAACAGAATTATATGTAGAAATAGAGAATAATGAAGTAAGGATTAATCCTATTTATTTTAGAAGAGCTACAGAAATACCCACTCCAATAAAAAGTATAAATGCTGTTAACGGTACCATTAAATTAATATTTTTAGATTCATCAGAAGCTGCAACTTTTATTTCCTTTGTTAACATTACCTCTTTTAATGTTGATTTGTGTGGAAATCAACTTCATTTTCCAGAATTAAATCCTGTTTCTCAAGCCAATTCCGGAGAAAATAACTTTGCTAAAAATTTAGTAAAAAAATCATTATTTTTTGACTCGAATGAAGAGATAGTAAAAACTAGTTTTTCGAAAAGTTTTCCTGTAGATGCAAAAAACAGATCTTGCGAAATTTCGAGTGGTATGTTCTTTCAGTGATTGGCGCCTATCTTTTATGCAAAGAATTAATTAATCACGACAGTTAGTAGAAGTTATTTATATTTCCATAGCTAATAGATCTTTTCTCTCAAATTTACTGTCCTTATCTAAAAGCTGTTTAACCAAAGAGAAAATTTTTGTATAAATATCATTTGGAAAGCTATTTGATCGCCAGAAAGTGTAAAGGCCATCGTATTTTAATTTTTTATGATACATTTCAGTCAAAAATTGGGTTTTGGAAGCATGAATTTTATTAATATTTAAATATTCAAGTATTTCATTGATGGCTTCAAGCTCAGTATTTTCAATATTTTGAAGGTTGAATTGAAGTTTGTCATACGTTGCAAATGCATTTTTATACTCTTTTCTACTCAGTAGGATACAGAAAAAGGGTATACAACAAGTAGTAATAATCATAAGAAGTAATATTGGTATTACAAATAATAGAATAAGATAGGCTACTGGATCACCGTGTGGTTTATTCGTACTATTCTTATAATATTTTTCTTGATGCTCAAATATAGCACCTAGTTCTTTTCCTTTAAAAATGTATTCAATAATTCCTATTGCAGCAGGAGTAAAAACCAGGGCAATAATGAAAATAATCCCAAAACACCATTCCAAATTAGTGTAGCATTTTGCTGAAGGCATTCTCTCAAGAATCTCGATTGCTTTAATTAATTTAGAATATTTTGAAGTTGATCTATCTTGGATTTTTTCATATTTTTGTTTATTTAATACAGCAAGTTCCATTGATTCATATTGTTTTGACTTTGCTTTTAGATGTAGAGATTTAGTAAACATAGTTTTTCACAAATTAAAAAGAGTTAATTTTATTTTTAAATAGTAGTTAGATCATAATTAAGCCAATTATCTAATTCCTCTTAGTTTGTGTCAAATGTATAAAAGCTCCTCCGAGTTGTAACCAATTTAATACGTATTTTGCATTGTTCACAAATCCAATGAAAGTCATTTGATTTAGAAAAAAAGGCAACTTAAGTTGCCTTTTTTAAAACCCGTCAGAACTATTTGCCTAACTGATATCATTTATTATCGAGCTAGAATGTAACGGCCATTTGTAATTCTATAGGCGTTACCATCACGATATATGACACCGTTTTGACGATATCTCATATTATCTTGATAATTCGCTCTCTGACCGGTTAAAAGATTAACACTAGTTCCAACGGTATTTACGACAGCTTTGCCAGTACCGGCTATTACATTTACTCCAGTACCAACAACCCCTACCCCCGTACCTACGACTCTGCTGCCGGTAGTTCCTGCTTGACTTAGCATAGAACCACAATTGGTTAAGCCTAGTGCAAGGACTGAAACAAACGATCCTGCTAATATAGTTTTCATCATGATGGATCCCTCCTAAATTAAATTCTTATTAATTACGTGTAAACTATAGCGCATAAAAACACATTAAGCTTAAATTTTATTCAATTAAGCAGCTTTAACCCCCTATCAGAAGGACCAATAAAGGCAATTTTAATTGAAATTTTATAGTGAAGGGGGCAACTAAAACATAGGTTGAACAATCACCCGTCATCCAGAGCGAAGCGAAGGATCTCCATGCAGTGGCAGATATGATTGGAAAGCAACAAATTATACCATTTGATTAAAAAGAACTTACTACTAGGCTTTTAAGTGCCATATATTTCTTACTCCATCGCCTATTAGTGATAATAAATTTTGTGCTAAAATTAGGAAAACATGTCTAAGTGAGTCAAAGATGAGCGAAAATGAGCTTAAAAAAATAAATGATTCTCAATTACTAGAGAAACTCGCCCAAGCTATTTCTAAAAATGAAAGCTCTCAGAACTTCGAGGATTTAAAGAGCGAACTTATAATTAGGCTATCTTCACCCTCTAGTCAACATTTGGAAAAAGCGATTTCTAAGGAAGACAATGAGGAGATTGATAAAATAATCCATAAAGCGTTTCAGACCAACTATAACAAACTTTTAAAAGCGACAAATGAGCTTGCAGTTGAGACAATTGCGGAATTCTCAAAAAAACGTAACTTAGGTTCTGAAAGTGTTATTCCATCAGAAAAGACTTATTATAGTGAGTTTGCCCATTCAGAGCTTTTAGCTAAAGAAATGGAAAAAGGGCAAGCGCATATGCAATTTTTGGAAAAAATTAATCCAAATCTGTCTAACAATGACTCAAATTTGGTTCTATCAAGTGATTTTGAGAGCGCCTTTAATCCTCCTGAGCTGGAAGCATTGGAGAATAATAAAGCTGTACTTTCTTTTACAGTGCATCCTGAACTCGAAATTTTTCCACTGGCAGCTCGGATAACCGGTCTATCTCTCGTAAAGAAAAATTTACTAACAAAAGAAGAGCCTTTGCCAGAAAATACGCATTGGAAAGTCTATAAATCCCACACCTTGTCTGCGATAAATGTATTAAAGGATTTAGCTAAACTTCCTTTCACCAGTGACTCTAGTTTTTTAACCGTCATGTTTAAAGAGCAAAACCCTTATATTCAAGCATTTTACAATGCTGTAAATGCTGTTTGCGAGGCCTGCAATTTAGGATCCCCCTGTCCAAAATCGTTCAAAAAAGATTATAAAAAAACCCTATCAGAAATTAAATCAAACTTTTCCGATGAATCAACTATATCTAATCCAGAAGATGAAAACACTGAGGAAAATGGTTTGAAAATTTAATCTAACTTAAAGCTTTTTTTACCTTCCGTGCTTTCGACCAAGATTTGCGTAAGCCTTGGTAAACTCCGCTCCAAGAAAAAGAATTTGGGCTGAATAATATACCCAAATCAAAATCAGAATCAAAGAAGCAGAAGGACCAAAATTTTTACCTACATTAGAATAACCAAGATAAAGCCCCAATAAAAATTTTCCTAGTGTGAAAAGTAAGGTAGTAATAAAGGCGCCTAACCAAACCTCAGACCATTTTATTTGAACATCTGGCAAAAATTTAAATATCATAGCAAAAAGTATGGTGACACCAACTAAAGAAAAAATAAAGTTAAGAGCGAGGCCAAGGTAAGAGCCACCGGGTAAAAAACTATTAATATAACTGCTAGCTGAAGATAAAAGTACGGTAAACAGCAATGAAACTAATAATAAGAAACCTACCCCTAACACCATAGAAATAGATAGGAATCTATCTTTAATTAATCTCCAAAAACCTTTACCCGATTTTTGCTCCACACCCCAAATCGTATTCAGTCCTGCCTGTAGTGCTCCAAAAACACCTGAAGCGCCAAAAAGCATGACCACCACAGCAATGGCCTGAAGAATAAAATTTTTGGTGGGATTAAATGAATGAAGGAGTATCTCTTTAATTTGAAAAGCGCTGCCTTCTCCAAAAGTGCGACTAACTTGCTCGAGTAATTGTCCTTGAACAGCCTCTCTACCAAAGACAAATCCCGCAATAACTATACTTATTATTAATAATGGGCCCAGAGAAAAAATAGTATAATAAGCGAGACCTGCCGATAAGGCTGAAATTTTATCTTTCGACCAGCCCGCAACAGTTTCTTTGCAAAGCGTCCAAAATGTTTGAATATTCATAATTGCCTTATTCTTTACCTGCCTTTAAATTTATTTTAGCAGGAGATTAGCAAACTTATCCTCTCACAGTCTAACAATCATCTATAGGTAGCAAAAAATTCGTCTTAAAAATACTAAAATATCAATGGATTATAATTCCTAATCTACATTTTAAGCGAATATTAATTCACTTTGATAAACCTTAACTACCATACACATATTTTACAGAACTCTCTTGAAATTGAGATGGAATAATTGAAAATAGCCTCAAAGTAGTTGCATGCGATGCAACTACTTACTATAAGGATTTAGTCCATAGGTTCTTCCTGAGAAGTTCATTTTTTACAGCAGAAAAAGTTTGGCGATGGATTGGACAGGCGCCAAATTGTTTCAATAACAATTCGTGTTGTTTAGTGGAATATCCTTTATGTTGAGCAAAATTATAATCTGGGTAGATTAGATGAAATTCTCTCATTAAACGGTCTCGGGTTACTTTCGCAATAATGGATGCTGCACTAATACTCTTTATTAGCCTATCCCCGCCCACAATAGTTTTCATGGGGTAATCAATTTTTGGGGCTCTATTTCCGTCAATCAAAATTAATGTCGCTTTCAAGGCCAGCCCTTTAATTGCACGTTCCATAGCAAGCATTGTTGCATGATAGATATTTAATTGATCGATTTCTTCAACCGTTGCTATTCCAATGCTGTAAGCTAGAGCTCTGGACGTAATTTTTGCATACAAACGCTCTCGATTTATAGGGTTTACAAGTTTCGAATCACGTATTTTATAAATCCTGCGATTGGGATCTAAAATTACGGACGCTGCGACTACAGGACCGGCTAAAGGAGATACTCCGGCTTCGTCGACACCCGCAATTAACTCATTTACACTTAGATCGTCCATAGATACAAACCTTAATACTTCTGTTTAATTATATGTCACAATAATTTAGTTAACCACGAGACATAAAATCCCTATTAGAGTGAAATATTTAATTAACCTATAGAGCCTCTGTTTCTGCCTTGATTTTGCGTGCTTTGTGTAATTTTTTATAGCTTTCAATGAGTTGTAAATGAGGCTCAATACCTTCAAGGGCCATGCTGGTTTTGGTTAGGCCGTAAAAACGTATCTTAGCAGTAACTGAGCCAACCACATTTTGCATTACCTCGATACCAAACATGCGATTGAAGCTTTCGATAAAATGCTTAAGCTCCAGATCTTCATCTAAGGTAACTTCTAATACTGCATTTATTGCTTGATAAAAGAGACCCCTCTGGACTGTATTGTCGTTATATTGCAAGAACTCTCCCACTAATTCGAGAGCCTCTTCATGGGCGCCAAGCGCAAGATAAATTAGGATTTTAAGCTCAATAATAGTCAGCTTACCCCAAACGGTATTTTCGTCGAACGCAATGCCAATCAATGTGGAGATATAGGTATAGTTATCTAACTGACTTGCTTCCAAGCGATTAACTAATTTTCCGAGTGCTTTAGCGCTTAATGTATGCAGATTTAAGATGTCTTCACGGTAATCCAGTGCTTTATTAGTGTTGTCCCAAACCAAATCGTCAATAGGATACACTTCTGAATAGCCAGGCACTAAAATTCGGCAAGCGGATGCGCCTAAGTCGCTGAGCTCAGCAATATACACTTCTTTACCCATAGCTTCCAAGATGCCAAATAGCTTATTAGCTTCTTCTTCGCTGGTACCTGAAAAGTCCCATTCACAAAATTGATAATCGTATTTAGAGCTAAAGAAACGCCAGGAAATCACTCCTGTAGAATCAATAAAATGTTCAACAAAATTTTCAGGCTCGGTAACAGCCAAGCTATTAAAAGTAGGTTTTGGTACATCATTCAAACCTTCAAAACTGCGCCCTTGCAACAGTTCAGTAAGGCTTCGCTCTAGCGCTACTTCGAAACTTGGATGGGCGCCAAAAGAAGCAAAAACCCCGCCGGTTCGTGGGTTCATAAGAGTGACAGAGATAACTGGGAATTGTCCGCCCAAAGAAGCATCCTTCACCAAAATGGGGAAGCCTTGCTCTTCTAAGCTTTTAATGCCAGCCAAAATACCAGGGTACTTTTCGAGCACATTAATTGGCACATCAGGCAGGGCAAGTTCTTGTTCAATAATTTGACGCTTTATGGCGCGCTCAAATATTTCTGATAAACACTGCACTTGAGCTTCTTGCAGGTTGTTACCCGCGCTCATGCCATTACTTAAGAATAAATTTTCAATCAGATTGGATGGGAAGTAAACCGTTGCGCCATCAGACTTACGAGTGTAAGGAATGGTACAAATACCACGCTCTTTATTACCGGAGTTAGTATCAATCAAGTGCGAACCTAGTAATTCTTTATCCGGGTTATAAATATCCAGGCAATAGGCGTCCAAAATTTCCGCTGGAAGCGCATTAGCTTCTAACACAAACCACTTTTCATTGGGATAATGCACAAATTCGCTGTTAGCGATTTCCAAGCCAAAAAATTGATCATTATAGAAGAAGTTATTATTTAGGCGCTCAATAAACTCGCCTAATGCTGAACATAATGCGCTATCTTTAGAGGCGCCTTTGCCGTTAGTGAAGCACATAGGTGAGGCAGCATCACGTATATGTAAAGACCATACATTGGGTACCAGGTTGCGCCAGGAGGAGATTTCTATTTTCATGCCTAGGTCTGCTAGCAGAGCGGTCATGTTTTTAATGGTTTGCTCAAGGGATAGGTCTTTACCCCGGATAAAGGTACTCTTTTGCCCTTCTGCCTGACTCTTTAACATAGCACTGGAATCCGCACCCAGACTTTCAACAATTTCAATTTTAAATTCTGGGCCCGTTTGCACCACTTTTTTTACTGTGCAACGGTCGATAGAGCGTAAAATGCCTTCTCTGTCTTTGGTAGAAATCTCATCGGGTAGCTCGACCTGTATTTGGAAGATCTGGTTATAGCGATCGTCAGGGTCGACAATATTGTTTTGTAATAAACGAATGTTCTCAGTGGAAATATCACGGGCTTTACAATAAACCTTGATAAAGTAAGCAGCACAAAGCGCTGAAGACGCTAAGAAATAATCAAAAGGACTTGGAGCTGAGCCATCACCTTTATAGCGAATAGGTTGATCAGTGGTGACGGTAAAATTATCGAATTTGGCTTCGAGTCTTAAATTGTCGAGAAAATTTACTTTGATTTCCATTGAATATCTCCTCAGTGCAAAGCCAAGCTTTCATTTGGTATAAAATAGACTTAAAACTAAAAATGAGAGAAATATATCATAGAGAGCAATAAATTTGCAAAAAAACTTGTATTGATTCAAGTACTTTGTTATGGAGGCTGCTGCATTTGTGTTTTTTTCATGATAATCTCATATTTCAAACAAATAACTTAAAATTAACCCTATCAAGAGGTCGCTCTATCTTAAAGTTTTTACTTTAAATAAGTTAAAGGAATAATAAGGAAAACAATCAATGGAAAAGGATTCTTTGTGGCAAAAAATAAGTCATACAACAGCCTACACGACGTTGAATGAATCTATCGAAGTTGATGTGTTAATAGTAGGTGGTGGAATAACAGGAATTACGGCTGCATTACAACTGCTCACTTCAGGAAATAAAGTAGCGATTGTGGACTCCCATACCATAGGAGGCCTAACCACCTCCTTATCAACTGGAAATTTATATGTAACTGTTCAGCCTTTCTTTCAATCTATTACCTCAAAATTTGATATAGAAACCGCGATTCAGGTTGCTAAATCGCGTCAATTGGCTATCAATTACATTGAAAACACCATTGCGGATTATAAAATTGATTGTAACTTTTCTCGACGGCCATGGTTTGCCTATACTGATGGAGAAAAAGAAAACTTTCTTGAAAAAGAATTGCTGATAATAAAACAACTTGGAATTGAAGCCGACTATGTCTCTCAGCTCCCCTATAACCTCAATTTCAAAAAAGCCATTAGCATACCTAATCAAGCCCGTTTTAATCCTTTACAATACGTTAGCTCTCTCGCTGAAGAACTAGCGAGTAAAGGCTGTTTAATTTATGAAAATACGACAGTTGAGGATATTCAAGAAGCTGATAAAATTTGCTCGATTAAAACCGCGCAGGGTCTTATCAAGGCTAAACATGTATTTATGGCTACGCATACCCCTTTAGGGCTTAATCTTACTCAGCAATTTACAGCACCCTATCGCAGTTATGTGGTTGCTCTTGAATCCAGCTCAAAGCACTATGAGGAAGGGCAACTAATCAATATCGACTCCTCGTCTTATTCAATTAGTACACATGCCTATAAAACGCATAATCCCGGAATTATTTTAATTGCGGGAAGCCACCATAAGACAGGTCAAGGCGGAGATATGGTGGAGCATTACTCTGACATTGAACAGTTCTCGCAAAAGAATTTCCCCGAAAGTACTGTTGCATTTAGATGGTCCGCGCAGCACTATCAATCTGCAGACTGCCTTCCCTATATTGGTTTGCAAAATAGCCAATCAAAGCGGGTTTATATGGCTACAGGCTATTTTGCCGATGGTTTGGTCTATGGCACTTTAGCTGGTCTTATTGTTTCCGATTTAATAATGAAGAGAATTCCTTTTACCCAAACACTCTATTCTTCAACGCGTAGTACCCCACTTGCTTCAATGAAATTTTTGGTTAAAGAAAACACAAATATATTGCTGCAATATATTAAGGATTTGCCGCAATCGGAACAAAAAACCTTTGAAAACTTAAAGCCGGGAGAAGGTGAAGTAGTAGAAATTAATCGTGAAAAATGTGCAGTATCCCGAGACCAAAATAACAATCTGCATATGCTTTGCGCTGTTTGTCCCCATATGAAATGTATTGTTAATTGGAATAATGCCGAACAAACTTGGGATTGTCCTTGTCATGGCAGTCGATTTACGCAAACGGGGGAAGTGATTGAGGGGCCTGCAACAAGTGACCTTAATCAATTTAATTTAAAAAAAGAGAGTGTATAAATGTTTACTATTTTACTGTTTATTTTGATAGTCACTGCAATTTTGGGCGTGTATTTAATCAGTTATGTAGTAAAAAATAAAAACACCCCCAAAGGAATAGCAATTATACACGGCGGCTTAGGCTGGGTGGGCATTGCGATCCTTGCGATTTACTCATTTTATCATCCTCTCAACTTCATAAGCTTAGGCGTTTTAGTTGCCGCAGCGCTTGGCGGTTTATTATTGTTTATACTTGATATTTTGGGAAAGAAATTACCCAAAATATTTGTGCTCTCCCATGGTTTGGTAGCATTGATGGGTATAGCCTTGTTATTAATTTTCAGTGCAAGACACTAGTACTTTTATTTCAAGGTGGATTAGATGAAAGATTTTCACGAATTGATAGATTTTTTAAATTCTAATAAATTAGTATTAGCTACTGCCGAATCATGCACTGGCGGAGGGATAATGACCACTCTTTCTAATCAGGGTAACTGTGGCGATTGTCTTTATATCGGGTATGTAACTTATCATACTGAAGCAAAAATTAAAGAATTGGGTGTAAAAGAAGAGACTATAAGAAATTATTCCTTAACTAGTGAAGAAGTAGCTAAAGAGATGGTAAGAGGAGTGTTTAAACATCAAGCAATTAATGTAGCCATTGCGACCACAGGCATCACAGGTTCTGAAAGTATGGATGGTATTCAACCTGGAACCGTATGTTTTGCTTGGGCTTTTAAGCATAATAACAAGATTAACTTTTATAGCGAAACAAAATGCTTTAAAGGATCTCCAATTCAAATGACAAAAAAAGCTTCCTACTACGCACTATCTAAAATAAAAAAATATTACAAAGTCTCTAGCAAGAATAATAATGATTCTTAAAAGAACTGCCTATGTTTAAGAAGCGATCCCTTTGTTAGTAGGGCTAAACATACAGAATACCCTGCTCCAGTCAGAAGCAGCTTTAAAAAATTTCAACCTGGAGTTTAGAGCCAGTACTTTTCCATGCTCGTTTTAGGATTTTAGTGTTAAAAGAGATGCCAATATTTCCCTGATTATCTACTGAAATTATTCCTATGTGACCATTTATTAATTTATTTCTATTGTGAACTGTATATTCACAAGCCTCTTCTAAAGACATGTTAAATTCCATCATTACAGAAATGGTGTGCGCAATAACCCCTCGTATTAGGTACTCACCTTCACCCGTACCTGAAACAGCACAGGTATTATTGTTTGCATAACAACCTGCACCAATAATACAGCTGTCTCCAATCCTGCCCGGCAAACAATTACTAGTACCACCTGTTGACGTGCCTGCAGCTAAATTTCCTCGTTTATCTAAAGCCACTGCACCCACGGTTCCATAATTTTCTTTTTGAATTATTTGTTCGAACGTTTCCTGTTTATTTAATTTTTTAAATTCTTGCAGCTGATGTTCCGTAATAAAATAGGAGTCAGTTTCTAAATAGATGCCTTCATTTTTTGCAACCTCTAAGGCACCATAACCTGATAATAAAACATGTTTAGTTTTGTTCATTATTATGCGGGCTAAGGATATTGGATTCTTAACACTTCTAACCATAGAAACACAACCGGCTTTTAAGTTTTTTCCATTCATTATAGAGGCATCCATTTCTATTTCCCCTCTACAATTCAATGAAGACCCTCTTCCAGCATTAAATAAAGGGTTATCCTCCAAAATTTTTACACCCAATTCGACCGCATCAAGTGCGCTGCCTCCCTTTTGTAATATTCTGTATCCTTCCTCAGCAGCCTCTGCGAGTCCCTCTTCACTCGCTTTATAGTTTTCTTTTAAAAAAGAGGTTAAGTGTCCTGCTCCTCCGTGAACTGCAAAAGCAATTTTAGGCATAAAAGATCCTTCTAGTTTTTTATATTTTTTTGAGGTATGGAAGGTATCACTAATTTACGAGTATTAATTGAAAATTGGCAACCCTTGACCAGGAGATGAACTTTTAAATTATCAACATAAACGGCCTCACCTTTAGAAACATTCATGATGTTTGTTTGTTGAATCTCCCTGCCATCGATAATAACTACCATACCCGAACCTCTACACTCTGTATCAGTGCCGTTTTTGATAATTAGTGCAGTATCCTCACCAAGACCGATACCTAATTTTTCCGGATTCATAATTATTGCATGTGCTAGTCTTCCAAAGCGTCCTCTTTTTATGAAATGGGTATCAATGATGCAAGATGGCAGAAAACCTAAACCAGCAGAGGTGTTTAAATTTCGATACATTAAAGCTTCTGTTGCTCCCCCACCCATAATCATAACGTTGGACATCACCATAGCTCCAGCACTCGTGCCAGCAATAATTATTTGACTATCTTCTTGATACCTTTGTTTAATAATATCAACTACAGGAGTTCCTCCTAATATAGTGGATAAACGGAACTGATCTCCACCTGTAAAAAAAATCGCTCCTGCAGTCTCTACTCTGTTTAAATAACTTTTTTTACGTGCTTCCATTCTGTCTTTAATCGGGATAAACCCTACGTTGCTATAACCAATTTTCTGAAATACTTTTTGATAAATCTTTTTAACCTCATCCTGTACTTCAGAGCCAGTAGTGATAATTTCCACCTTTGCTTCTGAATCAGGAAGGAGGTCTCTTAAAATCTCATAGCGAATAAATTCGGCCATTTGATCATTAAGTGGTTGGCCTACTTTGTCTTCAGCGCCACCAATAATAAGTAACTTCCCTTTTGGTTTCATTATCTTCCTTGGACTTTAGATATAATTATTAATTTCCTTCTTCGTGTATTCCACTATTTTCAATACATCATCAACACAACAAAAAATAAAAGTATCTTTTACAGCGTTATCCATTGCATATTTAATCGCATCAAATTCATTAGAAATTACTTTAACGGAAGGGTTGATTTTTGCTTGTAAAATGCCATTCATCAATAGTTGGGTAAGCTCTTCATTGCTTCTACCCCGACCATTTGAATTATGTCGTATTATGATTTCATCGAATATTAATGCAGAATGCGTCCCGAGTTTTTCAATATCTTGTGATCTTCTGTCGCCAGTTGCGCTAATAATCCCCACTTTCTTCGATGCATTTATAGTTTCAAGGTATTTACCTATTGCAAGATAGGCTCCTTCATTATGCGCATAATCTAACATTATCTTAAAACTCTTTCCGTTAAAAAGATTCATTCGCCCCGGTGTCATATCAGCGGAAGGAATAAATTCTAATAATCCTTTAGTAATATCAGCTAAAGTAAAACCGCTAATTATACCCGCTAAAATTGAAGGTAATAAATTTTGAATCATTAAAGAAGCAGCGCCATTGAAAGTAAGGGGGAACTCATCAAGTCTTGCTACAATTTCCTCTCTATTATTGTTAAATAGAACTATGAAATCGTTGTTCGTATAAATGCCAAGTCCACCACTTTCAAAGTGAGTTTGTATTCTTTGAGATTTCTCTAAACTAAATAAAGCAATTTTGCAGCTAAGATTCGCCTTCATATTAAAGACCAAATCATCCTCTGCATTTAAAATTGCATAGCCATTTTTATGAGTGCTTTGAGCGACAACAGACTTCACACGGCAAAGTTCTTCAAGGGTAGAAATCCCATTTAACCCTAGATGATCGCTAGTAACATTAGTTACGATACTTATATCACAATGATCAAAACCTAATCCTTCTCGTAATATACCTCCTCTGGCACATTCTAAAACAGCAAAATCAACATTTGGTTCCTGGAGAATATATTGTGCAGATATAGGGCCGCTGCAATCGCCTGCATTTATAAGTTCCCCATTAATATAAATACCATCTGTGGTGGTAATGCCAACGTGATGTCCTTTTTGTTGCGCAAGATGAGCAATCAATCGCACCACAGTTGTTTTTCCATTGGTTCCAGTAACCGCTATTAAGGGAATTTTCCAAGAATTATTTTTAGGAAAAAGCATGTCAATAATAGGGCCTGCAACATTTTTAGGTTTACCAAGAGTTGGAGCTAAATGCATTCGTAAGCCCGGGCCTGCATTGACTTCAATGACAGCTCCGTTATTGCCATTAATTGGGTTTTGGATATCGGATGCTATGATATCAATACCGCAAATATCTAAGCCTATTAGCTTTGCTACTCGTTCTGCTAACTCTATATTAGCCGGATGAACTTTTTCAGAGACATCTGTGGCAGTTCCGCCAGTGCTTAAATTGGCAGCATCTTTAAGGTATAAAACCTCCCCTTCCTTAAGGATTGAATCCAGGGAAAGATTTTTCTCAATTAAGAGCGATAAGGTAGAGTCATCGATAACTATGGTCGAAAGATAATTGCTATGGCCTTTACCTCTCAAAGGATCTTGATTGGTTTCATGAATAAGTTGAGCTATCGTTTTTTCATTTTGACCTACAATGCAGGCGGGGGTTCGTTGAGCTACCGCTACTACTTTAAAATTAACCACTAAAAACCGATAATCTAAACCGTTAATATATCGCTCAACAATAATTTTTTTTGAAATCGTTTTAGCAAGTAAGAAACTTGTTAAAGCCCTTTCCTGGTTATTAATATTACTAGTAATGCCACGACCGTGATTACCATTAACGGGCTTAATCACTAAAGGGAATCCTAATGCTTTAATCGCATGATCCAGCTCATCCAAATTATGAAGGAGAACTCCTTGAGGAACAGGTATAAAATTTTTATTAAGAATTTGTTTGGTAAGTTCTTTATCAGAAGCAAGGTCTACACTAATTGAGCTAGTGGAGGATGAAACAGTCGCCCATAATTTTTTTTGGTTTACGCCATAGCCCAACGTTACCAGAGATGAAACAGCGTTCTGTTTAAAAACAGGTATCTTTCTTTTTTTTGCTTCCTCTACAAGTGCTTCGGTACTTGGCCCCAATTTTTCTTTCATATACATTGTTCTTAGGTTATCAATGTCAGAAGCAAGATTATTATATTCTTTTCGTTCTGCTAAATGCTCTACAATTGCTACTGCAGCTTTTGCTGCATAAATGCCCGCATTAGCAATTCTATAGGTAAAAATAACCTGGTATTCGCCTTTGTTTTTTGCACTAAAGGTGCGCCCAAACCCACAATCCATTCCTGCTAGCGTTTGTAGCTCTAAAGCAATATGCTCAATTACATGCCCTAACCAGGTACCTTTTTCCAGGCGTTGAAAAAAGCCCCCTTCTACCCCTATTGAACATCGATGCTGATATAAAGAAGGAATAAGTTTTTTTAGATTAGCCGTAAAGCCATCTAAGAGATTTGTTGGATAATCCTCAAGGTCTTCAAGATTAATCTTCATGACAATTAGCTGCTTTCGATAATTCGACCAATAATTGGGGCCACTTAACACTTTAATTTGCAAAACTTTCATTGAAGTCCTTATTTTCAAAAAAATTTAGAGCCCGGGTTAGAGGAATTTATCTATCCATAAATAAAAAATACTTTAAGTTATATAATATTAGGAATAAAATTTAAATACTGCAGCTAAATTCACTAATATATTATTTTAGACTCCAAATGAGCTAATTACAGTGATTTTCTTAGTATAGTTCAGGAACAGCTCCGCTTTATTTCAGCGTTTTTTTATAATTAGAAGCTTAGCAAGAACATTTATGCAGCTAGAATTAATTATTTTAGGCGTTATTAGAAAGATATTTTATAATTTCCAGATTCTATAAGGCTGAACTATTTAGAGATAAAAGATAATCACCCTTTTGGATGTATAGAAAGCATTTGTGCAAAAATAGGTCATATAATCGTTAATTGGTGGATAAATCCGTATAAACAGCAAGTATTATGAAAAATACGTTTCTAAGGGGAATCAATTTAATTATTACTATTCATTTCCCCCGTTACCTAATTTAAACACCTCAATTCTAATCTTTTATCATCTATTTCGAGATTGTGATAACTATTGATTTTTTAATGCATATAGTTAACTATTCAAGTGCTACAAAATAATAATATCAATAAGCTAATAAGGAAATAAGACTATGAATTGTAAACATCTAATGCCACTCGTTGCTGCTTTGTTTTTCTGTTATCCAATCGTTTCTTCAGCACACATTCACCCCACTAAAGTATCCGCGGAACAAGCCAAATCGGAAGGAATAATATTAGGGACTTTGGCTGTTATTAATAAAAATGAAATTGCTGCCGGTCATTTAGCTGAAGAAAAATCGGCAAATCCCGAAGTAAGAGATTATGCTTTGCTCATGATCAAAGAACATGGCGATAATTTAAATAAGACTGAAGCGTTAAGTAATAAATTAGGAATTAAACCAATCAAAGGTAAGGTAGCTCTTAAGTTGCAAGCTAAAGGAAAGAAAGAGTTAGCCACTTTAAAGAAATTAAAAGGTAGTTCTTTTGATAAAGCCTATATCGCTGCGATGGTAAAGGGGCATGTCGAAGCATTAAATTTAATAAATACTTTGATTAATGAGTCTTCAAATCCTTTAGTTAAAAAACATTTGGAAAAAACCAAACCACATGTTGAACATCATTTAACAAAAGCAAAAGACATTAAAAAATCGATTTCCTAATTTCATTGGAAAAGATCTTAAAGTTTTTTCGACTTTAAGCGCCTTTCTGATTTCAAGGTTTGCTTTCGATCTCTAGTATGAAGTGCATTTTATGCACTTCATCTTAACTTTATTTTATTCGCTACCTGCTATTTTTTGTAAATCACTGTTCTCTCAGTCTGAACATTTTTAAAAATGTTATTAAAAAAAATTCAAGCCTAATCTCTTTATGGGAATTCCTCTAACCCCTATACAATTTGTCATGGTTTGTTAAATCTTTACACAAGCTTAGTTAAATGATATATTTTTGATCTTTTTATATAATAAATATTCATCATGCACTCTAAATCGGAAGAATTAAGTACAGAGAATCCATTAAAAGAGCAGGAAAATCATACAGATATCGGTAAAAAAAATTTTGAATCCAGCTGGTCTGAGCGATTTAAATTAATTAAAGATTATTTTGTAAATTCCGATGAAAAATGGAAAGTTTGGCTTTTGGTTGGTGCCATTGTCTTATGCATCATAGGTTTTGTAGCTCTTAATGTATATACAGGATTCTTATTTACAGGTTTATGGGCAACCTTAACTGCAAGTACCTGGATACCTTTTCTTATTGCTATTGGAAAACTTGCTGCTGCACTTCTTGGACTAACTATTCTTGATTCTTTAAAAGATTTTCTGAAAGGAAAATTAATCATAAATTGGCGTGATTGGTTAACTAATAAATTTATAAAACTTATCGATGCCTTGGAATTAAAACGTACCTCACCTGAAATAAAAAATATTTCTCAGCGTATTCAAGAAGATATTAAAAAATTTGTTTATTTAAGCGTTTATTTAAGCACAGAGGCTTTTAAATCTAGCCTCTCGTTACTTGTATTTATGGTAACTCTTTGGATTGTCGGAGGTACTTTAGCCTTTGTTGTCTTAGGATTAAATATTGTTATTCCAGGATACTTGGTCTGGATAGCACTCATCATAGCTATTGCTGCTTGCGTGATTACCTATTACATTGGAAAACCTCTTCCTGAACTTAACCAAAAAGAAGATCAAGCCGAAGCGGATTTAAGGCAAGATCTCGATATTATGTATCATGATGCTGAAAATATTGCTTTGGAAAGAACAGAGCTTTACCATTTTAATGCCATTGAAACCGATAGAGCAATCTTAAAAGAAAATGCCAATAAGAAATTGGAAACTCAAACCGCTCTTGGTACATTTCAAACTCTTTATACAAATTTTTCCACAATCATTCCTTATCTTGTAACCGCACCTCTTTATTTTATTGTGAAGAGTCTTCCATTAGATAGTGTTTTCCAAGTTGGCATGGCTTTTTCACAAGTTAGTTATTCTTTAGGCTGGTTCGCAAAATCTTATGAACAAATTAGTTTTTGGCAGACAAAGATGGATAGGATTATCGAAATTCAACATGCGATTGAGCAAGGAAAGCTTAATGGCAATCCTCAATTGATTGATATTTCAAAAAAAAACATAAATTCAATTAAAGTTAAGCAACTATCTATATTTAAACCTCTGCCTTCAAGTACCGATTGCATAATACGTAAATTAAACCTGGAATTAAAGGAAGGCGAGCACACTCTTATCGGCGGAAATTCGGGTTCAGGTAAAAGTACTTTACTTAAAGTTCTATCTAATTCCTGGCTTTTTGGTAAAGGTAAAATTAGATTACCCAAAGGCAAAACCATGTTTTATCTACCCCAGATTCCCTCGCTACCCAATACTACGTTTAAAGGCCTCTTATCACACCCTGATCCCGTATCTAAATACACAACAGAGGAATATATTAAAGTGATTCGTGCCATCAAAGGTATGGATAATTTTATTGCTGTCCTAGATAAGAAAATGGATTGGTCAATATTATCTGGAGGTCAGCGGCAACGAATTTCCTTTGCCAAAGCTTTATTAAAAAAACCAGATTGGTTGTTTTTAGATGAGGTATCCGCGTTTTTAGATGAAGAAAGTGAAAATTATTTGTATAAGTTGCTTAGGACAGAGCTTACAAATACAACTATTGTCAGCATAGCGCATAGGTCAACTGTAAAATCGCATCATCACAGGTTAATTAAACTCGGTCCAAGTGTAGAGAACGTGATGGAAATTATTGCAGATGAAAAAACTGAGACAATGACGATGGCTATGTAAGATTTGCTTCAACAAAAATTAATTAGCCTAATTAACTTACTAGCAATGTAGGAAACCTTCACAACTAAAGAACTCGATAAGCGTAATGAAAATGTGATAATATTTTTTTCTTTAAAGATAACAAGGGTTAAATATGAGTCAAAATAATAGTTTTTGTTGGGTGGATATTCCAGTTCTGGATCTGGACCGAGCTATCAGCTTTTATTCTGCGGTGACTGCTATGACAATTCAAAAAATAGCTGAACATGGATTTGAATTCGGTTTATTTCCCCACACCGAAGATTCAGTCTCAGGCTGTTTAGTCGTGATTGAAGGCAAAAAACCTTCACAAAATGGTCCATTAGTTTATTTAAATGCTGAAGGTCGATTAGATCAAGCAATTTCAGCTGCTGAAAAAAATGGCGGCTCAGTTCTCAGTGCTAAAGAACAAATAGGCCCTTATGGCCATCGCGCCGTCATTCTTGATACTGAAGGTAATGCCATTGCTTTGTATAGTAGAGAAGCTTAATCTTATCCCTCTTTTTTCGAAGGATAAATTGATAATCCTTCGAAAATTCTTACCCAACAAGGAGCGTTTAAATGGGATCTATTTTAACATTTTCTATATTTATAATTTTGCTAATCTTTGCATCAGGGATACGTATCTTACGTCCCACAGAACGTGGCCTTATTGAGTTCTTAGGAAAATACAACCGTTTTGCTCAACCCGGTTTTACATGGATAATTCCTTTCGTTGAAAAATTATACCGAGTTAATATCACTGAAATGTTAGTGGAAGCTGAACCTCAAGAAATTATTACTAATGATAACCTAAATGCTATTGTTGATGCTCAAATTTATTACAAGGTAAGGGCCACTGAAGAAGACATTAAAAACGCAATTTATAAAGCTAATAATTATGCATTCCAAATAATCAATCTAACAAGAACAACGCTGCGGAATATTATTGGTACGATGACCCTAAAAGCAGCTAATAGCGAACGCAATAAAATTAATTCTGAACTATTGAGAACACTTGCCACGGAAACAAGTAATTGGGGCTTAGATATAGTTCGTGCCGAGCTTAAAGAGATTAACCCGCCTAAAGATGTTCAAGAAACGATGAACAAAGTCGTAAAGGCAGAAAATGAGAAAATTGCCGCAATTGATTTTGCAACGGCCACAGAAACAGCCGCAGATGGTAATAAACGAGCTGAAATTAAAAGAGCTGAGGGTATTAAACAAGCCCGTATCCTTGAAGCTGAAGGTGAAGCACAAGCCATTAAAACAGTAAATGAAGCAGCTGAACTATATTTTATTGGTAATGCTCAGGTTCTTAGAAAGTTGGAGGCAGTTGAAAAATCGCTAAAAAACAATTCAAAAATTATTGTACCGAGTGGATCGCAATTAATTAATATTATTGGTGATATGGCAGGAGTGCTTCCGACAGGGCAAGATAAATAACTCAGCGTGTTACTATTATCTTTAATTTTGGTCGATTAATTATTAGCATACTCAACGAGGTTGCAAGGTCTGGTTTAGCACCACAAGGAATCTTCGATGTCTAAAGAATCGTATATTTATCTCTTGACCAATAAATATAAGAAAGTTTTATATACTGGCGTCACAACTGATTTGATACGCCGCATTTATGAGCATAAGAACAAATTGGCACCAGGCTTTACCCAAAAATACAATGTTGATCAATTAGTCTATTATGAGGTCTACAAAAATATTAGTGTGGCCATAGAAAGAGAAAAACAAATCAAAGGCTGGTCTCGAAAAAAGAAAGATGAGCTGGTTAATTCCTTAAATCCTGAGTGGAATGATTTATATCCTTCGATATGTTAAAGACCATACCACTGCAGGGAGGTTTGAAGGCAACAGATTATACAATTACAAAGGAGAGCCCTCGCTTCACTCGGGATGACGGAGACTGTGGCGATGTTTGGAAGTAAATACTTCTTTTCAAATAAACGTTTTGAGCTCTAGAACGAACAGTAAGTTTTTTCAGCCATTTCCTCGCTTACTGCTGAGCTAGAACAACAGCAATAAAAAATATATAAAAGTGCTTTGCCTATAATTTCTAAAAGCCAAAAAGGATTCATACCGCAGTTGCAATCACTGTCATCTTTTTCCAAAGATAGTTTAGCTAAATGAGTGTTTTTGCGTGGTTCTTTGGAGTTAGCAGAAAATACTGATAACGAGGGGACTAAATTACTAGACTTCGATAGCATTTCTGAAGTTTTAACTAATTGCTCAGGTAAAATTTCATCTATTATCAATGGCTTAAAGGTATCTATTAAGATTTGATTTATTTCAACTGATTTCTCTTCAGGTGCTAAATCTGTGCTTAAACCAAGCTGAGAAATTCCCAACAGATTATTTAATCCAGGTTTAAAATCCACATGCTTTGATAATGAATCAGAAGCCTCAAATAGTATAGAATTCTCTAAAGAGTTTTCAATCGGCTGAAGAATAAAAGGCTGAACTGCCTCGTCTAAAACTTTTTGAAAATCTTTTAATTTCTGATGAAAATTTTCAAAATCCTCATTTTCATCAAAATCTTCTTCACTATCGATAAAATTAGGAAACTCCTGCGTTCCCTGCCTTAACGTCAGCTCCAAAGCCTCTCTGAGCTTTTGTTCAAAAACTTCCTCAGATTCAAAAACAGGTTTCTCAACTTTTCTGCCAATGATTTCGAAAAAGAGGGTGGCGAGCGATTTACTATCACCTTTTTTTAGATTTTCATCGACTACAGCAGTTTGCGCATCGACATAACGCAGAACCCTTTTAAATTTTCTGGCAATTGTTGTTGCCACTATCTTGCCATTGATAGTATCAGGGAATGAGTTAAGGGCTTTAATCCAATCACCACAATGGATTCCTAGCCTCGGTAAGCGCTGAAAAGGAGTGCTAAGATAGCCATCAATAGCTAGAGGCTCACCTTTTTTTCTAAGGAAATTCTCAATAGCAGTTGCGTTGAATGCATCTTTATTAATTAATTTTCTAAGTGCCGTATAGTTATAAGTTACCCAAGCGCAGCTTTTAATCCGAAAATAAATATTTTCATTGTGCTCTGGATGTCCTAAGTTCAACTCAATTTGCTTTAGAATAGCAGTAACTTCCCTTAAGTTTTTTTGTTCAATGTCTTCTGGAATTACACTGTCCCATACTTTTTTATTAGCAGCTATCACGCCAAAGTTTTGTTTGGCTTTAGTTAATAACTCCACCTCATCCTCAGTAAAATTTGAAGAATTAATGACCTCTAACGCATCAACTACTATTTCTGCCTGCGTTGAAAGTTTGTTTTCACCCGTTTTCAATTCATTAAGATTTCTTTTCAAGTACAAAAACGCCGCTTTTTGCTCTGAAGATTGGATAATCAATGCATTTCTACTATTTAACATGTTTGGTGTTACGTAATCGGTTGTACTTAGTGGCGTGTGGATGCCATCGGTTTTACCTCTGACCTGAGTCAGTCTCGCTATCTCTTTTACAGTTTCCCCATAGGTTTCATCAATAAAACCTTGACCCTTAATTTGCTCTAAGAGCGTGGTATTTTTTCCCTCATAATGATTCAAGTTTAAACTGACATTCGATGGTATCAATTCAGGATATTGGCTAAAATATTTTTTTAGGTTCATTAAAACATTGGGCTTTTCATTCGGATTAAGACTGCGATCATCATAAAAATCAAAGCTAATCATTTCTTCTGGATGTTTAGAAGCCATTTTATGCATTTGTGCATACAGAATTAAAAACTTGGTTTCGTCATATAACCAGTCACTATAAGAGCCCGTATAGTTGGGATCCATGGCTTTTTTAAAAGAGCTGCCCTCTGGCAGCCCACCAAAAATGTCTGCTAAAAGAAAATCGTCGAGTTCGGTTTTAAGATGTTCATTGATTTGCTTAATGGCAGGATAACAAGAGCCTTTATTTCCTATTTTGCTATTGGTCAGATCAATTTGATGAGACTGCCGGGTTGAACCTACCATTGTGTACACTTTAGAAAAATTTAAATTTTCTTGGGCTATTTGCGCTAAAAAATCTGAATTATGAACAATAACATCTTTATTGGTAGACTTTATGTATTCAGAATGAAATAAACAACCATCAAAATCAAAAGAAAGAACACGAATGGACACGAGGGAATCCTAAAAGACTATTTTGTGTGCATTCTATCTCAATTTTATTAACAGTTTATTAAGTCTTAGAATAATATTTACCCACCTTTGACACATAAAAACAGACACTGTACAATTAGAAAACACAAAATCGGGAATTATTTAAATGAATACTACTCAAATCCTGCAACTGCATAAGCTAACCGTTAAACATTTCAATGACATTTTAGACAGTTACAAAATTTATGGTAATGTTCAAAATAAATTGAAACTTATAAAAGACAATATTCATATTTGCGCAACTTTTGAAGCACCCGGGCTTATTGTCTTGGATCAAGCTGCACCAATTCAAGGTAAGGAAGAATGGAACAAATTGTTTGCCGCAATGAGAAAATCACATGATATTGTAAATAAATATTTAGCAGAATTTAGCGATAGCGACCAATACAAAGATAAATTTAAACTGGTTTTTGAGACAGTGCTACGAGTTGAATTATATAGAGAGTATTCATCTATTGAAGCCAATATCCATCATAGGGAAAATTTTGGTCACAGCATGATTTCTTCATTCATTAATGCAGAGATCAACCAATTTATTAAGCTAACACCTTCTTTAACTAGAGATGAAAAAAATATTGTTCGAAGGCTGAAACTGGATTTAGAGAAATTAGGTGCTAGCTTTGAAAAAAACCTCGTGAAGCTTAATAGCCTAGATCATAAAGAGATAATAAAAGATCTCGCTTTTCAATATGAGTTAGAAGCGATGCAATTAATTCACAGCTTCCAAATTAATTATAAGTCTCAGAAAAGCCTGGTGCCCTTATTTCTTGCTCTCCTCCCTGTTATTACGGGAATAGGAATTATATATACCGTTGGTGCTTTAATTTATAGAGCAAAAGTGGGACATTATCTATTTTTTGATACACCTTCTCTTAGAAAAATCCCTGAGTCTGAGCAATTAATTCAAAAAGAAGATATTAACCGCTATAAACTTTTCACTGCCTCCCCTGAATCAACTGCTGAAATTGTAAATGAACCTACTAATTCACAGTCAATTTAAATTCTTAAGATAAATTCACTACGCCTCCTTTCATTGAAAGGGGGCGTAGAATTAACTTTAAAAAAATCTACTGTCTATAACTTAAGAAATTTATTTTGAGTTTTTTAAATTGATAGGCTAATAAAACAAATATTTAAATTTTTTCAAAAATTGTAATAAATTTTTGAAAAAAGCAGTTTGGGAGTTACTGAACAGAATTAGTGCAATCCCCTGCCTCTGCTCATGTCTAATCTCACCCAATAAATTCTTATTTTAGGTAGAGAAATTGTTATTTTCGCTTAAGCCAGGCCCACTAGATTCCCGTTTCGTAAGAATAAGTTTACCTTCTTTATCCATAAACTTTAAATTTATGAAAGCTTCCCTGCTTCTATTGTCATAATCTTGAGCATGCCTAATAAGGTCAGCAAATGACTGGGTATAATCTAAATTAGTATGTCTAAAAATACCCCCAAACTCCGCTTTTGCTTTCTTTAATAATTTGCCATGTTCCTTAATGAATGCAACTTTCATATCTAAATTATCGTGGATATTTTTTATAAGGGTTTCTTGTTTCATTTTTTTAGGAGTTTGAGATATTTTATTTAACCAGCTTTCAACAGTTTTTTTACACTTGTTATCAACATCATAAATTACCACATTGCTTTCTGTACTGTATAAACTCCATGTTTGACGTAAATGTTTTATTAGATTGAGTCTTAGATTACAAAATGCTGATTTACTCGTATCCACAGAATTCTGACGCTTAAATGCAGGAGAATTCCAATAAGCAACTATTGGAAAAATATTTAAAAAATCGACCGAAGAAGTGTAAGAATTTTTATCAAATAAACTATCATCAAAAATAGCGTTCAACTTGTATTTATCTACAAAAGCAGAAATTTTATTTTGAAATTTTTCACTCGCTTTTTCTTCTAAACAATGGCTGGCGCTTTTAATTATTGTTATCAACAAAAATAGATTAAATGCATCTTCAGTGCCGGCTATTAACTTTTCTGAATATTTATTGAAATGTTCAAACACCCTAATAATCCGCTCGGCAAACTCGGTATGAGTGTTAGGAAAAAGTAAATACTGATTTTTATAACTCTGACATAAGAAAATAAATTCCTGTCGCAAAGTCTCTGTAATTTGAGTAGTACTGATTTCTGTCTTTTGGTACATATTGGCTACCTAAAATTCTATATTAATAATAATCAATTGTACTGGATTTAGCTTAAGCCAATATTAACGCTATTTAGTTTAAATACGCACTGCAGGGCGATTTCATCAAAGTTTTAAATCCCATCACTTTTAAATATTGAGCAAGGCTACCTTGAATGAATTTTCTTCCTTGGCAAATTTTTAAACTTTGAGGAAATCGCCCTGTTCACCGAATCACTTATAAACTGTTTTCTAGAAGTCCAGGATGTGAAGCCTCCACTCCGCTTTTTTCCGCGTCCGCCGGCTTAAAAAATCGGGAATTTTGTAAATTTCTATATGCTTCTTGAGCATTAAATTTAAGGCAGGCGCTTTGCAAGGTAATTGTTGCATTTTCTATAACCTTATCACCTTTTATTAAAAGATCTCGCCCTCTGGGCAGCCAAGAGAAATCACCTTTGGATTTGCAAGGATCAATACCTAATTCTTTATTCTCAACGGAGAACAAATGATTTAATTCATTGTAGTTAAAGGAATAAGGAGCAATTTTCTCTTCAAAATCAGCTTGACTTGAGATTTCTGTTCCAAAAAGACTAAATTTGATATTGTAGGGGCCTGTGGTACAAATCACGCTATTTTTAATAAATTGCTCTCGAAATCGTTCTCGCATTTGCTCTACCAGCTTTTGCTCATCTAGCTGCATTAATTCAGAGATTGTATTAAGCTTAGCTTGATTTAACTGAAGCCATTCTGTGTGAGAATTAATTCTTTTAAGAATCATTGCTTCTTTTTCTTTTGGTTTGAAGGGGGTTGGAAAATTAGTTATAAAATCCGCAAATGCAACTAGTCGTTCATCCGCGAGTAATTTTAATTCAATTAATTCCATGCCTAGACGTTCACGTCCAAACGAGGCAATTTGTTTTTCATTTAATAATAATTGTTCACAGAAGCTTTGATTAGTGGCACAGATATTAAAAATCTTAACGCGAGCCGCCTGAATTGAGCTGCCTTTAGACCAGCTATGTAGTAAATCAACCTCTGAATTTTCTTCAAAAAGAGAAGAAAAATCACCTTTCTTTGTGTTGGACATGTATTTTTCGAAATAGGAATGCCCTTCTTCAAAAAAAGCGCAAGACTCATGTATATCACGCTGAATCTTCTGGATAAGGGGTAGCGCGTTATCTGAATCCACCACAGCAATTACATTATTATTTAATCCAATTACAACTCCATGATCATCAAGGCTTTGACTAGAAATAGGTAAGAGCAAAGGTCTATCGACCTCTATCGTCTCAATTTCCCTGGTATTAATTAGCACATCTAAATCGCTATAAGTCCCTAATTCATAAACAGGCTTCAACCAGCTCAGAATATCTCTACAAAGAACAATAATCTGTTCAGAATCCTTAGTAGATATTACATTTTCATAATCGCTGATTAAATTTTGTTCTTCAACAGTTTGACAAAGAGCAAAAATATCGACAACGTTAAGAGCTTTGAGATTATTTTTTTTACAAAAGAAATATAGATCTGCAACTGATTTTTCAGTTAGCAATCGGCTATCAAAGATTAAGTAAATTAAATCATTAGTATTAGTTTGTCGCATCGTTACAAGACGTCGTTGGTTTGTGACATTCATAAATAAATTTTTATCAGTACTAAGCCAAATTTTAACGTGCTTGTGAGGGTTGTAAGTATATGTCATTGCTAAATGCCCTAACTAAAAAAAGAGCAATTATACAATTTTTAACTACAGTGTCAATTAATCGTCTATTTTGATGATTATTTATAACAAAAAAATTTAATTAATCAATAAAAATAATAATATTAGTTGCTTATGCTAAGCTTAAGAAAAGATTAAAGTTAAGGAGCTAAGATGAACAAACTACTCATTTTTTCAATTTGCAACTGCCTTAGTATAGGTGCAATTTATGCCGCTAGCTCACCTGATATTAACGCCACCAAATGGATTTGCACTACCAATGCTCAACAAACTTCAACAAATCAAACTACAGGTCCTGCTACTGAAACTATGATAAGGAAAACTAAAGAAGCGACTCAAGATAAGGATCTAAATTCTGCTTTTGCTACGAATTCATTAAGTAATGCTTTTGCCTTGGCCATTAAAGAGTGTCATGATTGCAGTGAAATTTCTTGCAAAAAACAAAAATAAAACGTCACAGCTGGTTTAATTTCATGTAAAAGTTAAATTTTCCAAGCTATCTTTCTGATAGGTCTTCAGGCTTAGCAGCTCTAAGTTGTTTTCTCGGCTTCCAGCAAATTAAATTGTATATTAAAAACAAATGACCTATTATTGCGCAACATTTTATAGGATAGTGGAAACTAATGCTTACTAAAAAAGAGACAAGTTCTAAACCTTCCCTCCTTCAAAGGCTATATAGCTATTTTTTTTACACTGAAGTGAGCCTGGAAGCTAAGAAGCCCATTAATTTTGCAAAAATTGATAAACGGATTGAATTTAACGGCCATTGGTTAGAAAGCTATCCTTCACAAGTCTTGATTAGAATTCCAAAGGATTTTGCTCAGGAAGTTATTTTAAAATTAAGGAAAGATAGCGATATTACTGACGTTTCAGAGCCTGCTTCGCAAATTGTTTGGCTAAGACTTATAACTCCTTTAATTTATGCTGGTATCTGCACTATTTTAGGTGCCATTTTAGGTACTTTTGTTTTTCCCGGCTTAGGGACATTGGCGGGCGCTTCAATAGGAGGCTGCTTTGGCGCAGGTTCCGGTCTTTTTATTGTTGGTCTTAATCTATCTGTTAATTCTAAAATAGTTAAGGGCGCCCTTTCATCTGTAATTGGAGCAATGATTGCCGGCGCAGCGGCAGGCGCTTTAGTAGGGACAGTTGTTCCCGGTTTGGGTAATATCATAGGCACTCTAATCGGTGCTACCCTAGGTTTCGCTGTTGGAATTTTTTCAAGCCTGGTTATTATTTCAACCTCAAAAACTGAATTTTCCGCTGAAGACATAGACGAAACTGAGCCAGTGGTTATAGAAAATTATGATGATGAATCGATTAAGGGTTCCTCAGCACAACTTGCAGCGCTTGGAGGTAGCTATGAATCTCATTATAAAGATTATCAAGCTGCCTTAATTGATTTATGCGAACCGGATAATCTTGGGCATGACTTTCTCGAGCAGAATCAAGAATTCATTGATCAATTAAATAATAATTTTAATGAAAAGTTAGAATGTGAAAGGCAGAATTTAAATACCTCATTCTTATCTTAAGAAGCAATCCATCTAAGGTCTGGCAAGATAATCCGTCAAAAAAATCAGCCGAGACTTGTAGCCTTTTAACCGTTCCTCTACTATCAAATAAGGTCAAAGAATTTTACCACTAAGCAAGGAGACTTTATGTTAACTACAGAAGAAGCAAAAAAATTATGGGATTTAGTTAAACCTTTAGAAACTGCAATGTTAGTTACCTCTGAACAAGATCTTATGCAAGCACGACCTATGCAATTGGTGCAAGATAAATTTGATGGAACGTTTTATTTTTTTACTGAGGTACCTACAGAAAAAACCAGAGAGGTTAGCCAACATCAAAATATCTGTTTAACTTTTAGTTGCCCTAAGTCTCAAAGCTATGTATCGGTTTCAGGAAAGGCTTCTGTAATAAGGGATAACGAGTTAATAGAAAAATTTTGGAGCCCCTTTATTGCAGCCTGGTTTCCACAAGGCAAGGAAGATCCCTCTGTCGCTTTAATGAAAATCGAAGCTTATCAGGCTGAGTATTGGCAAGGGAAAGGCAGCAAAATAACTCAGTTATTTAAATATGCAAATGCTTATGTATCCGGTCATCGACCTGATATTGGAAAGCATGAACAATTCTGATAATTGGATAGAATAGGTTGTTTATTAATTACATACCGCTATAAATAACCTGTTCTTTTAGCTCAAAATTTTGCAATTAATATGACACCAAGCACCATAAAACATCCTCCCAGACAACGGTATAAATTAATAGTCTGAACTGGAAGATTCAGCCAGCCGTAATGATCCAGGACAAGCGATGTAATCACATTAGCAGTAATGACTAAGCCATTAAAAGTGGCTGCACCAATTTTATCGATATATAATAACCCTGAGAAAAAAGCGATAGCCCCAGCAAGGCCTCCTAAGGGAGCCCACCAGGGTAGTTGGGTAATTAAATTCAAGTTAGATGTTGGTTTGGGTATAATTATAAACAATAAAATACAAGCAAAAAGAATCACTGTAAATGAAACAACGCTGGCTAACCAGGGATTTTGCACTAAAATTCGTAGCTGAGCATTTATAGGATTGCCAATTGCTTGAAGAATCCCTGAGATAATTACAAAGAGGTAAATTCCTAAAAAATTCATTACTCACTTCCCTTGTGACCCACATTAATCAATAAAAACTCTCATACTCTTGGATTATTCGGCTAACTTTCTCTAAAAAAATTGAAGCGTAAAATTTCTATTATTTATCTCCAAAATCGAGTTCATATCCCTGTTGAGAATTAAATTTCTGACCCTCAAAAACTCTTAAATCAATTTTGCATTTTAATTTATCAATATCTATAACAAAAAAACTATTTTGTTTATCTTTAGAACGCGCGCAAAGCAAAGAACCGGCGTGGAGTAGGGCAAATTGTTGAGCAGGAGTTTTGCTGATAATTTTTACATTGGCATAATGAAGATGACCTGTGCATACAAGATGAATTGGACTATCTTTTAAATATTCAATAAATTCTTCCGCATTATTCAAAGGATGATGCAAACCCGAAAAATAATTAAGATTATGATGAAAAAAAAGAATATTTAACTGACTGGAATTGCTGGAAAAATGATCTTTGATACGCTCTAAAGTGGATTGACTCAATTGGCCATCTTTAATTTTAAAGCGATCAACACTATTCACTCCTAAGATATTAACTTCATCATTAGAGAACTGAGAGTCTAAATTTTGAGAAATATAGCGGTGATAATGCTTAAAAGGTTGGAGTAGGCGCTTAAAGGGGTTAAAAAATGGGATGTCATGATTTCCTGGTACAGCAAGAAAAGGTAGAGCAATTCGCTCTAAGAACTGTTGCATCAAAATATATTGCTCTTCCTTGGCTCTTTGCGTTAAATCACCTGAAATTAGAATTAAATCGGGCTCTAATGCAGCTAAATCGCTTAGAAACGGTTCTATCAGATAGGGATTATGCATGCCAAAATGAAGATCAGAAATTTGCACTATTCTCATGAAGGATTCATCAAAAGATTAAGTGCTTTGGGTAAAGATTTATAAAGCAAAGGAGTCTTTGAACTTAGTGTGTCGCCGTCCAGTGAAATATGTATGTTTTTTTCTTTAGGAAAATGCAACTCAAGAGGCTCAGATAATTTTAAAATTTCAAAATTTTTTTTATTATTAAATAAACTTTTTAAAATTTTAATAAAGTTAATTTTGCCGTATTTAAAATAATAAAGACCGAGGAGTGCATCATTAAAGCTATCTCTAGTAATTGTTATGGGAAACTTAAGCGAATATATATTATTGGACACCATTAGAAAGGATGTATTTAAGGAACGATTTAATTGGCTAGATTTTACTCTAACTTTAAAAACTGGATGTTTTTTAAAACTCTCGATGAAACTGGGAATATAACTTAACCATTTATTATAAAATTTAGAGTATCTATCCCTTTTTTGTGCAAATTTCGGATAAAAACCAATAGATGAATTGTTTATAAATACAAAACCATTGACTTCACCCAGATCAATTTGAATTAGATTTTCACTTTTTATTGCCGCGGTTAAATCCTTTGGGTTCTGCGGTAAGCCCAATTCCTTAACCAGGTGATTCATTGTACCTAGAGGAAGGACACCCAATTTAATAGAAGTATTAGCGCAGACCTGGGCAGCTGAACGGATAGAACCATCCCCGCCACCAATAAGAATAATCGAATATTTTAAGACACAGTCTTTAATTGTGGAGGATAAATCTTTAGAATCAGTTTCAAATAAATCATAAGTAAATTGTGATTCATCAAAAGATTGCAGATAGCTATCCAGGTAGTCCGCGTTTTTTGCTTTCTTATTAACTATTATGGCTATCATCAAATTAAATCCGTTTAAAATGAGTTAGAACTAGTATAGCCCTAATATCTAGAGTAGATAAGTTAATATTAATACATTAATTTTATCATAGTAAATAGATTTGAAAATTGATTTAGTTTAACAAATTCCTCAGCCTAGACTGAGGAATTTAAATTTATAGAGTTAAAGAGCGAAATCATTCTTTATTTTCTTGATTTCCTGTTCACCCTTTTCAGCCTGTTCTGAGTCAGGCCTCTCTCTTTTATTAGTAAAGAAGCTTAAACCCCTTTTATCGCTGATAATTTCCGATTTTGGGGTTTCTTTGGGCTCTGGCTCATGTGATTCACGACTATCTTCACTGGAATCATTTTCAGAGCTTGAATTATCATGACTCCTGTCATTAAATAAGGTTTCTGCTGAAGGATAAGTTAATACATCAATGGAAATACAATCTTCATAATGAATGACGCAGGCATTGACCACTACAGTAGCGTGGACAAGGCAAAGGTCTTTAATAGAAAGCTTGCCTTTATATATAATAGGGAGAAGATTTTCAAGCTGATCTGGCATACCCCCAATAAGATAAAAACTCACATCTTGTCCCTTTTTTTGGCAATTATTATAAACCCACTCCATGTAAGGTTCATGATCATAGACACTATGCTTTAAGAAAACCTTTGGCTTTTCATTCTCTTTTTCAACCACCGAGATGATAGCTACACAATTATAAAGGCCCGTTGTACCCAGAAAACCACCCTTTTCTAAGCTTAATTCCTTGATCTCTTCCATTTCAACGTTAAATTCAGGTCTATTAAAAACTTGATTGAAAAGTGCAGAAGTTTTCTCAACCTGAGCTTTTGAAGCGGCTGGTTTCTCTTCTACGGGGTCTTTTTTAACATTGAACCAGTTAATGTATTCTTGCAGATGCTGATTAATATTTGATAAATAATTTGTATTTTCCCAGCAATCAATTTCATTTTTAAAGTTAACTGAATTAATAGAGTTGGTTAGGAGGTTATAATTAGTAATTAGTCCTTTAAAATTCTTCATTTTATAGAAACCGATTAGATTAGTTTCAAGCGCGGGACTAAACAATAATTCCACTAAAACTTTATCTGAAAGTGAAAAAATTTTAAATTGTTCTAAATTAATGACTTTAACTAATTGTGAATAAAATAAACATTTTAAATACAATTCATGAAATCTTGAATGCGGCTTTAAAGCGGTGATGAGTTTTAAATTTTTAATTAGCTCATCATTAAACCAAGCCGCTGTTACGCTATTATTTTGAGTTAAAAGTTCAAGAATTTGCAAGGTCCTATCAATTAAAATTTGGTGATTTCCCTGTATATATGTAGTTAATATAACCGGTGTAGTCATTATTTAGCCTCTATTTTTAAAAATGAGCTAATCATACACTATTTGATTAAATAGAATAATATTTTTCTTCCAAACTTTGATTGCTCTCCAATCTCTATAGACCTATTGGCTATACTTTACATAATTTATCCTATATGAGTTTTTATGAGCATTAAAACGAAGCGCTGGTGTGATCCATGCTCCCCAACTGATGGTTGGAGAATTCTAATCTGTCGTTATCGCCCCAGAGGCTTAGCTAGAAAAGATGAAACTTGGGACGCTTGGTTTAAACAACTAGCTCCTAGTCGTGAATTACATGCTAAAGCCTACGGGAAAATCACCGGAGTACCTTTAAGTTGGGATATTTATTGTGTATTTTATTTTGAGGAGATGAAAGCAGCTAATTCACAGAAGTTAATTGCTTTTCTTGCCAAGGTTATTGAAGCGGGGCAAACGCTTACTTTGCTCTGTTCCTCAGCGTGTAAAGATGAAAATCATTGTCATAGGAGTTTGTTAAAAGGGATGATTGAGAATAAATTAATAACCAATATGAATATAAATAAAAATCACTCTTAGAACTTGTTCCAAGAGTGATTTTGGTAAGGTTATCGACGATACTCTTCCCAATCTTTACGCAAATCGCTTTCAGATTTCGATTCATCCACACCTAAAACGATACCGCCGGATTTAATACCTTTTTCATAATGTTTCGCTTTTTCTTCTGGAATACCCCAGCCTACTAATGCACCAACTAATCCACCAGTAATACTTCCCGCACCAGCTCCAGCCAAGCCTGCGGCAATAGGTCCTGCGACAACCAAACCTAAACCAGGAATGACCAGGCTTGTACCAACTGCAGCGATAGCAGCAACAATGCCACCAATTACAGCACCGGTAGCTCCACCAACGCCCATGCCTTCCATGGATTTATTGCCTTCGTTTACTAAAGGAGAATCATAATATTTTTTGCGGGATTCGTCAGACATCATGACATTAATATCTTTTTCACTATAGCCCCGTTCGATAGCGCGCTGATAGGCTTTTTCAGCGGACTCTTTAGAATCAAAAAGCTCAGTGGTAAAACGATCATTTCTAAATTCAGACATCCCAATCTCCTTAGTTGTTAAAATTAATCTTATAGCGTTATTCATACAGAATAATCATAAAAAATAAAATTTAGCAAATGAGTGACAAAAGTTCAACAGACTGTAACTTAAAGAATTAGAGCTATTTATGATTGTAAACTAAGTTGCTTTCGCTAGTTAAATTGGGCAGTTCTATTGCCTTTTCAAAAAAATTTAGTGTTTTAGAGGGATATACTGAATTTACTGAAGAAAAATCTTTTTCAAATTTTGGCGTATTCCAAGCCAAATTTAAATTATTCAAAGAACGATTAGATTGTTTAAGACCTTTATACAATTGAGTTTTTTGATTGGTTTTAATCGTAGCCTCAATAGCTTGGGATGCAACTGCAACGGCTGCAATTGTCGCTAAAATTATAATGCCAACTCCTACAGCAGGTATAGCTCCAAAACCACTGAGGAAACCAAGCCCCATCGCTATACCCATTAAACCAGCCGAGGAACCGGCAATTGTTCCAAAAATCGCAGCTGAATTTATAAAAAAAACTTTGATTAGCTCCGGAGTTGAAACCGGTTTAATTTTTTTATCTAGATCGGAGGAGAGATAATATTCATTAAGAATTGTGGATATAATTTTTGAATTTTTATCTTCAGATATGGATAAATATTTAGGTAAGAAGGAAGGATAATTATTCTCAATAAAACAGAACAAATCATAAGGCAACGAATCAGATTTCAATAATTCTGTACAATCTATACCACTTTTTTTAAGTATACAAAGATTGTCTATAAATTCAGAGGTATTTAATAATACTTTTTTATTTAATTCAGTTTCATCCGCCTGGTTTTTGAAATAAGCGATTAAGAAAACAGAAACTGCTATCGCTGCAAATAGAATAAGTGAACATGAGCCTAGGATTATAGCGAAGGAACCTCCTATTTTTAAACTTAAGCTCGCAGAGATGATTCCAAAAAAAGGACAAGCAACACCAGCAGCGGTTCCTATACCATCAGCAATTGTTCTATAAAATGTCATTGAAATCTTCAGTTTCAAAAACATTGAAGATAAAAAATATTGCGCGCTATGTCAATAATTTAAACTTCTTCTAAAGGGTCAAATTTTTTAATTATAAATAAATTTTAAATAATGTCACAAAATGTTTGACAAATTACAGGGATAATATTAATTTAAAAAGGCACAAAGATTGTGTATTTACTCACTAAATATAAGAGAGGTTATTATGACTAATCAAAATCAAAGTGGAAAAAATTCAAATTCATCTCAGAAATCCAAGTCTGCTGACACCAAGCAGTCTAAATCTGCTGATAGTGATAAAAAATCGGGACATAATTTGTCTCAAGAAGACCGGGCAAAAGGCGGAAGAAACTCCCATAAATCTTAATAAACTGGCTAGAGTCGCCCTTCTATAGGAGGGCGCTCAATCTCTAAGTACCTATTACTATTAATTTTGCTAAATTTTTATGCCTATAACTTTTTATTGGCATTATGAAAAGTCAAAGACTTCTGGCTTTATTTGCTGTTTTTAAGCAGAAGCTTTAGCGCTCCTATACAGGTAAAGTCAGGATCGTTAATAAATGTAAAAAATTGACGCTCCTTCTCTAACATTTGCGTTAGCCCTCATTCTTCCCATAAAAAATTCAATTATAGAAGAGAATTTGCGCTGCTGTTTCCACTTAAATCAAATGCTTGTTAGGAAATAGCACTCATACCAATTAAAAGCAGGGATTACATGAATTTGAATCATCAATAGACTCGATAATTTCATTCAGTGTTGAGCTATTTAATCCTCTTTCAACATAATTAGGGTCAACATCTAGTTTATTATTTACTACCAGCTTTTTCCGTAGCTCATCAGCATAGTTAAATAATGTTTCTGCAGGAATCCCTTTCTCCAGATGATTAATAAATTCTTTAGCTAGCAAATAGTTTGCTTTTCTATTAAGAGCCCTTGATTCAGCAAAAAACCAAAATCCTGAGGCAAAATCAGTTTTACCATTTTTTTTGTGGGAATCAATTCCTTTAAGGTAGGAAACCAGTTTATCAATTAAGGGCTTATCAATCAGCTGGGGTTTGATCTTAGCCGTAGGTTTAGTCTGAATGGGTTTAGATTTGAGTTCAATCTTTGGTGTTTCTATTAACTTAGTTTCAGGCTTTTCAAGAGCCTCTGTCTCAAGTGCTTGTTCCACCTCAATTTTCCTGGTGGCATATGTTTTTACCCAAATTTCGTTTATATTTTCGAGCTTGTTGAATTCTTCTATAATCTGGGATTGAATAGCGTGATCATGACACATGTTATATTCCTGACCCCGGCATAACTTTAATTGATCATAAAAAATTTTAAACCATTTATCCTTTTCGGATCGTTGATTTTCGCTATAATATTGCTCAAATAAAGCACCAATGTCAGCATCATCGTTTAAGTACTTAAAATAATCAGTTATTTTTCCATTATACTTTTTTAACTTACCAAAATCCGAATAGTTTTCATAGGAAGTTAACAACTCATTCATTTCATCATTGGGCATAAATGTTGCAATTAAATCATGATGGGCATTAGTTATTTCTTCAACTGTTTCCCTCGCGTTATAAACACCGGTTTTGAGCTTTATTTCTTCCAAATTAGAACTTAACTCTTTAAAATTGGTTTTCAGACCAGAGTTTTGATAGAAACTAAGATACCTACCTAATGCCATAATAAGTCTGCTTAGCATGTAATAGGCATCTCCTTCAAAATAAAAATGTGATCTATATAGAGCATTAGAAGTAGGTATGTCCAAGCTCTTGGATTGGATAAAATCTGTGTATTCATCACCTGTGATTGATTTTAAATTTACATAATTCTTCATAAATTGGGATAAAGTCGCGATCGGCTGTTGATGATGAAAACTAACTGTATTACCAATAATCGTTACCTCTTGTAC